>JAZKDE010000084.1:0-39767 GCA_040387735.1 Bacteroidota bacterium
AAGAAAAACCCTCACGGGCTTTCCTTTTAATCTCAATACATAATCATTGTTTTTCGTTAGTATTTGAAAAATAGTCATGTGTTTTAATCAGATAGGCAAAAAGCCGGAAGTTTAGATTTATCAATCTAAACTTCCGGCTTTTGAGGACACTATAATAGTCTTGATTACTATGAGTTAAGACAAGAAGGGATATTTGTAGTCTTTGGGAGAAACAAAAGTCTCCTTGACCGTTCTTGGTGATACCCATCTCAATAGATTAAGCATTGAACCAGCTTTATCATTTGTACCCGAAGCTCTTGCTCCTCCAAAAGGTTGTTGTCCAACTACGGCGCCAGTTGGTTTGTCATTAATGTAAAAATTTCCTGCAGCATTTATGAGCTTTTGGTTGGCGATTGCAACAGCGTATCGATCTTGGGCGAAAACAGCACCTGTTAGTGCATATTCAGAAGTAGCATTTACAATATCTAAAGTTTCTTCATACTTATCCTCATCATAAACATATATGGTAAGTACAGGCCCAAAGATTTCCTCACACATAGTAGTATAGTAAGGGTCTTCCGTAAGTATAATAGTTGGTTCAATAAAATAGCCGTTTGATTTATCATAATTTCCCCCTTCTATAATAATAGCTGTATCTGATTTTTTTGCTTGTTCTATATAGTTAACAATTTTATCAAAAGCTTTTTCATCAATTACGGCATTTATAAAATTGGAGAAGTCTTCAGTAACACCCATTTTTATGGATTGCAAATCTTGCTTTATATATTCAGATGTTTCTTGCCAAAGGTTTTTGGGTACATAAGCCCGTGATGCGGCTGAACATTTCTGTCCTTGATATTCAAATGCACCTCTTACTAATCCAACAGATAGCGCTTTAGGGTCAGCCGACTTATGAGCTACGACGAAATCCTTTCCACCAGTTTCTCCAACGATTCTTGGATAGGTCTTATAAACATGAATATTTTCACCGATAGTTTTCCAGATATGTTGAAAAACTTTAGTACTTCCAGTAAAGTGAACTCCAGCAAATTGAGGATGTTTGAATACAATATCTCCTGTTAGAGGACCATCAGTATATATCAAGTTGATAACTCCATCTGGCAAACCCGCTTCTTTTAAGATTTTCATCAAAACATTAGCCGAATAAATTTGCTGTGGAGAAGGTTTCCAAACAATGACATTACCCATTAATGCCGCAGATGCTGGAAGATTCCCTGCAATTGCAGTGAAATTGAACGGAGTTACGGCAAAAACAAATCCTTCTAATGGCCTATATTCCAAGCGATTCCAAACTCCTTCCGATGACTCTGGTTGTTGAGCATAAATTTGAGCAGCAAAATGGGCATTAAAACGAAGGAAATCTATCCACTCACAAGCAGAATCTATTTCGGCTTGGTAAGCATTTTTAGATTGTCCAAGCATTGTTGCTGCATTCAAATCCATTCGATACTTATTAGCAGAGAGGTCAGCCGCTTTTAAGAAAATTGCAATTCTATTTTCCCAAGGTAAATTAGCCCATTGTTCACGTGCATCAAGAGCAGATTGAATAGCTTGGTTTACGTGCGTTGCATCTCCTTCGTAGTAATATCCTAAAATATGCTGATGGTCATGTGGACACGTAAGGGGAAGTTTATTGTTAGTTCTTACTTCCTCTGAACCAATATACATTGGTACATCGGTTACTTGACTCCGCATTTCAGCCAACTTTAGTTTAAGTGCTTCACGCTGCGGCGTATTGGGTGCGTAAGAATTGATAGGCTCATTTTGAGGCTTCGGGACGTTAAAAAATCCTATTGACATTTGATAAAGTGTTTTTGTTCAATGTAAAATTACGGAAAATCTTTAAACGATTGTTAATCAGTTGAAGGGATGAAGGGAAGGATTTCTCGATTAAAATTCAAAATACGGAAAAACCTTATCCAAGGTTTTAGCATCTAATAATTTGATTGGTTCAAAATCTTTTCTTGAGGAAAAATTACCGTGTTGTTGGCGATAAGCAATGATGGATTTGGCGATGTACGGGCGAATGTAATAATGTTTGAATTCTTCCGCAGTTACTTCATTTATTTTGATTTTACGAAGTAATGGGTTTTTAATCGTTCCGTATTTCAAAACCTCGTCCACAACAATTGAATCTAATCCATAAACTTCTTTTACTTGATTTTCAGAATAAAATCCGCCAATCATATCTCGATATTTAATTATTCGGGCAGATAATTTTGAACCTATTCCTTTGAGTTTTTTCAAATCATTGGTGTCAGCACGGTTCAAGTCAAAGTTTACAGGCTTGAAAGATTCTTTTACGGGAAAACTCGAAATAGGCTTTGCATCCGAATTTATTTCGGTTTTTGCGAATGGCATAGATCCTTTCTGACTTTTTTCAGGCAGAACAATATATGGCTCTAATTTTGAATAAAGGTCGGTCGGAAAATCATAAATCTTTTGCAGGTCTTCTTTTTTACGGAATTGTCCACCTTTTGAACGATAATTAATAATTCGTTTTGCCATCCATTTGGCAACACCTAATTCTTCAAATTGTTCTTGAGTAGCCTGATTTGGGTCGAAAGGTGATAATTTAGCAATTCTTGACGATGTTTTTTCAGCATCGTATTTTTCGTACTTATTATCATATCGGTTTTGGAAAGCGTCTTTCTTATCCGATTCTTTCACTTCAATCCTCGCCATTATTTCCTCCACCCGCTTTGGGTCGATAGTTTTGGCAGTTTTAGGATTCTCTGGAAGGAAATCAAAAAAGAAAATAGAGATAATCAAAGCCACAATTAAGAAAATCATTAGCATGAATCCTTTGATTTCGGTTTGATTAAAGGCAAAATAATCCCGTAGGTAGTAGCGAATTTTATTGAACATGGTGTTTTTTAGAATTATTTAAAGCTTTGGCGTAATTTTACAAACTCAAATTAATACTTTTTATTGAAGATTTAAAAGTCAGAATTAAAATTTGTAATCAATAATACGATTTTCATTTTACGGTTTACTTTCATTTTGAACCAAAAATTAGTTTATGATACTTTACAGCACAAATCATCAAAGTCCAGATGTTTCATTAGAAGAGGCAGTTTTTAGAGGTTTACCACCCGATAATGGTTTGTATATGCCTCACGTCATTCCGACCTTACCTGCATCTTTTTTTGAGAATATCGAAAAAATGTCAATTACTGATATTGCTTTTGAGGTTTCAAAGACATTATTGGGCGATGATATTTCAGATGAAGATTTAAAAATTATCGTAAATCGGGCGATTGATTTTGATGCTCCTTTAGTTGAAATTGAGAAAAACACCTTTGTATTGGAATTATTCCACGGCCCTTCAATGGCATTTAAGGACTTTGGTGCGAGATTTATGGCTTCGTTAATGTCGTATTTCTTGCAAAAATCTCAAAAAGATATTCACATTTTAGTAGCCACTTCGGGCGATACTGGCGGAGCAGTTGCTCAAGGTTTTTATAAAACCCCTGGTATCAAAGTGACGATTTTATATCCAAAAGGAAAAGTCTCTGATATTCAAGAAAAACAATTGACAACTTTAGGCGAAAATGTAACTGCGTTAGAAGTTGAAGGGACTTTTGATGATTGTCAGGCTTTGGTGAAATCAGCATTTTTAGATAAAGAATTGTCTTCTACTTTCAATTTAGCCTCGGCAAACTCAATTAATATTAGTCGTTTGATTCCACAATCTTTTTATTATTTCAATGCTTTTGCAGAATTAAAAAGAGCTGGAAATACAAAACCTGTTGTTTTTTGCGTACCAAGTGGCAATTTTGGAAACTTGTCGGCAGGACTAATTGCAAAACAAATGGGCTTACCCGTGAAAATGTTTGTAGCGGCAACCAATGTAAATCACGTCGTTCCTACTTATTTAGAAACGGGTAAATATGAACCAAAACCATCGCAGGAAACTATTTCAAATGCAATGGATGTTGGAAATCCTTCAAACTTTGTGCGTATGCGTTTATTGGCAGGCGATAATCACGAGCAGGTAGTTACCCATATTACAGGAGATTTTAGTGATGATACTGATACTCGCAAAGCAATGAAAGACGTTTACGACCGTATAGGCTACGTAATGTGTCCGCATACGGCAGTCGCATATTTAGGGCTAAAATCTTATACCGATACAATAGATGAAGAGGTAGCTGGCGTATTATTATCAACAGCTCATTTTGCTAAATTTTTAGATGTTGTTGAAGAGACTTTAGGAACATCTGTTGAAGTTCCAGAACGCCTATCAGCTTTATTGTCTAAAGAGAAAGTAGCTATTCCGATGACTAAAGATTTTGCTAATTTTAAGGCATATCTTTTAAAATAACACAACTAATAAAAAATGCTCTGTAAAATTTACAGAGCATTTTTTATTCCTAATCATACATTCCCTCAATCAAATCCTTATATTTATTATGGATAACCTTTCTTTTTAATTTTAATGTTGGTGTTAATTCTCCACTATCAATCGTAAATAATTTAGGCAATAATTCTATTTTTTTGACTTGTTCATATTGAGCAATATTTTTCATTAAATCTTTTACTTCTTCGTCTAATTTTGCTTTTACTTTCTGATTTTGAATCATTTGAGCATCATCAGAATATTCAATTCCATTTCTCGAACACCAATCTTTCAAGGCATTAAATTCTGGTATTACTAATGCTGATGGAAATTTTTGTCCCTCGCCTACCACAATGGCTTGTTCAATCAGAACGGATTCTTTCAATTTGTTTTCTACTAATTGCGGAGCAACGTATTTTCCACCTGATGTTTTGAAGATTTCTTTTTTACGGTCGGTAATTTTCAAATATTTTCCTTCCGATAATTCACCAATATCTCCCGTATGAAACCAGCCATCAACATCAATTGCCTCCGCCGTTGCTTGTGGTTTTTTGTAATAACCTTTCATGATTGACGGTCCTTTTACACAAATTTCACCATCCTCCGCAATTTTTAATTCTATATTTGGCAAAATTGTTCCTACGCAACCAATTCTAAAATCCGTTAAAACACTGGCAGAAATTACTGGAGATGTTTCAGTAAGCCCGTAACCTTCGGCAATTGGAATACCCGCTGCCCAAAAAATTCTTGAAAGGCGTGGTTGAAGAGCTGCCGAACCAGAAGCTACAAGTTTGATATTTCCGCCCAATGCTTCTTGCCATTTGCTAAAAATAAGCTTTCTGGCAATTTTCAATTGCATATCATACCACCAACCCATTGGCTTCATTGGGTCGTATTTTAAACCCAAATTCAATGCCCAGAAAAATAGTTGCTTTTTTATGCCTGAAAGTTCGTATCCTTTTGCCACAATTTTATCATAAACTTTCTCCAAAAGTCTCGGAACGGTAGCAAAAACATGAGGTTTAACTTCTTTTAGATTATCAGCAATCGTATCCATACTTTCGGCGTAGTAAATAGATACGCCATAGTACATATACACATAAACATCTGTACGCTCATAAATATGACAAAGTGGAAGAAAACTCAATGCTACATCTTCGGGCAGAAGGTCAAGAGCTTTTCCTTCTACAATTCCCTCTAAATTTGCAATTATATTATTATGAGTCAACATTACACCTTTCGGTTGACCCGTAGTGCCAGATGTATAGATAAGCGTTAAAAGGTCATCTGGTTGAACAGCAGCTTTTAAAGGTTCTAACTGTTTTACATTTTCGTCCTTTGCTAAATCTGTGACTTCCGACCAGTGTTTTGCTCCTTTTATTTTATCAAATGTATATACTCCTTCAATTCCTGACAATGATTCAGTTGCTTGACGAACTTTAGCTAATAAAGCATTATCAGCAACAAATATATATTTTACTTCAGCATCATTAAAAATATAGCGATAATCTTCAATCGTTATGGTTGGGTACATCGGAACAGAAACTCCTCCAACTTGCTGTACTCCCATTTCTATAAAATTCCATTCTGGTCGATTCGGAGAAATAATAGCTATTTTATCATCTTTTTTTACACCCAATTTAATCAAACCAAGGCTTACGTTATTAACAATTTCTATAACTTCTTTTGCACCGTACTTTTTCCATTCACCATTTACCTTACTGGCAAAAACATCATTTTTATTTACTGGCAATGTACAATTTGGCAGTAAATCAAAAACTCTGGTAATATTTGGGTTACTTTTCATAAAATGATTTTAATAATTGTCGATAATACGCTTCCTCCTTAAATACAATTTTTAATTTTATTAATTCTAAAAACTGTTTAGCAAATATATAAGTTTAAAAGAAATGAAATGGTATGCAAGCATAATTATTTTATTTGTCTTTTGATTTATTTTTGCTCAAAAGCCTATTAAAAAAGCTCAATCTTTTTGGGATTGAGCTTTTTTAATTATTCTTCCTCTTCTTCAGTTATTTTTATTATCTCTCTTCGTCCATCGGAAAAAATATAGGTTAATTCTATTTCTGTATCGTCTTCGCTATTTGTTAAAATAAACTCACCATTATTGGTAGTTTTATCATTTATAAATTGCCCTTCGTATCGTTCGCCATTCGGAAAATAATACGTTCCGCTACCTTGTCTTTTTCCAAGTACATATTCGCCGACGTACATTTTATTTCCATTAGCGTAATAATGTGTTCCAAAACCATCCCGCTTTCCATTTCGCCAACTTCCTTTATAACTTCCTTGCGTTGGGTGGACGTATAATCCATTTCCATTCGCACAATTTCCTGAAATACAACCAGTTTTATTAATTGTTGAAATATTTTCTAATTCTATATCCCTTTCAATTACTGGGCTTCTCCGTTGTTGAACTTTTGCTTCTGGTTGGATTACCACTTTACTTTCTACTGGCACTGGGTTGGGTTGGGTTCTTTGTGGAATAGCCGAAATTCTTGGATGAAGATTTTCGGCTTCTTTCCATCCTTTTTCGATAGCGTCCAATCTTTGCGAACGTGGTGGATGCGTTGAAGTTACATATTCTCCCTGAAAATGTTTCATGGCTTCTTGCGACTGTGAAAGATTAGCTCCCATCTCATGCAACCAAAAACCTGAAAAATAATCTGCTTCAAGTTCCTTATCTGGACGACTTCCCGTTCCATCAATTGTATGAAAATTAGCATGATGACCAATTTCATGGGCTAAAATGGAAACTGCCGCCCAGTCAGTTTTGGTTGTTGCTTCAACTCTGTTCAAAAATGCGTTATCATAAATAATGTAGGGCTGACCTTCAATTACCGTAGCAAAACAATTATCGGTATTTGAACATTGCATTACTTTAAACTTACTGTGAAATTGTCCCATCTTTTTAGCAAACTGTCCAATAACTTGTTCAGCGTGACTATCCGACACAAACCCCTGCATTTGTGGACAAATTTCTTGAGGCGAAACATTTCTGCCAAAATAGTTACAAGCAAAATTGTTTTTTGTTTCTTTGACTTGACAAAATGCTTGATTTATCAAAGAAATTGACACGAGCAGTGTAATGAATTGAGGTTTCATGTGGATAAATTTACTTGAATGTGGATAAGTATTGAGTTTGGACTTATTATTAAATCCAATATTACAAGTAAATTTTTATCATGCAGTTTAATAAATGGGTTATCAACAAAAAACCGCAAGTTGTTAAAAACCTGCGGTTTGTATTGAATACGAAAATGACATTTAATTTATTGTATCACCTCTTAAATTTCTAAATCTCTTTCTGGCATCAGCTCCGTAAATACTTCCTGGATATTTGGTTAATAACTCTTGGTACAATTTCATTGCTTTAGCTGACTGATTTAATTTTTCCTGGTATGTTTTTGCTAAGTAGTAAGTTGCATCGTCTCCTTTTAATTCAATCGGGAATTTTTGGATAATGGTTTCCAAATCTTTCACCCCTTTTTCCACATCACCTTGTTTTAAATAAGTCATTGCTCGCAAATAAATAATTTCATCTTCGAGCGGGTCACCTTTAAAGTTTTTTTCCATAGCAATTAAATTTGCTACTGCTTCATCATTTCTGTGCTGAAATAATAACAACTCTACATTTGAATAGGCTTTCATAGCACTTTCGGTACTATCACTTCCCGTATTTTCTTGAATCAATAAACTCAATTCCATAGCATCATTCGCAATTTCTCGGGTAGTGGCTTGTTTTAAAATATCCAATACCTCTTTTGATAATTCAAAATCTCCTCGATAATACGCTAATTTGGCATTTCTCAATTTGGCATCATAACCCAACGGACTATCTTTTTCAGATTTTTCTACTTGTGAATAAATCAAGGTTGCTTCCCAAGGTTCCGATTTTAACAGATAGACATCCCCCAAATCTAATTTGCATCGGTCGATAAATTGTTGGTCGCCGTTAGCAAGTCTAATTGCATTTTCTAAAACAACAATTGCCGTATCTTTTTCATTTAGATAAAACGCATACAAAAGTCCTTTACTTCTTACGGCTTCGAGTGTTCTTTGGTTTGTTCCCAATTCTTCCAACATCTTTGAATATTCGTTGATCAACAATCTAATATCGGCGGTGTTGATAGGATAAACACTTTTGATAACTTCCTCCTTTGCATTTATCAACATTCGCCGCCAAAGAGGATAATTTTGATTGCGAGGATATTCTTTCACTAAATATTCAAAAATCTTCCCAGAGTTAACGTAATCTTTATTTTGATGAGCCAAGAAACCTAAATCGGTAACTTGCACTCCATCTTTTCGGTACCGTCTATCCAAAGCTCTTGCTTGGACAAAAGCTTTATAGAATTCTTTTTTTTGAATCAAATGCCAGATTAACAACTCACTATAATACGATTCGTCAGGGAACTGTTGAACCTTCGTGTACAGCACTTTTTCTAATTGTTCAATTTCTTTCTCATCCTTTAGTTCATCTTGAAGGATTGACTGCACCATTTCTCGATTGTCAGCCATTAAGCCAAACTTTAGGTATTCCTCAATCATTTGTTGAGTTTTGCCTTGAATACGGTACAACTTTGCTAACTGAACCGAAAACTTATCTTCTAATTTAGCATAAGCTCTTCCTTTCTCAATCGTTTGTATAGCTAAATCGAATTGTTGATTTTGGGAAAAATCCGTAACCAATTCCATCAAAGCTGAATCATCCGACTTTACTTTTTCAATCGCCAAATTGTATTGTTTTTGTGCTTCTTCTTTTTTGTCGCCAATTTCTAAAAGTCTCGCATAATCCGTAATGTACTTGGGATTACCATCCGAATTTTTGATTTCCTTTTTTGCAAACTTTTCCGCTTCCTCAAACTCCTTCAATTTTATGAGCGTTTGCAAATATGGCTTGTGGATAAGTTTAGCCGTTTCTTTATTTTTTGACAATTTCTGAAAAATGGTCTTTGCTTTTTCGTACTCACCCGCTTTCATATATTCCATTCCCAATTCTGTTTCCTGTGCGGAAGCTTCCATCGAACAAAATACCAAAATCAAAAGACAAAATATTTTCAAAAAAGTTTTCAACATTACATTATAATAAATCATTATTTTTTATTTTAAATTTTTCAAAAAAAAGAAAACTACTATATCTATTATACTGTGTATATGTGGATTACTATTGTGAAACATATTTTTCACGAAAAACTGTTTATTTGTCATTATTTATCCACAGTTAAAATTGAGTTATCAACATATAACATATTGATTTACAAGTACATTATATTTTATAGACACTTTTGTGTATAAGTATTGTCAATTTATCAACGCTATCCACAATGACTAAATTGTGTGGCAAAGTTGTCATTTCAATGCCCCAAAACCAAATAGTTATCCACGCTCAAATTTAGTCTATTTTAGAATCCACAATGGCTATTGATATATCCACATTTTCAATGTTCAAAAACCATACCTTATCCACTTTTATATTTGGGCTAATGTCACATTTATGTACTTATCCACAGTGATAAACAGGCTTATTTCAATAAATTGTAGCATACTGCTTCTTTGTGATTTATTCAATTGTAAAATCATACCCTGTCAGTTCAAAGTTTTGTTTCAACTTAATCTTGTCCGGAGCGAACTTGATTTCTTCGGGAAGAACATTTTTTTCCAAGTCACCTGCATCCCACCGACCATTTCGATTTTCGTCAACGATTAATCTTACATAATATGTACCCGCTTTTACGAAGGTAAATTGGTACTTTAAAACGTTGTCCAATTTTTGAATCACCTCATTTTGTTGATCTAAAAGCTGAACAATGAAACCTTTATTTTTCGGGTTTTTAATTTCCCCACCAATGATTCCATAATTTTCAGAATCACGAATTGGGTGGATTGAAATGAAATTGGCAGTCGAGTCATTTTCCACTGAAACAAAAGTTGCCTTTGGAATTTTTACTCTCACAAACTCTTTCGGTTTTTTGGAATCCAACTGAATTTTCATTTCAGTTTTTTCAGCATTCCACTTTACGTCTTTCTCTGCTATTGGTACTCGAACAAGTGTATCATTTAAAAATTCTATTTTGTTCAAATCGTAATTTTTTATTGGTTTAGTAAAAGTAAACTTATAACCAATTTCCTTTAAATCTATATCTTCATTATTAGATGGCTTTACTTTCATACTGAAATCTTCTTTTACTCCATCATCTTTTTTTGATTTTACTTTAAATTTAATTTTTTGGTCGTGCGTAAAAACTCTATCCAAAGAATCGGTTACAGAAATTTTCACCTTTAATGTATCCGTTGAATTATTGTTGGTATTAAATATTCTTACATTTCTACTGTCAACTTGCTGATAAACCAAACTATCTTTTTTATCGTTAAAGTTTATTTTTACTTTTTTGATTCCTCTATTATATTCAATGTAATAGTAATTTGCTGTATTTCGGGTTTTCAATACTTTATTCGGAATTTTCTCCATTTTGGTCACGTTGATTTCTAAATTTTGAAGACTATTTTTCAACGTTATTGTATCTTTAATTATCCCGATTATTTCTTTTGCTTCATCATATAATAAATTACTATTAGCATCTGTAATGGCATAAATTCTATATTTTCCTGCAGCTACATTTTCAATGTTAAAAATTCCTGAAGTATCGGTTTTTATAAAATAATAAGGTTTTATTTTTTTAGGATTTAACGTGTCTGAATATAAATACAAACCAACACTCACGTCCAACATGGGTTTATTGATTAATGGATTTTTTACTTTTCCACTCACTTGTAACGAGTCAATGTATTTTCCTGTACTAAAAACCAGTCGAATATTTTTAGCCGGATTTCTCTCATTCATATCTTTAAAAGTATTCCTGAAATTAAAACTGTAAGTTGTATTTTCTTTGAAGGGTTTGTCAAAAGTCAATCTTGCTCCTTTAGGTAAAATTTTAGTTTCGTAAGTTCCTTCCAAATTTGGCGTGATAGATAATTGCTGTTGAATATTATCGACGCTTACATATTCATCAAATTGCAATTCTATTATTTTTCCTCTGAATTCTTTCGATTGATTTATTGGAAAAACTTTTATCAATTTTGGAGCAAGCGTATCCTTTTTCCCTCCCGTCGGTGCTACTATTTGAGCACAACTTAAAAGTATTTCTGCAATAATTAAACTTAAAAAACTTATCAATACAATGTGTTTTATTCTCATGTTAATATGTTGATAACTTTGTGGAAAATAGGTTTCAGTTTTTGTGAAACATTTATTGAATTATTCATTTGTCTAAAATTGATAAAAAATCTTCGTTATGAGAAATTTTAATCAAGTACAAAAATAAACCCTCAATCGTTGATAACTATTGAGGGTTGTGGAAAAGTATGTGCGTAAACTTAAATTTTCTTAAATACGTAAATTAAACTTGAATAATTTCCGTTATTACTTCCAGCACTTAGATTTGATTTTAAGCCATCTATAAATGCTTTTAGATAATTAATTTTTCCTGATTGGTATTTGGTACTCAGCATTGAAACATAGAAAGAATCAAATTTCATTGGGAGCGTTTTTTCTAATAGGAATCCTTTCTGTTCAAAAAGTTGATTGATGCTTTTTTGCGAGAAATGATATAAATGTCTCGGTACATCATACGCTGCCCACTGCTTTCCATATATTGCAGCATCTTTCGATTCGTGATTCGGTACTGCAATTATCAATGACCCTTCCTTTGAAAGTCTTTCGGATAACCAATCAATAGTATCGTCTAACAAGTGAACGTGTTCGAGGACGTGCCACATGGTAATTATATCGAATTGTTCATTTTTAAACGACGATAATATTTCTGTTTTAATAGTTGCCTTATTGATTTCCTCTGCAATTTGCCTTGCTCCTGTATCAGGTTCTATTCCATTTACTTTCCAACCATCTTCTCTACAAACATTTAAGAACATTCCTGTTCCACAACCGACATCTAATAATTTTCCTTTTTGAGGATAAAGGCTATTGATAAGATTTAATTTACTTTTTAAAGTAAATGTTCTTACTGTATGATATATTTTTGAAATTAAACCTTTTGAAGTATTTGTGTGTGAAATGTAAGATTCAGCTTTATAATACTCCCCTATTTCATTTTGGTCTGGCCGAGGATTTGTGAACTTAAACCCACAGTTAGAACAACTAACAATCTCAAACTTCTTTTGACTGACTGTATAATCTTGAACTTGTAAAAAATCATTAAAGGTACTTTCTTGACAAACAGGGCAATTATTGAGTTGTTCCATTTTCTGCTATTTATGATATTCTCTTTTTTTGACAAAGATACAAAAAAGACCTACAAGGTTTTTAATTCCTTGTAGGTCTAATATTTAATGGTTTTTAATCTTATCGTCCCATATAAACCATTAAAACTGAAACATCTGAAACTGAAACACCACTTATTCGAGAAGCCTGACCAATTGTTTGAGGTCTAATTTTTGTCAATTTTTGACGACCTTCAATTGATATTGTACTTAGTTTCATATAATCAAAATCAGTTGGAATATTTAAATTTTCTAAGCGTTCTAATTTATTTACCATTAATTGCTCTTTTTCAATGTAGCTTTCGTACTTCACATTTATTTCAGCTTGCTCTAAAACATCATCTGAATATTTAGCAAAGAAAGATTCTATTTCTGGCGTTAATGTTCTTAAATCTTTAATTTCAATATTGGGCCTTCTTAACAAATTCCAAAGCGATACTTTCTCTCTTAAAGTTGCAGTTCCGAAACTTTCGAGTTTTTCGTTCACCTCAATTGGGTTTACTTTAATCAATTTTATATTTTCTATTAGTTCCGCCGCTTGTTGAATTTTAATTTCAACTTTCTTTAATCTTTCAACAGAAGCTAATCCAATTTTATTTCCTTTCTCTGTCAAACGAATATCTGCGTTATCTTGTCTTAATAACGTTCTATATTCTGCTCTTGAGGTAAACATACGGTATGGTTCATCAGTACCCTTATTAATTAAGTCATCAATTAAAACGCCAATATATGCTTCCGAACGATTGAGTACAAAATCGGGTAAATTATTCGCTTTTTGATGTGCATTTATCCCAGCCATTAATCCCTGACAGGCAGCTTCTTCATAACCTGTTGTTCCGTTAATTTGTCCCGCAAAAAATAAGTTCTCAATTCTTTTTGTTTCGAGGGTCGATTTTAATTGCGTTGGTGGAAAGAAATCATATTCAATGGCATATCCCGGACGAAACATTCTTACATTTTCAAAACCTGGAATTTTTTTCAAAGCTTCGTATTGTACATCTTCTGGCAATGAAGTTGAAAATCCGTTCACATAAACTTCCACGGTATTCCATCCCTCTGGCTCTACAAATATTTGATGGCGGTCTTTGTCGGCAAAACGATTTATTTTATCTTCAACTGACGGACAGTATCTTGGACCGAGTCCTTTTATTCTACCCGCAAACATCGGTGATTTATCAAAACCAGTTCTTAATACATCATGTACTTCCTGATTCGTATATGTTATCCAACAACTTCTTTGCTTTGATAATGGTTCGGTATCGGTGTACGAAAACTTATTTGGATTTTCGTCACCTTTTTGTTCTTCCATTTTTGAGTAATCTAAACTTCTGCCGTCAACTCTTGGTGGAGTTCCTGTTTTCATTCTACCCGCTTCAAAACCTAATTCAACTAATTGTTCTGTGATTCCTGTTGCTTTTCCTTCTGCTGTTCTTCCTCCACCAAAATTCTTTTCGCCAATGTGAATTAATCCATTCAAGAATGTTCCGTTTGTTAATACTACGGATTTCGCTTTGAACTCTACTCCTAATTGAGTCTTCACCCCTACTACTTTATTTTCCTCAACCAGAAGTCCCGAAACCATTTCTTGCCAAAAATCCACATTTAAGTTTTGTTCTAATGCCATTCTCCATTCTTCTGCAAATCTCATTCTATCCGATTGACATCTTGGCGACCACATGGCTGGTCCTTTAGAACGATTGAGCATTCTAAATTGAATCATTGTTTTGTCAGAAATGATTCCTGACATTCCACCGAGGGCGTCCACTTCACGAACAATTTGTCCTTTGGCTACTCCACCCATTGCAGGATTACATGACATTTGTGCAATGGTATTCATATTCATTGTTATCAATAATACTTTTGAACCCATTGTTGCCGCCGCATGAGCTGCCTCGCACCCAGCGTGTCCTGCTCCTACAACTATTACATCATATTCTTTGTACATATTTTTAGTGATAATTTATTCTATTGTAAAATCTAAATTGTAATTATATTCTGAATATAGTTTATCTTCTTATTCAATATTTTCTTTTTGTATTCCCAATGTATGATTCTGTGATAATATTTGTACTCAATTTAATTTTGAAATTTTTCTCAGTAATATGAGATTACTTTTGCTTTGCGAACTAATCTCAATACTGGTGCTAAATATATTGCAGTTTCTATTATGTATTAAATTACTTTCTTTAGTCAGATATAAATACTTATCAAGCCTATTGGTTTTTCTATTTAGCTATGATTTTTTTGAATCAATTGCTTAGGTAAACTACTATTGAATAAACGCTCTAAAATTAGGTTTATCTCAATATGAATATTGTCTTTTTAAATTGTTGTTATTTACCCATTAGTCCTTATTAATAGTCTGAATCCTTATTTTCCTCCATTTCTAAATTCCATTTTCTCTGTAACTTACAACTGATTTTATTAAGTGTTCCACGTGGAGTGTTTTTTGGAAATTAGAATTAGAATTTAAAAAAGAGAAATATACTCAGTTTCTAAACGACGCATTTCAGCTTTATCCTCAGGAGAATGGTCATCATAACCAAAAAGGTGAAGAATGCCGTGTACGATAACTCGCTTGAGTTCTTCCTCAAAAACAGTATTAAGGGTTTGTGAGTTCTCCTTTACACGTTCTATACTGATAAAAATGTCACCTTCAATAGTGTCTTCGTCCTCGGAATTGTCAAAAGTAACAATATCAGTATAGGTGTCGTGGTCTAAATACTCCAAATTTATTTTATGCAAGTATTCATCCGTACAGAATATATAGTTTAGGTCTTTAATCTTAAACCCTTCTTTTTCAGCAACTTTCTTAAGCCAAGCTTTGAAATTATTCTTACCTTGAAGTTTAAGGTTGACATCTTCGTTAAAAAATATAATCATTTGGTATTGTTATTGGTAAAGAATTAAATAGAATACAAAGATACAACACAATTGATTACTAAGTGAAAATCAGTAAATTAGCATTACCAAAATGTAAGATAACCAATAATTAAAATGATAAAGTTTATTATACCGCCAAAATATTTTCTTTTCGCATTTAGTATATTTCTCTCTGCTTCGAATAATAGTTTGAGTCAAAAACTAAAAGATGGATTACGACAAAAAGGAGATAGATATGAACATACTGGAATTCCAAATAATTGTGATGATAAGATTTATGCAGTTACGGAACTTGGAAACTTGATTGAAATTGAGAAATTAGAAAGTAAAGAACGAGTCGTAAGGCAATTGGGAAATGTATTTCCATTTAAATGTAATGCCTTTGCGAAAGGAATAAATAATAAAATTTATGCTGTAAAAGGATATGAACAATCCAGAACCCAAGTTTATGAATATAACCCCAAGACTAAAGAAGGTAGTTTTTCAAAATGGACATTACCTTCTAATGGCGATGGTGGTTGGGTTTCAGGAGCTGTGGATTCAAAAGGGAAACTTTATTTTATGTCAACTACGATGGAAAACCTTGTTAGGGTTGATATTCGCAAAGCTGAAACTGATGTTATTTGGTCGGATAATATGTCGGTAAATGGCTGGGAAAAAGCAAACTGTGCATCTGGATGCAATTTTTATATTAATCAGAAGGATGAATTAGTAGTAAAAGAAAATAGAGGAAATACGCTTTGGTATGTATCGTTAGGTGATGAATACTCAGTAATTAAGAAAGATCAAATTCATTCTTTTGAGGAAATAAACCCGACGAATGACATTATGGAATATGTTAATGCTTCAGGAGGTAAGATGACATTATTATTGGGGAAAGGAAATATCTTTAATTATTCTGTTAAGAAAGGCGAGGTTAATTCATTACTTAAAATTGATACAATAAAAATTGGATTCCTCACTGAAATGGGCGGTTGTAATCATTTTATTAAAAAGGAAGAAAAAGTTATTGAGGAGGAAAAAGATGATTTAATAAGTGCCACAACAAATATAAATGAAAGTATAAGGTTGAAAAATATTCTGTTTCAATTAGGTGAATCAGAATTAAAGCCAGAATCTTACACTGAATTAGATAGATTAGTTAGGCAGCTAAAAAAGTATCAACAAGTGGAAATCTTGTTGGAAGGACATACGGACATTACAGGCGATGCTGAGGAGAATATTCAGTTGTCCCTTGAACGAGTTAATTCATGTAAAAAATACCTCGTAAATAAGGGAATAGAGAGCAAAAGAATTCAAACCAAGGGTTATGGTAGTTCAAGGCCATTGAAGCGAACAGGAAGCGAAAAAGAGCGTGAAATTAACCGTAGAGTAGAGTTTAAAGTAATAAAGGGAATTGGGTAAAAAAAGAGCTTCAGTAATTTACTGAAGCTCTTTTTTTTAATTTATCTGTTTAAAATAATTATCGACTTGTCGTTTATAATAAGGATTTAAATTTGGTGGAACGGTGCGAAGTAACTCGGTTTGTTTTTGTTTGTCTTTTACATATTGTTGAAATTGCGGAGGAGCTTTACGCTCAAAACTTTGTCGAGCGGTTTCTGCTTTACGCTTTTGGTCTTCCTCTTGTTCACGCATGGCTTTTTCAGATTCTAAAAGACGTGTAAGCAATTCTTGCTGGCGTTTCATCAAATTTGGATTAATACGTTTATTAACTAAATCTGTTTCTGTTTCTTCCATTTTCTTCATCATATCCTTTATTTCATCACCTAATTTTTTTCCTTTTTCGGTGCCTTTGCTACTATCTAAAAACTGCTGAAGCATCTTTCTAAGTTGAGATTGTTCTCTCGCCATCTTAGCCAATTGTTCCGAAAGCCCTCCCTGCCCTTTTGAGCCTTTCTGCATTGTTTGTTGCATTTGCTGATTCAACTCTTTTTGGGCTTCTCCCATGCTTTTTTGTTTTCCTTTGCTTTTTCCTTTACCACTTCCCGCACCTTGCATCATCATTTGTTGATTTTGTTGCATTTGTTTCAATACATCAGATAATA
The DNA here is from genome assembly GCA_040387735.1 of Bacteroidota bacterium. Taxonomy (GTDB): domain Bacteria; phylum Bacteroidota; class Bacteroidia; order Cytophagales; family Spirosomataceae; genus Arcicella. The sequence goes on from JAZKDE010000084.1 coordinate 17,572, forward strand.
AAAGAGCCAAATTATTCATAGAGGTCATAGCAAATTGTTGTTTGGATGTCGTCATTGCTAATTTGCGTTCTTTTATTAACTTGACAGCCTCTCCCATATAACCTTTCATATTATTCATTTCACGAGTAACAAATGTTTCAATTTGTAACACTCGTTTTGATAAAGCATAAAGACTATCTTCAATAACCTTCGCATCATCTTGAAGTTTAATTTGGTCTTGAGATAATTTGATAAAACGTGGATCTGATGGATTTATACCTCTGAAATCTTTCATTAATCGTTCTTGGTCAAAAGAAAGCGTAACTAAGTTTTCAAGAATATCTCTTAAATCATCCATGTTTTCTTCATTCTGCTTCATTTCTTGCTGTTGTTTTGCTTCAGCGAGTTTTTTTGCAAGATTCCGCATTTTTTTAGCAGCTCGTTTTTGTTTTTCAGAGGCACTTTTATTGTCACCTTTATCCATTTTTTTCTCGGCCTCTTTTTGGTCTTCTGAGATGTCATCTTGCTGTTCTTGACCAGTATCCATTTTCTCAGAATCTTTCATCTCCTCATTCATCTTTTCTGCTTCTTTCAAATCTTTCTTGATGTCCTCGAATTCCTTACTTAATTTCTCTTGTTCTTTCTTATTCTCTTCGGTTTCTTTTTGCTTTTCTGGTGAATTATCAGCTTTCTTTTCTGTTTGTTCATTCTTTTCGGCTAATTTCTCCTCTTTTTCTGCCTGATTTTCAAGGTCTTTCACTGCTTTATCCAGTTTTTGATCGAGTTGTAACTTCTTGAATAAATCTTTCATTCGCTCCAACTCTTTTTCGGCATTACGTTCTTTGTTTTTAAGGCGTTCCATTTGCTCAAGCATTTTATTATCTTCTGGGTCTTGCTCAAGCATTTTTTTCAACTCCTCGTACATTTTCTGAGTTTCGGGATCCATCAACTCATTCATCATCTTTTGAAGAGCTTCCATTTTCTGTTGATTTTCAGGTTTTTGTTCGTTAAAACGTTGCTGTTTATCATTCAGATTTTGGTTTTGTTCTTGCAAATTTTTGATTTCATTCATCAATTCTTCCTTTTTCTTGATGAGTTCTTCTGCTACTTTCTTATCTTGAAAATCAAGCTCTTTTTTATTCTTCAAACGATTTTCTAAAGCCGCAATTTCTTTTCGTAGTTTTTGAGCTTTATCTATCGTTTTTTCTAACTGAGCTTCCGTCTTTTCGAGTGAATTATCAATTTCTTTATCAATTGCTCGCTTATCTGGTACGGCATAATTCATCACTTGCGAACGAGTTGACTTTGCTCCGTTCACTCCATCGTTATCCCAAACTTGAACAAAATATTCAACTTTATCTGCAGGACTCAATTTTAAACTATCTAAATTCCACTGCTTGTAAAAACTTTGAATTGTCTGATTTGCGTTAATAGGTAAATTGATGCTCGCATAATTTTGTGTTGAAGGTTTCCCATCACGAAGGACTTTATAGAAAATAGATAATTTGCTAATCCCATAATCATCGGCAATATTTCCACCCAAAACCATAAAGTTATACAAGGTTGAATCTTTGTATTGTTCCAAACTTAACTGTGGATATTTGTCAGGAACTACATTTAAGAAAAAGCTAATACCATCCGAGTTTGAAGCATATTGATTTTTCAAAAAGACTTTATACGTTCCAGATGTTTTTACTTTACGAGATAAATCAAATCCACCTCCTAAAAGTTTTTTATCGGCGTAATAACGCTTTCCATCGCCTTCAAAAACCATGACGATAGAATCGGTATTCGTTACATTAAAATCCCAATCAATCGCTGTGCCTTCTGGAACGGTCAAATTACCCACGTTTTTCATGGATTCATTGGGTTTATTCAAGTAAGATGGATAATTTAGATTTACATCAAAAAAAGCTAAACTGGGACGGTTTACAATTTCTACGTCATACTCACCTGATTTGAAACCAGCCGCTTCAAATTTGAAGTCAAAACTTTGTTGAACTTTAGAGAATGTGTAGGTATAATGACGTTTATCGGTAGTCTCCATTTTCAGTTTTCGGTCGTTGTGCATCAAATAAACTGATTCTGGAATTGTATTTCCTTGAAGCGATAAGTTAACTGTAAAGTCCTCATTCTTAAATGATTGCATTTTTTTATTCTCCAAAATAAACGAAAAAGGAGCTTCTTCTTGGTACTCATTTTTGAAGTTTACAATACGTTCGGTACTTTTTGAGAAGAATGCTGGATAAAGCATTAAAATCAAAAGAATGACGCCTGCAGGAAGAGCAGCAAATTTGAGATATTTACGATTATCGTTGATTTTAATAGCATCAGCAAACTTTAAAAATCCCAATTGTTGAGATTTTTGTTTGATTGAAGCCAACAATAACTCGTTTTGTTCTTGGTCAATATTGCGAGTTAGTTGAAGAGTGTTGACCAACTTGTCCCCTACCTCTGGAAAATATTTTCCAATTTGGTCAGCTGCTTGTTCATTTGACAACGGTTTTTTGTCGCCGTACAGATACATTAAAGGTTTGATAACCCATAAAATAGTGGAGGCCAAGAATGCCGCCAAGAACGAAAAGAACAAAATAGTACGGAAAGTAGTACCAAAATGACCAAAATATTCGAGGGTATTAAAAACCAAAAAGGCGGACAAGATAACTGCCGCCGTGAAAATAGAACCTTTAATGAGCCTGTTGAGATAATACTTACGTTTGTATTCCTCAATACGCATCAACAGCGTAGCAATGGGTGAAGTTGTCATAGTAATAAAATTTCGTTAGAATATGTATTGCAAATTCAATTCCAAAACGGTTAGTCTCAAGTAAATACTGTCAATTTGATTTGTTACAAAAACAAAATTGTTTGAGGGTATGAGGTTACAAAGAAAGATTTTTATAACCTCATCACTGACTAAATAATACTAAAGGAAGCTCTTTGTTACTTTGAGATTCGTGGCTAAAATATTAATTAATCTCCAATAAAACAGGGCAATGGTCGGAGTGTTTTGCTTCGGAAAGAATTGCAGAACGCACCAAACGGTTTTTCATTCCTTCGCTTGCACAATGATAATCAATTCGCCAACCTAAATTTTTGGTTCTTGCTCCCGCCCGATAACTCCACCAAGTATAATGATGAGGTTCTGAATTGAAATGACGAAAAGTATCAATAAACCCATTTTCTAAAAATCCGCCAACCCAAGCTCTTTCTTCTGGTAAAAAACCTGAACTATTGGCGTTAGATTTTGGATTATGAATATCAATTGGGTGATGGCAAATATTATAATCACCCGAAATAATCAAGTTTGGAACGGTCTTTTTTAAATCGTGAATATATTCATGAAAATCTGTAAGCCATTTCATCTTAAAACCTTGACGCTCCTCCCCGCTCGAACCCGACGGCATATACACAGACATTAACGAAAAATCATCAAAATCAGTACGTAATACTCTTCCTTCACGGTCGTAGATTTCTATACCACAACCATGAACTATATTTTTAGGTTTTATTTTGGTGAAAATTGCTACACCAGAATAACCTTTCTTTTCTGCGGCATACCAAAATATTTCGTAACCCATTTCCTCAAAAATAGCTTTGTCGATTTGATGTTCTTCCGCTTTGACTTCTTGCAAACAAATCATATCCGCATCCGTCGCTTTGAGCCACTCTGCAAAACCTTTCGAGATTGCAGAGCGGATACCGTTCACATTATAAGTTAAAATTTTCATTTTAAATTTTGTTCATCTAAGGGTGACAGATTAAAAATCTGTCATACAAATTATACAAAAACTTCCTTTTCAAAATACTCAATGACGTGAGCCTTCATCAGTTTTTCTTGCTCTATTATATTCACAAATGGTAATTGTTGAATCAATTTCCAATGTGGCCATCCGTCTTGATCAACTCCTTCAAGTTCGTAAATTCCACTAAAACTTAGAACCTTGCAAATGGCAATGTGCATCAAGTCTTGTTTTTGTTCTTTGGTGAAAAACTGATGTCCTTTACCCAATTCTTGTACACCAATAAGAAATAAAACTGAATCTAAATCGGCAGGACGTTTGCCCAGAGATTGTTCTAATTTGTCTAATAATAATTCCCATTCTTGGGCTAAATTTTCCATTTTTTATTCTTTAATTAATGCCTCCCAATACTCAGTTGCACGACGTAGATGGGGAACAACAATTGTTCCACCAATTAGCGTAGCAACTGAAAATATCTCTTGAATTTCTTCTGATTTTACACCTAATTCGTGGCATTTCCCGAGGTGATATTTGACACAATCATCGCAACGTAAAACCATCGAACAAGCCAATCCCATCATCTCTTTGGTTTTCTCCGACAATGCTCCTTCTGCGTAAGTATTGGTATCAAGATTAAAAATTCGTTTGATAACTTTATTGTCCGAAGCCATGATTTTTTCGTTCATTGTGGTTCGGTAATCGTTAAATTCTGTAACTATACTCATAAACTTTGTTTGTTGATTTTAAGTGATTCGCTATTTAAAAATAGTACATAATTCTAAAGATTTCTTCTTAATTTTATCAAAGAGAAATACCTGTTATACAAAGTTAATCAATATCACGAACTACGAATCTTTTCAATGGTTTTTGTGATTTGAAATTATAAAATTAAACTACAATCTATCAATGCTACAATCTTTTCTTGACCTGATTTTTCCACGAGTTTGCGTGGGATGTCGCCAGCCTTTACAACTAAACGAAGACCAAGTTTGTACTGACTGTCGCTTTGAATTACCCCTGACAAATTCCCACATTCACATTGATCAACAACTTGTTCATAAGTTTGCTGGAAAAGTGAATCTTAAGCACTCTCTATCCTACTTAAAGTTTATCAAAGGAGGAAAAGTTCAAAAAATGATGCACGAATTGAAGTATAAAGGTAATCAAAATATTGGTGAACTATTGGGACGTTGGTACGGAGTTGATTTGCGAGAAAATGGCTTTTCTGATGAGTTTGACTTGATTTTACCCGTTCCCTTACATAAAAAACGATTGATCATTCGGGGTTATAATCAGTCTGATTCATTTGCAAAAGGTTTGGCTGAAAGTCTAAAAATAGAATGGAGAAGTGATATTTTAAAAAGAGGTATTGAGACAGAAACTCAAATCAAAAAATCAAGAATTGAACGTTATCGAAATATGCAAGACGTCTTTTTTGTGGATAAATCGGAAGGGCTTTCTGGTCGAAAAATTGTAGTAGTTGATGATACGCTCACCACAGGAGCAACGCTCGAATCTTGTGTTTTAACCTTGAATAATATTGGAGTTACAGACATATCAATTATCGCAATAGCTTCGGCATTGTAAACAAAAAAGAGCCGTTAGATTTTGTTCTAACGGCTCTTTTTTGTTTACAAAATCTTATTTATTTGTACCCGCTCTAATCATCGCACAACGGAAACCAATAGTTGAAGTGGCTGAATCTTGGTCAATGAAACGACGTGTTCCTGGTGCTAACCAGTAGGCAACATCTGCCCATGAACCACCTTTATAAACACGAGATTTATTATCAACCAAAGAGTTATCATTTTTCTTATCGTAGCTCTTTTCTTTGTCCAAATAATCACTTCTACGAATTGGATTTAGGTCGTTGAAATCTTCGTAAGATAAAGGACGATACAAGTCAAAAACCCACTCATTTACATTACCTGCCATTTGATATAAACCAAAGTCATTGGCTGGATAAGAATAGATTTCGTTCGTTATAATTGCTCCATCATTTGACTTCCCTGCAATACCTGCATAGTCACCACGTCCACGCTTAAAGTTGGCTAACATGGTTCCTTTTTTCTTGCCACGTGAAGCACGCATATTAGGTCCATCCCAAGGGTAAATTCTTTGGTTTGTCTGATTTTCGTCTTCGTATTGAGTACCAATCATTGCTTTTGCAGCATATTCCCATTCAGCTTCAGTTGGAAGACGATAAGCAGGAAGAACTTTTCCAGATTCAATCTGTAAACGCTGACCAGCCGTGAAAGCAGGTGTAACTTTATTGGATTCAGCACCTTTTTTACCTTTTACTGTTTTGCTTCCTTTCTTGCTACCTTTTTGACTTTTCATCGCAATATCATTGTTAACTGCCGCTGTACGCCAGTTACAATAATCTGAAGCCTGAGTCCATGAAACACCAACAACTGGGTACATACGGAAACCAGGATAGCGTAAATATTGCTCCACATAAGAGTCATTGAAAGCCAACTCGTTTTTCCAAACTAAAGTATCTGGAAGAGCTGTTTCATAAAATTCTTGTGATGAATCTTTCTGAATGGCATTCAAATATTCAAGGTAGTGAACGTTTCCGATTTCAGTTTCATCCATATAAAATGACTGTACTGATACCGTTCTTTCCAAGTTATCTCTTGAATTGATAACGTCTTCTTCCAAAGCACCCATTGTAAAGCGACCGCCTTCAACGAATACTAAGTTAGGGCCAGTTGGCTGTCCCTTGAAAGTTTTATCAACTTGAAAACCGCCTTTTTTGTTGTAAGCAATACCTGTTGCGGTACTTCCTTTGCCTATTTTTACGCTACTCGGCTTTTTCGATTTACATGAACTTACTAACGCAAGCCCAACTAAAAGAACAGCCACTGATTTGAGGGACAACTTCATCTGTTGAATAATTTGATTGTCGTGATATAATAAATGATTTAAAATTCTATTTCAAAGCGACTAAAAAGTCGTAAAATTGACTACAAAGCTAAGAAAATCAGCGTAAAATCTGGCGGGAATGACTGAGAAGTTTGTCTTAGCAATATTTCTACTTAGATTTATTCCCGATAATTTCCACCAATATAACTCTTAATTCATCAATTGACGTGATTTTATCAAAAATCAATATCAATTTACCTTTGGCTTCTTTGAGGGAACACTTGCGAGAATTCACCTTAACATAATCAAGAATCTTGCCAAAAGTCGCTGATTTATAATACTTTTCGTTCTCTGATGAAACGAAGTAACATTTGAGATTATTGTTTTTGAGCAATATTTTTTCGATTCCTAACAATTCCGCCAACCATCGAACTCGCACAATTTTGATGGTATCTAAAACTTCTGGCGGAAGCGGTCCGAAACGGTCTTTTATCATTCGCTCAAATTTTTGTAATTCTTCTTCCGATTGCATATCGTCTAATTGAGTATAAAGCGACAATCTTTCTGAAATACTTGAAACGTATTTTTCAGGAATAAGTACTTGTAAATCAGTCTCAATTTGACAATCAATCTTTAATTTGTCGACAGTTTCTGCCAAGTCTTTTTCAAACAATTCTCGGAATTCGTTCTCCTTTAATTCTTGAACGGCTTCATCCAAAATTTTGTGGTACAATTCATACCCCAAATCGTTAATAAACCCACTTTGTTCTGCTCCTAAAAGGTTTCCCGCTCCTCTAATATCCAAATCTCTCATGGCAACTTTAAACCCGTCTCCTAAGTCAGAGAATTCTTCCAAAGCACTCAAACGCTTACGTGCATCGCTCGTGAGTAAAGAAAGTGCGGGCGTGAGGAGAAAACAAAAAGCTTTTTTGTTGGAACGCCCTACCCTACCTCGCATTTGGTGTAAATCTGAAAGTCCAAAATGATTGGCATGATTGATGAAAATGGTGTTGGCGTTAGGAATGTCCAAACCAGATTCGATAATATTGGTTGAAACCAAAACGTCGTAGTGTCCTTCAATAAAATTCATCATTACTTTTTCGAGTTTATCGCCGTCCATTTGTCCGTGTGCTGTTGCTACTTTGGCATCTGGTACCATACGAAGGATGAGATTGGCGATGGAATCTAACTCGGAAACTCGATTATGCACAAAGTAAACTTGACCGCCTCGCTTGACTTCATAACTTACGGCATCACGAATTAGAATTTCACTGAAAACCGCTAATTCAGTCGTAACAGGTTGACGATTAGGTGGAGGCGTGGCTATAATTGATAAATCTCTTGCTCCCATCAATGAAAAGTGGAGTGTTCTTGGAATTGGAGTTGCCGTCAGCGTTAAAGCATCGACGTTGACTCTCATTTCTTTCAAACGGTCTTTTACTTTTACCCCAAATTTTTGTTCTTCGTCAATAATCATCAAGCCTAAATTCTTGAAAAGCACATCTTTATTCACAATTCGGTGCGTGCCGATGAGAATATCTGTTTCACCCGAAGCTACTCGTTTGAGCGTTTCTTTGATTTGTTTGGCTGATTTAAAACGATTAATGTATTCAACTCGACAAGGGAATTTTTCGAGACGGTCACGGAAAGTCCTAAAATGTTGCATTGCCAAAACCGTTGTTGGCACTAAAACCGCCACTTGTTTTGAATCCGCCACAGCTTTGAATGCCGCTCGAATGGCGATTTCAGTTTTACCAAAACCCACATCTCCGCAAACTAATCTGTCCATTGGGTGTGGTTTTTCCATATCTACTTTTACATCAGCCGTTGATTTAGCTTGGTCAGGCGTATCTTCATACAAGAAAGACGATTCTAACTCGACTTGCATAAAAGTATCTTTTGAGAAGGCAAAACCCGGAGCCATTCTACGTTTGGCATAAAGCGAAATCAACTCTTTGGCAATGTCTTTTACTTGCTTTTTTACCTTCGATTTACGGTTATCCCATTCTTGCGAACCTAATTTAGACATCGTTGGAGGTCCACCCTCTTTGCCCGAATATTTTGCAATCTTATGGAGCGAGTGAATCGAAACCATCAATACGTCATTGTCTTTGTAAATTAAACGAATGGCTTCTTGCTCAGAATCTCCTACCATTACACGGTCTAAACCCGCAAAACGCCCAATTCCATAATCCACGTGCGTAACGTAATCGCCAATTTGTAAAGTTCGTAATTCCTTTAACGTGAGAGCTTTAGATTTTGAGTATTTACTTTTTTCACGAAAACGATGAAATCGGTCAAAAACTTGGTGGTCGGTATAACAAACAATTTTGGTTTGTTCGTCAATAAAACCTTCACGCAGTGAAATATTCAAGGGTTGAAAACGCACATTACGGTCAATTTCTTCAAAAATCGTAGCGAGTCTTTCCAGTTGTTTGGGAGAATCTGCCGTGATAATATTGGTAAAATGTAAGCCTTGATTATCACGAAGATTGTCGGCAAGACGTTTAAAATCTTTGTTAAAAGCAGGTTGCGGTTTGGCTTGGTAAAGCGTTTTGTCATTTTCGGATTTAAAATAAAACCGCTTGCCAAATTCTACCGTAGAAAACCCTTTTATTAAATTCAAGAAACTACGACGAGTTTCAAACAACAAACTTGGCTCTGAAATAACCTGTATTCCACCTGATTTAGCGATAATTTCTTGAAAATAACCTTCAACCTTTTCAAAACATTTTTCGATGATTTCTAAAGTCAGTTCTACATCTTTAAACCAAAGACGGGCATCAGTTGGTAGGAAATTAAAGAAAGGCTCACGAGTTTCTTTAATCAAACGATTTTGAACATCTGGGATGATATTAATTTTAGAAACCGATTCAATTGAAAGCTGAGATTCAGGGTCAAAAGTTCGGATACTTTCCACTTCGTCACCAAATAAATCAATGCGATATGGTAAATCGTTTGCATAGCTAAACACGTCCACAATTCCCCCCCGAATGGAATATTGTCCTGCTTCATAGACGAAATCAGTTTTCTCGAAATCGTAGCTTGCCAAGACTTCCCCTAAGAAATTGGTATCTAATTTTTCGTTAACTGTAATAGTAAAAGTATTCTTCGACAACGACCGTTTGTTAATCACTTTCTCGAAAAGAGCTTCTGGATAACTTACCAAAAGCAATCCATCGGGAGCATTATTGAGTTTGTTCAAAACTTCCGCTCGCATTAGCACATTAGCGTTATCAATTTCCTCGTATTGGTACGCTCTTTTGTACGACATCGGAAAGGCAAGGACGTACTCCTCTCCCACCAGATTCTGTAAATCGTTAATAAAATAAGCCGCTTCTTCACGGTCAGAAAGGACAAAAAGGTGCGTTTGCTTGGGATTTTGAAGATATAGAGCCGAAGCAATAACTGCGTCTAAACTGCCCACTAAGCCCTTTATTTGGATATGTGGATGTTCATTCGGTAGTTTTATTTGCTCCGCAATCGTCTGGACGAAGCTGTCTGCACGATATAGTGTCAGGAAATCTTTAACAAGCATTTGTGAAAGGTTTTAGGGATTGGGTGTTAGGTTTTAGTCACGTAAAAATTCATGGATAACTCAAACTTAACAAACAACAATAGCCACGAATCGCTTGACTCCAAAGAATCAAAAGCCATTCGTGGCGAGAAAAATATCTGTAAAATTAACTATAAATTGGTGGATTTAGTTTGAGAAGATTGGAATTTTTGGTTTGATGATTATGGGTTTTTCGGATTCTAAACCCTTTAAAGTTGACTTTCGGATTGCAAATTTGAAAGAGCGGGAATTTAATTATTTCCTTACAAAATTATTCCCATTCCGTACCACCAGCTACTTTATGTCTATTTCTAAAATCTTCTGCATATTCTACATTATCAAGTAATTCTATTTCAGAATTGTGACTTCTATAAGCTAAATGAATTTCATCATTGTATTGAATTTGCTCTAAACAGTTGGAAATTCCTTGACAATAAATATATTCACACCAATTCCCCAAGGCATTCTTTTGCTTTTCAGTTAAAGAATTGAAAATAAATCCTAATTCTCTATAAGTTTCAGCAAGTTTATCATTATTGATTTCTATGACTCTTGCTGAATTTTGCTCATAATTTTCTAAATCAGCTTTTGAGTATGTATATGCCCCATCTGTATTTGTTAGCCAATCGATAAAACTTCTATAAGCTGTTATTTTGTCATCCATTTTGATTCGAATTATTTTGCTTCTATTTTGCCTATGTTGGTGTTCCAAGTTCATCCGCCGTCGTTTGATGTTTTCCCCCAACGACACGTGCGAAAGCAACCGAATGAATATGTTTTATCTTTGAATTGAGCTGATGATGAAATACAAAGTAGTTCGTCCGATTATTGGCGTAAAAAACCAATAAAGTTGGAAAAAGAACCTATCTCTCACAACATTTCTTAAATTTCTTCCCACTTCCACAAGGGCAAGGAGCATTTCTGTTGATAGAAATTGCTTCACTTTTGGGTGGAGGAATAATTTTTCCACTTACATAAAACCAAGTACCATCCTCTTTTTTGAAGACCGATTGCTCATGGTGAATTTGGAGATTGTTCTTTTTGTCTCGATAATATGCCTTAAATTCAACTTCACCCAAATCGTCATTTTCAAATCCATTTTTGCAAGAAAGAACTTCTAATTTTTGCCATGAACTTTCCTTTGCCCACGCTTCAATTTCTATTTTAGAATAATTGGCTCTTTGTGAAATATGAGTGCTATCAATCAAATATTGGGGTGCAACCGTAACATAAGCCGAATACCGAGAACGCATCAAGGCTTGTGCTGTTGGGGCAGAAATTTTGCCTTCAATAATGGGTTGGCAACATTCTTCAAAAGTTTTGTTTGAACCGCAAGGGCATTGGTTATTCATGTATTTACTATTTATCCTAAAGATTTTTCAACCGAGAGTTTCATTTTTTCTAAACCAATTTTTGCGACTTCCTTTGGGTCTTTCTTCCAATAATCTTGATTGAAAAGTTCGAGAGAAAGGACAATTGGCGTATTTTTAATTTGAAGCATTTTTAAAATCTTGGTTATCGGAGCAACGCCGTCGCCTGGCATTACCCGAAAACTATCGTTCAGCGTTTCACGACTTGGAATAGCGGGATAATCATTCATGTGGAAAACTTGAATATGATTTCCACTTAAAAGACTCAAAGCATTTAATTCAGAACCACCCTTGTGGAGATGATAAACATCGGCTAAAATTAAGGCTTTTGGGTGTCCACTTTCGGCGGCAACAAAAAGAGTTTCTCCGAATAAATGCAAATTTGCCGAAAAACCCCAAAGCTCAAGCATTGGTAAAACGCCCATTTCATCGCCTAAATCACAAACTGCTCGATAACGTGCTGCTGCTTGATGCAAGTCAATCCCTGCTTTTTGAGTTGCTCCAAAAGGCGGAGCAGCAATACGTTTGCATCCTATTTGGGCTAACATATCCATTTCTCGTTTAGTTTGCTCAAAGGCTTTTTGTCGTTCATTCGGGTCGTCCACAATCCATGGAGTAAAACCAATAGCATCTTCCAGAATGATACCTAAATCGTTAGCTTTTTGCTTGACATCTTTGAGATTTCCGCCTGCTTTTACAAATTCTTCAATGGTTCGAATCCAAACTTCGATTCCGTTGTACCCTGTCTTTGCCGCCAATTCTATTTCCGCCATCAAACCAATATTTTGTTTCATGATAGTACTGGTATTGAGACAAAAGGTAAAATTTGATTTTGAGGATTTTGTCATGGTTTTTTCGGTAGGAAGGGCGAAACTTGCACCAACGGCAACACCAGATTTTATGAGATTTCGACGAGAGATTTGTTCCATGTTCTTTGATTCGGAGGGAATTAATGTTTGGAATAAAATTAAGCAACGATTTATAAAGGTTTGTTTGGTTCTATGTTTTGCATAATAAAAAAGGCGGCAATTTTGGGAAATGCCGCCTTGGTAATATCATTTAAAGAGGTCTAATTTTTTAAAATCTCAAACTCAACTCTTCTGTTAATTGCTTGATTTTCAGGTGTGTCATTGGCTACTTTTGGTTTGTTTTTACCATAACCTTTTGCTGTAATTCTTACCGAAGGAACACCTTGTGTGAGGAGATAATTACGGACAACATCCGCCCGTTCTTGTGATAGTTTGTTGTTTATTTCATCCGTACCCACATTATCAGTATGTCCACTAATTTCAGAAATGATTTTGGTATTTGCCTTGAAAAATTCAGCAATACGGTTCAACTCTGGGTAGGATTCTGGTTTTAATGCTGCTTTTCCAAATTCAAAGAAAATATTGTTCATCTGTACTTTTGTACCTACTTCTACCAGATTAACGGTCATATCTTTATCCTCAATTTCGAGGTATTTACCGTTTAATGTAGTCAAATTTATGTTTTGAGAAGTTCCAATATAGCCGTCAATTTTTGTGGTAATTCCGTAATTTTTACCGTAAGGCAAAACGATTTTGTAAATACCCGTAATTGGGTCAGGTGTGGCAACGCCTAATTCTTTGCCATTGGTTAAGTCTTCGTAAATAATTTTAGCATTTAGTGGGACTTTTCCAGTTTTTCCGTCAATAACTTTTCCAGAAACTAACACCACTGGGTCAGATTTTGTGGGTTCTTTCTTAGTTGGTTTCGTATCAGTTGGCTTTTTCTCTCCTCCTGCCATGGGTGAAGTGGTGGTTGGAGGTGTCTCAACGGGTTTTGCTTGCTCTAATTTCAGACGAAAAATATCCTTTTTCCCAAGAGAATTATTACTTGAAATGAAATACGCATAATCTCCCGCCGCCGAAATGGTGTAATAAGCATCATATTGGTCAGTATTGATGGGTTCACCAATATTGGTTGGTTCTGTCCAATGAATCCAAGTTTCGTCTTTTCGTTTACAAACCCAAATATCATTACTTCCTTTTCCACCTTCACGATTACTGGAAAAGTAAAGTGTTTTGCCATCTGCTGCTAAGAATGGAGTTGTTTCGGTAAAATCGGTATTTACATCATCACCCAAATTCATGGGTTCAGACCAAGAGCCATCTTTTTCTAAAAAGGAAGCATAAATATCATCTTCATCCGAGTTTTTCTTTTCTGAAAAAGCCATTAGAAGTACTTTCCCGTCATTGGAAAGGTAACCATATTCGTTTTTCCCACGACTTAATTTTTCGTATTTGGGTATTTCTAATTTCTTTGGAATTTCCCAACCCGTAGCCGTTTTTTTAGCAATTGAAAAACCACGAGATTCATACTGTCCATTCACATAAGCACCTTTTACTAAAATGGTTTGTCCATCGGGAGAAACACTATAAATCGTATTGTATTGGTCACGGTTGAGACTTTCAGGCATCCTTCTTGCCGTTGTCCACGCACCCATTAAGCTTTCTGAATACCAAATATCTTGCGAACCTGCAATTTGCTCCGTTCCCGCCATTCCAAATTTATTCTGTGGGTGATTTTTTCGTCCAAAATAAAGGATTTTACCGTCTGGCGACATGACAGGGTTGAGTTCTGAATATTCAGTATTGACGGCAGAACCGATACTTTCGGGCTTATTTTGAGCAAAAAGTGCGGAACTTTGAGCAAAAAGAAGAGCTGTGCAAACGAAAGGAAAAGTGGATTTCATGTTAAAATTTTGATTGACGGCTTTTGTAACGACTTAAAATTTCATAGAGTTAATGGAAACACAGTTCTGAAAATCACAGTGTTACTTATTTTAAATAACGTATTTGGGTGTAAAAAATTACTTAAACTTACAGGAGGTTCGTTTTATTCGGAACCTCCTGTAACCCAAAAATTATTCTCTAATTAGGCTCTTCCAATCCACTTACCAACCAATTCTCCTTCAGAAGAGTCATTTTTTAGTTTTTCCAATAGAGACTCAATGTTATCATCAATGATTAAGAATTTTAAATTAGCGTCCTTCAAAAATCCTTCCGAAACCATCTTTTCGAGCATTTTTAATAAATCATCGTAAAAACCGTTGGTATTTAGCACGCCAATTGGCATTTTGTGGAGTCCTAATTGTCTCCAAGTCAAGATTTCAAAAAGTTCGTCTAATGTTCCCCAACCACCTGGCAAAGCAATAACAGCATCCGATTTTTCCGCCATGATTTGCTTACGAGTGTGCATCGTTTCTGTAACGATACATTCGGTTAAACCTTTGTGCTGAACTTCCCAAGGTTCCATAAAAGAAGGAATTACCCCGATGGCTTCTCCACCATTTGCCAAAATTGCATCGGCAACTGTTCCCATTAAGCCAACACTACCACCGCCGTAAACTAAGCTAAGTCCTTGTTTTGCAAGAGTTTCACCGACTTGTGTAGCTGTTTTTTTATAAATTTCGTTGTGGCCTGCTGATGAACCGCAGTAGATTAAAATGTTTTTCACTCTTTTTGTGTTTAAAGTTATTGAAGTGGAGAGATTTAAGACTAATCTTATTTTAGCAAATCCTCCAAAGCCGTTTTTGCATCTGTAAATTTATACTGAAAATCTGTTTCTAACTTAATTCTTTGGTTTAAAACATAATTTCCTCCCAATACAATACTTGCCATTTCTCCAAAAACTAACTTTAATGCAAAAGCTGGAACATTTGGCATCCAAAATGGACGTTTCAAAACTTGAGCCGAAAGTTTAGTTAAATCATAATTCGTTACAGGATTTGGAGCAACGGCATTATAAAAACCTTTCATACTTTCGTCAGTCAGTGATTTCACATACAAATCGCATAAATCATCTAAGTGAATCCATGATTGCCATTGTTTGCCCGTTCCCAAAGCAGCCCCAACGCCCCAACGAACAGGTTGGATAATTCTTGGTAATGCCCCTCCTTTCTCACTCAAAACAATTCCAGTCCGCAATTTCACCGTTCTGATTCCCAAATTTTGGATTTCATCGGCAGCAGCTTCCCACTGAATGCAACAGTCTGCTACGAAATCAATGCCTGCTGTGTGTTGTTCCGAAATATGTTCATCACCCGTGTCTGCGCCATAAAAGCCAATACCCGAAGCTGAAACAAAAGACTTGATTTTATGAGGAAATATTTTCAACTTATTGGTAATCAATTGAATAGACTTTGTACGACTTTCAATAATTTCTCGCTTCCGTTCTTCGCTCCAATTTTCATCAGCGATGCCTGCTCCCGCAAGATGCACGAGGTAGTCGGCTTCTTCAATCGCTTTTTCGTCAATAATACCTTTTTCAATATCCCAATGAAAAGTTTTTATTTTACCAGTTGTTGAACTTGGTTTACGACTAAGGTGCGAAACAGTAAAGCCTTTGGCGATGAGTATTTCTGAAAGACGAGTTCCGACTAAGCCAGAACCTCCTGTGATGAGTACATTCATATTTTTAATGTGAAATAAGTTCTATTTAACAACTAATAACTCTCCTTCAAGTTCAGCTTTTTCACCCCATTTCTTAGTTTTTCCATAAATTCATTTCCTGGGTCGCTTTTTTCAGTTCGATAATTGGCATCGGTTTCTTTCCAAAGAGGTGTATTTTGAAACGAAGTATATTTATGATGTCCAATCAAATATTCAATAGATTTATATTTCTTTTTGAGGTATTTTACTAACCAGATATTCGCTTTTAGTTGTGCCTCAGTCAGCGGAAATTTATTGCCATCACCAACGTTTTCAATACCCAAAGCACACCAATTTAATCCAATGACGTGACGAGCCATAAGATATTCGGGCATCAATCGGTAAATTGTTCCGTCTCTATCGACCAAAAAATGAATTGAGACATTCAATGGACTTGCCCCTTTCAATTCTTTACGGATATTGGGTAATAAAACAGGGTTAAAAGCATTGAATGAACCTTCAAGTGAGGGAATAGCCGTCCAATGAGACACAATCATTTTTGGGGAAATTGTTGGTTCTATGAGCGTTAAGCCATGCCTTTCTTTAAGATATTGCAATGAAAGAGCTTTTCTGGTAGAATCATAAATGATTGGTCGTTCGATGATTTTTTGGGATAATCCTTTGAAAAACAGCAGGAAAAGTAATACAAAAAAGGTTGTTTGTTTCATGACGAAGAGATTTTAGACGAAATCAGCGTGTTCAATTCTAAGACAATTTACTAAAAAATACCTATCTTCGATTATTTGTTTCTGATTACATACAGGAAAATAGACAATATGAATTCGATGGTAAAAAAGTTTCTCTCAATGATAGATGTTTTCGGTTTTTTCGAAAGAGACCCTTTTGGAAACTCTATGTTTTTAAAGAGAATAATCGTGATGATTTTGGGTGTGATAACGTACAGTCGTCTGCGAGGAGTGAATAAAACGCAGATTAGTGGAACAGAACATTTAGAAGGATTACCACGGACGGGCGTATTATTTTTATCCAATCACCAGACTTATTTTATGGATGTGATTGTGCTGTATCATATTTTCTTCAGCGTAAAATGGGGTTTTAGAAATTCCGTTAATTTTCCGATTTATCTGTTAGCACCACGTTCGAGAGTATTTTATGTGGCGGCTTCTGAGACGATGAAAGAAGGTGGTTTTTTGCCAAAGATTTTCTCGCAAGCAGGAGCAATTTTAGTGAATCGTTCGTGGCGAGCAGAGGGCAAAGATGTGAAACGTGCCGTGGATACTTCGGCTGATGATAAAGTAGAGAAAGGATTATCTTATGGTTGGGTAGTAAGTTTTCCGCAGGGAACAACTACCCCTTACGCACCCTTGCGTAAAGGAACAGCTCATTTGATAAAAACACATAACCCGATTGTTGTACCTGTAGTAATTAACGGTTTTAGAAGGGCATTTGATAAAAAAGGATTACGTTTCAAGAAAGCAAATACTACTTTGACTGTAAATTTTAAAGAGCCAATCCGCTTTGATCCCGAGATGCCAGTGGAGGAAATTATTGAATTGTTAAGGGATAAAATTGAGCAAAATATTCCAGTTGAGAAATTGACGTGGAAACGTGAGGCTTGATGTTCGTTACTCGGAAACCAAACCGAAGCGTCGGACGCATCGAAAACCGAACATCTAACCGAAGCGTCGGACGCATCGAAATAAAATGTTATTCAAAACCCGTGGCATAGTTATTAATTACATTCGTTATCGAGAAACTTCGGTAATTGTGAAGATTTATACCGAACAATTTGGGATTCAAACTTACATTGAAAATGGTGTTAGAAGTGCCAAATCAAAGAATAAAATTGCGCTATTTCAGCCACTTACACTGTTAGATTTAGTTATCTATCACAAAGATGGAAAAGGCATTCAGCGAATTTCTGAGATAAAATGCAATGCTCCATTTCAAACCATTCCTTTCGATATTCATAAATCTTCGATTGCTTTATTTATCACTGAAATTTTGTCAAAATCATTGCAAGAAGAAAATGGAAATACGCCACTTTTCCATTTCATAAATAATTCCATTCTTTGGCTTGATGGCACAACGGAGAACTTTGAGAATTTCCATTTACAATTTCTCTTACAATTTGGAACGTACTTAGGTTTTTCACCCGAAAATGCCCACGAAATTTCGCATGAATTGAGTCTGCACAATTTGCCAGTATTAACAAAAGTGCTTGAAAATCAGTTGGATGTGTTAATGAATACGCAATACGACAAAGCACCAAAGATTGACCGTTTTTCCAGAAATCAGTTATTAGATTCAATTATTTTATTTTATCGTTTGCACGTGGATACGCTGATGGAAGTGAAGTCGTTGGCAGTTTTGCATGAGGTTATGCGGGGGTAATTACGATGTAAGCATTTGGCGGAAATCGTCTTCGGTATAGCCTTTTTCTTCAATAACTTTTTCTAATTCAGCTTTGAGTTCAATATCAAGACGTTTTAACTCTCTGTCTTGACGACTTTTCTGAAAATCCTTCATAAATTCTTCAAAGTTTTCAATCGTTTTTCCTCTTTTTGCAATAACCTTTTCATGATATTGTCGTTCTGAATTCCTTAGTATTGAAAATTTCACAAAATCAATATCTGATTCTGAAACTGATATTATATTTTTTGTATCACATTGATTATCAAATACTTCTAAGATATAGTCGCTTGGTTCAATGAATTCTACAATCGTAGCGACATCTCCCTTCATGAATAGATATTGAGGGAAATCTTTGGTAAAAATAACTGTTGAGAATAATGGAAATTGTTGCATATTTATTTTAACTTACCAAAGTTAGCTACATACCCAAATAATACAATTTAACTTTTATTGGTTATGATTTTTTCAATTATTAATTTTAACGTTTCTACTTTTTCTTGTAACTCTTCCTTATTAATTTCATTGGGTTTATGAACTAAAATATTTCTAAAATTAATAATCTCTTTGAGTTTTATTGATTCTTCTAAACTTAAACTAAAAAGTTCTTGAAAATTTTGTATTCTGTATATTTTAGGACCTTCTTTAACTACTAATTTATTAAAATCTGCCCACAATAATAAGAAGCTATCAATATTATAGGTCTTACCAATTAATTCAATTTTTTCGTCAAACAAATTTTCAAATAAAATTTTTGCAATACTTGAATATGATATCACTTTTTCTTTCTCAACAGTAATTCCATTACCGTCATGGTAAAGTTGATTCCTTAACCGATGAAACCATTCAATTTCACCGAGTTCTATACCAACTAATTTATCATTTGCATACTTTTCAATAGCATCAATTAAACTTGGAAAATTTTTTGTAGCTTCTTCATATATCTTTCTTGTAATATCTTCAATTTTATTAATTCTTTTTGGAAGTCCCAAATAGGTCTTCATCATTAATTCAACAGAATTATCAATTGAAATCATTGCGATACGATTGTCAAAATCAGTATCTAATTCTAAATGATCAAGACCATGTTTCAATAATTCTTTGGGTCCAGATGTCCACGGTTTTTTGCTCATTCTAAAACTATTAAAATTGGTCTTATAGTATTTTTTAATTGATGTAAATGTAAAATAAAAATTGACAATAAAATAAAAAAAAAACCTATATCTTCCGCTTCAACTCAAAATGTTTACCCAAATATAAACGTCTAACTTGCTCATCATCAGCGAGTTCCTGGGGTGTGCCTGCTTTTAGGATTTTGCCTTCAAAGAGTAAATAAGCACGGTCGGTGATGGAAAGAGTTTCATCAACGTTGTGGTCGGTAATCAAGATTCCAATATTACGATATTTGAGTTTTGCCACGATGCCTTGAATTTCCTCAACCGCAATTGGGTCAACGCCTGCAAAGGGTTCATCCAATAAAATAAACTTCGGGTCAACCGCTAAAGCACGAGCAATTTCCGTTCTTCTACGCTCTCCTCCCGACAAAACTTGTCCCAAATTTTTACGG
This sequence comes from Bacteroidota bacterium, assembly GCA_040387735.1. Lineage (GTDB taxonomy): Bacteria > Bacteroidota > Bacteroidia > Cytophagales > Spirosomataceae > Arcicella. Next base: position 37,482 of record JAZKDE010000084.1, read on the forward strand.
ACGTGCGTCAATGAAAATTCTTCTAAAAGTGATTCTGTTTTTTCCTTTTGGTCTTTTTTCGAGAGTTTGGTCATTTCCAAAACTGCCAAAATATTTTCCTCAACCGTTAAGGCTCTAAAAATAGAGGCTTCTTGAGCCAAATAGCCAATGCCAAGTCTCGCACGCTTGTACATCGGCAAGTCAGTAACGTCCAAATCATCTAAATAAACCTTGCCAGAATTGGGTTTCACCAATCCCGTAGCCATGTAGAAAGAAGTTGTTTTCCCAGCACCATTTGGCCCCAAAAGTCCCACAATTTCGCCTTGTGCTACTTGATAGCTAACGTTATCATTAACAATGCGTTGTCCGTATTTTTTAACTAAATTTTCGGTTCTTAATATCATTTTTAACTTTGATAAATCATATTTGAAAGGATTGATATTGGTAGATTATAGTCTTTGCTAATGCCACACGTGACACGCTTAAATCCTAACCCCAATCATCTAACCCCTAATTTTATATCCTTCAACATCAACTGAAAACTCCTTTTTCCTTGCCACTCATTAATTTCAATGGTGTAACAAATGGAGAATGGTTTTCCTTGGGATAATTCTTCGTAAAAATCTTCTACCATGCCAAAACCTACGCAGGTAAAAGCCGCAGAATCTTCTTGAAACACATTGATTTTCAAGTGCTTCTCTTTCATTTTTATCGGTACGCCGTGCAGTTTTACATTTTCAGAAACAAAAACGGGTGTCATATTTTGTGGACCAAAAGGTGACATTTGAGTCATGATTCTGTGAAACTTATCAGTAATTTGAGCCAATGGTAAATTCATATCCACCGAAATCATGGGCGAAAGCTGTTCGGGTAAAATTTTACGAGAAACCACTTCTTCAAATTTACGTCTAAAATTCTCTATCTCGCTGATTTCTAAGGTCAAACCCGCCGCAAAGGTGTGTCCGCCAAACTGAATGAGATGTTCTTCGCATTCTTCAATGGCTTCATAAACGTCAAATCCAGGCACAGAACGAGCCGAACCCGCAGCGTGTCCTTGCGATTCGGTGAGAATAATGGTTGGGCGGTGATATTTTTCAATGCAACGACTCGCTACAATGCCAATTACGCCTTTGTTCCAATCATTTTTGAAAAGTACGGTGCTTTTGGCATTTTGGAGAATTTCATCACCTTCAATCATTGCCAAAACTTCTTCGGTAATGCTCGAATCAAAGCCTTTTCGGTCGGAGTTATGTTTTGTGATTATCTTAGCAAAATCAAACGCAGCCTCTTCATTATCAGAAAGTAACAAATTAACGGCATCATAAGCGTGTTTGATTCTACCCGCTGCATTAATGCGTGGTCCAAGTCCAAAAACTACTTTGGTAATGTCCATTTTTCCTTCCAAACCTGCCGATGACATTAAGGCTTTTAGTCCAGTTCTTGGATTGATATTCAATTGTTGTAAACCAAAATACGCCATCGTGCGGTTTTCGCCCACGATGGGAACAATGTCGCAAGAAATGGACGTAACCACCAAGTCGAGATAAGGTAAAAGAAGTTCTTCGGAAATGCCTTGATTGGTGCAAAATGCCTGTAATAACTTGAAACCCACGCCACAACCCGTCAATTCATCGAACGGATAAGTGCAATCTGAACGTTTGGGGTCAAGTACCGCAACGGCATCTGGAAGGTCATTATCGTCTGGGCGGTGGTGATCGCAAATGATAAAATCCACGTTATGAGCTTTCGCCCACGCCACTTTATCTTTCGATTTTATGCCACAGTCCAAGCTCACAATCAAGCCAAAACCATTATCAGCCGCATATTCAACACCTTTTTGCGAAACTCCGTAGCCTTCGGTGTAGCGGTCGGGAATGTAAAATTCTAAGGGACAATCTTCTCTATTTTGGAAAATATGCGTTTTCAAAAAACCATAAAACGTGGCAACAGATGTAGTTCCATCGACATCATAATCGCCATAAACCAAGATTTTTTCGCCTTTGAAAATGGCTTCTTCCAAACGAGCAACGGCTTTATCCATGTCTTTCATCAAGAATGGGTCGTGTAATTGAGAAAGAGCTGGACGGAAAAAATCTTTGGCTTCGTCGAAACTCGTAATCTGACGTTGAGCCAAAAGCGTAGCAATTTCAGTCGAAACATTCAGTTTTTCGACCAATAAATCAATCTGTTCTTGCGGAGGAACGGGTTTATAAATCCAACGTTTTTCTGTCATACAACAAAGTTAAAACCTTGATGCATAGGATTGATATGTTTGTGGGGAAATTAAGAAGATTTAAGGGAAATGGT
>JAZKDE010000085.1:0-2692 GCA_040387735.1 Bacteroidota bacterium
TCATAAAACCCAACCCCAGCCGCAGCCATCTCTCGCAATTTTGTCGTTGGTTTAAATCGTTCGCCATACGTAGCTGCCAATCTATCACATTCTGAAACGAAGGTTTTTATGCCTACTGTGTCCACAAATGAGAGCGTTCCGCCTAAGTATGGAGGAAATCCCCATGCGAAAATTGAACCTAAATCTGCATCCAAATTGGTGCGAATTACACCTTCTTCTACGCATTTCACAGTTTCTAACACTTGGCGATACAATAGTCTCGTTTTGATATCGTCCGTTGAGATTTGTTCGGCTTTTACTGGAAACATTTCCGCTAAACCTTCCCACAAATATTTCTTACCGCCTTCTGGGTATTCATAGAAACCTGCTTTGGCTTTTTTGCCCAAACGTCCCATTTCGGTAAATTTCTTGCTGACTTGATAAGTAGAATCATTTTCGGATAAAAGACCGTCTTTGACTGCACTTCCAGAGATTTTATACGCTAAATCTAAAGCAACTTCATCCGAAACCGCCAAAGGTCCAACGGGCATCCCGATTTGTTTGGCGATGTTCTCAATAACCACTGGATTTACACCATCTTTCAATAATTCAATGCCTTCCGAAGTATAAGTTCCGAATACTCGTGAGGTATAAAATCCTCTCGAATCATTCACGACAATTGGCGTTTTGCGGATTTTTTTCACGTAATCCATCGCTAAGCTCAAGGCATAATCAGAGGTTTGCTTACCCATAATTATTTCAACCAATTGCATTTTATCAACGGGTGAAAAGAAGTGAATTCCGATAAAATTTGCTGGTTTTGCCGAAGCATTTGCCAATTTTGAAATCGGTAAAGTAGAGGTATTTGAGCCAAAAACGCCTCCCGATGCCAATAATGGCTCAGAATCTTTGGTTACGGTGGCTTTTAATTCCCAATTTTCAAAAACGGCTTCGATGATTAAATCTGCTCCTTCGATTTCGGCGTAATTGTCCGTTGGCGTAATCAAATTTAAAATGCCTTCTGCCTTTAAAGAATCCATTTTTCCTCTCGAAATCGCTTTGTCCAAAATTGCTTTTGAATATGCTTTTCCTTTTTCGGCGGCTTCCATAGACACGTCTTTCAACACAACTTGAATTCCTGCCATTGCAGATACGTAAGCGATACCCGCACCCATCATACCCGCACCCAAAATGCCTAATTTTTTAACATCCGTTTTATCAATTCCTTTCGGACGACCAACGCCTTTATTCACTTCGTTCAAACCAAAAAACATGGTACGAATCAAGTTTTTGGCAACTGACGAATTCGCTACTTTTACAAAATGACGAGCTTCAATAACCAAAGCTCGGTCGATATTCACCAAAAGCCCTTCGTAAACGCAAGACATGATTTCGATGGGTGCAGGATAATTTCCCTGCGATTTTCCCATAATCATGGCCGTTCCGCCCATCATTAATTGTAATCCTTTGGGAGTCAAGATATTACCGCCTGGAACTTTAAAATTTTCTCTGGCTTGAATTTTCCCCGTTTTCTTATTCACCTCATCCCAAGGCTGAATGGCATTTGGATTTGTACTGATAAACGTAAAGGCTTTTTCCATCATTTCATCGGGTGTTTCTGCCAAAGCGTCCACCATGCCCATGCCTAAAGCTTCTTTTGGAGAGATTTTTTTGCCTTCCAACAACATTGGAGCCGCCATTTCCATCCCAATCATGCGGGGTAAACGTTGCGTTCCGCCGCCACCTGGCAACAAGCCAATCGTTACTTCGGGTAAACCAATTACCGATTTTGAAGCATTCAACGCCACCCGATAATGACAGGCCAAACAGACTTCATAACCGCCGCCCAAAGCCGTTCCGTTCATGGCAGCAACTACGGGTTTTCCGTTGGTTTCCATTTTGCGGAAAAGGTTGTTCAAGCCCATCGAAAGTTTCAATAATTCGGAAGGAGCTTTGCCATTATTTTCTAAAATCATCTTCAAGTCTGCTCCAGCAATGAATTCTGGACGTTCGGAGGTGATGATAATTCCTTTTACTTCGGTGTCAGTATATGCTTTTTCCAAAGCCTCGCCCAAAGCAGTTATTGATTCGCTATTCAAAACATTCATCGGCTGATTCGCCACATTGATGCTGAGGATAGCTACGTTATTTTTTATGTTATATGAAATCATTTTAAATAAAGGTAAACGGTTTTCATTTTGGTAAACGGTTCACGGTGAACGGTAAACGGGGAGAAAACCACATTGTTTGTGTATTAAAATGTACTTGTCTTTCGAGCTTGAATTAACCTGTAAAGCATTGAAGCAATTTTCTTTGTTTTATCGACTAATTCCATACCCACTTTTTTATCAATAACATTTAACTGAATAGCTAAATAAATCTGAGTTCTTAATTCGGCTGCTGACCCTCTGGCGATATAAAGAAATTGAGCGAATTCTTTATTAGTTTGTCGTTCGAAACCTTCTGCAATATTAGAAGGAACAGAAACGGCTGCCCTTTGCATCTGGTCTCGAAGTCCATAATCTCTACATTCTTTCAGTAAATTATATACCTCTACAGTCAATCGCATGCCTTCCTTCCAAACCTCCAAGTCCTCAAAAGATTCAGCTTTCATATTTTTCTTTGTTTTATTTTTTTCGGTAAACGGTTCACGGTGAACGGTAAAGGGTAAATAGTTCAATAAACGGTTGACGGTAAATTTATTGGTACATGG
>JAZKDE010000085.1:2702-14573 GCA_040387735.1 Bacteroidota bacterium
TAAATTTCCAGTACAAAATAAAGAGCTAAACGTCAACCGTTTACCGACTAATTTACCGTGTACCGACTATTTCACCGTGCACCGTTCACCGATAATTACACTCGCTCAATAACCGTAGCAATTCCCATTCCGCCACCAATACACAAACTGGCTAATCCCGTTGATTTTCCTGTTCTTTCCAATTCGTCCAAAAGCGTCATTAAGATAATTGCACCCGTGGCTCCCAGTGGATGTCCGAGGGCAATTGCGCCACCGTTTACGTTTACTTTGGCAGGGTCAACGCCCAAAATATCCATGAACAACATTGGTACTGCCGCAAAGGCTTCGTTGATTTCAAATAAATCTATGTCGTTGATATTCATGCCATTACGCTTCAAAACCTTTTGCGTTGCAGGAATTGGGCCAGTTAGCATAATAGTTGGTTCTGAACCACAAACCCCAAAAGCCGTAATTTTTGCTCGTGGTTTTAAGCCCAATTTTTCGCCCATTTCTTTGCTTCCAATCAAAATGCCAGCCGAGCCATCCACAATTTGTGATGAATTTCCTGCGTGATGTACGTGACGAATTTCGTTGAATTCTGGGTATTTCATCAAAGCCAAATTATCCAAACCCATTTGTCCCATCATCTCGAAAGAAGGCTTTAATCTTGACAATGATTCAACCGTAGTTTCTGGTCTCATGCCTTCGTCGTAAGTCAAAACATCAATTCCAATATCGTCTTTTACAGCAAACATAGATTTCTCAAAACGATTGGCTTGTTGGGCAATACCCGCTCTTCTTTGCGATTCAACGGCATACGAATCTACCATTTCACGAGTATAGCCATATTTTGTGGCAATTAAATCGGCAGAAATTCCTTGTGGAACGAATTTATGAGCGGCTATCAATTGCGGATTCATCATCATTGCTCCACCATCCGACCCCATCGCTACCCGTGACATCGACTCAATTCCACCCGCAATCATCAATTCTTGCTGACCTGACATAATGTAGGCCGCCGCCATATTTACCGCCTCTAAACCAGACGAACAAAAACGGTTTACTTGCACACCCGCAACCCGTTGGTCGTAACCAGCAGCAATCACAGCCGTGCGAGCAATATCTGCTCCTTGTTCACCAATGGGCGTAACGCAACCCATAATTACATCATCTATTAAACTGGTATCCAGACGGTTACGGTCACGGAGTTGTTCTAAAACTTGTTGAGCCAACGACACAGGTTGAATGTCGTGAAGAGAACCGTCAGACTTTCCACGACCACGTGGCGTGCGGACGGCATCATAAATATATGCTACGTTCATTTGTTAATGAGATTTGATTTTGAATAGAAATACGAATTTACAAAAAATAGTATGCTTGCATAACAATTTATGAAAATTTTTAGATTATGTTTTGATTTATCAGTAATTTTAAATTCAAAATCATCCCAAATCAAAAATAATGAAAAAATTAATCATCCTTCTTGCCCTTGCTTCAACAATCTTTTTCTCAAAATGCACCTCAAAAAAGCCAACAGAAACAGCTTCAACGGATAATTTATCTACGATTCCAGCAGTTGCTTTAACGCCAACTTCTTTGGCTGATGCGAGTAGTAAAGTGGTTGATTTTAAAGATATTACCACCAAAAGTAAAGTAACCTACATTGATTTTTGGGCGAGTTGGTGCGGACCTTGTAAAGGTGAAATGCCTTCTTCACAGGCCCTGAGAGAGGAATACACTACAAAGGGAGTCAATTTTGTGTATATCTCGCTGGATGAAGATAAAGATGCTTGGGCTTTAGCAAATAAGAATTTTGCTTTGCCTGATGGTCATAGTTTTGTGTTGCCAAATCCTGCTGGTTCGGAGATTCCTACGAAGTTTAATATCAGTTCAATTCCAAGATATGTGCTAATGGATGCCAATGGAAATGTGGTAGATGATAATGCCCCAAGACCAAGCGAAACGGAGAGGATTAAAGAATCTTTAGATAAAATGTTAAAATAATAATGTTTTTTATAAACATTTCTATACAACGGCTTCTTATCAACAAAACTTTTATCCAAAAACAACATGAAAAATATGCGTATCAATCTTAATTTACTCATTGGCTTATTTTTATTCACAGCGTTAACTATTTCTTGTAGTAAAGGCGAGGAACCTTGCGTGAAAAAGACGTGGTACCAAGATGCCGACGGTGATGGATTGGGTAGCAAAACAGTAACTTACGATGCTTGTGACCAACCAATCGGATACGTGGCAAATAATAATGATGATAACGATAACCCAGTTAAAACGCCCGTTTCAATTATTCCAGCCAAAGGATATACCACCCCAACAACTTACGCAAATTTAAAATCGGTTTGGGCGGATGAATTTGACGGAACGAGCTTAAATGAAGCCAATTGGAACTTTGAAATTGGCAATAATAACGGCTGGGGAAATAATGAATTAGAGTATTACAAAAAGGAAAATACCAGCGTTAAAGACGGTTATTTAATTATTCAGGCAAAATCTGAATCAATAGGAAATCAATTTTATACTTCTTCAAGAATTACTACGCAAAACAAATTTAACCTCAAATATGGTCGAGTTGATATTCGGGCGGCACTACCCAAAGGGCAAGGAATTTGGCCTGCTTTGTGGATGTTAGGAAAAAATATTACGACAGTAAGTTGGCCAAAATGTGGTGAAATTGATATTATGGAAATGATTGGCGGTACTGGAAAAGATAATACCATGTACGGAACTGCTCATTGGGATAACAATGGGCAACACGCTCAATACGGTGGCAACACACAATTAGCATCGGGCGTTTTCAATGACGAATTCCACGTATTTTCAATTATTTGGGATGCCAAGAAAATTGCTTGGTATTTGGACGATAAAAAATTCCATGAAATTGACACTACGCCCGCAGGACTCAGTGAATTTCAGGAGGAATATTTTTTCATTATCAATTTGGCCGTTGGAGGCAATTGGCCAGGAATGCCTGATGGTAGCACTGTCTTACCTCAGCATTTAGTGGTGGATTATATTCGTGTTTTTCAATAAATTCACTTTTGTTTACATCGAACCCTGCTTAACATAAATTTTAAGCAGGGTTTTTATTTTAAATATAAAGCACATTTATCCTAATTAAAACTTTTATAAAATTTCCCTCTTTCATGAAATTTTTACGCTAAAACATTTTAAATTTACTTTTGTTAAATCATTAATAAATTAAAAATTTTATTAAAAAAATCTAAAAATAACCAAATGAAAAAATCAATTTTTACTACTGCATTGGTATCATTTTTTGCAGTTGCTACTTTTGCAAAAACAGTAAATGTTCAATCAAGTATTACAGCCAGCACAATTACTCGTGCAGATTCGACTGAATTTAAAGAGTATTTTGGCAGTTACAAAATGGTTGATAATCAGTTTGTTGAGAAGATGAAAGTATTTTTTAAAGATGGCGATTTATACGGACAAGCAACGGGTTATCCAGAAACAAAATTGACTCGTAAAAAAGAAGATGAATTTGAAGAAAGTAGTTTCGGAGCTATCATATCATTCACTCGTACTGAAGGGAAAGTAACTGGAATAAAAGTAGCAGTACAAGGACAAGAGCTTTTGGGAAGTAGAGAATAAAATTACTTCAAAATAATGGTCTGATTTTAAGTTACTACGAAAAATCAGACCTATTAAAGTTGTGATTAGCTATTTATTATTTCAAAGATATATGTAGCTACATGAATTATCAAAGGATAAAAAATATTTTTCAGTAATTTTTCACGAATGACAGCTTTACGGTTATGAACGCAAAAAAAAATGTTTGTATTATTGGAGCTGGGTCTTCGGGAATTACGGCAGCTAAAATATTGAAAGAGAATGATATCAGCTTTGATTGCTTTGAGAAAGGCTCCCAAATTGGTGGAAACTGGCGTTTTAACAACGATAATGGAATGTCATCGGCGTATCGTTCGCTACACATAAATACCAACCGTATGGTTATGGCGTATTCTGACTATCCGATGCCCGCAGATTATCCAATGTTTCCGCATCACAGTCACATTATCCAATATTTTGACGATTATGTTGACCATTTTGGTATTCGTCAAGACATCCAATTCAATACCGAAGTCCAAGATGTAACACACAATGAAAACGGAAGTTATACGGTAAAAACGGACAAAAATACACTTCATTACGACAATTTAATTGTGGCTAACGGTCACCATTGGAATCCCCGCTACCCCGAACCCGCTTTCAAGGGAAAGTTCACGGGTGAAATTATTCATTCTCATTTTTATAAAGAAGTAGAACAAGTAACCAGCAAAGATGTATTAGTGGTTGGAATCGGAAATTCTGCCGTGGATATCGCCTGTGAAACAGCTCGAACGCATACAGGAAAAGTTGTCATTTCAACCCGTAGCGGTGCGAATATTGTTCCCAATTGGCTTTGGAGTATTCCTTTTGATAGTTTGGCAAATCCATTGACTTCAAAAATGCCCATGACGATTCAACGTTTTTTTCTGAGTGCTGCCTTGCGATTAGCGAGAGGAAAACAGGAGGATTTCGGCGTACCCAAACCCAAACGTTCCTTATTGAGTGAACACCCAACGCTTTCACAAGACTTATTGAATTTGTCGGGAAGGGGTTTGGTAAAATTCAAACCAAATATTCATGAGTTTAAAGGAAAAACTGTAATTTTTGAAGACGGAACTGAGCAAAACTTTGACTTAATTATTTATGCGACGGGCTATAAAGTAACCTTTCCATTTTTGAAAGAACACGCTTTTGATGTTTCAGAAACAAATGATTTTAGGCTTTATAAAAAAGTCATACACCCTGATTATCAAGGACTTTACTTTTTAGCATTGGTTCAACCGCTGGGAGCAATTATGCCTTTGGCTGAAATTCAGAGTAAATGGATTGCCAAGATTTTGAAAGGAGAAAGTAAATTACCGAGTAAAGATGTCATGCTAAAATCTATCCAAGAAGATAAACAAGCTATGATTAAACGCTACAAAGAATCTCCACGACATACTTTGCAGGTTGATTTTCATCCGTATAAGGAGAGTATTGAAAAAGAAATGCAACGACGATAACGAATAGATTGTAGAAGAAAGAGAGTCTAAAATTTAGGCAAATTTTTAGGATACAAAATATTTAATACTATCATTTATTTGCTAAAACCTTCCGTTCATCACAAAATAAGTCCATTCCTGAACCTCCAACGTCCCATTTGAGTTTTGTTAAGATAACCAACACTCAATTCGTAGATGAACAAATTAATAATCATTCCAGTTGTCACTTTAGTCTTCTTATTGATAGACTGGTACGTGTGGCAAGCCGTAAAAATCTCGACTCAAAATCTCTCCCAAAATGCCCAAAATATTACTAAGTATATTTTCTGGGGAATTACAGTATTCACGCTTACTGGCATGTGGATTTATAACTTCGTTAATCCAGACTTATTGGGTAAAAACCTGCGTACAATCATTATGGTTGGGGTTTTTATCAATTATATCTCCAAAATATTCGTCGTTTTATTTCTATTAATTGACGATTTAGGCCGATTAATTCGTTGGATTTCTTCTAAATTTACTGGCCATACAGTCACTTCAGACGCCCCCATCGGAGGAACTGGAAATATTACTCGCTCTGAATTTCTGATGAAAACTGCAGTTGTCGCAGGAGCTATTCCAGCAGTTGCATTAACTTGGGGAATTATCTCTGGAGCCCATGATTATAGAATTCGTCGGGTAAAATTGGCATTAAAAAATCTTCCCAAACAGTTTGAGGGCATGACCATAGCTCAAATTTCTGATATTCACTCTGGCTCATTTTTCAATAAAGTAGCAGTAAAAGGTGGCGTTGAAATGTTGATGAAAGAAAAACCAGATATGGTATTTTTTACAGGAGATTTAGTAAATAATTTGGCTACGGAAGTGCAAGAATACGTTGATATTTTCAATAAGGTAAAAGCTCCATTGGGCGTTTTTAGTACCCTCGGAAATCATGATTATGCAGACTACGTAAACTGGCAAGGGAACGAAAGAGGAAAACAACAAAACCTCAAAGATTTAATGCACGCTCACAAAGTTTTGGGCTATGATTTATTGATGGACGAGCACCGTTTTATCGAACAAGGTGGTGAGAAATTGGCTATTATTGGGGTGCAAAATATCAGCGGACAAAACCGTTTTCATACTTATGGAAACTTGGCTAAAGCACATCAAGGAACCGAAGAAGCTCCCGTAAAATTATTACTCTCGCACGACCCTACGCACTGGGACAAGGAAGTTAACACGAAATTTAAAGACATTGATGTGATGTTCTCAGGACATACGCACGGAACACAATTTGGAATAAACATTGGTGATTATACATGGTCGCCAGCACAATATGCTTATAAACAATGGGCAGGAATGTACGAAGAAGGTGACCAAAAATTATACATCAATCGTGGTTATGGCTATATTGGCTACCCAGGAAGAGTGGGAATGCCACCAGAAATTACAGTTTTTGAGTTGGTGAAGGGATAACCTCACAAATACTTAAAATCCAAAGGATTAGCATATTTAAAAACATAACCAGTCCGTGAAATCAGTTTTTGCGGACTGATTATTTTAAAGGGAATTGGTTCTGTTGAATCTTCAAAAATGGGTTTTAAAAAACCTAAATCTTCACAATTTTTAAGGTAAATTTCTTCTCGAATCGGATGTTCTGGCGAAACAACATTGAAAGTTTCATTCCAAAATCCTTTCTCTAAAATCATCTTAATAATTTGAATTACATCTTCTTGATGGACATAATTCACGGGTATTTTTCCTGTATTAATATTTTTACCTTGAAAATACTTAGCAGGTATTCTTTCTCCGCCCATTAATCCTCCGCAACGCAAAATTGTGATATTTTGAGGAAGATTTTTCAATAAATTCTCCACTTTAATCAAAGCATGATTATCCGTAACAGAATCTTCTTCCGAAATTTCACGATTCAAATCGGGATAAACGGAAGTCGAAGAAGTATAGATAATGGATTTGATAGAAGATGAAGGCAAATATTCGAGTAACGATTCCATTTGTTGAACGTGATAATCTTCCCCTAATTTTCCCGTACGTGGAGGAATACAAATAATAAGTATTTCAGAATCAAGGAATTGAGTAATACTTTCACTTTCAACTTTAGGAGTGAATTTCAACAAAAAAGGCTCTATATTGACCTCAGAAAGTAAGGTAATTTTACTTTCTGAGGTCGTTGAACCTTTGACAAAATGACCATTTTTAACTAAAAATTCACCCAATGGCAAACCCAACCAACCGCAACCTAAAATACTTATTTTCATTTTTAAGCTTTCGGCTTTCAGTAGTCGGCTTTTGGTAAATTTGATTACAAAAGTCTGACTACTTAGAGCAATTTATAAGTAAAATTTTTTCCATTGAATATATTCCTCCACACTTTCAGGAACCATGTAACGAATTGACTTCCCATTTTTCAAGCATTCCCGGATAAATGTTGCTGAAATATCCAACGATGGAGCATTGACTAATTTTACTTTGGGATGATTTTCCAAATCACTCCTGACAGCATTTGGTCTTGGGTAAACGTACAATCCGAAATATTCTAAAATTTTATCGTGGTTTTTCCAGTTCGGAAATTGAGCTAAATTATCTCCACCAATTATCAATCTAAACTCGTGCTGGGGATTTTTTTCTTGCAAACGGATAAGAGTATCAATTGTAAAAGAAGGCTTGGGCATTGAAAATTCAATATCCGTTACCTTAAATTGAGCATTATCGGCAATGGCTTTTTCAACCATCGTCAAGCGGTCGAACTCGTGCAGAAGCGAGCTATTTTTCTTAAAGGGATTTTGGGGCGAAACCACAAACCACACTTGTTCTAAGTCGGTCGTGGTTGCCATGACATTTGCCACAATCAAATGTCCAATATGAATAGGGTTAAAAGACCCAAAAAATAAACCAATTTTCATTATCAGTTAGCAGTACGTTTTTTTTCTGTTTACTGACCCGTAAATTCATCAAATAATTTTTGTGCTTTTCTAAATGCGGTGGTTAAATCATCATTTAAAAGAATAATGTCAAATTGGTCTTGAAATGACATTTCAAATTTCATTTTGAAAACTCTTTTTGAGATAGAATCTTCCGTATCTGTTCCACGGTCACGAAGTCTCTTTTCTAATTCCTCCACGCTCGGTACTTTTACAAAAATCGACAAAGCTCTTTCTTTGTAATATTCCTTCAACTTTACACCTCCACGCACATCAACATCAAAAATTACGTGTTTTCCTGATGCCCAAAGCCTTTCGATTTCCGATTTTAATGTTCCGTAATATGCCCCAGGATACACTTCTTCCCATTCCACAAATTCATTGTTAACGATTCTTTGCTTGAATTCGTCGGGGGTCATGAAGTGATAATCTTTTCCATTTTCTTCATTACGACCACGTTTGTCACGGGTACAGGCAGAAATAGAAAAGCCCAAGTTATCGTTATTCGCCAAAAGATGTTTGACGATAGTCGTTTTGCCCGAACCAGACGGGGCAGAAAAGATGATGAGTTTACCGTTTTCCAAAGAGTGATTAATCTAATGAGTGATTGAGCAACTGAGTGATTGAGCGAGTCAATTGAGTCAGGATACTCGAAACTTCTACAAAAATAAAAAGTTATTAAGTGAAATCATTTAAAATGACCAACTTAATAACTCTCTGAACTTATTATTTAAGATAAAATAGCTTTGATGAGATTATTCAATCTCTCGCTCGTATTATCATTGATATTACAATGCTTTGATTTTCTGCTTAATACAGTCAATCAAATTTGATGGAATGCACTTTTTTTCCAATCTCAACTGCATTGTTTCCTTAATACATTTCTCTAACTCATACCCTTTTTCACAAGGTAAACACTTATCCATATTCTGTTTGAACTGAACAATTTGTTCATCTGTTGCCTGACCATCCACAATCAGTTGCACCATTTTCATGCACTCAGCTTGATGCTCGCACGACGTCTTTTTTTGTATCTTCTCAGCCTCGGAAACCATTTTTTTATTATTAAGCAATTTTAAATTTTGGTCAATTATGGGGGTTTATTCTTTTATCAATCAAGTAGTTAGTTAACAGGGTGTGTTTTAAAATAATTCCCAAATTCATAAAAATTGTTCTCAGTTATTAATTATTGGTTGTTTGAGGAATGATTTTTACGCTAATTGTTTGCTCTTTTGTCTGCAATAATCATCAGTTTGAAATATTAATTTTTAATTCTATTAATCCCAAAACTAATATGTTAAAACTAATTCTTTATTCTGCCATACTGTCAGCATTGACATCATAACCTAACGATTTGGCATACGATTTCAGCTTTTCTTTCAACAACATTCTTGCACGGTGCAGACGAGAACGTACAGTACCGATGGGAATGTCCAGAATTTTTGCCATTTCCTCATAGGTAAAGCCTTCTACATCACAAAGAATAATGACCGTTCTGAAATCTACAGGTAAAGCATTCAGGGCATTTGCTATTTCATCTCCGATTAAATCCTGAACAGTTTCTGCTCTTAAATCTACGGTTTGATTGGTTTCTGCGTCCTCTTCTGAATTATATGTTGTCTCAACATCCTGATAATCAACTTTTGAGGGCTCTTTAGATTTTTTCCTAAAATCATTAATAAAGCTATTCTTCAAGATGCGAAACAACCACGCTTTGGCATTAGTTCCTTCTGAAAATGAGTTGATAAATCGAAATGCTTTGAGATATGTATCTTGTACAAGGTCATTGGCATCGTCTTCGTCATTGGTAAGTCGGAAGGCGAAATTGTACATAGAATCAATATGAGGCATAAATTCTTTCTCGAAAACACGGTGTTTTTCGAGGTCGGAATAGGTTTGAGTTGTTTGGATTTCTTCTTGTTCGTCCATTTTGTTGCTGAGTATCTTCAGTAAAAATAAAACATGATAATTGATTTACAAAGTAATTCATCTTTTTGGATGACAATTATCATGTCTGAACCAAACTATAAACAAACAACTTGCCAAGCATTTTTGTAGGGCATTTTACTGACAAAACGGCATTAGTTTTAGGTACGATAGATTTTCAACCCGTCTTTACTTAAAATATTTAGACAGGTTGAAAATCTGTTCTACTTCATGTAATATTTTGATTCATAAACTTTCGTTACTCCTTCTTTGGTGAGGGTATAATTAAAGCCTGATTGAATAGCATAGGCACCGTATTCGCCTTTTTTGTTCAAAGCTAAGTATCCAATTTGAAATTCTTTGTAATTATATCTTTTTACAATACGCATAATGGCTTCTTCGCAGGCTTGTTGAGGAGTTTTACCACTTCTCATCAATTCAACAATGAGGAATGATCCGAGTGTTTTCAAGACAAATTCGCCCAAACCCGTAGCACAAGCTCCACCAACTTCATCATCACAGAACACTGCCGCTCCAATTACGGGCGAATCCCCTACTCTACCGTGCATTTTGAAAGCCAATCCGCTGGTGGTACACGCCCCTGAGATTTCGCCTTTATTCCCCAATGCCAGCAATCCGATGGTATCGTGGCGTTCGATGTTGATTTTAGGTTCGTATTTAGATGTCTTTTTCCATTCTTCCCAGGCTTTTTTGGCAACATCGGTCAAAAGATTTTCTTTTTTAAATCCTTGAGCAAGAGCAAATTGCAAAGCTCCCTCGCCCGACAGCATCACGTGCGGTGTTTTTTCCATCACTGCTCTTGCTACTGAAATTGGGTGCATAATATTTTGCAGAAAAGTAACAGAGCCTGCATTTCCCTTTTCGTCCATAATACAAGCGTCAAGCGTAACAAAGCCATCACGGTCGGGAAAACCGCCATAACCTACTGATGTGTCATTTGGGTCGGCTTCGGGAATTCTTGCCCCTGCTTCAACGGCATCTAAGGCTCTTCCAGTTTTTTGGAGTGATGCCCAAGCGGCTTCGTTGGCTTTTTCGTTTTTCCAAGTTGAAAGAACCACTGGCAAGTTTGCAGCTGGTTCGTTTGAAGCAATTGTTTTGGTAGATGCCAAAGCGGTTAAAATACTGGTTTGTTTGATGAATGTTCTACGTTGCATTGATTTTCGGTTTGTTTGGTTAAATTTATCGTTATTATAGGAAATTTACAAGTATTGATTTGCCACAAAGGCACGAAGGCTATAAGTTTTAATCCTTGTGCCTTCATTAAAGAAAACTACGGCATAATTAAATTTTAGTGCTTTCGTCTATTCGTGGCAAAATAAGCAATCCAAAAAATGAAAATAGTTTGTATCTCAGACACCCACAGCTTACAACATAAAATGACTATTCCAGATGGTGATTTACTGATTCATGCGGGCGATGTTTCGTCGAGAGGGAAAATTGAGGAAATTGAAATGTTTAATGAATGGATGGGGGCATTACCGCACCGTCATAAAGTTATGATTGCGGGAAATCATGATTTCTTCTTTGAGAAATATCCAAGACAAGTCAAAAAAGTAATTACCAATATTGAATATCTAAACGATAGCGGAATAACCATTGAAGGCTTAAAGATTTGGGGTTCGCCCGTACAACCTTGGTTTTATGATTGGGCTTTTAATAGAAAACGTGGGCAGGATATTCGTAAACATTGGGATTTAATTCCGACAGAAACGGATATTCTGATAACGCATGGACCTCCTTATGGTATTTTAGACCAAACCATTAGGGGTGAAAAAGTGGGTTGTGAGGATTTAACTGATATTGTACAAAATCGGGTGAAACCAAGTTTGCACGTATTTGGGCATATACACGAGGCTTATGGTCAGCAACAAATTGGAGAAACGCTATACATAAATGCGTCGATGGTAGATTTGGCGTATCGTCCTGTTAGAGAGGCAATTGTGGTAGAG
>JAZKDE010000085.1:14673-36175 GCA_040387735.1 Bacteroidota bacterium
CAGTAAGCAGTAAGCAGTAAGCAGTAAGCAGTAAGCAGTAAGCAGTAAGCAGTAAGCAGTAAAAATGCCAATTTCTGAGTTCAAGTTCCCAGAAATTGATTTATTTTTTGTGATAACTGATAACTGTTTACTGAAAAACTATTCTCTAAAATCTCCTTTTTCGTATTTATCAAAAAGTAAATCAAAATGCCCTTTGAGGATCTCTTCTAATTTATGATGATATTCTGGAAATGAGGGTAAAATTATTATGTCCACCACCGTAAATGGGAGTTAATCTGGCAGTTAAAGGAACGAGACTTTGTAAACGTACTGATGAAGAATACGGAATTAGCCAGTCTTTTGTACCGTGAATAATGTAAATCGGGCAACGAACATAACGAATCCAAATATCAGTTCTGATACTAAAACGCAATATCATAGCGACTGGCATAAATGGTAAAAACCGATTAGTCAAATGAGAAAACGAATAATATGGAGCATCTAAAATTAACATTTTGGGACGATTATTGGAGGCTAATTTACAAGCAAATCCACTACCCAGCGACCGCCCATAAACAATAATATCTTCTTCTTTGTAGCCATATTTCGCCCGCATCCGATTATAAACGTACTGAGAATCCTTATTGAGATTTGCCTCTGTGCGTTTACCAATTGACTTTCCGAAACCACGATAATCAATCATCACCACATCGTAACCGTGTCGGGTAAAATCAACGGCATATTTCGACCAGCCTTTGATGCTTCTGGTATTGCCATGAAAGTACATCACTAAGCCCGCAGGTTTATCGTGAAAAAATCGTAAACCATTGATTTTTACGCCTTCCTCGGGTTCAAAATGGAGTTCCTCGAACGGAGAATCGTATTTGTATTCAAAATCAGCATGAAGTTTTTCGGGCTTGAAAATAAACCGTTCTTGGATAAAATAGGCAATAATGCACAAGGCTAAATAGCCAATGCCGATGTAAATCCATGTTTCGGTTGATAAATTCATGATGGAGTTTAGGTAATAATTAGCATTCGTTTATTAGCACACGGATTAATCCAAAAATTTCTTCAAAATCTTTTCCACTGCATCTAAATATCCGCCGCCGAACAAATTCACGTGAACCATTAAAGGATACAAATTATATAGCGGAATACGGTCACCAAAACCATTTTCGATTGGATAAACCTCGTGATAAGCTTCGTAAAAACTGGTTTCAAAACCGCCAAACATTGTTGTAAAAGCTAACTCTGCTTCACGCAATCCGTAATAACAAGCGGGATCAACCAAACCGACAAGTCCTTGATTATCAGCCATTACATTGCCAGACCACAAATCTCCGTGTAATAATGCTGGTTTTTCATTCGGAATCAATGACGGCATTTTCTGGTAAAGTTGATTAAATTTTGCAAATAATTCTTCCGAAATTTTACGGTCGTAAAGAGCCAAACCAGCTTGTACTTTCAACCGCTTTTCGATAAAAAATTGCACGCCATTTTCCATCCATTCATTACTCTGACGCAACGCCCCGATGTAATTATTAAAATCTAATCCGTATCCTAAATTCGTGTGCGTATGTAATTTTGCGAGTTTATGTCCGAAATCTTGCCAATAATTGGGTTGTTTGAAACTTGCCGTCAGGAACTCCATCATCAAGTACTCCTTATCCACAATTTTCCCATAATTAATCACTTTAGGAATTGACATCACGCCCGTATCACGCAACACTTGCAGGCTTCGGGCTTCCGATTCAAACATTCCTTCATGACCACCTTGATTCCATTTAATAAAATAATCGCCTTCCGCTACTTTGACTTTGACGGCAAGGTTAAAATTTCCACCGTAAAAAAACTGAAAATCAAGCATTTCAGGGTGATAGCCTAAGTTTTCAAAAAGAATACTTTCGATGAATTGATATTGTTCTTGGGTTTGAAAAGTCATTTTTTAATTGCTAATTTTCGATTGTGGATTTTCGATTGGTTTTACGAATCCATCAATGCTTCTAACCAAAATTACAAGAAAACTGTTAAATTGCATGATAGCTTTGGCTTTTTAGCTATTAGATTTTAATAGACACAATCACATTTACAAATAATGAAATACAAAAAACACGTTTTTATCTGTACAAATCAGAAAGATGCACCCAAAAAATGTTGCGGTGACGAAAGAGGAGCAGCATTAGTCGATGCGTTCAAGAATTCAATGAAAGAAAAAGGTTTATTGCCAGAAATGAGGGCTCAAAAAACGGGTTGCTTAGACATCTGTGCTTTTGGCCCAGCAGTGATGGTTTATCCTGAAGGAATAATGTACGGAAACGTTCAATTATCTGACGTTGAAGAAATCATTGAAAGCCATTTAATTAACGACCAACCCGTTGAGCGTTTAGTTATTGCGTAAAAAAAGGTAGAGACGTTGCTTTGCAACGTCTTTCCACAAAATTTTATTAATATTTTAGACGTTGCTTGCAACGTCTCTACTTATTTTTAATCATGTATCGAATATATCCCACATTACTAAATTCTTTCGCTTTATTTGAAGGGGAAACCACTGATTCACAGGGGGAAATTATCGTGAACTTGGGAGAAATGCTCGACCGTATCAACAGAGTCAAAAAACCCACTACGCAAGCCCAACAAAAAGGTATTGATTTTGAAAAAGCCGTGGTAACGGGTGAAAATGAAGATGATTTTAAAGAAGGAATCATTGAAAAAGCCCGAATGCTATTGCCCTCTAAATACAAGACCCAGTTTTATTCAGAATCTAAATATAAAAATTGCTTGATTTATGGTTTCGTAGATTTGGTTGGTGGCGACCGTGCCGTTGATTTAAAATCTACCCGCAAATATGAACCCAATCGTTTTGAGTTCAATCATCAAAACTTGTATTTATTAGGTTTGAAAAAGTGGGGCGTTAAGTCGTTGGACTACGTAATCACCGATTTTGAAGAAGTTTACCAAGAAAGTTACACCCTTGATACTTATGATTTCAAACCGCTTTATCAGCAAATTGACAACTTTGTGGATTTCATAGAACAACATCGAAAACTGATTAAAGATAAAAAGATTTTTGATAGAAAAACGGATAATAATCAGTTGTCGATGTTTTAGTCTCTTAATAGTCTTGCCCAGAAGATATTAAAATACAGGCATTGAATCTTACAAAATCCCTTTCAACTCCGCCAAATCCTGTATTTCATACTTCGGTTTAATCGAAATTTCTTGTGGGCGTTGGTCTGGATTAAAGAAAACGGCATCAATTCCCGCACGGGTCGCTCCCACAATATCCGACTGAAAACTATCGCCAATCATTAAACATTCTTGGGCAACTGCTCCAACTTTTTTCAAAGCATATTCAAAAATACGTGAATCTGGTTTTTTATATCCCGAATTTTGAGAGGTAACAACTTCTTTAAAAAAATGCGTAATCTGACCCGCATTCATCTTTACCGACTGAATTTCATCAAACCCATTCGTAATAATATGCAATGGATATTTTGGAAAAAGATATTCCAAGGTATTTTTTGCGTTGGGTAAAAGATTATGTTTTTTTGATGAAATGCTAATATAAGTTTCCGATAATTCATCACAAACGGCGTGATTATCAACACCCAATTGACTAAATATTAATCGAAAACGGGAATGACGTAACTCTGGCTGAGAGATTCTTCCTGCTTCATATTTATCCCAAAGTTGGTGATTAATTTCGTTGAACTTTAGATAAAACTGCGACGAAGATGGAACACCCAAAGTTTGTAAATCGAAATGATGATAAACTTCTTCCAAAGCAATTTTTGAGTTCGTATTATGATCCCATAGCGTATGGTCGAGGTCAAAAAAAATGTGTTTATATCTCATTGAGTGAATAAAGTCTGGTTTTAATTGGTTGAATTCCTTCGCAATTTAGGACTGATTTTTGTTTACCTATCAATAATTTATACATTTGTATTATAAAGGAAGGCATATAATGCTACGCTTGTACACTCATAAACTGATACCTCAAAATGGCAAAACAGCAACAACAAGACGAAAATCAAATCAACGTAGAATTATCCGAAGAAATGGCAGAGGGTGAATACGTAAACTTGGCCATGATAGCCCACTCGCAAAGTGAATTTGTGATTGATTTTATCAAAATGATGCCGGGTCTTCCAAAAGCAAGGGTAAAGTCGAGAGTAATTCTTACACCCGACCATGTATATAGACTGTTGAATGCCTTGAAGGAAAATATTCAAAAATACGAAGAGGTTTACGGAGCAATTTCGGAAGACCAAAATCAAATTGGTTTTCAATTTCCAATGAATTACCGTGGACCAATTGGAGAAGCATAATTTTGAAAATCCCATTTTTCATTCTTCAAAAAGCGTAAAACGCATCAGAGAATTCTCTGAAAACGTTTACGCTTTTTTTGTTTCTAAAAAAACCTGTAATTTTAACTAATTAGCCCAAATTATTCTCAGAAATCGAGTATATCCATATACGAAAACTACTTTCAAAACTATAACAAAAATAACTAACTGACGTACAATGAACATTAAACTCAATAAATCACATTTAGCTTCTAATTCCGTTAATTTGGGAAAGCAACTTGACTTACCCAATTCAGCAGTTTTTGATTTACCCGAAAAAGTTTTACAATTCGGAACGGGCGTTTTACTGCGTGGACTTTGCGATTATTTTATTGATAAAGCCAACAAAAAAGGTATTTTCAATGGTCGAGTTGTCGTAGTAAAATCAACCGATAAAGGTGGTGCTGACGATTTTAATGAACAAGATGGTCTCTATACACACGCTGTAAAAGGTATTGAAAATGGACAGGCAATTGAAGAATATATCTTAAATGCTTCTATTTCTCGCACCTTATCTGCTCGTTCTCAATGGCAGGAAATTTTGCACTGTGCCAAAAACCCAGAGATGCAAATCATCATCTCTAATACAACCGAAGTGGGTATCGCTTTGTTAGAAGGTGACAAAATCACCAACAATCCTCCTGCTTCCTTTCCAGTAAAATTGTTGGCATTTTTACATGAACGTTGGACAGAATTTAAGGGTTCAGCAGCGAGTGGAATGGTGATTGTTCCAACTGAATTAATCGTAGGAAATGGTGATTTGTTGAGAGAAATTGTCTTGAAACAAGCTCAAAACAATGCTCTTGAACCAGAATTCATTGAGTGGTTAAACAAACACAATCAATTCTGTAACTCATTGGTTGACAGAATTGTACCTGGAAAACCTGACAAAGAAATCATTGATGAATTACAGAAAAAATTTGGTTATGAGGATAATTTAATGGTGCTTTCGGAAGTCTATCGTTTATGGGCCATTCAAGGTGATGAACATGTACGTAAGGTATTATCTTTTGCTAAAGCCGATTCGGGTGTAGTCATCGAAAAGGACATTGAAATTTACCGTGAATTAAAACTTCGTATGCTAAACGGAACGCACTCATTACAGTGTGGAATGGCATATTTATTAGGATTCAGAACGGTCAAAGACGTAATGTCAAATGGTTATTTAAGTAGAATAATCACTAATTTGATGTTGGGTGAAATGTCATTAGCTATTCCTTATAAGATAGATGCTAAAATTCGTGACCGCTTCGGAAGAATGGTTCTCGACCGTTTCCGCAATCCATTCTTGAACCATAAATTATTAGATATTACCGTTCAATATACCGCAAAAATGAAAATGCGGAATATCCCAATTCTTTTGCAATACTATAAAGAATTTGGAAAAGCTCCTGAACTTTTTGCGATGGGTTTTGCCGCATATTTGCAGTTTATGCACGGTGAAAAAGAAGTAAATGGCACTTATTACGGAGAGTCGAACGGTGAATATTATCCAATCAATTGCAACTTTGCCCCGTATTTTTATGAAGCTTGGCAAGGGGATTTTGATTTAGAAAAAGTATTATCAAACATTAGTCTTTGGGGTGTAGATTTAACTAAGTTAGATGGATTTACTGATGCAGTTAGAAAGTATTTGTAGGAAGAATTTGTAACACGGACTCAAATCTGAGTTACTTTATACATTGAATATTATCATAAAAAATATGAAAGTAATTACCTTCGGAGAAGTCATGATGCGACTGAGTACGCCTAATTTCTCACGATTTTCACAAGCAACTCAATTTGATATAAATTTTGGTGGAGGCGAAGCAAACGTTTCATCTTCATTAGCAATATTTGGCATTCCTGCCAGTCACGTTACTCGTTTTCCAGATAATGATTTGGGTAAAGCGGCTACGGCTATTTACAAAAAATACGGTGTTGGTACTGAACATTTTGTTTATGGTGGCGACCGTATTGGTATCTATTTCGTTGAAAAAGGAGCGGCTATGCGTCCAAGTAAAGTAGTTTACGACCGAGCGAACTCTTCTTTTGCGACACTCCAACCATCCAATTTTAATTGGGAAGAAATCCTTAAAGATGCTACTTGGTTTCACTTCACGGGTATTTCTCCTGCCATTTCAGAAGGGGCTGCACAAGCTTGTCTGGAAGCGGTACAAACGGCTTCACGTTTAGGCGTAAAAGTTTCTGCCGATGTTGGTTATCGTTCCAATCTTTGGAAATGGGGAAAAAAACCTAACGAGGTAATGCCTCAATTAATCGAATATTGCGACGTAATTGTGTGTAGTAAAGGCGATGCCGCCGATATGTTTGAGATTAAACCCAATGATGAAAAAGGTAGTTTCAAATCGGTTTGTAAGCAAATTATGGAACGTTTCCCTAAAGTAAAGAAAATTCTTACTACCAAACGAGGGCAACTTTCAGCTTCGCATAATACACTTTCAGGAAGGGCTTGGGACGGTACACAAATGATTGAAACAGAAGCCATTGATATTCCAGACATCGTGGATAGAATTGGTGGTGGCGATGCCTTTATGGGCGGATATATTTACGGAGAATTAACCTACCAAGATACCCAAAAAGCTCTTGAGTTTGCCGTAGCAGCCTCAGCTCTTAAACACACTGTAGAAGGGGACTTCAACCTTGTAAGCGTCCAAGAAGTGGAAGCAGTAATGGCAGGCGATGTCAGTGGAAGATTGAAAAGATAGGATTAAGTGATGGGTGAGATGAGACGATTAAAAGGAGAAATGGAGGAATGGGTCAATCAAGTTCAGCCCTTTAATTGTCTCTGGAAGGTTCAAACAGAAATTCAATAAATTTAAAATAACACATAGAAACGATGAAACCTATGTTTCCTATGAATTCGATGTGGTTCAAACAAAATGAAATTTACAAAAGAAGAATTATACGCAAAACTTAGCGAAGTGCCAATTATGCCTTTGTTCAATCACCCAAATTTAGAGGTGAGCAAAGCAGTTGTAAAGGCTTGTTACGATGGCGGAATCAAAGTTTTTGAGTACACCAATCGTGGAGAAGGGGCTGCTCAAATTTTTGCGGAATTAGTAAAATATATTCGCCAAGAATTACCCGATATGGCCATTGGTATCGGTACGGTTTTCACCGCCGAAGAAGCTGAATATTTTGTTAGTTTAGATACTGATTTTATCGTGCAACCATGTCTTAATCCAGCAGTTGGAGCGGTTTGTAATAAGCACAAAATAGCTTGGATGCCAGGAGTAATGACCATCACCGAGATTTATCAAGCTCAACAAGCAGGTGCTGATATTGTCAAGATTTTCCCTGCCAATGTTCTCGGAACGGCATTTATTAAAGCTCTTAAAGCGCCAATGCCTCACGCTAAAGTTATGGTAACGGGTGGCGTTGAACCCAACGAAGACAATCTAAAAGGATGGTTTTCGGCGGGTGTTACAGCCGTAGGAATGGGTTCTCAATTATTTCCAAAAGCAGTATTAGAATCTGGAAATTATCAAGAAACTGAGGAAATTGTGAGAAAATGTGTTGCCTTGGTGAAAGGATTTTAGAAATATTGTTATTCGATGTTTGATGTTTGTTTTTCGATGTTTGGTACTCAGTTATTAACTAACATCGAACATCGAAACTAATCCCTTCTAAAAAATTGAATAATTACGATAACAACCGTCGTGAAAATAGTGCTACAAATTACCTTAGCCATTACAGGCAAAAACAATCCCCAATCAGAAGCTTCCAATAAAAATAATACAAAATGATGAATAACTGTTAGTACGACGGTATAAGTAATAAACCACGTCAAACCCATAGAGTTTAGACTAAGTGTTTGGCGTTCGTCATAACCTCTTTGAGGAGTCAATAATGAGATAACAGAAGGGCGTAAAAAGGCTATCAGAGTCATTGCTGCTGCATTTGCTCCAATGGTATTATAAAAAATATCTACCGACATTCCAGCAAAAAAACCTAAAAGAAGAAGCGTTATTCTATTTGTTTCAAAAGGTAAAAGCGTAATACTGGCGATATAGACAAAACAAAACGCATAGTCGAAAAGTACCAATTGTCTTACAAAAAATATTTGCAACAAAAGGTAAAAACCAAAGACAAGAACTTGTGAAAATATACTTTTGGAAGTCATTTATTATTTAATAATTATATCGAATAAATTTTTTACTTTACCTTCAAATCACCGCTCTTTTCTTCCAAAGTCTTCTGTTCATTCAGCAATTTATTATTTATCACGTAAACGTAAGAAAGTGTATGAAAATTTGTGGCTAACTGAACCTCAATATCATGAAAAGTTTGGTCTGCTTTTACACCCACTTTTTTAACATAACCAATAATAATATTTGGCGGAAAAACATAGTTAAAATCAGAGGTAACTACGGTATCTTTCAATTTAACTATCTTATAACGAGACACTTCTGTCATTTCTACAACATCAGGATTTACTCCTTCCCATTTTACCGAGCCTATTTCATTATTACTTTTCAATTTAGCCGATACTGAATACTCGGAATGTAAAATTGAAATAACTACGGAATAATGTTCTGAACAAGACTTTATTTTACCCACAACGCCTGTTGAAGAAATTACCCCCATTCCTGGAGCGAGTCCATCAGCCGAACCTTTGTCAATCGTAATATAATTATTAAACTGTGTCGTTGTGAGGTTTTGAACTTTTGCCAATACAAACTTAAATCGTGCCGCAACGGCCGAATCTGCTTTATAATTTGTAACTGATTTTGATAATTGTTGAGCCTGTAAAGTTGAAACCAACTGATTCAAACGACTATTTTCAGAAGCTAATTCTTTATTGACATCCCTTAAATTTGAGTATTCCTTTATTGAATTGGAAGTTTCTAAAGCTTGAGCAGCGTAACGATTAGTAGTATTAAAAAAAATAGCACTTGGATAATTATTGTAGGAATAAAAAAACCAAAGACTCAACACCTCCAAAAGTGCGAACAAAATGAAGGCTCGTTGTCGGGTTAAAAATTGGACGAGTTGGTACATTTTTTAATGAGTGAGTTGTGAACGGGATGCGTAATCTGAGTGATTGAGTGAACCTAAACTAAAAAATGAGTGATTGAGAACTGAGATATTCGCTCATTCACTCAATCACTCATCCACTCATTAAAAAAATTACGAAATAAGAATTGGTTTGAAATGGTCTAAATGCTTCAAAACTTCACCCGTTCCACGAACAACCGCACGAAGTGGATCATCAGCAATGTGGATTGGCAATTTAGTCTTGTTAGCCAAACGCTTATCCAAACCGTGCAGTAATGCTCCTCCACCCGTTAAGTGAATACCATTATGATAAATATCGGCAGAAAGTTCTGGTGGTGAAACCTCCAATGCTTTCATCACTGCTTCTTCAATTTTCGAGATTGATTTATCTAATGCGTAAGCAATTTCAGAATACGTTACTTTTATTTCTTTTGGGATACCAGTCATTAAGTCACGACCACGAATTTCATAATCCGCTGGAGGGTTTTCTAATTCTGGCAATGCTGAACCAACTTCGATTTTGATTAATTCTGCTGAACGTTCACCAATTAAAAGGTTATGTTCACGACGCATATAATCTACAATATCACGAGTAAAAACATCTCCCGCAATACGTACTGATGCCTCACAAACGATACCAGAAAGGGCAATAACTGCAATTTCAGTGGTACCACCACCGATGTCCACAATCATTGAGCCGTTCGGTTGTTCGATATCAATTCCGATACCGATTGCCGCAGCGATAGGCTCGTGAATCATATAAACTTCCTTAGCTCCTGCGTGTTCGCAAGAGTCTTTTACAGCACGTTTTTCAACCTCGGTAATACCCGATGGAATACAAACAACCATGCGATGAGAGGGTGTAAAAAAACGATTTCCAGTGTCAATCATTTTTATCATCCCCCGAATCATCAACTCGGCAGCGGTAAAGTCAGCAATTACACCATCTTTCAATGGACGAATTGTTTTGATATTTTCATTGGTTTTTTCGTGCATCTGCATCGCCTTGTTCCCGATTGCCAAAACCTTATTGGTCATTTTGTCGAGGGCAATAATTGATGGTTCGTCCACCACAATTTTATCTTTGTGAATAATTAACGTATTGGCAGTACCAAGGTCGATTGCAATGTCTGAAGTTAGGAAACTAAATAATCCCATTTTATTGATTAGTTCTTTGTTGTCTATGTTTAAATATTTAGGTTACATAAAGTTACCTAAATTTATACAGTGTCAAATGTATATTTCTTGTAAAAGTACAAAATTAATTAGAATCAGTTAGAATATCTTGAAAGGAGTGGTAATTTCTTTTATTTTAGGGGCTTGAACCAAACATAATTAACAAATGATAGTTTTTTGTCGGATGTTTTTAGTTTTGCATACTATTTGCACAATGATAACGAGGTTTAATCGTAAAAATTACATTCTAATAATTTTGCACAACCTTCAACATATAAACCCATAGACTCACAAGCGTACATTAAGATATGGCAAAGAATAAATTTCCACAAACTCCAAAAAACAGCCCTCAAAAGCTACAAACGGTCAATCAGGCAAGTAAAATTGTCAAAGAACCAGAATTTTTGGTTGAACCAATTCCTTACACAGAACGTAATTTTTGGATTTTATCGGGCATCATCGCAGTTTGTGCTTTGATTGCCTATCTCCCAGGTTTTCAGAATGGTTATGTTTGGGATGATATGTTTTATATCGTCAATAACGAAGATTTACGAGTGGTTTCTTTCCAAAATTTCAAGACTTTAATTTCTGATTTTTATCTTGGAAACTGGCACCCACTCACAATGGTGACCTATTACATCGAATATTCTTTGGTAAAAGATACCGCTTGGGTTTACCATTTTGACAATACAATTATTCATATCGTCAATAGTATTTTGGTATTTAAGGTAGTTGAAAAACTGAGCAAAAATTTCCTGATTGGAGCGGTAACAGCCGTACTTTTTGCCATTCACCCATTACACGTGGAGTCGGTGGTGTGGGCGGCTGAACGCAAAGACGTTCTTTATACCTTGTTTTTGCTTTTGTCTTTTTGGCAATATTTAAAATACACCGATGGAGTGGTCGGTTTGGACACCAACCACGGAGATGTTACCAATTGGAAGAGCAAAAATTTATGGTACGCTTTGGGCTTATTTATCCTTTCATGTTTATCGAAAGGTATGGCGGTAATTTTGCCCGTGGTATTTTTGATTACCGATTATTTCTTATTGAATCGTAAACAAATTGTCAAAATTGGGATTGAAAAAGCACCATTTTTTGTCGTTTCTTTGATTACGGGTATTATTTCAATTAAAGCCCAAAGTGATGCAGGAGCGAATGCCACGAAAGTGATTTCTGATGCATATTCCTTCTCAGAACGCTTTTTCATGATAAATTATGGCGTACTTTATTACTGGATAAAAATGGTTTTACCGACTAATTTGATTGCCTTTTATCCTTATCCACAAAAACCTAACGGAGCAATTCCATCCATTTATTATTCTGCCTTTGCGGGCGTATTGGCTTTGGCAATTTTCTTGTTTTGGACGGGTCGTAAAAATAAATTAGTTTGGTGGGGCGGACTTTATTTCCTCATCGTAATTTTCCCCGTTTCGCAAGTTTTGCCCGTGGGTAGTGCCTTGATGGCTGACCGTTATTTCTACGTTTCCTCAATTGGTCCTTTGGTAATTTTAGCCGTTTTTGCGAATCGTTTGTACCAAAAAGCATCTACCAACAAACTCATGCCCGGCATTGGAGCGGTACTTTTATTGGGTTTAACGTTTCTATCTTTCAATCAATCAACGCATTGGAAAGACACGCTGACGTTGTTTACGCCCATCTACGAAAAACATCCAAACGACCCGATGGTGACCAGCAACATGGGGTGGTATTGGTTTGGTAAAAAAGACAATGAAAAAGCCAAGTTTTATTTTGAAGAAACTCATAAAACAACTTTCAAAACCGCCGATGTTCATACCGCTTTGGGACAAATTTATTTTGATGAAAAGAAGTACGATTTGACGGTTGATAATTTCGAGGCGGCGCTGAAAATTAAGCCAAAAGAAATGCAAAATCTCCACTGGATGCTTGGAGCAGCATATTATTACACTGGGAAATATAATATTGCCATTGATGAATCGCAGATTGCTTTGGACAAATCGGATAATAAAAACCAATTTGCACAGAATATTATGGGCTTGTGTTTGGCAAAACAAGGTAAAGAAGACGAAGCGATGAAACGCTATCAAACTGCCATGAATTTAGACGTAAAATTTGCCGACCCACACATCAATATCAGTACCATTTTGAACCACAAAGGCGACCATGCAGGCGAGATTAAGGAATTAGAAAAAGCCATAAAAATTGACCCAAAAGCAACCGTTGCCTACAAAAACTTGGGCGTTGCTTACAAATCAATGGGCGACTGGCAAAATGCAGTAAAAGCTTGGCAGAAAGGAATTGTGGCGGATAAAAAAGATGGAAGTTTTGATTATAACATTGGTTTGGAATACGGACAGCACGGCGATTTTCCAAACGGTATAAAAGCCATGCAAAGTGCCGTGGCAAAAGGTGACCAAAATGCAGTGACGTTTTTGACTCAGCGGGGAATTCCTTTGAAGTAAGATAAATTAATTTCCTAAAATTTTAGGAAATTAAAAATATTATATTTACCTTTATATCATGAATTACAAAGAGACACAAGACGAGTTTATTCAACTTTGGGGAAGACTTGGAACAAATTGGGGAATCAATAAAGCCATGGCTCAAATTCATGCTTTGTTGCTTTCAGTTGAAAACCCTTTGACTACCGATGAAATCATGGAACAACTCCAAATCTCTCGTAGTAATGCCAATTTGAATATTAGAGCCTTGTTGGATTGGGAATTAATTTACAAAAAACACGTTCCAGGCGATAGAAAGGAGTATTTTGTGGGTGAAAAAGATATGTGGGATGTTGCGGTAAAAATCATGACCGAGCGGCGTAGAAAAGAAGTTGAACCTGTGGTAAAAGAATTAAAACAACTGGCTGATTTTGAAGCCAATAGTTATGAAGAAAAGAATTTCAAGAAGATGCTGAGTGATACCATTGATTTATCTGAAAAACTCACAGGCATAGGAAAGATGGTTGAAAAGGCAGATAAATTCAGTTTCTTCAAATGGATTATAAAGGGTTTTTAAACCTTTTATTTTTAAGTTTAATTTCCTAAATTTTTCGTATAAACGAGAACTTAAAATATATAATCATGAAAACTTTACAGAATTATAAACTACTCATTGATGCAGATTGCCCTATGTGTCGATTATATGGAAATGCTTTTGAAGCCAAAGGTTT
The DNA here is from genome assembly GCA_040387735.1 of Bacteroidota bacterium. Taxonomy (GTDB): domain Bacteria; phylum Bacteroidota; class Bacteroidia; order Cytophagales; family Spirosomataceae; genus Arcicella. Next base: position 28,333 of record JAZKDE010000085.1, read on the forward strand.
GATTGAAAGAGGTACTTGTAGTCCATACCAAACCATTGATTTATCGATTGCGAATTTGTTGGATATGAATCTTGCGAAAAACGAAATTGCTTTTGTGAATACTGAGAATAATGAAGTGGTTTATGGTATTGAAGCCTTTAAAGTAATTTTGTCTAATTCATTCCCTCGCTTAGAAACAATATTAAATTTAAAACCAATTGACTGGCTTGGAAGAAAATTATACCGTTTTATTTCTACCAATCGAAAAGTAATTATTCCTGCGAAATCATCAGGAAACGATTGTACACCGACTTTGAACGTCAAATACCGTGTCGCTTATATACTATTTGTTGCTATATTTTCATCCTTGATTATCTATAATTATTCTACTTCAATTAATCAAATGATAGGTTGGAAAAGTAGTATTTACAGAGAATTGATAATGTGCTTTGGGCAAATTATTTGGCAAGTTATTTTTCTTGGTAAAATACTCAAAAACAAGCTTTGGGATTATCTTGGAAATATGATGACCGTATCACTTATGGGTACACTCTTACTTTTGCCTTTACTATTTTTTAACATAAGTCCCATAATTCATTTAATCTATTTTATGATGATTGTAGGCATAATGTTATTAGAACATTTGAGACGTTGCAAGATTCTTGAAATCGGAATTATACCTACTATTTCATGGATTAGTTACAGATTAGTCTTTTTACTCTTAATCGAACTATTGAAATGAAAATCATCATCGCAGGAGGAAGTGGATTCTTAGGAAAATCTTTAGCAAACCACTTCCAAAATCACGAAATCTGGATTTTGACTCGAAATCCAAAACGTCCAAACGAAATATTTTGGGATGCTCAAAACTTAGGAAAGTGGTCAGAATCACTTGAAAATGCGGATGTGTTAATCAACATGACGGGTAAATCAGTCGATTGTCGATATAATTACAAGAATCGAGCAGAGATTTTGAGGTCGAGAATTGATAGTACAAATATTCTACAAATGGCTGTCGATAATTGTAAAAATCCACCTAAAATATGGCTCAATTCGAGTAGTGCAACGATTTATGTTCATGCAGAAACCCAATTAATGACTGAAGCAAACGGTGTAATTGGAGATGATTTTTCGATGAATATTTGTAAATCTTGGGAAAAAGCTTTTTTCGCAACTACAAGTCCACAAACTCGAAAAGTTGCCTTACGAACTGCCATTGTTTTAGGAAAAGAAGGCGAAGCGTTAAAGAAATTAAAAACAATTACTCAATTAGGCTTAGGTGGCAAACAAGGAAGCGGACGACAAAAAATGAGTTGGATTCACGTAGAAGATTTTTGTAGAGCCGTTGAGTTTATTATTCAAAACGAATCAATTATTGGAGCAATAAATATTTCTGCTCCCAATCCAATTGATAATCAGGATTTTATGGCTATTTTGAGAAAGAATGTGAATGTGTCTTTTGGCATTCCATCACCTATTTTTCTCTTGGAAATTGGAACACTATTACTACAAACAGAAACAGAATTATTATTAAAAAGTAGGAACGTTTATCCCGAACGCTTATTGAATTATGGATTTCAATTTAGATTTGAAACGGTTGAAAATGCTTTGAGGGAATTGGTTGGTTAAAATAAGAATTGCCAACTTTTCAAAAGTTGACAATTCTATTATAACCAATAAAAAAACTTACCCTTTCAAAACCGCCAACTCCGCTCTCACAAAATCCATCAACGATGCAATGTGTGCTTTTGAGAAATCGAAAGGAATATTGGCAGCGGCATAAATCTCGCCCATTGGTTTGGTATAACCCAATTTCAAGGCGTTCAAATAGCCTTCCAAGCCTTTTTGTGGGTTTTCTTTGTAGTTTTTCCAAACGCCAATGGCTCCTAATTGGGCAATACCGTATTCGATATAATAAAATGGTAACTCAAAAATGTGCAATTGTTTATGCCACATCGTTGCTCTGTATTTTTCTAAACCTGACCAATCCGTGATACTATCCGCAAATTGCTCGTATATGCGTATCCACGCTTCTGTACGTTCTGCGGTGGTGTGCGCAGGGTTTTCGTAAATCCAATGTTGAAATTTATCAACCGTTGCCACCCACGGAAGTGTACCGATAATGTCTTCCAAATGCTGAATTTTTGCCCGTTTCAATTCTTCTTCATTGTCAAAATATACATCCCAGTTATCCATCGAAATTAACTCCATCGACATGGAAGCCAATTCGGCAACTTCCGACGGAAAATTACGGAAAGTATTCAATGCCAAATCTTTCGTAACGATTGAATGTACCGCATGACCGCCTTCGTGGAGCATCGTAATTACGTCACGCATCAACGAAGAAGCATTCATGAAAATGAACGGGAAACCTGTTTCTTCCAAAGGATAATTGTATCCACCTGGCGCTTTTCCAACCCTCGATTCTAAATCTAAACGCCCCATACGCTTCATAATGCGGAGACATTCACCCAAAAATGGGTCAAGTTTTGTGAAACATTCAATGGTTTTATTCAACAAATCTTCGCCACCTTTGAACGGATGCAAAGCAGCACGACCTTCCGTATCAACCGCTCTATCCCAAGGACGAAGTTCATCCAATTTCAAAGCGTTTTTACGTTCTTCCATTAATTCATTCAGAATCGGAGAGACCGTTTCAGCAACGGCTTCGTGGAAAACAAAACAGTCCTTAGCAGTATAATCAAAGCGTTTTAATGCCGCAAATGTATAATCTCTAAAATTTTCAAAACCTGCATTTACAGCTACTTGGTTGCGTATTTTGGTAAGTTTATTAAAAATTTCGTCCATTTTTTCATGCTCTGAATAACGACGTTCTTGGAGCTTGTAATAAACTGATTCACGTAAAGAGCGGTCGGTATTTTCCAAGAAAACACTGGCTTGTTGGAGCGTTTTTACCTGTCCGTCAATCTCAACCGTCATGGCACCCGTAATTCCCTGATATTCACTCGAAAGGTTTTGGATTTCGGTAAACAAGGGAATGTTTTCATTTCTAAAAATCTCCGTTGATTTCTTCATTCCTCTGATAGTTATATCAAAACCCGAATCAGTTAATTCACTTAAAAATGGATTTTCGAGTGTTTTTATGTTTAGAATATCGTCATATTCAGCCAATTGCGGTTGGATTTCTCCCACAAATTGGTCGAAATGAGCTTTAATTTCTTTATCGCCCGTATCGCAAGTCATTTTGATATAACGCCAAGCGAAATTTTCAGAGAGATAACTTTCCAATTCAGAGCGGTCGGCAAAAAATTTGCGTAAATCTTCCGCACTTGCAATAGTACGCTTTACCAAATTTTCGTAAAAAGGCTTAACGCTTTCCCAAGTTGTGAGTTCAAATTCTTCGCCCAAAAATTGACGCACGGGCGGGGTGGTGGATATGGTTTCTTGCATTGGTTTTATTTAATTGTAAGTCGAAGCTTTACTTCGAAAATTATCTAATTCTAAATTTTGATGCTTCCGCATCGGATTACATTTTCAAAAGTAATAGATTTCGTTTAATTGAGTAGAAATGATTTGAAAAATGTAATTTTGTAATTCAATCAATCACGCAAAAAAATGCCCCTCACCAAAGAACAAGTCCTAAAACAATACTACGGATACGATAAATTCAGACCACTTCAAGCCGATATTATTGATTGGGTTTTGTATGGACAAGATGCGATGGTTTTGATGCCGACGGGTGGTGGGAAATCGGTGTGTTTTCAAGTGCCTGCGCTTATTATGCAGGGGCTGACTTTAGTTATTTCGCCTTTGATTGCCCTGATGCACGACCAAGTACAAGCCCTAAAAGCCAACGGAATTCCATCAGCATACTTAAACTCGTCTTTGGATGGAAATCAACAATCTATCATCGAGCGACAGGTGCGAGCAGGCGAATTGAAGTTGTTGTATATTTCTCCCGAAAAATTATTTACGCAAGGCTATTTGGACTGGATTAAATCGTTAAATATCAGTTTATTTGCCATTGACGAATCGCACTGTGTGTCCACTTGGGGGCATGATTTTAGACCTGAATATACCAAGTTACACGTTTTAAAGGAGGCCTTTCCAAACGTACCTGTCATTGCCCTAACTGCAACCGCCGACCGAGTTACTCGTAAGGATATTCTCTCGCAATTAGGCATTCCAGAAGCCAAAACTTTCATTTCTTCTTTCGATAGACCTAATCTTTCCTTATCAGTTTTGCCAGGGAGAAATCGGGTAAAAATTATCCAGAATTTCATTCAAGAACATCCCCGACAAGCAGGCATTATTTACTGTTTAAGTCGAAAAAATACCGAAACTGTTGCCGAGGCTCTACAAAAAATGGGCATTAAAGCCAAATATTATCACGCAGGAATGCCTGCTGCCGATCGCTCGAAAGTTCAAGATGCTTTTATTCGGGATGATGTGCAAGTGATTGTGGCAACGATTGCCTTCGGAATGGGTATTGATAAATCCAATGTTCGTTGGGTAATTCACTATTCGATGCCTTCAAATGTAGAAAGTTTTTACCAAGAAATTGGTCGGGCAGGACGTGATGGCGTGAGAGCGGACACACTCCTTTTTTATACCTATCAAGATGTGATGGTGAGAAAAGATATGATTGCAAACTCTGAATTACCCGCAGAAATGAAGGAAGTTCAGAACGCAAAACTCGACCGAATGAAGCAATATGCCGAAGCTGAAATTTGCCGAAGACGCATTTTATTGAGTTATTTTAATGAAGAAGTAACCAAAGATTGCGGTAATTGTGATGTTTGCAAAAACCCTCCTATGCGATTTGACGCTACATTATTGGCACAAAAAGCCCTTTCTGCCGTGGCTCGTACCAACGAAAAAATAGCGATGACCATGTTGATTGATATTTTGAGAGGTTCAAACAATAAACGATTGATTGATAACCGTTACCACGAAATAAAAACCTTCGGGGCTGGTAAAGAATTGAAGGCTGATGAATGGGCCGAATATCTCCAACAAATGCTCAATTCGGGTGTGATGGATATTGCGTATGATGAAGGACACGCTTATCGTCTCAATAATGCTTCGTGGGCCGTTTTGAAGGAAGGTCGAAAAGTGAATTTGACAAGATATAAACCTTTTGAGGAACGTCAAGCCGAACGAGAAGCAGTGGCACCAAAAGAGAAAACCAAGAAAGAAGTCATTAAAGATGCACTTTTTGAAAAACTGCGTGAACTTCGGAAACGTTTGGCGGATGATAAAAATATTCCCCCGTTTGTCATATTCTCGGATGCAACGCTCTCGGATATGTCACAACAAAAGCCGATTACGCAAGAAGCCATGTTGAATGTATCAGGAGTTGGACAGCAAAAATATCAGCAATACGGAGAGATTTTTATGCATGAAATAAAAACATTTTTGAAATCTGTTGCTAAAAAATAAACAATTACGAAATTCATTTAGGGCATTTTACGGATTTGGATGAATGAAGTAATATAAATGCTATTGATAAATTTTTGCGTAAATTATTTGTTTCTACCTAAGAAATTGTATTTTTACGTATAGTCTTGTCAATTCATTTAATCCACAAATTATTTACAGAAAATGAACATTCTAAAACAAATCCCTGCTTACTTATTAGGTGCTTTATTCATCTTTGGCGGAGCTGCTTATTTATTCAAATTTGCTCCAGAACAACCCATGACTGGCGATGCCGAAACCTTCATGAAACTTTTTGGCAGCACTGGTTACATGACGGTTATTAAAATATGTGAATTGCTTTTTGGCATATTAGTTTTAATTCCAAAAACTCGTGCTTTAGGTTTGATTTTATTAGCCCCAATTGTAGTGAACATTCTTATATTTGAATTGCACATTGCCAAAGCTCCTGGCATTGGCGTTGCGTTGGTAGTTGTTACTGCATTGGCGATGTATTTCAACAAGGAAAAATATTCAAGTATTCTTTCGTAAGAAAATTGTTAATTTTGAGTAAAAAGGAGGTCAGATTTGTCATGAATTTGACCTCCTTTTATGAAATGACATCGCTTATAAAATGTCGATAATATTCTAATTTATTTTAACGAAAAGAAAATGAAAATAATCATAACAGGCGTTACGGGCATGGTTGGCGAAGGTGTTCTTCACGAATGTACGCTACGAGAAGACGTGAAGCAGATTTTGATTTTGAGCAGAAAATCTTCGGAAATTAATCATCCAAAAGTGAAAGAAGTATTGGTAAAAGATTTTTATAATTTATCCGATATTGAGCATCAACTTTTGGGCTATGATGGTTGTTTATTTTGCTTAGGAACAACGTCAGTAGGAAAAACGGACGAAGAATTCTATAAAATTTCCTATACGCTCACCATGTCATTGGCGAATACTTTGGCAAGAATTAGTCCAAATATGACTTTCTGCTACATCTCTGGAAGCGGTACGGATAGTACCGAAAAAGGAAGATTAGCATGGGCAAGAACCAAAGGAAAAACCGAAAATGATTTGATGAAATTACCTTTCAAAGGCGTTTATAATTTCCGTCCTGGGTATTTACATCCCACACCAGGCATGAAGAATACGCTTGTTTATTACAAATATTTTTCTTGGTTATATCCAGTTGTAAAAGCAATTATGCCCAATTTTGTATCAAAATTGTCAGAACTGGGTCAAGCAATGATTAATGCGTGTGCGAAGGGTTATGAGAAGCAGATTTTGGAAGTGAAAGATATATTGATTTTGGCGAAAAGGTAGTTATAAGTAGGCAGTAATCGCCAATGACTGCCTACTAAAAACTTCCTACTCTTTACTTCAACGAGTTACCGTATCCAACCACTAAAACCGACAAAATAATGGTTAAAATTCCAGCAATAATAGTTGTTAACGTTTTCTTTGAAACGCCCTTCCATTCCTTTAAAACCAAGCCCCACGAGTTGGCTACCAAGATAATAAACGCCATGTGTAAAATCCACGAACTTGGTCCATTGCCTAAACGACTTTCGCCCATTCCGTAAAAGAAGAATTGCAAAAACCATGTTGTACCCGCAATGGCAGAGAAAAGGTAGTTTTTCAATAATGGTGTTTTTTCGTTTGAATAATCTCCAAATGATTTATTTTTGAAATTTAAATACATACACCAAATCAAGTTGGTTGTTAGTCCACCCCAAAGAATCACCACGTAAACCACATTATTTCTATATAAAAATTCGCCCTGACCTACATTTTGAGTAACCCATTGCTCATTTGCCACGTGTGCCATTGAAGAACCTGCCTCGATTCCAAAGCTAAAACAAGCACTCAAAACACCCGAAATAATGGCAAAAACTAAACCTTTTGAGATGTCAAATTCTGCATTATCGGCAGTTTCTCCATTGAGGTCTTTGTCTTTCATACCACCCGCTTTTCCACAAATCACGATGCCCGCCACACAAATTGCCAAGCCTAATAATACCATTTGTCCCCACGAAGTTGTCATTAAATCGTGAATAGTATCTTTGCCAGCAGTTGGATTAAAATTATAATAAATCGAAGGAATCAATGAGCCAAAAACAGAACAAAGTCCCAAAATAATAGAACTACCCAATGAAACGCCCAAATATCGAACGCCCAAACCGTAAGTTAAACCACCAATTCCCCATAATAAACCCATCAAATAGGTCCAAAATAAAACAGTCCCTTCAGTACTTGAAATGATAGAAGCGAAATCTGGAATAGTCAAATAAGCAGCAATTGGCGGAACAATTAACCACGAGAAAACTCCTCCAGTAATCCAATAACTTTCCCACGACCAACCTCTTACTTTTTTGTAAGGAATATAAAAACTACCCGATGCAAAACCACCGATAAAGTGAAAAAGAACGCCAAAAATTGCTCCCATTGTGTATGCTAAATATGGTTAAGTAATGAAAAA
>JAZKDE010000086.1:0-59335 GCA_040387735.1 Bacteroidota bacterium
TTCCGCCAAATTGGTCTTTATCAAAAAACCATTCGGGTCTTGTTTTTGGACTCATGCGGTGTGGTCCAAGTCCGATTGTTTGAATTACATTGCCAATCGCTCCTGCTTTTACTAATTCTCCTGCTTTTACAGTGGCTTTATTTTCAAAACGCTCGCTGTACATAATGGAATAAATTCGCCCCGTAGCTTTTTGCACATTACGTACTTTTGCCAATTGTTCGAGCGTGGTTATGCCAGGTTTATCCGACATAAAATCTTTGCCAGATTTCATGACACGAATCCCCAAAGGAGCTCTTTCTGAAGCAATTGCCGAACTCAACACCAATTGAATTGATTTATCATCTAAAATTTCTTTTTCATCTTTTACCAATTTTGCGTCGGGATAACGTTTGGCAAAAACAGCAATTAAATCTGCTTCTTTGGCAAAATACGAAACCAATTGACCACCGCCCTTTTTTACAGCCTCCACTTGACTATAAATATGCCCGTGATTCATGCCAATTACCGAAAAATTAATGCGGGGCGAATCGTAAATTGCTTGTTTTGTAGCAATTACTTTTTCAGTTTTTATTTGTCCCAAAGCACTATTTTGAAACATCGGAATTGCCATCAATCCAGCCGCCGCTGTACTTGATTTTTTGAGAAAATTACGTCTATTGTTATTTGAGTTTTCCATGTTAGATATTAAATTATTCGATGCTTAATTTTCGACAATACACTGATTTACAATAATTTACATTTTAATATAATTGGTACCGTAAGGTGCTCTTTGTGTACGATAAAGCATTGCATTTGCTTCCGCATCATTGATAAATTTCTCCGTAACAGGATTCCAATTTAATTTGCGTGGCAGTTTCATCGCAATATGACTTATCAAGCAAACACTACAAGCTCGATGTCCAATTTCGGCAGGAGAAATCGGTTCTTTTCTACTTTGAATACAATCCAACCAATTGCCGTGTTGTTCTGCACTTTTGTACAAATGAATTTCATTTTCACCAATCACCGAGCTCAAAATTTTAGGGTCGCTGGCATCCAAAGCTTTATTACTTTGTGCTTTAGAAACAGGGTCACTTGCCGAGGCCACATAGTCACCTCTCGATACAAAAATCCAACCTTCCGTTCCTTCGTAGCGAATGCCATTTGGATAACCACCACTCGTGTACATCGTTACGCCATTGGCATAATCTGCTTTCACCATAAAATCACCGTGAACATTCCATAAACCAGATTTTGGAAATTCCGCCACTGATTGCACTGAAATGGGTCCCGTTAATTCCGTATCCATTCCCCAAGCGGCCGAATCAAAATGATGTTGTCCCCAACCAGTAATCATCCCAGCGCCAAATTGCTCGATACGTAACCAACCCGGTCGGCCATACCCTACTTGCGGATGAACCCCGATTTCAGTATAAGGAATTTCGGGTGTTGAACCCAACCACGCATTATAATTAAATCCTTTCGGAACGGGCATTGGTGCAGCATTTGGCCCCGATGGGTCGCCAGGAAGTCCAACTTTTACCGTATGCAGTTTTCCAATACGCCCATTTCTGACTAATTCAGCCGCAATTCTGAATTGAGGCGATGAACGTTGTTGTGTACCAACTTGTAAAATCCTCCCCGTTTTTTTAATAACATCACTCAACAAACGTCCCTCCGTAATGGTTAAAGAAGTAGGTTTTTGTAAGTAAATATCTTTCCCAGCCAAAGCCGCTTCGATGGCTGGTTGAGCGTGCCAAAAATCGGGCGTACTGATAATTACCGCATCAATGTCTTTATTCAAAAGCATTTCTTGGTAATTATCATACATTTTTACATCCACGTATTTACTATTACCCAGTTTCTTTTGATAATAATTTTCAACGTGCAATTTTCCATCTTTTAGTCGATTACTATCTAAATCACAAACCGCCATCATGCGGGCAACATCATGTTGCATCGTGCCCACCATGTCATGGTCACGCCCAATTCGTCCGCAACCAATTTGGCCAATGTTGATTTTATTGCTTGGAGCATTTTTGCCAAATACTGAGGCAGGTACAATGGTTGGAAAACCCATCGTAACGGCTACACCAGTAAGGGCTTGTCCTAAAAATTTTCTGCGTTCCATCATTTTATGTGTTAATTTATTCGGCAATTTTCATGAAATGGATGACCAATTTCCAGCCTGTCAGTTTGTTATTTCCACAAGTTAGAAAGCTGTAATTTTTACTCAATTAGTGCTTGGCTTTTGCTAATTCTAAAGCTTTGGTAGTAGTATAATATTTCACCAACATATTTGGTACTTCCCAAGCAGGGAGTTGATTTTTTGCCTGATATTTCAAGAAACGCTCCATGACTTCGCCAAAATGCGCTTCGTGACCAGTGCGATATAAATCGGGAATTTCAACTAACCATTCCACTCCTTGCTTTTTCAAATTGATGCCTGGATATTTTAATTTTAAGTTTTCAAAAGTTTGAGTAAGCTCATTTTCTGAAAGATTTATGGGTTTTATGTACAATTGGGGTACAAATTTCTCCGCTTTCCCTTGTCGGATTTCGATGTTTGCCTTCGAGCCTCTTATCAAACAATAATGCGTATCACCACCTTCAGAAGCACTATAATTCCATAATGCACGCAATTTTGTATTCACGCCTCGCAAACGATAATTGATTTCGCCATTGGCAAAAACGTTAATGGTCGAATCGCTTTTTAAATCCTTTTTTAGAAAATCTGGAAATTTAGATGCTCCTGTAATTGTCGAAAACTGACTAAGTGTCATTGGCGTTGCCCAACGTTTAGCGGCGTTGAATTTTATGTCGTTATTGGTCAATGAAACATTCGGGAAATTCATCCATTGTGCCAAATCTACCAAGTGAACCATCACATCGGCAATTCCCTCGCCCTGTTGCGAAACATCCATAAACCAAGTTGGGCGTTTGAGCGGACTTCCTGAAACGTATTTATAGAAATAATGAATACTTTCCGTGAAAATTGCTGGATTTTGGGGTGTTCCTTTTTCTAATTTTCCGAAAATGGCGGGTAAATGAGATAATTCTTTCTGCAAAACCGTCGTAATTTCCGAGCGTTCAGTCATGATATCGTAAAGCAAAACCTTATTTTTCTTGGCAACCTCGAAAGCTTTTTTCAATTGTTCATATCCTTTCAAATCAATACACATGGGTTTATCCGCCAGAATATTGATGCCCGCTTCGGCAGTTTTCAGAATATACTCCGTTTTTTTGCGATTATTTCCTGCAATAATTAATACATTTCCTGCTTTTTCAGCAATCATTTTTTCAAAGAAATCATTGCCTTGATAAACCTTTTCTTGCCAATTTGTTGGATTTTTTGCACGAGAATTATACGATTCAATGCGCTTAAGATGGTCTTGCAAATCTTGTCCCGAAGGAGCATAAACATTGACTAAAGATTCAACATTATCGTACATTTTATTTTGAACTAATGCTGCATGAAAATGCCCAGGGTCGAGGGTGATAAACTTTACAGGTTTACTTTGTGAGTAGGCTATTGAATGAGTTACAATCAAAAATAAGAAAAAAAGATATTTGGTCATATCGTAGGGTTTGGTTAAAGGTCTATTTTTATTTTAGTTCAGGAAATACATCTTTAAGGTTGATACAATTCTTCTTTTAAGCATCATTTATTCGCTATCAAAACATATTAAAATAATATAATTTCTAACCCAATACCACCTATCTACCCTAAGTCGTCTATATTCTTAGCATTGCTATATTTAATTAAAATTGGCAATATTTCTTAGATTAAAAAAATAAAATAATGTATTTTTACAATAAATTATATCTAATAACTATCACAATCGTTTGCGGAAACGTTTGTGATAGTTATTGCTAATTCTTGTTTTTTTTATATAATTTTGAATTATAAAAAGATATAAATTCCGAAATAAATAGGCTATTATACGTTATACTTCACCAACTATAAAAAATCCAATTATAAGCTATGATTAATTGCCCAAAATGTAAAAATTTCGAAAATGTAGCTAAGGCAGGATTTTTGAGAGGAAAGCAACGTTATTATTGTAAACCGTGCGAAGTTCATTTCACGATGGAAGTAGAGGGTGAAAAAAGTAGTAGGAAATCGCACCAAACAACAATTATTGACATTGCAAAAGCACTTGGGGTTGCTCCTTCCACAGTTTCAAGAGCCTTGAATAACAAATCAGAAATAAACCCAGCTACCCGACAAGCCATTTTAAAAGTAGCGTACGAGTTGGACTATAAACCTAATTTATTAGCTCAAAGTCTCAATCGTGGCGAAACCCATACCATCGGCGTAATTATTCCAAATATAGAAAGACCATTTTTTGCGGGAGTTTTAGCTGGCATTCAAAATGTGGCAAGCAATGCTGGATATAGAGTAATTATTTGTCAGTCGAATGAGACGCATCAAACAGAAATTTTGAACGTTCAAGCATTAATGGCAAGTCGGGTTGATGGGCTTTTGATAAGTCATTCCAAAGAAACTTCCTCGTTTGAACATATCAAATTGCATTTGAATAAAGGCATTCCTATTGTCCATTTCGATAGAGTTTGTAATGAATTAGATACCCCAAAAGTGATTCAAGAGGATTTTAAAGGCAGTTTTGATTTAGTAGAACACCTTATTGAACAAGGCTGTAAAAGAATTGCAATTATGGCTGGGCCCGAAAGATTATTGATAAGTCGGACACGTTTTGAGGGTTATGTAGCGGCCCTTAAAAAGTATGAAATTGCCTTCGACAAAGAGTTGGTTTATCACAGTAATTTCATAAAAGAAGAATCGTCAATTGCCCTTAATCGCTGGCTAAATTTACCCCATCCACCCGACGGAATATTTACGGTACATTACGCAAATGCCATTGAAATGATGGTAGAAGTCAAAAAAAGGAAGATTAAAATTCCCGAAGAAATTGCTTTTGTGGGCTTTGGTGACGAATTAATCGCTGAGTTATTCGACCCGTCTTTGACTGTTTTTCATTTATTTCCATTCAAAGTTGGTGAAACCGCAGCCAGTTTATTGATTGATAATATTATTCACAAAGAGAATTTTACGCAATATAGCAAAACGGTAAGAGGAGAATTGAGGGTAAGACAATCTTCTTTGAGAAATAATTAGCCCACAGATTTTATTTATAAAACTACAAATTAGCCACAAAGCTACAAAGTCTCCAATTGTGTGAAATCAATAAATCAGAGTTATTATGGCTTCGTGGTTAACAATAGTAAAAGCATTGTTCTAAATTTTACGCTTCCCAATTCCGAGAAATAACTTCTTTTAATTCTGGGTACATAGCACAACCAGCAATTAACTCACGTCCAAAAACGAAATCATTTCCGCCCTTAAAATCAGTCACAATTCCGCCCGCTTCTTGCACAATTAGTGAACCTGCGGCAACATCCCAAGGTTTAAGATTATACTCAAAAAAGCCTTCAAAACGTCCGCAAGCGGTATAAGCCAAATCGACAGCAGCAGCTCCAAAGCGACGTAATCCATGCGATTTTTTCATTAATTCTTTCAAAATATTAATGTAGTTTTCCATCAATTCAAAATCATAATACGGAAAACCAGTAGCAATTAAACTGTCTTTCAAATGATTAGCAGATGAAACTTTGATAGGTGTTTCATTCAAATACGCACCTCCACCCAACCAAGCAGAAAAACATTCATCTCGATTAATTTCATAAACTACGCCTGAAATAATTTTATCATTTTGCTGAAGAGCAATAGAAATAGCAAAAACGGGAACGCCGTGCATATAATTGGTAGTTCCGTCAACAGGATCAATAATCCAAGCAAACTCTTGATTTTCAGTTTTTTCACCAGTTCCTTCTTCAGCAATAAAACCAGCTTCAGGTAAAATTTTACGAAGACCTTCTACCAAACGAATTTCTGATTCTTTATCTACGTAAGATACCATATCGTTCAATCCTTTGTATTCGATGCTATCTCGGTTAAATTCTGAGGCTGCTTTTCTAACAAATTCCCCCGTCTGACGGGATAATGCTGCTACATCTGAGGTTATTTTTTCTAAATTCATACTACAAAACTACAACCTCCGCACCAATTTTTTACCCAAAAACATCACGAATAAAATCGCACCAACAGCCAACAAGATTGGTAAAAATACACTGAGAATAGAAAAAACGATGGAAAAGATATTCTCGACTGTCGCTATAATAGGATTTCCCAAACCTGCGGTCGTTGCGGTGGAAGTCAAACGAGTAACGGTTGTTCCTAATTGAACAATTCCCGCACTGCCTCCGCCTACTAAAAAACCTAAAACCCATTTGAGCGTCGGTGATAAATCTCCTGCTAAAAATGAAGTAGTCAAAATTGTTCCTGCAATAATTGAAGCGGGCGTTGCCACAGAATCCAAGAGATTATCAACCCACGGAATGTAATAGGCAATGATTTCTAAAATAGTAGCTGAGGTAAAAATATAGAAAGCCGTCATCGTTCCCATCCATTCAAAACCAGTTCCAAAATGATAATGCCCCGATAAAGCCGCTATATTCGTAACCAACATCGGCACGAATACCCGAAAGCCACAACAAGCTGAAAGTCCGATACCGAGGGCGAGAGAATACAGAATTTCCATAAATCCTTAAATTATTTGTTATAAAAATACAAAAAGTATTATTTTTATGTAATGATTAGTTGAACATTAAGTTTATTTGCTCGCTGATGTAATGATATTTTACAGGGGTAAATATCACCCATTAAATAACAAACATCACCCAAACTATCTTTGATTCTGCCACGCAGTTTATATACAATGTATTTTAACATCCATTTATATTTTTTCCAAAATATAGATAAATAAGGATAATTATAAACTTCGATATTTGAAGATTACACCTTCATTATTTTAATCAAAATAACCTATTTACAAAAAATAGTCCTATTGTTTTATAAATTATTTATATTGATTAAAAATTATCAAACACGACTTTAATAGCCCAACAATTATACAGAATTACTGAACACACTTATTTAGTAATTTGGTAACATACCGATTATATAGTGAAGCTAATTTTGTCGGATTATTCAGAGAAACTCAATTTTCTATTTCCAAATAAACTAAATTCCATCACATGACAAACTTTTTCCTATCAAAATCCAAAAAATATTTATGGATAGCATTCATGTTGCTAACGATAAATATTTCTTTCACTCAGAATAGAAATGAATCAATTTCTATTTCTGGAAAAATCACTGCAACGGATACCAAAGAGGGGCTTCCCGGTGTCAATGTAAGCCTCAAAGGGAGTTCTAAAGGAACTTCGACTGACCAAAATGGGAGCTTTACAATTGCAGTTCCAACGTCAAAAGCTGTTTTAGTCATTACGTACGTTGGTTATCTTCCCCAAGAAATAGTAGTTGGCAATCAAACAAAATTAGACGTAAGTCTTAGTCCTGATGCCAAAAACTTAAGTGAGGTTGTCGTTGTAGGTTACGGTACTGTTAAAAAAACAGACTTAACGGGTTCGGTAAAATCCTTAAAAAGCTCTGAATTTAACCGAGGTATTATCAATTCTCCGCAAGATTTATTACAAGGTAAAGTTGCGGGTGTAAATGTAACCTCCGCAAGTGGCGAACCTGGAGGGATTCAAGGCATTACCATTCGTGGGCCAGGTGGCGTAAGAACAGGTAGCACACCGCTTTTTGTGGTTGACGGTTTGGCTTTGGATAATTCGAGTACGGGTGGAGCAACCAATCCATTGACTTTCTTGAATCCGCAAGATATTGAATCAATGGATGTTCTAAAGGATGCTTCGGCAACGGCTATTTATGGAGCGAGAGGAGCCAATGGTGTAATTCTTATCACGACTAAAAAGGGGAAAGCAGGCGTTTCAACCATTAATTTTTCTTCAAGTGTGGGTATTTCGACAATTGCGAGAGCATTACCAGTATTTTCAGCGGATGAATATCGTTTGCAAGTTCCGAAAGTCGGTGGAGTTTTAGAGGATTTAAAAGGAAATACGGACTGGCAAAAAGAAGTTACCAGAACTGCTTATACGCAAAATCACAATTTGACTTTGGCAGGCGGAGCGGATAAATTGACTTATTACGCTTCTTTTGGAATGCAGAAACAGGAAGGTATTTTAAAGGCAAATGACTTGAATAGATACACTGGTCGTATTAATGTAACCCAAAAGTTTTTGGAAGACCGTTTGGTTGTGGATGCTAATTTGAATGCAACTTATACCGAAAATAATCGTCCTCCGATTGGTACAATGTTGGGAAATGCCATTTCTACCAACCCAACTTATCCAGCTTATGATGCCAATGGAAATCCAGCGACGTATCCAAATTTAGTAAACCCATTAATTTCCTTGAAATTGGAAAAAGACATTACGGCTACCAACCGTATTCTTGCTAATATTTCGCCATCATTAAGAATCTTAAAGGGACTTATTTACAAACTAAATTATGCCCTTGATTATTCTACTTCAACTCGTGATTTGGAATCTTTGGCAAATGCCGTTCCTCTGCAGGATGGAAGATTAGAAAGTATTTATTCTAAAAATAGCAATAGCTTGATAGAAAATTACTTGACGTATAACCACGACGGAGCCATTCATAATTATTCGATTTTAGTGGGCCATTCTTACCAAAATCTATTTATTCAAGCTCGTTCATCGAGTATTAATAAGTTTCCAATTTCAGATATTGAGCCTATTTATAACCCAGGTTTAGGACAAGACCTCACTTTGGCGAACAATAGACCAAGTGGTTTTGCGACAAAAAATGAACTACAATCATTTTTCTCAAGAGTAAATTATCAGTACAAAAACAAATATTTATTGACGGCTACTTTCCGTGCCGATGGTTCATCTAAATTTGGAGCTAACAATAAATATGGCTTTTTCCCTTCATTCTCAGCGGGTTGGAAAATTTCGGATGAGGATTTCATGAAGTCATCTCCTATCAGTAATTTAAAATTACGGGCAGGTTGGGGACAAACAGGAAATCAAGAAATTCCTTCAAAAATCACCCAACCCTTGTTCACTTCGCAAGTTTCAGCAGCAACCAGTTATCCACTTAACTCTTCAAGCGTATATCCCGCAGGAACAACTTATACTCGTTTAGCCAATCCAGATATTCAGTGGGAAGTTTCTTCGCAAACGAACATTGGACTTGATTTTGGTTTCTTGAATGGTTCTTTAACGGGTTCGGTAGATTTGTTCAATAAAGTTTCAAGTGACATTTTATTAGAAGTTATTCCTTCTGACCCAGTGCAACCAGCGGGAACATTCTGGACAAATGTGAAAGATATGACCATTACAAACAAAGGTTTGGAATTGGAATTAAGTTATCGTAAAAAAGGAGCAAGAGGTTTGAATTATGAAATTGGCGGAAACACTACCTTTATCAGCAATGAAGTTAAAAACTCGCCTTATTCTGTAATTCCTTCAGGAAGTGCTTCGGGTTCAGGTTTAACTTCGGCAACTATCAACGGATATGTTAGCGGACAACCAAT
Organism: Bacteroidota bacterium; assembly: GCA_040387735.1. Lineage (GTDB taxonomy): Bacteria > Bacteroidota > Bacteroidia > Cytophagales > Spirosomataceae > Arcicella. The sequence continues at coordinate 9,489 of JAZKDE010000086.1, forward strand.
CGGTACGTTTTTCTTGAAAGAATTTACTGGATTTGACGATAAAGGCATGAGTACTTACCGAGATGTGGACGGTGACGGATTAATTACAGACAAAGACCGAATTGCGGCGGGAAGTGCCTTACCAACGATGCAGTACAACTTCTTTGCCAATATCAGATACAAAGGATTTGACATGGCAGTTAATTTTAACGGCGTAAGTGGCAACAAAATTTATGACAATACAGCAAACTCAAATTTTTATAAATTGAGATTATCGAAAGGCATCAATACCACTCCAGAAGCCATTGCTTCGTCAACTGAATCGACCAATAATGCGGCTCCAGTTTCTACGAGATACCTCAAAAACGGAGCATTTTTACGAATGAATAACCTTTCTTTAGGTTATAATTTCAATACTCAAGCTTTAGGAATTCATCGTTGGGTATCCGCTTTGAGATTATCAGTAACAGGTCAAAACTTATTAGTTATCACCGATTACAACGGTTATGACCCAGAGGTAAATACCGACCGCACCGTTAACGGAATTTCGTCTTACGGAATTGATTATTTAAGTTATCCAAAAGCCAAATCTGTCATTTTTGGTTTAAATCTTTCATTCTAACATTGCTAATTTATATGAAAAAGAAAATATACGTACTGTTAATGCTCATGAGCATTCCAGTTTTAGAAAGTTGTACCAAATTAGACGAACAAATTTTAGACGAAACGGGAGCGTCAAAACTAACCGATAAACAAGCTGCCGACGGCATTATTGCACCCGTGTACGCTCGTTTACCCGATATTTTTCTGCATACCAATTATTTTACGATGCAGGAAATTTCAACGGATGAAGCAATTTTACCTTATCGAGGTGGAACTGACTGGGGTGATAATGGTATTTATATCGCCATGCACCAGCATACCTACCAAAGTACTGATCCGAATATAAAAAATACTTGGGGATTCATTTTACAAGGGCTTTCAAGAGCAATTACAGCCATGAATACCCTTCCAACGTTAAATGACCCAAGTGCAAAAACATATTTGGCTGAAGCGAGAGGAATGCGAGCTTATTACTCATTATTGACTTTAGATATGTTCGGCATCGTTTTGGTAAAAGAAGATATTGGTGAAACTTCCAAAATTATTCGTGGTGAAGATGCTTATCAATACGTAAAAAATGAGTTGCTTGCCGTTGAACCAAATTTAGATAATGCCGTTGGACCAGGTCGTTTATCAAAACCAGCCATTTGGGGTTTATTAGCTCGTTTGTATTTAAATGCTGCCGTTTATCGTGATGTTTACGCTGCTAATTTCACTTTCAAAAGTGATGAAATGGACAAAGCTATTGAATATTGTGATAAAATTATCAACTCGGGACAGTACCAATTATCAGCCGATTATTTCTCGATTTTTGGTTCGGATAATCATACAAACAAAGAACTAATTTTTGCAGTTGACCAACGTGCAGAATTGAATGGACAAAATAGAATGGCGTATTTTTCATTATCGGGTGACCAATTTCCGCTTCCTGCCTATCCAAATGCCAACGGAACGGATGGCCCAGCGATTACACCAGACTTTTATAGAACTTGGGTAAATCAATATGCTCCAAAAGATCCTGCTGGCACTGACCCAAGATTTTACAAACAAAATTTGTCTATTTATTCCAACCCTGCCGACTCATGCGTAGCCGAATCTGATTTTAACATCAACCGAGGTATTTTGAGAGGTCAACAATATGGATTAATTAGAAAAAATGGCGTTTTCTTGAAATGTCCCGATGGCAAAAACTTTAAAGTTGGGAAACTCTTCAATGATACTCGTAACCGTCCAACTGTTGCCGTAAATTTCACTGAAAAAGTAGATTATACTACGGCAGGTAGCGATTATAGCACAGGGTATCGAGTTGAAAAATACGAATTCAGTAAAAAATCAGTCAGTGGTAGAAATTTTGGTGAAGCTGATCTTGTTATTCTTCGTTTGGCGGATATTTACATGATGCGTGCCGAAGCTAAATTGCGAAAAAGTAACGATGCTGCGAGTGCTTTAACCGATGTAAATTTGGTGAGAGCTTCGAGAACATCACCTCCTCCTGCTCTCAAAGAAATGACTTTGGATATTTTATTTCAAGAGCGTGGATTTGAATTTTACTGGGAAATGTTGAGACGTAGCGATATGATTCGTTTCGGGAAATATGAAGGAACTTGGACAGAAAAAACCAATGCCGACAAATTGAAACGAATTTTCCCAATTCCACAAACCGCAATTGATGGTGCATCCAATTTGCCAGGTTATTTAAAGCAAAATCAAGGATATTAATTTTTTACGCTTACTAAAAGCTATGACAAACTTATTTTGGGGTTTGTCATAGCTTTTTTGTTTTTTGACAACTAAAATCAGTATAATTATTTTGCGATTAACTCTGTATCATTGTAATCGTCTGGGGTAACTATTAAATTACAATGGTCAGACAATTCTTTAGAAGGATATTCATCAAAATTTTAACTTATATACTTCCATGAAAAAAAATAATCGCTATATTTTCATCATTTTATCAGTCATCACAAGTAGTATTTTCAGTTGTAAATCACTGAAAAGCGATACTTCTTATGAGTTAGTCAATAAAGCATCTCTTCGATACGATGACACAACACTTTTTGCGGAACAAACCCCTTATTTAATGCCTTACAACCGTATTATTGACGGGGCAGGGATTTCCGTAAATTTTGGTAATCCCGATTTTGAAAATCATAGTTTAGACTTAGCCATGATTCCCAACAGCAATTTGGTAGCAGTTGAAGACCGCTACGGAGTTGCTATTTTCAATACTCAAAATCACGCTTTAGTGAATCGTTGGAGTTTTGATAAAAACCCACCTTATAAAAGTTTTATGAGTTCATTTTCTGGCATAAAAACGGTGGTATTCAAAGATTCAACGTATATTTTTTGGGGTGCTGGCGGACGAGAAACTCCCAATTCCTACGTGATGCAGGCCGTTTGGGATGGCAAACAAATAAAATTATTAAAGGCATTCCCTTTCCAAGCGAAAGCTCCCGCAACCATCGCTTTACCCAATGAAGTTTCTGTAAAAGAGGAAAATGGAGAACTGTTTTTATACACCGTTTTAAACGGAAATAATCAATTAGTCAAAGTGAAAGTAAGCAACGGAGCATTAATTTGGTCAGCCCCAACAGGCGTAGCTCCTTATGGTTTAAAAATAGTTAACAATCAAGCATTTGTAAGTAATTGGGCGGGACCTATCACCAACCCAATCGACGGATTAGAAACCGCTGGTGTACCGTGGGGAAGTGCTTATATCAATCCAAAAACAGGTTCAATTTCAAGAGGAACCGTTTCAGTATTTGACTTAAAAACAGGTCAATTCCAAAAAGAAATCAATGTTGGTTTGCATCCAAACGCCATTATTTCCAGTCCAGACCAAAAATTTATTTACGTCGCCAATGGAAACAGTGATTACATTTCGGTCATTGATTCCAAAAATTTAACCGTTATTGATTCCATTTTTGTTGGACTTTTCAAAGAAAATGAAACACTCATCGGTAGTACACCAAATGCTTTGGCTTTAGATAATACAGGAACAATTTTGTACGTAGCCAACGGAATGGACAACGCCATTGCGGTAGTTTCACTCGGTAAAAACACCTCTTCATCGGGTTCAGGTGAGAATTTCATCAAAGGATACATCCCAACTCAGGCGTATCCGTCGGGTATTGTGGTGAATGAAAATGAGCTGTACATTACAAATCTGGAAGCCATTGGAGCCAGAGCTGCCAGTAAAGTGAATGAGTTAGCAAAAGCAGAAAAAGCCTACAATTCACACAAACAAATGGCGTCTATTTCATTTATCTCTTTACCTGATGAAAACCAATTGAAAGATTTTACTCAAAAAGTAAGAAATCAAAGTCTTTATAAACGAGTTAAATTAGCTGAGTTACTTCCACGTAAAAATATTGCCCCCAAACCCGTTCCAGAACGCATTGGTGAACCTTCAGTATTTAAGCACATTTTGTACATTATCAAAGAAAATAGAACTTACGACCAAGTGTTGGGGGATATGAAAGAAGGTGATGGAATGTCTTCTTTATGTATTTTTGGTGACAGTATTACGCCTAATTTGCACAGTATAGCCAGAGAATATTTATTGATGGATAATTATCATGCTTCAGGCAAAGCATCCGCTGAAGGACACCACTGGGCGAGTGCAGGAATGGTAACCGATTACACCGAGAAAAGCGTAAGAGCCTGGTTTAGAAGCTACCCGCACGTATTGTACGATGCTTTAGTTTACAATAAAAAAGGTTTAATTTGGAACAATGCCCTCGACCACGGCAAAACGGTAAGACTATACGGTGAAGCCTGTTCATGCGAGTTCGACGAAAAGAGTTTAAACTGGAATGATTTGTATAAATTACAGCAAAATGGAGAATCGTTTCCGTTTAAAAATACCACTACGATTTCGAGAGTTCGCCCTATTTTATCAGCAGATTTTCCTGGCTGTGACAACGAGACAATTAGTGACCAAATGCGAGCAGATGCTTTTTTGAAAGAATTCAAAACAATTGAATCCGATAAAAATGGACAATTACCCAATTTGATGATTATGTCTTTACCAAACGACCATACATCGGGTATGAATCCAAAATTTCCTACCCCACGAGCAATGGTTGCCGATAATGATTTAGCCGTAGGACGAATTGTTGATGCAATTATGCACAGCCGTTTTGCCGACTCGACCGTTATTTTTATCAGTGAAGATGATTCCCAAAACGGATGGGATCATGTAAGTGCCTACCGAACAACTGGTTATGTAATAAGTAATTATTCGAGATTACAAAAAACGGTGCATACCAATTATAACCAAACATCTTTATTGAGAACAATTGAGCAAATTTTGGGCGTTCCGCCGATGAATATTCTTGATGCAACTGCTTCTCCGATGTTTGATTGTTTTGAAACAACGCCCAACACGACGTTTAAATATGCTATGAAGAAAAATTTAGTGCCTCTCAACGAAATGAATAAGCCCGTAGAGAGTCAGAAAGGAGCATCTTTAAAATTCACGAATCAATCCATTAAATACGTTTTTGATAAAATTGACCGAGGAAATGACAATATTTTAAATAGAATTTTGTGGTTTGCTACGAAGGGAACAAAACCGTATCCTACCAAACTTGCAGGTAGTGAAGAGGAAGATGAGGATGATGATTAAGTTATGTTGTCTTCCCGAGAGGTTTAACACTTTTGGGAAGACATTTTATTGTATATTACTTTCCTATACAGAACTTACTAAAAATGTTCGCCAATAAGTCATCGGTAGTAATTTGCCCCGTTATTTCGCCTAAATGATGCAAAGCAAAACGAATATCTTGGGCTAAAAAATCTCCCGTAATACTTTGACTCAATCCTTCCAACACATTATTTAATGCTTCGTTCGTTTGTGAAAGATGCTGAAAATGACGAAGATTAGTAACAACAGTATCTCCAGATTTAATTTCTTTAGTTTTTACTTTTCTGACCAAAGTATCTTTTAAAATTTCAATATTTTGATTCTCAGAAGCAGAAATCCAAATTGGAACTGAGTAGTTGAGCGATTGAGTAATTGAGCGTTTTTTATCTTCCGAAGCCTTATCTACTTTATTCCCAACCATTAAAATTGGCACGTTTTGTTGAGACAATTCTTCTTCAATTTGCCGCAATTCAGATTCTATAATCAATTCACTATCAAATAGATACACAATCAAACTCGCCTTTTCCATTTGCTGCATGGTTCGCTCTACTCCTATTGCCTCAATAGTATCAGTGGCTATACGTAAACCAGCAGTATCAATTAATCTAAACCGAATTCCTTCAATAAACAATTCATCTTCAATAACATCACGAGTTGTACCTGCAATATCCGAAACGATGGCTTTTTCTTCGTTCAAAAGTCGGTTCAAAAGCGTTGATTTTCCTGCATTTGGTTTACCCACAATTACGGTTGGAACGCCATTTTTAATAACATTTCCCATCGCAAAACTTTCAATCAGTGGAATTAATACCTGCTGAATTTTGAAAATTAATTGTCGTAAATCATCACGGTCGGCAAATTCTACATCTTCTTCACCAAAGTCTAATTCTAATTCAATTAATGAAGCAAAATTTATCAATTTTTCTCGTAACTGAGCAATTTGCTTTGAAAACCCTCCACGAATTTGATTTATCGCTGTTTGGTGTGAAGCCTCTGAATCTGAAGCAATTAAATCAGCTACGGCTTCTGCTTGAGCAAGGTCTAATTGTCCATTCAAGAAAGCTCGTTGCGTAAACTCTCCTGCGTTGGCAAGTCTTGCTCCTTCTCTGATTATCAGATTTAAAATTTTCTGAATGATATAGTCTGAACCATGACAAGAAATTTCAATGGTATCCTCACGAGTATATGAGGCAGGAGCTTTGAAAAGCGACACTAAGACTTCATCAATAATATTTTCACCATCTCGGATTGTACCAAAATGAATAGTATGAGAAAGTTGTTTTTCAAGATTTTTACCTCTAAAAAGCTTATTTACAATCGGAAAAGTCTCAGAACCTGAGACTCTTATAACCGCAATAGCCCCCACACCCGATGGGGTTGCAAGGGCTACGATTGTTTCAGTTTGGTAATTTGTAGGTATGAGGTATGAGGTATGAGGTTGTAAGTTTTGCGAATTTTCTTCTGCTACTTGAGGAATACTCTTTGCATTCATATTTTTCTAATTTATTTCTTAATTCTCTTTTTGGTAGTAATGATAAGGCTTTTGTTAATTTTCAATACTTCAATCGCATTAGTGTGAATTGAAATATATTCTTTTTCAGTCAAATAGTCAGTCATAAAAAGTATTTCTAACCAATAACAAGTATCATTACATTCTTTCTGTACAGTCGATAATTTATGAATGAGATCCAAATCGGATTCGGCATTTCAATCCTGTCAGATATTAGCTCCTAACTGATGTTCAAGACCGAAGTATCTGTTTTGAAAGAATATATTCTTTTCTCTCTTGCTTATAATAACTGTGATAAACGATTCTAATAGCAAATTTGAAACTCTTATCAAAGTGATTTGAAGTGTAAAAAAACTGAATAATCTTAAACATTTAAATACCTTTTACGTGATATAAACCCACGGAAGCAGCAGGAAAATCTCGTAGTTACCTACCTTGTACTTTAAAATAAATCTTTCAATTTCATCGCCACACCCATATCACCAGAAACCTTAATTTTGCCAAACATAAATGCCGTCATTGGGTTCAAATCTCCCGACATTAAACCTTGCAGATCACTCATAGAGACATTAATGGTACAATCTGCGGCATCATCAGAATTTGATACGCCACCATCTGAAGCAATTAATATATTGCCATTATCGGTAGCAAATTTGATTGATGAACCCAAGCCTCCTTTAGCAGCGGCTAAACTTTTAATTTTGTCGGTTAATTCTTCAAAAGTCATGTTTGTAATGATAAATTATAAGTGATAAATATGATTTTATGATTAACAATTCTGAATTATGAATCATAATTTGAGACGGAAGAATTTGATTTAATTTTTCCATCATAATATATCCTTCATAATTCAGAATTGTTTCATCGTAAAGTTAATCCCTCATTTTTGTTTTTACCTTGATAAGACTTAATTTTATCAAGTTTTTTACTAAAATCTTCATGATTAACAAACGAAAAATCATCAATGACCCCGTTTATGGGTTCATTAATATCACTTCTGAACTCATCTATGACCTCATAGAACACCCTTACTATCAACGACTTAGAAGAATTAAGCAGTTAGGAATGGCCGAATTGGTCTATCCTGGTGCCTTACATACTCGCTTTCATCACGCCCTTGGTGCTATGCACTTGATGAACGAAGCTTTGCAAACTTTGAGTAATAAGGGACATTATATTTCGGAAGAAGAATGTGAAGCAGCACAAATTGCTATTCTTTTGCACGACATCGGGCATGGCCCGTTCTCGCACGTGTTGGAACACCTAATTTTAAATCATGTTCCGCACGAACAAATTTCCTTTTTATTGATGAAAGAATTAAATCACCAATTTGGAGGAAAATTATCGCTGGCCATACAAATGTTTACGGGCGAATACGAAAGGCAGTTTTTCAATCAATTAATTTCCAGTCAATTAGACGTTGACCGAATGGATTATTTGAATAGAGACAGTTTTTTTACGGGCGTTCGTGAGGGATTTATTGGAGCGGATAGAATTTTAAAAATGCTCGATATTGTTGATAACCAATTGGTGGTTGAACAAAAAGGAATATATTCAGTCGAAAATTTTTTAACGGCGAGACGTTTGATGTATTGGCAAGTTTACCTCCACAAAACCTCCATTTGTGCCGAAACGATGCTAACGCAAATTATCCGACGAGCAAGGGAGTTGGTAAAAAGTGGAAATGATTTGTTTACTACCGAAAGTTTTGGGTTATTTCTAAAAAATGATGTTACTTTAGAGGAATTCAAATCGAAAAAGGCTTACTTACAGGCTTTTACCGAAATGGACGACCATGATATTTGGGCGTGCATCAAAGTATGGACAAAACATCCTGATTCTTTGCTTTCAGGAATTAGTCAAAAGTTGTTAGATAGAAAGTTATATAAAATCATCATTTCTGACGAACCTTTTGAAAAATCATTTCTTGAAAAAATTAAAAATGAATTCTTAGCTCAACCAGGTATCAATGAGGATAATCTACCCTACTTTATGGTAGAAGGTATCATTACAAATGAGGCGTATTTGCCTGAGAAACAAGCTATTAATATCTTAACAAAAAATAAATTAGTAATTGATATTGCCGACGCCTCCGATTTGCCCACAATTAAGGCTTTAAGTAATGTAGTTAAAAAATACTATATATGTTGGGCAAAGGACGTATATTTGCGGGAATAAATTTTAGCAGGTAGCAGGTATCAAACAAAATTGTGATTAATTTTTAGAAAGTAACGCATAACCATTATAAGACACAAAATAACGAATGGAATTTACGGTTGAACAAATTGCTCAAATGCTAAATGGAGAAGTCAAAGGAGATAAATCTTTGAAAGTTAACCAATTAGCTAAAATTGAAGAAGGCTCAACTGGAAGTATTTCCTTTTTGGCGAATCCTAAGTATGAGCAATACTTGTATTCAACCCTCTCCAGTGCCGTTATTGTTGATAAAACTTTTGAACCTAAGAAAGAATATTCAACAACATTGATTTTAGTAGAAAACGCTTATGCGGCCTTCACTGTTCTACTGCAAGAATATCAGAAAATTTTAGCTCAAAGTAAAAAAGGTATTGAGCAACCTTCATTCATCAGTAATTCTGCCAAAATTGGCACTGATGTTTATATTGGAGCATTTGCTTACGTTGGTGATAATTGCTCAATTGGCAATAATTCTAAAATTTATCCAAATGTCTCTATTTCAGAATCATGTACGATTGGGACTAATTGCACAATTTATTCGGGAGTAACCATTTACAATAATACCATTATTGGTAATAATTGCGTCATTCATGCCAATGCGGTCATTGGGGCGGATGGTTTTGGTTTTTCTCCACAAGCTGACGGAACATTTGCGACGATTCCACAATTAGGAAACGTTGTACTCGAAGATAATGTGAGTATTGGAGCAGGCACCACCGTTGATAGAGCCACGATGGGTTCTACCATTTTGAGAAATGGCGTGAAAATTGACAATTTAGTTCAAATAGCCCATAACGTTGAAATTGGCAAAAATACGGTTATTGCTGCCTTAACGGGAATTTCTGGTTCAACCAAAGTTGGTGAAAATTGTATGATTGGTGGTCAAGTTGGCATGGCAGGACACATCATTGTTGCGGATAGAACCATTATCACGGCACAATCAGGAATAACAAAAACAGTCAAACAGTCAGGCAGAATAATGGCAGGTTCACCAGCCCAAGACAGCCACAATAATTTAAAATCACAGGTATTATACAAAAACTTACCCAAAATTGACCAACGACTAAGAGAAATAGAAGAGAAATTAAAAGATAGATAAATTAAAAGGTTATTGGTAAAATTAGTAATTCAACTAATCTTACTATTGTACAACATATTCAGTAAACCCAAAATTTGATTTAAGTAAAGTACACGTTAAAATTATGGGATTAAACATTAACTTCCCAGCAATCTCAATGTGTTTGTAAAATTCGAAGATGAATAATAAACAGCATACCATTCAAAAAGCCATCACATTATCAGGCGTAGGCTTGCACACCGGCATAGTTGCCAATATGACTTTTGTCCCAGCTCCGCCTAACCACGGTTATAAGTTTCAACGAGTTGATTTGCCCAACCAGCCTATCGCTGACGCTGACGTGGACTATGTAGTGGACACTTCGAGGGGAACAACAATCGAACACAATGGAGCGAGAATCAATACGGTAGAACACGTTTTGGCCGCTATGGTTGGCTGTCAAGTTGATAATGTTTTGATACAATTAGACGGACCAGAACCACCTATTATGGATGGTAGTTCTATCAAATTTGTTGAAGCAATTCTTGAAACGGGTTTAGAAGAACAAAATGCGAATCGTAAATTCTTTGAAATTCCTTCAGAAGTACGTTTTAAGGATAATGAAAGAGGCGTTGAATTGGCAGCTTTACCATTGAATGATTACCGTCTAACGGCGATGGTGGACTATAATTCTAAATTTTTGTCGAGCCAACACGCTAATTTGACCAATATTGAACAGTTCAATGAGAATTTTGCAAAATGTCGTACTTTCTGTTTTGTTCATGAATTAGAAGCACTTTTCAAAGCAGATTTAATCAAAGGTGGCGATTTATCAAATGCCATTGTAATTGCTGATAGAGATTACAGTGAAGCAGAATTAGACCATTTGGCAGTCGTTTTAGGAAAACCTAAAGTGAGTGTTTCCAAAGAAAAAGGGATTCTGAATAACTTGGAATTATATTATCCAAATGAAATGGCTCGCCATAAATTATTGGATATGGTTGGGGATTTAGCATTAGTTGGTCGTCCAATCAAAGCACAGATTTTAGCAGCACGTCCTGGTCATGCGGCAAACGTTGAATTGGCTAAGAAAATCAAGAAATTGATGAAAGAAAGCGAAAAAAATAACGTGCCTCAATACGACCCTAAACAGCCTCCAATCTTCAATTTCGAGCGAATTTACCAATTACTTCCGCACCGTTATCCATTCCAAATGGTAGATAAAATTATCTATTTAGATGATGAAAGCGTTGTAGGAATTAAAAATGTTACGATGAATGAAAACTATTTCATGGGACATTTTCCAAACAACCCAGTTATGCCAGGCGTTATGCAAGTAGAAGCAATGGCACAAACAGGTGGTATCTTAGTATTGAGTTCAGTCGCAGACCCAGAAAATTATTGGCCATATTTAGTCGGAATTGAGAATTGTCGTTTTCGTAAAAGCGTAATTCCTGGAGATACCGTAATTTTCAAATGTGAGTTATTAGCCCCAATCCGTAGAGGAATAGCCAAAATGCACGGCAGAGCCTACGTAAATGGACAAGTAGTTTGTGAAGCTGATATGACCGCCAGTCTTGTTCGTAAAAGTTAAAAAGTTAAATAGTTAGAGAAGTTAAAGAGGTTAGATAGTTAAGGAAGTTTAAAAGTTTAAATATGGCGTTCAAAATGCCGCAACTTTTACCACTTTATGGCTCTTTGACTAAGAAAAAAAATGACACAACCTTTAGCATACATACATCCAGAAGCAAAGCTTGCCCAAAACGTAGTGGTTGAGCCATTTACAGTAATTCATCAAAATGTAGAAATTGGTGATGGGACTTGGATTGGCTCAAATGTAACCATTTTTCCTGGAGCAAGAATCGGTAAAAACTGCCGTATTTTCCCTGGAGCAGTTATTTCTGCCATACCACAAGATTTGAAATTTGGAGGGGAAGATACGCTTGCTATTATTGGAGATAACACCACCGTTCGTGAGTGTGCTACTATCAACCGTGGAACAAACGATAAACACAAAACTCAAATTGGCAAAAATTGCCTAATTATGGCTTATGTACACGTCGCTCACGATTGTTTGATTGGAGATAATTGTATTTTGGCAAACAGCGTACAAATGGCAGGTCACGTAGAAGTTGGAGATTGGTCAATTGTTGGCGGTTCAAGTGCGGTACATCAATTTGTAAAAATTGGGAGACACGCAATGATTTCGGGCGGTTCATTAATTCGTAAAGATGTTCCTCCATTTACAAAATCTGGTCGTGAACCGCTTTCTTACGCTGGAATAAACTCAATCGGATTAAGAAGACGTGGTTTTTCTGATGAACAAATTACCCAAATTCAAGAAACATACCGTTACGTTTATCTCAAGAATTTAAACAATAATGATGCTCTTTCTGAAATAGAAATCAATCTTCCTGCCTCCGCTGAACGTGATGAAATAGTAAACTTCATTCGTACTTCGGAAAGAGGAATCATGAAAGGACTTTCTTAATTAGGTTTTAGATAATAGGTTTTAGGTTTTAGAAGTTAGGTTTTAGGTCATAAATTGAGGTTTTATATTAAGCTCAATTTATGACCTAATATCTACTTATCAATATCTAATTCCTAATTACTAATTCCTACAACCTATCAATGAAGATAATTGCTCAAAATCTTGGTAAAAAATTCAGTAACGAGTGGATTTTTAGAAATTTAAACTACGAATTTCAAGCGGGAGAATCCTACACTTTTGTAGGTGCAAATGGAAGCGGAAAATCTACTCTTTTACAGGTTTTATCGGGATTTATCCCTCATACTGAAGGACTTATCAATTACCAACAAAATAAACAAACTATTATTATTGATGATTTCTACAAGCATCTTGTAATAGCTGCTCCTTATTTAGAATTAATTGAAGACTTTACTTTATCAGAAATAGTGGAGTTTCATGTAAAATTCAAACCCTTCAAAAATAATCTTTCAACTGACGATTTTACCGATTTTATCGAATTACCCAAAGCGAAGAATAAAGAACTGAAATTCTTCTCGTCGGGAATGAAACAAAGAGTTAAATTGGGTTTAACTTTTTGGTCGGACAGTGAAATTTTAATGTTAGATGAACCTACTTCAAATCTTGACAGCAATGCCACCGAATGGTATTTACGTAATGTCCAAGAATATGCCCAAAATCGTTTATTAATGATTTGTTCCAATCAACCTGCTGAGTACGAGTTTTGTAAGAATATTTTAAATATTCAAGATTATAAATAATTATTAGATAAAATCTAATAACTCCGAAAATATGATTTTACTACAAAAACAAATCAAAAGGCAACGCAAAAGACAATTCTGGACAGCCTTTATCGTATTAATTATCAGCTTATTAATTTGGCAATGGTCATGGGTAGATTACTTTTACCAACAGGCAAAAGGTGGTTTAAGCGTTGCTTTTAATACCCGCCCATTGAATGAAGTTTTACAAGATAAAACCGTTCCCGATTCATTAAAAAAGCGAATCTTATATATTCAGGAGGTCAGAAAATATGCTATTGATTCATTGGGCTTACGGGATAATCCAGACGTTTATCAAACACTCTTCGACCAAAAAGGACAGCCACTGGTTCACCTTTTAACGGTGGCAGAACGTTATAAAATGGAAGCCAAAATGTTTGATTATCCAATTGTCGGGTTATTCATCGGAAATTTCAGCTACAAAGGATTTTTTGATTCTACCACAGCCGCAAAAGAACAAACATATTGGAAAAATCAAGGTTATGATACTGAAATGGGGCAAGGTATCGCCTATTCAACCTTAGGTTGGCTGCCTGAACCAATTTTATCAAATATGCTTTATTACTCAGATGGGAAGTTGGCAAGTCTCATTATTCACGAAATGACGCATGGAACAATTTTTGTAAAGAATAATCATGAGACCAGTGAGAATCTGGCAAATTTCATAGGAGATTATGGGGCAAAACGATTTTTAAAATACAAATATGGTTCTGATTCTCAAGTATTTAAAAGATATGCTCAATCAAGAATTTTTAGAGATAAATTCATTAAGCATCTCAATCGAGGGACTTTAAAATTAGATAGTCTTTACCGAAACTTTAAACCAAATTATTCGTCAAAGTACAAGGATTCTTTAAAATATGCGTTAATTGAAAAAATTGAACGTAGTCAAGATACGATTTATGCAAAATTAAAGCATCTACCTAAGCACCCATTTAATAAAAATGACTTGCCCAATAACGCTTTTTTTGTTAGTTTTAAAACTTATAATTCAAAGCAAAATGAGTTTGAAACGATATTCAAGCAACAATTTGGAAATAATTTTGATGCTTTTTTAAAGTCTATGAAATCCAAACATAACGAATAGTACCAATCAAAATGAAAAAAATCTTTTTTGCCTCTGCATTTTTATTTTCAGCCATGAGTTTCAAAACGGCAGAACGTGAACGAGTAATTGAACAAAGCAGTTTTACGACTGGTGAACATATCGAATACAGGGTACATTATGGTTTTGTCAATGCGGCCGAAGCCATTGTGGACGTGGATGATAAATTTCAAAATGCCAACGGTCGTCAATGTTATAAAGTTAATATTGTAGCCAGAACCGTTGGAATGACTGATTGGTTTACTAAGGTTCGTGATATTTGGACTTCTTATATTGACTCTGCGATGATTTTGCCCCAGCAATTTTATCAAAAAAAACAAGAAGGAACCTATAAAAATGAGCAAAGAATTATTTTTAATCATAATACAAACACCGCAAAACAATATGATTTGGATGATGTTACAGAGAAAAAAACATACAAAGTTCCCGATAATATTCAAGATGTGGTGAGCGGATATTATTTTTTGAGAACGATTGATTTCTCAAAAATGGACATTGGAGAAAGCGTTCCAGTCATTTTCTTTTTTGAAGGAGAAGTCTATAATATGCACTTGAAATACCGAGGAAAAGAAGTTTTAAAAACGAAATTTGGCAAAATTAACACATTCAAAATCACGCCCCAATTACCCAAAAACAACTTTTTCCAAGACGAAGAGTCCGTAAAATTATGGGTAACTAATGATGCTAATAAAATTCCAGTGAGAGCGGAAGTAGAATTAAAAATCGGCTCAATTGCTTTAGATATTAGAAAATTCTCAGGATTAAGAAACGAAATGAAATTTTATTAATAAAAATTGCCAACTCCGCAAAAGTTGGCAATTTTATTTTAAAGACTTACCCTTTCAAAGCCTTTTGATAAACTTCCAAAACTCTCTTCCGAGCGAAATCGTGGTCAACAATGGGATTTGGATAATCCAAACTATTCAATTCTGGCACCCACTTTTTGATGTATTCTAAATTTTTATCAAATTTTTCAGTTTGCAATCTCGGATTAAAAACCCTAAAATAAGGAGCAGCATCGCAGCCACTTCCCGATGCCCACTGCCAACCTCCATTATTAGCAGAAAGGTCAAAATCTAACAATTTTTGGGCAAAATATGCTTCACCCCAACGCCAATCTATCAGTAAATGTTTGGTCAAAAAACTCGCTACAACCATCCGCACACGATTGTGCATAAAGCCTGTTGCGTTTAATTCTCGCATTCCAGCATCTACAATCGGATAACCAGTTTTACCTTCACACCACTTTTTAAACTCCACTTCATTATTCCGCCAATCAATTTTATCGTATTCCTTTCTGAAAGAATATCCCTGACCAACTTGTGGAAAATGATAAAGAATATTAAAGTAAAAATCTCGCCAAATTAACTCATTTAGCCATGTTTCAGACAATTGTTGTGCTTTGCGAGCTAATTCTCGAATGCTAACCGTTCCGAAACGCAAATGAACCGAAAGCCTTGTTGTTCCAACGGTTGCTGGAAAATCCCGTTTTTCAGCATAGTTTTTCAAGATACTTTCTCGCACCTCTTTGCTCGGAAATGTTCCTAAAAATGGCTGAAATCCCATTTCTTCTAAACTCGGCATTTCAATTTTATCCATCTTCAGAAAATCCTCAAAATAGTTTTCTGTTGGATAAGATTTCAAATAAAACTCGTTGACTTTCTCCTTCCACTTACGACTATACGGTGTAAAAACCGTGTAGGGCATTCCTGCACCCGAAAGCACTTCGCTTTTCTCAAAAATCGCTTGGTCTTTAAAAGTGTAAAAATCTACCGCTTCCGTCATGGCATATTCACGCACAGCATCATCACGAACTTGAGCATAAGGTTCGTAATCATGATTGGTATAAATGGCAGAAACATCATATTGATCCAATAGAGCGGGGAAAATCTCTTCGGGAGTTCCGTATTTAACCGATAAAGTAGAGCCGTATTTCTCTAATTCTACCTGAATTTCAGCCAAAGCTTGATGGATAAAAGCCACTCTTTTATCTTTTTTATCTTCCAATTTATCAAGAATATTTTTATCAAAAATAAAAATAGGCAATACTGGATTTCCTGATTTTAGGGCGTGGAATAAACCAGCATTGTCATGAAGCCGTAAGTCTCGGCGAAACCAGAAAAGGGAAATTTTAGGCATATTTCACTAAAAATTTAATTTACGTTAAAATTAAAACACGCCTTTATATTTTTTGTTTTGAATGATTGCCTTAAAATCTCTAATATCCTCATTTTGTGAATTTTAAAACATAAAATTTGACATTTGAACAAAAAATATCTTTATTGTATTGAAATTCATAAAACCTTAAAACAAAACTATTACTATGCAAAATTTACAATTAGCTGACGGCGGTAAACGATTAATCGCATTTTTGATTGACGCTGTTATTTTATCCGTTGTTTTCGGAATACTTTTTTCAATATTAGGAGCAATTGGCATGATTGGTGTCGCCTCCGCAATACCTGATGCCGATGATATGTCAGGAGCAGAAGGAGCAGGATTTATAGCCGCAATGGCTGGAGCAGGATTGATGATACAAGTTTTATCACTCGCCGTTCAAATTGGCTATTTTACCATTATGGAATCTTCCGAACGTCAAGCAACAATCGGTAAAAGTGTCATGGGATTGATTGTTGCCGACGAAAATGGAAATCGTTTAGATACTCAAAAAGCATTAGCTCGTAATATTTCAAGGATTCTTTCTGGGTTAATTTGCGGTATTGGCTATTTTATGGCATTTTTTACCGAGAAAAAACAAGCTCTTCACGACATTATTGCGAAGACAAATGTTTATACTAAACCCGTATAATTTACGATGAATAAAATTATTTTGGCGGTTTTGACAATAGTCATCACCGCTTTTTATTTTTTCTGGAATCCGTCAAAAATCAGTTTTCTTCCCCTTTGCCCATTCAAAAATTTTACGGGATTTTATTGTCCAGGGTGCGGTGGACAAAGGGCTTTTCATGACATTTTACACGGAAATTTCATTGCGGCATTTCATGCAAACTTATTAATTTATCTATTTCTACCAATGGCCATTCTCAAATTATTTGACGAATTAACGGATACTACTTTATCGGCAAATTTAGTTCTTAAGAAAAATGGAATTGGGCTATTTTTAACTTGCCTCATCGTATTCACCATTCTCCGAAACATTCCAGAATACCCTTTCAATCAGCTAATTCCTTAATTAGCAATAAGGAAAAATGATAAAACATGATGAACCTATTTAAACTTTTCGTTTTGAATGGGCATTGAATTAACTTTTGCCTGTGACAAACAAGTTCATGATTTACCGTTAAATAAATCCGCTTTGTTAATTGTCTAAAAAATCCATTTATTGCAATGATTTCAAATAACCAACACTAACAATGGAACAAAATCAACCAGAATTTAGACAATTCACCTATCACGGCAACGGCACCGAACTCTTCAAAATCTACATTTTAAATTGGCTTCTTACTATTTTAACACTCGGTTTTTACTATCCTTGGGCAAAAGCCGCTTTGTTAAAATATAACTATCAACATACCGAATTCGACGGAAGTAATTTCACCTTTCACGGTACGGGAAATGAAATGTTTAAAGGATTTATCAAAGTCGTGGCAGTTATTGGTGTATTGTACGGCAGCTTACTTGCAGCACAATTATCGGGAAATACGACTTTGACAATATTGGTGATACTTGCTTTTTATACAATTCTAATTTTATTAATTCCTATCGCCCTTCACGGGTCAATTCGATACCGTTCATCAAGAAGTTCATGGAGAGGAATTCATTTTGGCTACCGAGGTAATCGGGGCGAATTGTTTAAATTGTGCTTAAAAAACACTTTACTCACCATTGTTACGCTTGGCATTTATACATCGTGGTTTATCACCAATCTTCGTACATACATCATCGGGAATATCCGTTTTGGTAATATTACCTTTCAATATACGGGCAATGGTTCCGATTTCTTTTGGTTAAACCTCAAAGGAAGAATCTTAACGGGATTAAGTTTTGGGTTTTACTTCTTTTGGTATTCAATGGAATTATTTGAATACTACGTCGAAAATATTTACGCCGAACAAGACGGGAAACCACTTCCAATTCGTTCAACAGCTAAAGGCGGTGATTTTATGGTGCTGACAATTGTTAATTTCTTTATGCTTATTTTCTCTTTGGGACTGGCATTTCCTTGGGTTCAAGCCCGAATATTACGCTTTTTCATGTCAAATATTTGGGTTCAAGGAGATTTTGATGGAAATTCTCTGATTCAAACTGAAGAAGAATACAAAGATGCTTCTGGCGATGACATGGTTGATATTTTAGACATCGATTTACTCTAATGAATACATTCAAAATAAAATATTACGACGGTAAAACCTCCGCTATCCAAGAAGGATCCGTAAAATTAGCGTATGGACACTGGGACCTTAGGTTAGACAAACCCGATGGTACAATGACTTCCATTCATTGGCAGTTGAAAGACATTAAACAAACTGAATTCGTTGGTAATACTAATATTTTCAAATACGGAGACTTCCCACAACAAACAATTGAATGCAAAGACCCCGATTTTGTGAAGGCTCTGGAAAGAGAATATCCCAATTACGAATTCTTCAAGAAAGAATATTTTTGGGCTTTGAACAAAGGACTTGGCACATTTGTAGGGATTATGGCAGTTTTATTATTATTGTGTTTCGGAGTTTATAAATACATTTTACCCGCAGTTGCCGAAAGTTTAGCCTTGACAATTCCGCAAGAATACGAAGTAAAATGGGGTGAAATGATGTTTGAAAATATGATTCAAGCACCGCAGAAAGGACAAAAAAGCAGTGAACTAAATCTTAGTAAAAATGAAGCTTTGAGCAAATTAGCCAATCAATTTGCTAAAGAAATTGATTTTAAAACCACTTATCCAATCAAAATTACAGTTGTTAACGAACAAATAGTTAATGCGTTTGCTTTGCCCGGTGGAAATATTGTTGTTTTCGACGGATTACTCAAAAAAATGAAAAATAAGGAGGAATTTGCTGCCCTATTAGGACATGAAGCCGCTCATGTTACCCAAAAACACTCTTTAAAGAACATCTTTAGAAGTTTGTCGGGATATTTATTTATTTCATTGATTACCAATGATTTAAACGGCATTACAGCGGTAATTTTGGATAATGCCAATAAAATTCAAAATTTAGGTTACTCCAGAGAATTGGAAACGGAAGCCGATGAAATATCTATGAAAACCTTGAAAGAAAATAAAGTGGCAACGAAGGGTTTGTATAATTTATTCAAAATTCTGGAGGATTCTGTTCATGGTTCGCCACCCGAAATTCTGAGTTCCCATCCTCTGACCGAAGAGCGAATTAAGTTTGCAAAAAAGAACCAAATAGTAAATGAACAGAAGGTTGAAAAGGCACGAATGGAAGCAATCTGGCAACAAATGAAGGCTTACAATATACAAAATAAATACTAACCACTCCACTTTTAGCCAAGTTTTTTGAACTTGGCTTTTTTTTATTTCACTTTTTCATTGACAAGCCCTACCTTAAAATTGTATATTTGCAAGAATCGTATTGAGGTCGTAAGTCTTAGGGCATTAGGCTTTGGTATAATATCAAGATTTTCTACGTTTGAAAATCGGCTAAACCATAACCTTTTTATTTACCCCAAAATATTACAAAACTATAAGACAAGATGATTCCAGGCGAAAAAACCGCAAACATTATTAGAATGAAGCTTTCTGAATTTAGATTCGATCTACCTAACAATCTTATATCGCTTTACCCTACCGAAAACCGTGGTGAATCAAGAATGATGGTAGTGAATCGCAAAACTCAAACAATTGAACACCGAATGTTTACCGACATTCTGGATTATTTTGATGACGGAGATGTGATGGTTACGAATAATACTAAAGTTTTCCCAGCTCGTTTATTTGGACAGAAAGAAAAAACTGGAGCCAAAATTGAAGTTTTTTTACTCCGTGAATTAAACCGTGAACACCGCCTTTGGGACGTTTTAGTTGACCCAGCTCGTAAAATTAGAGTAGGTAATAAATTATATTTTGGAGATAGTGATTTAGTAGCAGAAGTTATTGATAATACGACTTCTCGTGGACGTACAATTCGTTTCTTATACGATGGCGACCATGATGCTTTGATGAAACAAATTCATTTATTGGGTGAAACTCCACTTCCCGACGAAATCCGTTTCAAACGTAACGTTGAGCCAGCCGATGAAGAGCGTTTTCAAACAATTTATGCAGAACACGTAGGAGCAGTAGCCGCTCCAACAGCAGGAATGCACTTTTCAAAAATTATTATGAAGCGTTTGGAGTTAAAAGGCATTGATTTTACGCCTTTAACCCTTCACGTTGGTTTGGGAACTTTCCGTCAAGTAGATGTTGAAGATTTGACAAAACATAAAACTGATTCTGAGAATTTTAATATTCTACAATCAACTTGTGATGTTGTGAATAATGCTATTGATACGAAAAAGAGAATTTGTGCGATTGGAACAACTGCCATGAGAGCTTTAGAATCTTCGGTTTCTGCGGATGGTCACTTAAAGCCTATTGAAGGCTGGACAGATAAATTTATCTTCCCTCCTTACGATTTCAGAATTCCAAATGCTCTTTTAACAAACTTCCATTTACCAGAGTCAGTATTAATTATGATGACCTCAGCTTTCGGTGGATTTGAGTTAGTGCGTGAAGCTTATGAAATTGCAATCAAGGAAAAATACAAATTTTTCACTTATGGTGATGCAATGCTAATCATCTAATTTTTTATAACCCAGATTTAGTCTATAATATTAAAACAGACTAAAATCTGGGTTATAAAATCAATAATATCTATATTCATTCGGTGTTAAATCTTCCAGTTTCACATCGCCTATCCGAACTCTAATCAATTGTAAAACTTCATAGTTTAATTTATAACACATCCTTCTTATTTGACGATTAATTCCTTGAACTAAAATAATTTTAAAAGTAAAATCATCCATCTTTTCCACGATACAAGGCAACGTTTCTTTTCCTAAAATAGTAATTCCTTCGGACATTTTTTTGATAAAATTCTCCTCAATTATTTTATCAACTGTAACCAAATATTCTTTTTCAGTTTGATACTCACTGCGTAAAGTTTTGTCAAAAAGCCGTCCGTCATTGGTTAAAATCAAAAGGCCTTCCGATTCTTTATCAAGCCTTCCAACTGGAAAAAGTTCTTCTTGAAAAGGCAATATAGCTTTTAAATTATCTTCAATTTCAACATTTAATGTTGTTTCAATTCCTCTTGGCTTATAAAATGCTACGTAAATAAATTGCTTTCCTTCCTTCAAAATTTGACCTTCAAAGACAACTAAATCTTCAGGATTTATCATAATATTTTCGAAAACTAAAACTCCATTGATTGAAACTTTTCCTTCTAAAATCAACGCTAAAGCATTTTTATTAGAAATATTTAACCGTTTTACTAAAAGATATTGTAGTCGTTTTCGGAAAGTCATTTTAAGTAGGTATCAGTTTAAGGCATGAATAGTTTAGCTTATATAAATTTTATAATTATTGTTTTTGTATTGTCTAAAATCTACCCTAAAGCAATCCAGCATCTGCAAAACTCAAATAACTTTTATCCGTAAATATTACATGATCTAAAACGGGTATTTCCAGATACGCTCCTGCTTCACGAAGTTTTTTGGTTAAATCTTTATCCGCCTGACTCGGCGTAAGATTCCCCGAAGGATGATTATGAGAAAGGATTATTGCACTACAAAGATTCTCTAATGCTACTTTAAAAATCATTTTAGGGTCAGCTACCGTCCCCGAAACACCTCCGCTACTGATTCTTTCGCACTTCATTACTTGATTGGCTCTATTCAAGAGGATTATCCAGAATTCTTCGTGGGGTAAATCCAATAAATGAGGTTTCAGAACTTCATACGCATCACCAGAACAGGTAATTCGTGGACGCTCAACGGCAACAGCATTTTTGCGTCGGCGACCAACTTCCAAAGCACTCACGATGGTAATTGCTTTCGCTTCGCCAATTCCTTTAAATTTAGAGAGGTCTTTGACCGTTAAACGAGCTAATTGATTCAAGTCATTGCTAACGCTCTGTAAAATCAATTTTGCTAAATCGACCGCTGTCATATTTTGAATTCCCGTTCCAATCAAAATTCCGAGTAATTCAGCATCTGACAAAGCAGCTTTTCCTTTCAACAGAAGTTTTTCACGTGGGCGGTCTTCTTCAGCCCAAGACTTAATGCTTAGGTAGTTGTTTTCGTAGGTGCTCATTTTAAATTTTAAACTAAGGTGATAAAGTTTAAAATTAACCAACTTTATGGAAATTTCAGTCATCAATCCTTTAAACTATTTTCACAGAAATATTGAATGTGTTTAAACTATTAATTTGCGACCTTTTAATCCCAAAACAAAAAAGACCCTACTTTTCAGTAAGGTCTTCCAGAAGAATATCTTTAAGCCATATTAAGCTAATTTATTCACCAACTTAGCTAACTTTGATTTCAAGTTAGAAGCTTTATTTTTGTGAATAACGTTTCTCTTAGCTAATTTATCTAACGCCGAAGAAACTTTTTTGTAAAGGTCAGTTGCAGATACTTTATCATCTGTATCACGCAATTTTCTTACCATCGAACGGGTAGTTTTATGCTGATAACGGTTACGTAATCTTTTTGCTTCGTTAGCTCTGACTCTCTTTAATGCTGATTTGTGATTTGCCATGTTTATTTCCCGAATAAATATTGGTTTTCTGTTTTCTAAATTTGAAGTGCAAAGGTACGGCTTTTTTATTAAATCACAAATTGGAAAAAGCAATAAATTAATCGTTCATCAGTCTCAGTACAAAGTTTTTAATTTTGTTTTCCACAAAAACCCTGATATTTATACCTAACAATCACATTTACAACATCTTACAATTTAATATTATTCCTAATTATCACTTATTATTTAACATTTCAATTAAAACAATTCAGCTATTTATGAAAAAAGTATTCTACTATTTATCCTTTTTTTTAATTTTCGGTACCAATACAAAATTATTTGCCAATAATATCCCAGAAAAACCCTTAGAAAATTATCCGTCAAAATTAATAGTTCATAACCAAATTTGGGGTTTCTTTGCTCATCAAAGGATAAATCGTTTGGCGATTTTTACACTTCCACACGATATGATGCCGTTTTACAAAACGCATCTTCGGTATTTGATGGAACACTCAGTTGCACCCGACCAACGCCGTTACGCTGTCAAGGACGAAGCTCCTCGCCACTATATCGACTTGGATGCTTACGGCGATAGTGCTACATACAAATTACCCACATTCTGGAAAGATGCCGTTGAAAAATACACCGAAGATTCTTTACTCAAACACGGTATCGTTCCTTGGCATATTCAATTAATGAAATTTCAATTAACGAAGGCATTTTTGGAGAAAGATACTCAAAAAATTCTCCGATTATCGGCTGAAATAGGACATTACGTTGCCGATGCCAATGTACCACTTCATACAACGTCCAATTATAATGGTCAAAAAACCAATCAAATAGGAATTCATGGTTTTTGGGAATCACGGCTACCAGAATTGTATTCGGATAATTATGATTTCTTCGTGGGTTCTGCCGAATACGAGCGTTTTGTCGGTAAAAGAGCATGGCAAGCCGTCCGAAATGCGAATCTTGCCTTGGATTCAGTTCTGACTTTTGAACAAAAATTGAATGCCAATTTCAAAGAAACTAAGAAATTCAGCATTGAAGAGAGGAACGGACAAAACGTAAAAGTGTATTCAAAAGATTATTCAAAAAAATACCAACAATCACTTGATAATCAAGTAGAACGACAGATGAAACGAGCCATAAAAATGATTGGAGATTTATGGTTTACTGCTTGGGTAGATGCTGGACAACCAGATTTAACGGCACTTTTGACATTTAAACGTACAGAGGAACAAGAGAAAGATGACGAAAAAGAACAAAAATCATGGTTGCAAAAATTATTTAAGGTTCGAGAGGAAAATTAATTTTCAATATTTCACGTCGGGGAAATAGGCTAAAAGTGCTATTCGAAATTTCAAAATCTCTGAATTCTACTTAAAACCATCGAATTATTAACCTAACATCAAACCTCAACAATCGAACATCGAAAAAACACCTTTATCTTTGCACTATGAAATCACAAATCATTTTAAAAACAGGAAAGGAAAATCCTGTAAAACGTTTCCACCCGTGGATATTTTCGGGAGCTATTGCCAAAATTATTGGTAGTCCCAAAGACGGCGAAGTTGTGGATGTACTGGATTCACAAAAAAATTATCTCGCAACGGGTCATTACCACGAAGGTAGTATTGCCGTAAAAATATTTTCATTTCAAGCAATAGAAGACGAAACAAATTTCTGGTACGATAAAATCCAGAAAGCTTATAATGTTCGTCAATTAATTGATTTTCAAGACACTAACTGTTTTCGTTTAATTCATGGTGAAGGAGATGGTTGCCCAGGACTCATCATTGATTATTATAATGGCGTTGCGGTTTTTCAAGCTCATAGCATTGGAATGTACCTCGAAAAGGAGAAAATTTCGATGGCTTTACAGCAAGTTTTTGGGGATAAATTATTAGCGGTTTACAATAAATCCCACGAAACTTTACCAAAACAATTTGCCGAAAATGTTCAAAATGGGTATTTATTTGGACAATGTGCTGTGCCTCACCCAGTTTCTGAAAATGGATTCAAGTTTCTAATTAATTGGGAGACAGGTCAAAAAACTGGTTTTTTTCTTGACCAAAGAGATAATCGAGCCTTGTTAGCTAAGTATTCAAAGGGTAAAAAAGTATTGAATTCTTTTTGTTATTCAGGAGGATTTTCGATGTATGCTTTAGGTGCTGAAGCGGAATTAGTTCACTCAGTGGATGTTTCTCAGAAAGCCATTGATTTAGTTACGCAAAATATTGAAGCCAATGATTTTCAAGCACTTAATCATGAATCTTACGCCGAAGATGTGATGAAATATCTAAAAGCGAATGACCAATTTTATGATTTAATTGTTCTTGACCCACCTGCTTACGCCAAAAATGTTGCGACTCGACATAATGCTATTCAAGGGTACAAAAGACTTAATGCGGAAGGATTTAAGCGTTTGGCAAAGGGAGGAATCATGTTTACTTTTTCATGTTCGCAGGTTGTTGATAGAGATTTATTTTATAACACTGTGGTTTCAGCGGCTTTAGAAGCTGGCAGGCAAGCACGAGTATTACATCATTTAACCCAACCAGCCGACCATCCAGTTAATTTCTTTCACCCAGAAGGGAGTTATTTAAAAGGATTAGTTCTATACGTGGAATAAAAGACAACAATTAGAAAATTAAAAATGGGTATGATTATAAAATCATACCCATTTTTAATTTTCTTTAGAATATACCCTTTTCCTCATCTCCCCTTATTGCTTTCTTCCTCTTATTCAACAAACCTAAAGATTCTATTCCATCTAATTTTACTCAAGAATGATTTATTGGGATCAAGCGACATCCAAACAAAAACGGCTTTTCCAACTACGTGGTCAGCGGGAACAAAACCCCAATAACGTGAATCCGCAGAATGATGACGGTTATCTCCCATCATAAAATAATAATCTTGTTTGAATGTATAAGAACGAATCGTTTTACCGTCAATACTGATTTTATAACCATCAATTACCACGTTTTTATTTCCTTCGTAATACTTAATGACATACTTATATTTGTCCACATTAGCTGAATCCAATTGAATCGTTGAACCTTCTTTCGGAATCAAAAGTGGGCCATAATTATCCTTGTTCCAAATATAAGATCCTCCAAACATTGGTGTCGAAGCATCATCATTGGTCATTCCATCTTGTCCGTCGGGTGTTCCTTTGGGTGATTTCAAAATTTCAGCGCTCACAAATGTTTTCAATTTCTTGAATTCTGCAATATTATCAGCGTAAGTATTCACAACGTAATCATGCAAACCAACAATTGACGAATCCTGCGAGGTCAATTGAACTTCTTGCCAGTTAGAATTTGGTTGTCCAGTTGCATCAACTCCGTTAGTAATATCGTATTTATCAAAAAACTCATCATTTAATGATTCTTTTACTTTCACTAAATATTCGTGCTGCAATCTCTTCGGATTTTCCATTGGTTTTCCATCAATAAATACTTGTGTATCACGAATTTCCAATGTTTTTCCTGGCGTACCAATGCAACGTTTAATATAATAAGTTCTTAAATCTACAGGAGCATCTCCATCTGGAAGATAATTTGGCACATTAAAAACAACAGCATCTCCTTGCTTTACTTCCGAAAATCCAGGAAGACGTTTAATTGGCAAGTCTAACCAACGCAAATAAGAAGGAAGGTCAGTTCCCCAGATTTTTTGGTGAGTCAAAGGTACTTGCAAAGGCGTTTTCGGCGTACGAACTCCGTAGTGCATTTTACTCACAAATAAGAAATCCCCAACCATCAATGAGCTTTCCATTGATGGCGTTGGAATGGTATAGGCTTCAAAAAAGAAGAAACGAATAAGCGTTGCCGCAACTACTGCAAAAACGACTGAATCAACCCACTCACGAAAAGCTGATTTTTGAACTGGTTTTGTTTTTTCTGACATTTTATATTTTTACTAATATTTATTTGAATAGAATGAATCTTTGAATTGGTCGAAAAAATCATTTATAAATTACATACTAAGAAAAGTATTTCTTTATTTTTCAAATTCATTCATTAATTTTAGACAATACTCAACAATTCTTTCATTCCAAAAACACCTTTTTTCCCAACAATCCATTCAGCAGCAACAACTGCCCCCAAGGCAAAGCCTTCTCGTCCGTGGGCAACATGCGATATTTCGATTTGGTCAATCTCCGAAATGTATTTTACAATATGCGTTCCAGGTACTTTACCTTCACGAGCAGACCAAATTGCTACTTCATTAGCCGTTGGAATTTCGTTACTCACCCATTTTGCTTTTCCTTCTAAATTTTCAACCAAACCTTCTGCAATAGTGATTGCCGTTCCCGAAGGAGCGTCTTTCTTTTCAGTATGATGAATTTCAGTCGTTGAAACGGAATATTGTTTTTGCGGAGACATCAATTTGGCTAAGGTTTTGTTCAATTCAAAAAACAAATTCACCCCAATTGAATAATTGGAAGACCAGAAAAAAGCACCATCTTTTTCAGCAGTAAGGGCTTCAATTTCAGGTT
The DNA here is from genome assembly GCA_040387735.1 of Bacteroidota bacterium. Taxonomy (GTDB): domain Bacteria; phylum Bacteroidota; class Bacteroidia; order Cytophagales; family Spirosomataceae; genus Arcicella. The sequence continues at coordinate 37,074 of JAZKDE010000086.1, forward strand.
TATTTTCGAGCCATCCCGTTGTTCCACAAACGACAGGAAAACCTTTTTCAATGCACGATTTAACGTTTTTGAAAGCAGATGAGGGATGACTAAATTCAATGACTGCATCAACTTGCGAGGAAGTCAAGTTTTCAAATTCTTGACGATTATCAACGTCTATTCGGGCTACGATGTTATGACCTCGACTTTGAGCGATTTTTTCAATAACTTTACCCATTTTGCCGTAGCCGAGTAATACTATATTCATGTTTTTCAGGTATGAGGTATGAGGTTATAGGTATCAGATATCAAGTATTTAGAATAGATAAAGAGGGATATATACCTCATATCTAATACTGAATACCTAATACCTACGACCTCATACTTATTTTATTTAAATGCGAATGTTAATTTTGCCCCAAAAACGGGAGTTACTATATCGGGACTACTGAGAGTGGGTTGTATTTTCAACGAAATATCGTCTGTCATATCAAAGGTTTTCAAGTGAGCTGTTACATTGGCATCTATAATATTTGCCGCCCAAACTACTGCCAATAATAGGTACGAACCATCTCGATTTCGTCTATAACCCGCCACGATATTGTTCAATTGGTCTTGATTATAATCTCGGGTTACGTTCTGACCGCTGGCATCAAATTGTCCGTATAAAGGTACTGTTACACTTGTCAACGGATTAGGTGTAACACTGGCGTAAGTTTGTCCTAAGTAGCTTTTATAATAGTGATAACGAGTATCATTATAAATGATAAAGAAAATATTTACACCAAATGCCGCCGCAACTACGGGTAATTTCCAATATTGACGGTTATTAATTTGTCCCCAACCTGGAACCATTGCCGAGCGAATAGTGGACACTCTGGGAATAATCTTATAGAATTTTTTGAGCGAATCTTTCTTGCTAAGTTTCTTAACTAAAGTATCTTTTTTAAAAGTGACTGTGGTGTCTATAACGATACTTTGACTATGTACTTTTGAAGAAAAACTAATCAAAAAGAGTAAAAACAATAATTTTTTCATCTAAATTTTTTAAAATCAAACGCAAAATTACCGTTTATATTCCGTCTGTTGAAGCGATTTAAGAAAAATTAAAGATTCAATGTTCATTTTTCATCGTCTGGCATTTGCTTACCTAATATGATAAATTTACGCAAAACAACCATCGAAGAAAAACATCAAATATTTAAACTATGCTTTAATGGCTAATAAAATTTTATCTAATTCTTCTTGAGAAGTAAACGGTATTTTAATTTCACCTTTTCCCTTTTCGTCGGATTTCACTACAACTTTTGCCCCAAAATAAGCTTGTAAACGAAACTGTAAACTTCTAATTTCTTGTTTAATTCCGCCACCAATTGCTTTTTTAGCAGTATTTACTAAATTAGAATCCGCTAAATCTCTCACCGCCTCTTCAACTTTACGAACCGACCAATCATCTGCAATGATTTTCTTAAAAATATTCAATTGCTGTTCTCTATCGGTAATATTGATAATTGCCCGAGCATGTCCCATCGAGATTTTCATATCTCTTAAAGCCACTTGGATAACATCGGGTAATTTTAGAAGACGAATATAATTATTAACCGTTGTCCGATTTTTACCAACTCGGTCGCCTAATTCCTCTTGTTTCAACGAACATTCCGTAATCAATCTTTGATAACTGAGGGCTATTTCGATTGAATTCAAGTTTTCACGTTGAATATTCTCAATCAATGCCATTTCGAGCATTTGCTGGTCATCAGCTGTTCTCACATAAGCAGGAATACTGCGTAAACCCGCACGCTTTGAAGCTTGTAAACGACGCTCACCCGAGATTAATTGGAATTTATTCGGCCCAATTTGTCTTACCGTAATTGGCTGAATAATTCCCTGCACTTTAATTGAATCGGCTAATTCATTAAGAGCCTCTTCGTCAAAGTGAGTACGTGGTTGATAAGGATTTGTTTCAATCAAATCAACCGAAATCTCATTCATTGAACTGATTTGTTCCAACCGTAGAGGTCGCTCCATTGGAGTAACTGGTTGACGAGGTTGGACGTTATTGACTTCGTCAGAATCTTGAAGTAAAGCTCCTAAGCCTCTTCCCAATCCGACACGTTTTTTCATTGTTGGAATTTCTACTTTACTCATTATTTTTTAGGTATGAGGATTAGAGATTAGACATGAGGTATGAGGTATAATGTTGAGGGATTTCCTCAAACTTCCTGCCTACTACCTAATACCTATTACTAAATCCTATTCTTGTGTAACATATCCATTTTTTGCTAAAACCTCACGAGCGAGATTTAAGTAGCTAATTGCCCCTTTACTTTCGGAATCATGGGCAATAGCGGGTACGCCAAAACTTGGCGATTCAGAAAGTCGAATATTTCGTGGAATAATAGTATTGAAAACCATATTATGAAAGTGAGCGGTTACTTCGGCAACTACTTGATTTGAGAGACGAACCCGCAAATCGTACATTGTCAAAAGAATTCCCTCAATTGCAAGGTTAGTATTCAAACGAGATTGAATAATTTTTACCGTATTCAATAATTTACCAAGACCTTCCAATGCAAAATATTCACACTGAACGGGAATAATTACTGAATCCGCCGCCGTAAGGGCATTTATCGTAATTAAACCTAAAGATGGAGAACAATCAATAATAATAAAATCGTAGTTATCCGTAACAGGTTGCAACGATTCTTTCATTTTTTGTTCACGATCACGAAGATTAATCATCTCGATTTCAGCACCCACCAAATCAATGTGTGAAGGAATAATATGAAGATAGGGTAAATCAGTGGCAATGATAATGTCCTGAGCCAAAACTCCGTCCACCATACACTCATAAATTGAGTTTTCGATTTCTTTGGGATTATACCCCAAACCTGACGTAGAGTTTGCTTGTGGGTCGGCATCTACAATGAGCGTCCTGAACTCCAACGCAGCCAAACTTGCCGCTAAATTAATGGTAGTTGTGGTTTTCCCTACTCCGCCTTTTTGATTGGCTATGGCAATTATTTTACCCATTTTAAGTTTTTTCTGATTCTCGACTTCAAATATCCGTCTTTCCGTCCATATTTACAAAGAAGTGTTCCACAAAATGTTTCACGTTAGGTAGTTTTAACTACCAAAAACTGAATGTATGATTAAATTTTGTTCGATTGAGTAACACAGTCCATGATTTATCCAGAAATAATAAAATCACAAAAATTAGATAAAGTCAACAGAAAGATGGCAAAATATTGGTTTCTATAAAAATAGTACAATTAATCCCTCAAAAAATCTTTATGACATCAATGCGAAAATTGTTTCAAAGGCTCAATAAATGTAATTTAGCACGATTTTAGAATAATAAATTATTAATCTTTTCTTCATAAATCATTAATTTCTTAACACAAAACTATATGTCATCAACATCCACTGAAACAGAAGTAATCAAATCCGACAAGTATCCTGCTGCCATTCCATATATTATCGGAAACGAAGCCGCCGAGCGATTTAGCTTTTACGGAATGAGGTCAATTTTATCTGTATTCTTAGTTGCACAATTTTTTAATCCTACTGGAAATGCTGCCTTAGAAGCTGTTGCCGAAGCAAAATCAAACGAACAAGTTCACCTTTTTGTATCCTTAGCTTATTTTACGCCCATGATTGGTGCGTTGTTGGCAGATTGGTTTTTCGGAAAATATAAAGTGATTTTATACGTCTCCATTATTTATTGTGTAGGTCATTTATTTTTAGCGATGTTTGATACCGATTTAACTTGGTTTGGTTATGGTTTAACCTTAATTGCGATTGGTGCGGGTGGAATAAAATCATGCGTTTCTGCCAATATGGGCGACCAATTTAATAAATCCAATGAACATTTAATGTCGAAAGTATTTGGATGGTTTTATTTTGCCATCAATTCGGGTTCAGTTATTTCAAATTTCTTTATTCCGATTTTATACGACAAATACGGTGCATCTGTCGCTTTTGGAGTTCCTGGTATTTTAATGGCTTTGGCAACTTTAATATTTTGGTTAGGTCGTAAAAAATATATCATCGTTCCGCCTTCTGGAATTGAATTTAATGCAACAAAATTCAAAGAAGGTTTAGCTGCGGCAGGAAAGGTTTTGTTAGTATTTGCCTTTATTCCTCTTTTTTGGGCAATGTGGGACCAAAGTCTGGCAGAATGGGTTTTGCAAGCGACAAAATTGGATTTAACTTTTATTGGAGGCTATAAAATTCTACCCTCACAAGTACAATTGGCAAATCCAGTTTTCTTGGTAAGTTTCCTTCCAGTATTTACTTATATTTTGTATCCACTTTGTGATAAAATTGGTCTAAAACTTACGCCTTTACGCAAAATTGGCGTTGGACTTATATTAACGGGATTGTCATTTGTAATAATTGCCCAGATTCAAGATACCATTGATGCAGGGGGAAATCCATCGGTTTGGAGACAAATTTTCGGATATTTAGTATTATCGTGGGGTGAGATTTTAGTGTGGGTGACGTGTTTGGAATATGCCTACACAAATTCACCTAAATACATGAAAAGCACAATGGCTGCAATCGGTTTATTAACGGTGTCGTTGGGTAATTATTTAGTGGCTCTCATGAACGAAAGTATCTCAAAAGGTGGCTATTTTGCTTATTTAAGAGTTAGTGGACATGAATCTGCTTACTACTGGTTTTTCGTAAAATTAATGATTGTCGAAGCAGTTATCTTTATGTTAGTGTCAAAATTCATTAAAGAAAAAAGATATATTGGAGAAGATTAACATTTTGACATAAAACACAAAAAGGTCGTCAGAATGATTTCTAACGACCTTTTTTATAATTCTCAAATACTAATTATCTTTCTTAATATAAGTTTTATTACCATTTGAGTTGATGTAATAACGTCCTCCACGTGGGCCTTCATAGATAGTACGACCTTTATCATCTTTGCCCGTAATTTTATCATCACCTGCGGCAGCTTTTTCAGTAGATTTATCTACTTTTTTAGTTGTTTTAGGTTCTGGTTTTACCGTTGGGTTTTTATCATTAACTTTCTTAGAATCAGCTTTTTCTTCTTTCGTTTTTTTCTCTTTTTTATCTAATTTTTCTTCTACTTTAACTTCCTTTATTTTCTTATCCGCTTTAGCGTCAGTTTTTTCTTCTTTCGCTTTTTTCTCTTTTTTATCTGCTTTTGGTTCTTTCACATCATCTTTAGCTTTTTTCTTCGCATCTTTTTCTGCGTCTTTAGCTTTCTTTTTTGCTTCCTTTTCTGCATCCTTCGCTGCTTTGTCAGCGTCGTCTTTTTTATCAGCTTTCTTGTCTTTTTTCTCTTTCTTTTCTTTTTTGGCTTTGGTGTCATCTTGTGCCTTCACTGAAGGACTTGCCACAAATAAGCCACAAAGTAAAATGGCGAATGCAATAATTTTTTTCATGATTTCTGGTAATTTTTTGATTAGTAATAGTGAAAAAGTAGCATTAAATAGTTTTGTAAATCAGATTTTAGCATTAAAAAATACTTTATTAAAGCCTAATTATTAACCTCAAATTCCTATTTACACCGCTTATGACCGTAAATATTTGAATAGTAACTGAAATTCCAAAGAAAAATCATCGTTATTATCTAAAAAAGGTTGTTTTCGAACGAAAATTCAGGTTGGAATGAGGTTTTATCCTTAATTTTGTTTGAAAAGGATTTAATTTCTCAGATTTTAACGATTCTGACACGAGAGAAAATCAACTCTCAGACAGCATCACAATCTTAGCAATTCAGCTATTCTTAATCTTCCCATTATCGTGAAAAACATTACCCTTCTTATTACATTATTACTTGCCAATTTCACTTTTTCTTTCTCTCAAAACTTTACTTTTGTATCTGGAAAAATCATTGACCAAACTTCGCAAAAACCAGTTTCGGGCGTGTACGTTGGCATTCCTGCAAAAGGTGTAAGTACCTCCGCCATTGGCGTAATAACCAACGAATCAGGAGAATTCATCTTGAAATATCCTGTATTATTACAACCCGCTGGCAGTTTAGTGATAACCAAAGTAAACTTTAAAGATATTCGTAAAAATCTATTAGAGTTTAAAGAAAAAAGAGATTCCTTAATTTTTGAAATTCAACCCGTTGACAAAAAAACAATTGAAAGTCGTGATGGAAGTAAAACCATTGATTATATTGTGTCAAGATTAGAAAAAAACTACCATGCAAATCCTTATTTCATGCACGGTTTTTACCGAGAAACTTTGCTTTGGGATTCGGTCGTTGTAAAATTATCAGAAGGAGTTTTGAAGGTAGAAAAGTATCCTTTTCCCGACAAGGGAAATTTGGGAGAAGTATCCAAACTTTTGAAGGGACGGAGCTACGAAAAAAATGAAGGAAAAGAGGATTGGGAAAGCTTGCAGTTCGGCAATGGTGCTGATTTAGTCACTCGAACATTGGAAACAAAATTACCCGATTTTTTGGAGAAACAGAACCTGAAAAGTTATAAATTTCAAATAGAATCCGACCTTAATGAATACGACGGAATGCCAGTATTTAACATTTCATTCTCACCCATTGATAAGCGGGTAAAAGGCGGTAAAATCGGCAAAATGCAGGTGGATACCCTCACAATGGGTATTTTGAACTATGAATACAGCTTTACGCCCGAAGGATTAAAGGATGTCATGGGTGGTTCAGTTTTTGGTGGAAATAAAGATGCGAAAGTCAAATCTTTCAAAATTTCTCAGCATTATCATGCAGCGTTAAATAACTATTATTTACACGATTCGTCATTGGAGATTGAAGCAGAAATAAATATTGATAAAGTTAAAATACCCGCAATTTTGACTTTAAAGTTTTCTCCTACCGAAGCAAATACTCGTTTAGGAATGACGATTAAAGACAGTGAAATTTTAGAAAATACCTACTTTCCAACGGGCGGAAAAAAATACGATGATAGTTTTTGGGGTAATTTCAATTTTATCAAACCCTCAGAAGATTTACGACAAATAATCAAATAAAAATTTATGGAAGAACAACATTTACAAAGTTCTGACTTTATCAAAGACGTTGTTATCGGAATGTCCGATGGATTAACTGTTCCTTTCGCATTAGCAGCGGGTTTATCTGGTGCCGTTTCAAATACCGATATTATCACCACGGCAGGTATTGCGGAAATTGTGGCAGGTGCCATTGCTATGGGTTTAGGGGGTTATTTGGCAGGGCAAACTGAGGTAGAACACTACGAATCTGAATTAAAACGTGAATACGAAGAAGTAGAGCTTGTCCCAGAAAAAGAGAAAGAAGAAGTAAAAGAAGTATTTAGAGATTACGGATTGGATGAAAACTCCCAAAATTTGATTGTCGAAGCTCTTTCAAAAGACAAAGACAAATGGGTTCATTTTATGATGAAGTTTGAATTGGGCTTGGAAAGACCCGATATTAACCGAGCCAGAAACTCAGCTTTAACGATTGGGAGTGCTTATGTTGTGGGTGGAATTATCCCACTTGCTCCTTATTTTTTTGAAAGTAATGCCCATACAGCTTTAAATTACTCGGTTGTTGTTACATTGATAACCTTATTTATTTTTGGCTATTTCAAGAGTAAAGTGACGGGGCAAAATCCATTAAAGGGAGCTATCAAAGTTACTTTAATTGGGGCAGTTGCAGCAGGAGCCGCATTTTTTGTGGCAAAAGCATTTGGTAGTTAAACCGTTGACGATTACAAACTCATAGTTTTCTCAGATTGTCCAACATATTTTTTTATCATTCGTGGTTAAATTTAGAAATTTCTTAAAATAAATTTGTTGGTGATTTAATAAATAAAGTTGAAAATTTAAGCAAAAATAAAATTTAGAAATGATAGTTAGAGCAACGTTAGATGATGTTCCTGCATTAAATAAATTAGTAAATTCAGCGTACAGAGGAGAATCTTCAAAGAAAGGTTGGACTTCCGAAGCTGATTTATTGGGAGGTGTTCGAACAAATGAAGAAGGACTTACCGAAACGATTAATAAGTCTGATACAATTATCCTTAAATATACTGAAGACCAAGAAGTTATCGGCTGTGTAATGCTGGTTGAGCAAGAAAATCAGGTGTATTTAGGAATGTTAACCGTTTCGCCTGACTTACAAGGAAAAGGTATTGGAAAAAAGCTTTTAGAAGCAGCCGAAGTTACCACAAAAGAATTGGGAAAATCTAAGATTGGCATGACGGTAATTTCACTTCGTAAGGAGTTAATTGAATATTACCAACGTTATGGCTACGTACCAACGGGTGAGAAAAAGCCTTTTCCAATGAATGACCCCAATTTTGGAGAACCGAAACAATTTTTAGAGTTTATTGTCATGGAGAAAATTATTTAAAATAAAAATGCAGGCTTCGGTTTTATCGAAGCCTGCATTTCATTAATCTCTAAAATATATTAATACCCAATTGAAGTATCATCAGCTCGTACATCAGAGCCACCTTCATACACTCCATCCGGCAAAACTAAAATACAGTCCATTCTACCAATCGTATTTTTCTGAGAGTCAATTTTATAACCTCTTTCTCTCATTCTTTTCAAGGTTTGTTCCGTAAATCCACCTTCTTCAAAAGTAGTACGGTCGGGTAACCATTGATGATGAAAACGCAAAGCATCTACTGCCTGTTGCATCGTCATTCCATGTTCCACAACATTCAAAAATACTTGAAAAACTGACGTAATAATCGTTGAACCACCTGGTGTTCCGAGAACCATTTTCAATTTTCCATTTTGTTCCACAATTGTCGGAGTCATAGATGACAACATTCTTTTGTTCGGAGCAATGGCATTCGCCTCATTTCCGATAAGTCCGTAAGAATTGGGAACACCTGGTTTGATAGAAAAATCATCCATCTCGTCATTCATCAGAAAACCCGCTCCGTCCACAATAACTTTACTTCCGTAAGAATTATTCAGCGTAGTCGTTATTGAAACAGCGTTTCCTTCTTTATCAACAAAAGAAGAGTGCGTTGTTTCAATACTTTCGTAACCTGCAATTTTCCCAGCTTTAACGTTTTTACTATCTGTGGCTTGGTCAAAGCGGAAATCCTCCCAACGCTTTTTTATGTAATCATTATCCAATAATTCTTTTTGAGGAACTTTCACAAAATCAGGGTCGCCTAACCACGTTGAACGGTCGGCAAATACACGTCGTTCAGCTTCAATCATCACTTGCGTAGTAGAATCCGTGTGCCAGCCCCAACGAGTAAGCGGGTAAGGTTCTACATATTTCAATAATTGAACTAACGCAATTCCTCCACTCGACGGCGGTGGCATTGAAATAATTTTTAGATTCTTGTAGCTTTCGATGATTGGTTCACGCCAAGAAGCCTTATAATTATCTAAATCTTTTTGGGTTATAATTCCTCCGCCACGTTTCATTTCTGCCAATAACAATTGAGCCGTTTCTCCTTCATAAAAACCTTTTCTACCTTGCTCTTGAATTCTTCGAAGCACTTTTGCTAAATCTTTCTGAATCAATAATTCTCCTTCTTTCCATTCCGATGTATCGGCTTTCATGAAGTATGTCTTCGTAGGATTATACTTGATAAATTCTGGCTTAGTTCTATTTAATCCTCTCGCTTCACGAACGGTTAATTTCACTCCATTTTCAGCTAAGTCAATGGCAGGTTGTAAAATTTGTTGCCAAGTCAATTTACCAAAACGTTTATGAGCTTGTTCCAAACCATCAACCGAACCTGGCGTTCCACTGGCCGTATGACCGTACCAACTTGGTTGTCCAGCTTTCACATTTCCCTTCTCGTCCAAATACATATCTCGATTCGCATTTTCAGGTGCTTTTTCACGATAATCAAGCGTATAAGATTTCCCTTTTTTATCTCGATAAACCAAAAAACCGCCACCGCCAATATTACCCGCCGCTGGATGAACCACTGCCAGAGCAAACTGCGTAGCAACGGCAGCATCAATAGCATTTCCGCCCATTTTCAGAATGTCCACTCCTACTTGAGAAGCCGCTGGATGCGTGGCGGCAATCATTCCGTTTTTACCATAAACCGAAGCCTTTTTTGCCACAAATGGTGAAGTATTCGGGTCTTCGTTAGAGAACTGATAAAAACCAAGATTTTCAGATGCTTTTTGAGTGGTATTTGTTTGGGAAGTTGGCTGAGTAGTTTTACAGGAAATAATCAATAAACTCAATCCAATAACAGAAATGGGGGTAATCTTAGATAGTCGTATTTTCATTTGATGAAGTTTTTATTTTGAAGATACATAATGATTTAGTATTGTGCAAAAATAAATCAATATGTATCTTCAAATCTCAAATCTTCACCCCTAAAAACCTAAAATACTCTGATTGATAAAACTTAAATTACCTTGTAAAATAATGCTAAGCGGTTTTACTTTAAGGGCGTCAATCTCAATGGTATGGTTGGGTTGCACCAACATACTATGATAATTTTGCGGGAAACAATTACAATTCCAGCTATTTGCTTTTTGCCATTTACCAGATTGAGCACTTTGGATGGCAAATGATTGCGATAATTTAGGGTTTGAGCTTCTGAAAAACGAGGGTTTATTTATTGCATTTATCCACAAATTAGCAGCGGAGATTAACCCTTGATTTCCAAAATGTAGTCCATCGGGACGTTCACTAACGATAATTCCTCCTCCATTATCGGTAATGACATCGAGGTCTGGCCCTTGAAAATTATAAGGTTGTTGAGCAACCGCCGTTTGGGCATTTCGTGGGTCAAATTTCAATGGATATGGTGCTGGAGATAAATTATGATCAAGCAAATAAGAATCTAATGCTATCATCCAAGCTAAATCAGGAATTTTACTATCTATCCTACTTTGAGCGATGTAACCTTCCATCCAAGTTTGAATATCCGCTTGTGAATCATTTCTTTCATTAACGCCATGAAGACATAAAACCGACCTGATTCCCGTTAATGGAACGTAGAGTTGAAGAACGTTTTTGAGGTTTACGTACGGCATACCAATACTTGACTTGATAAAACCATGATCAAATAAAATTCCTTTGGCTGCTTTATACCAATGCTCACTTTTTGTACCTCCAAAAGCCGCTCCATAAAGCATAATTGGAACGTTCAACTTGCGACTCAGTGAATCACCTACAATACTCCAAAACCACGGACGACCACAAAAAGGCGAAATTCCCGAAGCAATTGAAACTTTTGAAAACTTCAAAACTGGTAGATATAGAGCATCTCCCGTTTGTAAATATTTACACCAAAGCGAGTCTGAACTTGAAGCAGGCTGAAACGGATACAATCCATTACAACTTGGCTCTTGCCCAGTAGCAATACAACTCACTCGGTCATCGTTAGCATTAGGTCCAGTCTGTCCGTAAGCACCACCTTGGGCATTGGAGTGTCCGATATAAACAAAGACTTCCCCTATTCCAACCCTTTCAATCGTAGTTACATTACCGACCACCGAACTATCTTTAATGGCTCGAATTTCTAAATTATACCATCCACCTTTGGCAGCAATACTTCCAGAAAAGAAATTAACGGGATTTTGCTGCACAGTTTGCCATGCAGTCGCTGTGATGGTATCTAAACGAGCCTGTTCCGTTCTTGGCAACAAACGAGCTTCAATTCTATCAACCACAATATTAATATGACCCGCTATATTTAAATTAGCTTGATTAGCGTTATTCCTCTGAATTACTGCACGAGGAACAGGAAAGGTTACAGATATTTGTCCAAATGACAAGAAGGAAATCAAAGTCAAGAAAATGCTTCCCAAAATGATTTTTGGAGAGTGAAAATTTCCAATGATACTTTGTTTCTTAGTTTTAGTGGATTTTGAACATAAATACGCTTTTAGAGCGTACATAGCAAGCACAACAAATTTCATTGAAGAAAAGATTACTGACTATTTTGGCGGAAGCAGCAACAAACAATTGTAAGGAAAATAATTTTAAATGTCAATGAAAATTGAGCAAGATTCTACAATAAACTCCATTTTAAAACAGGTAACAGCAAAACAGAGCCGTATCCACTTTAAAATAGAATATACAATTTAAAGCTGTTTTTTCAGTGATGCGTTAGTTTTATTTTAATAGCAATCAGTTGTGAAACTTAATAATCAAAGGTTAGTGTTACATTTTTTACTGATACAAATCTACCCAATTTACTTTTTATTATAACGAAATGATAAGGATTAATTATATTCGTAGAAATTATATTTATGTTAATTGAGAAAACCATTTTAAAATTTTTATGTATTATCATCTTTTCGATGCTAACTTCTGGATTGACAGCACAAGTTGGTGGAAATAACAGTTTTACGTTCTTAAATATTCCTTCCAACCCCGTTACTTCTGCCTTGGGGGGTATCAATATTTCTAAAGCAAATAACGATCCAAATGGATTTATTCAAAACCCAGCCTTATTAGATTCGTCAGAAAATAACCGTTTATCCATCAATTATTTACCTTATTTTTCAGGGATTAAATATTCCTCAATGGCTTACACCAAACAAATTCACCAGCAATCTTTTGGTTTTGGAATTCAATACATTGGTTATGGAGGATTTCAACAAACGGACCCTTCTGGAAATATTTTGGGCACATTTTCCGCCAATGATTTTGCCATTACATTTTCTCACGCCCGCCAACAGGGTAATATTACTTTTGGGGGTAATTTAAAATACGTGGGTTCTGTCATTGAAAGCTATACCGCTTCGGCTATTTTGTTGGACTTTGGTGGCGTTTTCAAACATCCTTCGCAAGAATTAAGTCTGGCAATTAATGCAAAAAATATTGGTATTCGACTAAAGAATTTCACGCCTTTTGATAATCCAAATTTACCGCTTGACGTTCAAATGGGTATCACCTTCAAGCCTAAATATATGCCCGTTCGCTTTTCCGTTACAGCTCACCATTTGTACAAATACGATATTACTTATTTAGACAAAAGTATCGTTAAAAAAGATTTAAGCGGTAATATTATTGAAAGCAAAGTAAATCCGATTGATAATTTTGCTCGTCACTTTGTGATCGGAGCAGAATTTCTATTAAGCAAAAACTTTAATATTCTAATGGGTTATAATCACCTCCGAAGCCAAGAATTGAGTCAAGTAAATTTGGGTGGTTTTTCGGGGTTTTCCGTAGGTTTTTTATTCAAAACGAAGTTCATAAATCTTTCATACGCTTACTCAGGATACAACACCGCAGGAAATCTGAATAGTTTTGGGTTAGTTTGTGATTTAGGAAAAATTATCCAGTAATTTTGTTTTAGGTCGTTAGTTTTTCTATCGGCTTTTTCAGTAAAATATCGTAAAGTTTAATATATAAATGCTAACAGCTAATAGCCGATTGCTGTAACCAAATATGACCATAAATTTAGATTCATTAACTCCCAAACAGATTGTCGCAGAACTCGACAAATATATTATTGGACAAAACGACGCCAAGAAAAATGTAGCAATTGCTCTCCGCAACCGTTGGAGACGCATGAATGCTCCAGAAGAAATGCAACGTGAAATTACGCCAAATAATATTTTGATGATTGGTTCAACGGGCGTCGGGAAAACAGAAATAGCAAGACGTTTGGCAAAATTAGCCGATGCACCTTTCACCAAAGTAGAAGCCTCGAAATTTACAGAAGTAGGTTACGTGGGTCGTGATGTGGAATCAATGGTGCGTGATTTAGTTGAATCTGCGGTTCATTTAGTTCAATCTTCAAAAAAAGAAGCCGTTAAAGAAAAAGCCTTAGAAATTGTGGAGGAAATCATTGTGGAGGCTTTGGTGCCAGCAATGGGAAAAACGGGTAAGAAAAAGAAAGGTGAAAAGGTGGACTCAGAAACTGAAATGCCAGAATCTGAAGAAGAGTTAAATCAAAAAACTCGTGATTTATTCCGTGAAAAATTACGTCGAGGAGAACTTGAAAATCGTAAAATTGACATTGAAGTTCGTTCTTCTAATGCCCCTAATATTGGGGTTATGGGTGGACCGATTGACGAAATGTCGATGATGAATATTCAGGAAATGATTGGCGGAATGTTGCCAAAACGTGAGAAAAAGCGAAAAATGACCATTGCTGATGCTCGTAAAATTCTTTTGGAAGAAGAATCTTCTAAATTAATTGACATGGACGAAGTAAAAGAAGAAGCCATCAGAAAAGCGGAAAATTTGGGTATTATTTTTATTGATGAAATTGATAAAATCGCTAATTCACGCAGTGGCGGAGGTAGTGGTGCAGATGTAAGCCGTGAAGGGGTTCAACGTGATTTATTACCAATTGTTGAAGGTTCGAGCGTAAATACAAAATACGGGGTAATCAATACTGACCACGTTTTATTTATTGCCGCTGGAGCATTTCACGTATCAAAACCAAGTGATTTAATTCCTGAATTACAGGGACGTTTTCCAATTAGAGTTGAATTACAAAGTTTAAAAGAAGAGGATTTTTACCGAATTCTGAAAGAGCCAAGAAGTGCTTTGACCAGACAATATGAGGCATTATTATCATCAGAAGGCGTTGAATTATCTTTTGTTGATGAGGCCTTGGCAGAAATTGCCCGAATTGCTTTTGCGGTAAATGCAGAGGTTGAAAATATTGGAGCAAGACGTTTACAAACGGTCATGTCGCATTTATTAAACGATATTATGTTTGATATTCCAGATGTAATTACGCCGAATAGTAAAGTATTAATTACGAAGGAATTAGTAGTTGAAAGACTGGGAGGAATGGTAAAAAATCGTGATTTGAGTCAGTATATTCTTTAAACAGTAAACAGTTATCAGTAAGCAGTATTAATTATAATAACTGTTTACTGATAACTGATAAATATTATTTACCTCTTTCGTTGTAAATATTTTGCAATTTAACACCTACGAAACCTGCCGCAGCAAATAATAAAATGTAAAATACCCAAGCTAATATTGTTCCGCTCATGTTGATATGGTTTTATTTTTGAAAAATTCTAATTTATGCCACAAAGATAAAGACAGTTGACTAAAGAATTAAAAAATGAGCATTAAAAATTCGTTAAACACCTATATCAAAGTTCTCTAACAAATGTATTTTAGCTTACAGTACGCCTTTTGTTGAGGGTAAAACATCCAAATCTTTTATTTCTCTCTTGGTCGCCATTTTGATAGCTTTGGCAAATGCCTTGAAAATGGCCTCAATTTTATGATGCTCATTGTCCGCTTCGGCTTTGATATTCAAATTACATTTTGCCGTGTCGGTAAATGATTTAAAGAAGTGAAAAAACATTTCTGTTGGCATCTCACCAATTTTTTCACGGCTAAATTTAGCATCCCAAACCATCCAATTTCTTCCCGAAAAATCAATCGCTGCGTGAACCAAAGCCTCATCCATTGGCAATAAATAAAATCCGTAGCGAGTAATTCCTTTTTTATCACCCAAAGCCTTTAAATAAGCCTCTCCTAACGCTAATGCCGTATCTTCGATTGTATGATGTTCATCAATGTGTAAATCTCCGTTTACTTTTATGGTCAAATCTGCTCCTGAATGTTTGGCTAATTGGTCGAGCATGTGGTCAAAAAAACCTAACCCAGTATCAATATTTGCTTTTCCTTTTCCATCGAGGTTAAGTTCAACCCAAATCTGAGTTTCTTTGGTAACTCTTTCTACCGAGGCTTTACGTTCAGGCAAACGTAAAAACTGATAAATATTATCCCAATCATTTGACATTAAGGCTGTTGCAGATTCCTGTTCAGCATTTTCAAAAGCTTTTTCTCCCAGATAAATAGCTTTTGCCCCAAGATTAATAGCCAATTGAACGTCTGTTAATCGGTCACCGAGCACAAATGAGTTTTTTAAATCATATTCGGTTTCATCAAAATATTTTTCCAACAATCCCGTTCTTGGTTTACGAGTTGGAGCATTTTCGTGTTCAAAAGTATGATCGATATGAATTGCTGAAAAGTGAATGCCTTCACCTTCAAGAATTTCCATCATTTTATTTTGAGGTAGCCAAAAAGTATCTTCTGGAAAAGAGTCAGTTCCTAACCCATCTTGATTAGTAACCATAACTAATTCAAAATCAGACTCTTCTGCTATTTTTCTAAGATTAGAAATAGCTTTGGGTAAAAAAGCTAACTTTTCGAGTGAATCAACTTGAAAATCAATTGGTGGTTCGACGATAATTGTACCATCACGGTCTATAAATAATATTTTTTTCATACGATAAATTGTATCTGCTTTAATCAGAAATGAGCCACAAAATTAGTATCTGTACTTTAGATATTAGCTTTTTAAAAGAAAATTTGAGAAATCTATTTCATAATTGGCTATTAATTTGAATTAATTTGTCAGAACTTTGTATTTCTTAAAGAAAACGAAAATATCCATTTTAACCATAACACACTAATTATCAATATCTTACAAAAATCATTAACCGATTACTAACAAGCAGTAACGACTTTCATAGATTTGATTGTAATTTTGTATTATAATCTGTTATAAAAAAAATGAGTATGAATTTATTTGGAGAATTAAAAGAGCTATTATTAGGTGAGGTTGCCAGCAAAGCCGCAAATCTTCTCGGAGAGAAAGAAGATAAAGTAAAGACTGCACTTGAAGGATTAATTCCAACGTTTGTTGGTGGGTTGATGAAAAGAGCTTCTAATGAAGCTGGAGCCACGACGCTTATGAATGTCGTGAAAAAAGGAAATCATGATGGAAGTATCCTCGACCAAATATCAGACTTATTAAAAAATAAAGAAAGTTTTGGAGCTTTACTTGAAAAAGGGAATGGGCTTGTAAGTATGCTTTTACCTGATAAAAAGAGTTCTATCGCCACCATGATTTCACAATTTGCGGGTGTAAGAAATTCATCAGCAACTGCCCTTTTATCCATTGTTGCTCCAATAGTCGTTGGGAAATTAGGGAAAATGGTCACTACGCAAGGGTTGGATAAAGCCAGTTTGGCGAATACACTTTTAGACCAAAGAAGCATTCTTTTGGACGAAACGCCCGAAAATCTACAAACCAAAATGATTGATGTTTTGGGACTTAGTACATTTTTGAGCGAAGAGATTAAACCTGTTCAGTTTGCTTCTGGTGGAATAAAATCAAATAGTACCCAAACACCAACAGTCAATAAACCCGTTGAGCATCGTGAAGTTACGTATTCTAACAAGGATTACGAAGGAGAAGGCAGCACTGGAATATCAATTCCTAAATGGCTTTTACCAACCTTATTAATTGCCGCTGCATTGGCTGGAATTGGATATTTTGTCGCAACGCATGATTGGAGTAGTCTGAGTTCATCTTCCAATCCAGAGCCAGATTCATCACAATTAGAACAAGTAACGAATGCTAAAATTGACACAACGAATCTTCCGAAAGACACTTCGGTCTCAAAAGCAGATTCGGCAGTGACAGTTCAGAATCCAACAACTACGGCAATTGGTGTTAGTTTACCGAACGGCCAAAAAATAGATTTAGTTGATGGTTCTTTCAATTATAAGTTGGCTAAATATTTAACCGATTCATCAGCGAGAGTTAATCAAGTTTTCACTTTTGACAATTTGAATTTCGAATCCAATACCAATACATTGGTGGCAGGTTCGGAAAAAACAGTGCAAGATTTGGCAAAAATCATGTCTGCTTATCCACGTGTACAAGTAAAATTAGTTGGCTATACTGACAATACTGGAGATTCACTCCAGAACCGTAAATTGTCGATTAAGCGTGCTTTTGCCGTAAAAAATCTTTTGGTTGCTAACGGAATTAGAGATCTTAGAATTGACTTTGCAGGTAGAGGTTCGGCAAACCCAATTGCGACTAACGCAACTGAGGAAGGAAAAGCTAAAAATCGTAGAATTGATTTGAAGATTGTAAAAAAATAAGTAAAATCTCTTTAAAATATACTAAAAAAGGCGTTCAATTAACTTGGATGCCTTTTTTATTTATTAGTTCTTTTTTTCTTTCTCTCTCACAATTTCAACCTTAAAAGGAGGATTATCAGAAGCGTCCAGTTTCATATTTACTACATTTTTTAATTTGCCGAAAAATCCTTTTGGTTTATCAGTGGAATCGGTGGATTTATCTTCATTTCGTACAAATCTAATTTTCAATTTTCCTTTAGGATTATCCATGAATAATTCTAAATCATCTACGGGCATTTGCCGAACAGGGTAAATTATATTGGAAGCAAAGGAATTTGAAGTACTGAAAAATAAAGGAATGAGAATAATTAAAGTATATTTTTTCATAGAATAGAATTTGATTAAAAATACATTTAGAAATACTAAGATAAAAAAAATCCGTAAGATTGAATCAAAAAAATGAAACAACCTTACGGTTAAGTAAAGATTATAAATCAGAATTATTAAAAAATAATATATCGAAACCCAAACTGAGCAAATCTATAAAATTAGGTCAGTAAAAAAACAGAGGCTTTTGACGGATTACCTAAACTACTAAGCTTTAACTCGTACTCTATTAAAGTACTTATATAATTTTTGCATGGTCTTTTCAACATCTTTATCTGTCTCAAGCATATCGCTGATGGTTTGCACAGCATGAATTACGGTACTATGGTCACGCCCTCCAAAATGATAACCAATTGATTTTAAAGGTAAATTGGTAAATTCTTTCATCAAATACATTGCCACTTGTCTCGGAAAAACAGTTTCTTTTTTACGGCTTTTACTTTTCAAGTCATTCATATTGACTTCAAAATGATGCGTTACGGCATCTAAAATCGTATCAACAGTAACTTCTTTTTCATTATCAACTACGATATTTTTTAAAGTAGTTCGAGCCAAATCCATATCAATTTCTTTACTATTGAAAGAAGCATGAGCCATTAATGAAACTATTACGCCTTCCAATTCACGCACATTAGTATCAATACTGTGAGCTAAATATTCAATAACTTTATCTTCGATATAAATACCATCTGCTTGTAATTTTTTCTGAATAATAGCAATACGAGTCTCAAAATCAGGCTGTTGCACATCAGCAGTAAGTCCCCATTTGAATCTTGACAAAAGTCTGTCTTGCATTCCTGCCAATTCACGGGGTGGTCGGTCGGAAGACATAATAATTTGTTTTCCCGACTGATGCAAATGGTTAAATATATGGAAGAACGATTCTTGTGTTTTCTCCTTTCCTGCCAAAAACTGCACGTCATCAATAATTAATACATCGACTTGCATATAGAAATTTGTAAATGCTTGAAGGGTATTATTCTTAATGGCATTTATAAATTGATTACAAAATTTTTCTGAAGTAACGTACAATACAAACTTGTTAGCGTAAGTATTTTTGATATAATTTCCGATTGCTTGAATTAAATGAGTCTTGCCCAAACCTACACTTCCATAAATCATCAAAGGGTTAAAAGATGTAACTCCAGGACGCTGTGCGACCGCCAAACCAGCAGAACGACCCAAACGATTACAATCACCTTCAACAAAATTATCAAACGTATAATGGGGATTCAGATACGAATCCAAATCCAGTGAATCTAAATCTTTTAACTGAAACGGACTCTCATAAACGGTTGGTTCCGGTCTTTTTTGTGCTTGAACGGGAACTGTTGGCTTCTGATTTGGTACATTATAGGCAATCGGTGGATTTTTTTTATCTCCTTTATCAACAATAATTGAATATTCTAACATTCCATTTCTACCCATCGCAAAATCAATCGCCTTCCGAAGTACATGGATATAGTTCTCCTCCAACCACTCGTAAAAAAACTGGCTCGGCACTTGAATAGAGAGTGTTTGATTCGTTACTTTTAGTGGAACGATGGGTTCAAACCAAGTTTTATAACTTTGTTCGTTAATCTCTTTATGTATTACTTCAAGACATTTTACCCAGATTTGTCTTGCATCTGGTTGGTAGGTATGATACATGGTATTTTCTAAAATGGCGGCACTGGACAAGTAAGTGGTCTCAAATATCTGATTTTCAATTAATTGACTAACTAACCAAAAAAATACAAATTTTTACTTTCCAATAGAGGACAAAAATAGCACTTTTTTCGGTCGGGAGTAACCTAAAATCTCCATTTTTTTTCAAATTAGGAAGTTGAATTTTAACTTTTATGGTACTTCTTAGAATAATACAACAGTAAGGGCGTAAATAGTAACTTTAAGGGAATATTTGTCAAAAATAATCTAAAATGCTAATTTTAATTAACTTTGAAAAATTAAAGAATAATTTTAAATAATTATATGAAAAATCAACTCTTCCAAAATTTTGAAGCACCCTCTCATAACCAATGGAAACAACAAGTTACCAAAGACTTGAAAGGTAAAGATTTTGATGCAACCCTCACTTGGTTTCTTGAAGAAAACATCAATGTTTCATCTTATTACGATAACCAAGACGTACTTCAACTGCCATTGAAAGTTGTACAACAATTTCAACTACAAAATGATACAAAAACTTGGAGCAATCGAGAAATAATTAAATATGCGACAGAAAAAGAATGTAACTTACTGATAATCAATCTATTAAAGGAGGGAGCAAATTCTTTTCTGTTAGACCTTAGTGGCGTGTCGATAATGGAAATTGAAGTTAAGAAATTGTTAAGAAATATCAAACTATCTGATACCTCCTTTTTTTTTAAAGTCGAAAATAATGCCTTAAATTTAGTAAATGAGTTACAGAATATTGCTCCTTATCTCTGGAAAGGTGGAATCATTGATGATATACTTGAAAGATATTTTATCACTGGTATTTTAGACAAAAACCAGTGGATTGAGATGGCAATAGTTCTTAGAAAAGTACAAAATCACCCCTCATTTAAAACAATCATAATCAATAGTCATCACTTCCACAATTCGGGGGCAAATATAGCACAGGAAATAGCCTATACGCTTGCTTCTGCAATTGAAACAATTGATAAATTATCCGAACAAAATATTACCTTACAGGAAATTGTACAAAAAATAGAATTTTCCATTTCTGTCGGAACAAATTATTTTGGAGAAATTGCCAAAATAAGAGCATTGAAGTTCCTTTGGAGTAAAATTCTCATCGAAGGCTACGGTCTTAATAATCAGGATGTTCCAAACATTTCGGTTCATTGTGTAACGTCTTCTTTCTATAATTCTTCCATCACGCCTAATACGAATATGCTACGGGCTACTACCGAAGCAATGGCGGCAATTATTGGCGGTTGCGATGCTTTAAGTATTCTTGGTTACGATGAAACATATCAAGAATCGGACGATTTTAGTCGCCGAATTTCCAGAAATATCTCAACTATTTTAAAAGAAGAAAGTTATTTTGATAAAGTCATTGACCCATCAGCGGGAAGTTATTTCATCGAAAATTTAACTTTCCAAATTGCAGAAGAAGCATTTAGCTTATTACAAGCCGTCGAAAATCAAGGAGGAATTATTGAAGCTTTTAAGAAAAATTATATTCAAGAAAATATCAATCGAAACTTTGAGGCCAAACAAGAAGCCTTGCAAGCAAATAAATCCATCATGATTGGCGTGAATAAATTTAGACACGATGAAGTACCTTTTGAAAAATCAAAAATAATTGATAAAACTTCGGATAAAACAACGTTTGAACTGCTCATCAACAGAAGACTTTCCGAAATTTTTGAACAGTAAAATCTTTACCCAACCGCATTATGAAGCCCAATTTATCAAATATAGATTTTAAAAATCAAACTAAAATAACGAAAGAAGTTTCTCAAAATAAACCTTGGAAGTCAGCCGAAGGAATTTCGGTAAAAAGTTATTTTACCAAAGAAGATTTAGCCGACGCTGAACATTTAAAATTTGCGGCAGGTCTTCCCCCCTATCTTCGTGGGCCATACTCAACGATGTATGTTCAAAATCCTTGGACAGTTCGTCAATACGCAGGTTTTTCAACCGCTGAGGAATCAAATGCTTTTTACCGCAAAAACTTAGCAGGCGGACAAAAAGGACTTTCGGTTGCTTTTGATTTAGCAACCCACCGAGGATATGACTCTGACCATCCACGAGTTACGGGCGATGTGGGAAAAGCGGGTGTTGCCATTGATTCAGTGGAAGATATGAAGTTGTTATTCGACCAAATTCCATTGGACGAAATGTCGGTATCCATGACCATGAACGGAGCGGTTTTACCAATCATGGCATTTTATATTGTAGCAGCAGAAGAACAAGGCGTTTCTCCCGAAAAATTATCAGGAACAATCCAGAATGACATTTTGAAAGAATTCATGGTGCGAAATACCTACATTTATCCGCCATTGCCTTCGATGCGAATTATTGCCGATATTTTTGCCTACACCGCTCAAAATATGCCGAAATTCAATTCCATTTCAATTTCAGGCTACCATATGCAAGAAGCTGG
>JAZKDE010000087.1:0-20757 GCA_040387735.1 Bacteroidota bacterium
CTCAAATTCCATAATAAATATTTGACATAGCAAGGCACTGCCTTGTCTCAAATTCCATAATAAATATTTCGACTTAGCAAAGGCATTGCCTTGTCTCAGATTGCATAATAAATATTTTGACTTAGCAAAGGCACTGCCTTGTCTCAAATTCCATAATAAATATTTTGACTTAGTAAAGGCACTGCCTTGTCTCAAATTCTATAATAAAATTTTGACTTAGCAAAGACAAGGCAATGCCTTGTCTCTACAAATTTACAAATTACAGTATATCATTTCCCCTTGCGTTCAATTTCCTTCAAATTCTCCAATTTCTTATTCCGTAAGAAACCATTAATGTCTTCAAAATGCTCGGTTACTCGTTTATTACCAAATTCAAAGACTTTCTCAGCAAGTCCGTTTAAGAAATCTCTATCGTGAGAAATCAAAATTATTGTTCCTTCAAAAGCCTTCAAAGCATCTTTCAGAATATCCTTGGTTTTTAAATCCAAGTGATTGGTTGGCTCATCCAGAATCAATAAATTTACTGGTTCAAGGAGGAGTTTTACCATTGCCAGACGAGTTCTTTCTCCTCCCGACAATACGTTTACTTTCTTGTGAACATCGTCGCCACCAAACATAAATGCACCCAAAAGGTCTTTGATTTTCGTTCTGATTTCACCCACGGCAATGTTATCAATCGTTTGGAAAACCGTTAAATCTCCGTCCAAAAGTGCTGCTTGATTTTGAGCAAAATAGCCTATCATTGAGTTATGACCCAATTTCATTTCGCCTTCAAAGTCAATTTCGCCCATAATGGCTTTCACGAGTGTTGATTTCCCCTCCCCATTTTTACCCACAAAGGCTACTTTTTCTCCTCTTTCAATCGTCAATCTTGCATCTTTGAAAACCAAGTGGTCATCGTATTTTTTCGTTAAATCTTCCACAATGACGGGGTAATTTCCAGAACGTGGAGCGGGCGGAAATTTCAAATGCAAAGCCGAAGTATCCACTTCATCCACTTCCACAATATCCAATTTTTCCAACATTTTAACCCTCGATTGTACTTGCAAAGTCTTTGAATAGGTTCCTTTGAAACGATCAATAAATTCGGTGGTGTCCGCAATAAATCTTTGTTGTTCGGCAAACTGTTTTTGCTGTTGTTCCTGACGTTCTTTGCGAAGTTGGAGATAGTGCGAATAATTTACTTTGTAGTCGTAAATCCGTCCCATGGTGATTTCAATGGTACGATTAGTGATGTTATCCACAAAAGCTCTATCGTGAGAAATAACAATTACGGCTTTGGCAGAATTCATCAAAAATTCCTCTAACCATTGAATTGACTCAATATCCAAGTGGTTGGTTGGTTCATCTAAAAGAATTAAATCAGGATTTTGCAAAAGGATTTTTGCCAACTCAATACGCATACGCCAGCCACCACTAAATTCAGAAGTTTTACGAGTAAAATCAGTACGGACGAAGCCTAAACCCAATAAAGTCTTTTCAACTTCCGCATCAAAATTGATTTCTTCGATAGAATAATATTTCTCACTCACTTCCGAAACTCGCTCAATAATATTCATGTAAGCGTCTGATTCATAGTCAGTACGAGTTTCTAATTGATGATTTAATTCATCAATCTCGGCTTTCATATCCAAGATTTTTGAGAAAGCTTTGGTCGTTTCTTCAAAAACCGTGCTGTCATCTTCCATCAAAAGATGCTGAGGAAGGTAGGCAATTACGGCATCGCCTGGAGCAGAGATTTTGCCTCTGGTAGCTTTATCGGCACCCGCAATAATTTTCAATAAGGTCGATTTTCCCGCCCCATTTTTACCCATGAGGGCTATTCTATCTTTTTCGTTGATGTTGAAAGTTACATCACTAAACAAAGCTCGTCCACCGAACTCAACCGTTACGTTATCTACTGAAATCATATTTATGAATTAGGATTTAGGTTCGTCCTAAACACTAATATTCTTTTTAATTTTTGAAAGAAGGTGCAAAGATACAGGGCTTCATCGGAGATTTATATGAAGTATTTGATAAAGGCATAATTTTTTGACGTAAACTTGTAATGAATTAAATGGTTAATGAAGGTTAGGTTTATGGGTATATAAGTGAAAACAAACAATGATTTTTCGATAGCAAGCACAATTTCTTGTGAACTTTTAATTCCTCAACCACTCTCCAACCATTTCTTGGCTCAATTTATATGAATTTACGATTTACACTACTATTTTTTTTCGTTCTTATCATCCACAATTTGGTTGCCCAAACTGACAGTATTCCTGTGCGTCCGAGGAGGGTTTTTAATATTGAAAAGAATAGTTTTGTGTTGCCTCACGTGTGGAAATCTGGGGAATTAAAAGCCGCAGTGGGGCTTTCGTCGACCAAATTTCCTTTAGATTATGTGGAATCTGCTCTACGAATTCCACTCATTGATTTGTACGCCACTATCGGACTTCCGAAAGGTTTTGATGCTTCTTTAAATATTAGTTCAATCTATATGGCAAATCAGGTGCGGACGGGTGTGCATTGGAATACACAAGGAAAAGTTTTTTCTGCTAAAGTAGGCTATGACGTAGGTTTTATTTTCGGAGCATTAACGCAATATGGTTTTGATAATAGAACGTCAGCTTGGTCGCATTATCCTAATGCTTCAATCGGTTTCAAGATTAAAGATGTTGCTATTACAGTGAAATCAGAATTAAATACCATTACCTACATCAATACCACCGCAGGAGGAATAAAAGTGACAGAATTTAAGGATTTTTTCAACGGCGGAGCGTTAGGCGTGTATGTTGAACAACGCCTCTGGGCAAACCATATGATGATAGTTGGCTGTCGAGATAATTATGTGAAATACTATTATCCAGTTTGGCCAGCTTTTACGGCTTTCAATCGTAAATATCATAACATAGAATTCTTTTTAGGATTGATTATTAAATAGGGATGACACTGCTATTTTTTGCGTTAAATTAATTAAAACAATGATTTTATTTTTAGTATGAAATTAATAAAAAAATATAAATTCTATAAAGTGTCTGAAAATGCAAACGCAGGTAGCATTCAAAATGCTACCTGCGTTATATATATATTACTTCTACTGATTATCACCTCCATGAGCAGTTGTAATGATTATGACCTTCCCGAAACGGTAAATATCACCCAGCCCGTAACTAATGGGCAGTCTTTAAGCAATATTTCAAAACAAAAATTGGAAGGAATTTATAGGGTTACAAAAGGTCGAGAAGTTTTTGGTGATACGCTTATTTTGAAATGGAATAGCCAAAATAATTTATCCATTTTTGGCGGTGTAAATGGGCTTTATGCAGTAACAAAAGGCGTAATGCAAGATTCCTCCATTTACATTTATGGATATTGGCGATACGCCCTTAATAGCGAAACTGGAGCAGTTAATTTTCAGTTAAAACCAACCGATGGAAGTGGTATTATTCTAAATCAAAACCAGTCGAGCCTTACTAATTTGACCGTAAAAGGCAGTTTTGGTTTTGGAAATAATCCAGCCGACCAAGTATTAGAAATGGTTTATGTAAGACCGTTTTCTCAAAAAGTTTTGAAAGATGACTTCCGAATTTTAGCCCACCGTTCGGGCGGAAGAACGTCTGACTTATTATCCATTTCTGAAAACTCTTTAGAAATGATTGGTTTTACAGAAAATTTTGGTTCAACAGGCATTGAAATTGACGTAAGACTGACGAAAGATAATGTGCCAGTTTTGTATCATGACGAAGATATTAACATCAGATTAACGAAAAAAAGCCCTCTGAATGGACCAATCGCAGATTATACTTTTGCCGAAATTTCGAGATTTATTCGCTTAGTCAACGGAGAGAAAATCCCGACTTTGGAAGATGCACTTTTGAAAGTCGTTGACAGTACCAGTTTGAAAGTGGTTTGGTTAGATATGAAGTCGGTCAATAATGCGATGGCGAAAGTCATTCCGATTCAACAAAAAATGTTGGAACGAGCAAAACAGAAAAATCGGGATTTATCTATTTATATCGGACTACCCGAACAGCAAGTCTTAGATTTTTTCAAAACTTACTCAACGTACCAAAATGTCCCGTCATTATGCGAATTAACGGTTGATGATGTTACCAATATTAACGCAAAAGTATGGGCTCCGAGGTGGACTTTAGGATTATTAACGTCTGATGTAAACACGATGCACGCCCAAAATAGAAAGGTATTTTGTTGGACATTAGACAATGAAGGCTTCATTAAAAAATACGTTAAAGAAGGCGATTTTGATGGTATTCTGACTAATTATCCAACGATGGTTTCGTACTATCACTATCTTCGATAAAATATGAAAAAAACTTTATTTACACTTCTATTTTGTTCAATTGTCAACTTTATAATGGCTCAAGAACAATGGAATACCCGTGATAGTGTAGCAAGGGGCGTAAGTATTTATGTAAGTACGGGTATAAGTCATTACATAAATACCCTACAAATTGACCCACGAAGAGTTGGTTTACGACAAAATTTTAGCTGCTCATCTATTCGATTTATGTGGGAACCCGAACACCGTTTGAGTTTGGGCATTGAGGCGGGACATTATCAAGTTTATGAAGTTCAATTATCGGAAGGGAAAAATGTGAATACGGCAAGTTTGTCTATAACACCCATTTTGTTTTGTGTACAAATGCGAATATTTAAGCGGTTCTATGCTTCCGCCGCAACAGGTATTTCTATTCATCATGCTTTAGTAAATGCTCTTGGAAATAATTCGGAAAGTTCAACGATGGCATTTTCAAATTTGCAATTTGCAGCGGGTTATATTTACCCAATTACCAAGCAGTTTGGACTTGGTTTACAAGCTAAATTTTTGAGTGAGAATAAAACCGAAGATATGATTGTGTCGCTTCAAGCAGTAGCACGTTATCAATTTAAGCGGAGATTCAAGCGGATTAGGGAAAAATGACATAAAATTATGATAAAACTAAAAGTTGTTGATTTTGAGTAAGTTGTAGTTAAGACTTGAAAGTGAAGATACCGTTCACTCAGTCTTTACAATCCATGATTTGTTTGTTTCGTTTGTATTGTAAACAAACACAAATAAATATGATTAAGTTAAAGAAAAGTTTTTCGGTAGTGATTACCATTTTGTTGGCAGCTTTGGTGATAGAATCGTGTAAAAAAAGTGACAATTCAGTAACGCCTGATTCAACGACTGGAGTACAAGGAATGGTGAATGTTGAGATTACAGATGCACCATCTGACGATGCAAATGTAAAGGGTACGTTCGTAACTGTGACAGAAGTGAGAATTGATGGTCAAAAATTTAGCGGATTTAGTGGAAAAAAAACAATTGAATTATCGGCCTACCAAAATGGAAATGTTGCAGCTTTAGGTTTAGGAAATATTAAAACGGGTACTTACAGTAATATTTCTCTAATATTGGATAATGCAACAGACCAAAATGGAAATTCGCCTGGATGTTACACACTTGCTACGGATAATACAAAGTATAATTTAACAGGTTCTCTAAGTGGACAAACTGAAGTGGTAAGTTCAAAAGCGTTTGAGGTAAAAGAAAATCAACAGACCAATTTAGTGCTTGATTTCGACATTCGGAAAGCAGTAATGGATGAAAATGGAAGTGCTGCGGGTGGATATCGCTTTGTAAGTTCTGGAGATTTGAACGCTTCAACTCGTCTTTTGGTAAAAAGTCAAGCTGGCACTATTAAAGGGAATTGCGCCAATTACAATGAAACCAACAGTAAACTCATTGTATATGTTTACAAAAAAGGGACTTACAATGTTTCAGAAACCAAGGCACAAGGAAGTGGAAATGTACAGTTTAAAAACGCTGTGACCAGTTGCGTAGCGGATGGAAGTGGTAATTTTAATTTAGCATTTTTAGAAGGGGGAGATTATGAAATTCACTTTGCATCTCATAAAAATAGTGGTAATGGGCAGTTTGTCTTACAAAG
Organism: Bacteroidota bacterium; assembly: GCA_040387735.1. Classification (GTDB taxonomy): domain Bacteria; phylum Bacteroidota; class Bacteroidia; order Cytophagales; family Spirosomataceae; genus Arcicella. Next base: position 5,940 of record JAZKDE010000087.1, read on the forward strand.
TATGCTTAACTTAAACAGTTTGATAAACCTAAATAGTGTTTCGGTGCAGGCTAATGCTTCTGTAACACTTAATGTGACGGTTTTGGGTTTATTACCGTTATAATAAAGTATTTAAAATCATCCTAATTTTAGAAATTAGGATGATTTTAAATTATATTTCTTACTTCAAAAAACCCTTCAAAATACTAATCTCTGCCATTGGGTTCGCTTTTTCGTAGAGAATTCTATAAACAGCATCAATAATTGGCATTTCTACGTCGTGAATTTCGTTGATTTTGTGAATACTTTTCACCGCATAATATCCTTCTGCCACCATATTCATTTCTATTTGTGCCGACTTCACAGAATATCCCCGACCAATCATATTGCCAAAAGTACGGTTTCTTGAAAATTGAGAATAAGCCGTTACCAACAAATCACCCAAATAGCCCGAACTGTGTAAATCTCGGCTCGCTTGTGGATAAACAATATCTAAAAAACGCTTAATTTCCTGCATGGCATTGGAAACCATCACCGCTTGAAAGTTATCCCCAAAGCCTAATCCGTGCGTAATACCGCATGAAATAGCAATAATATTTTTGATAACCGCACAGTATTCAACACCGTATAAATCTGCCACGGGGTTCGCTTGAATATATCGGCAAGTCATCAAATTTGAAAATTCTTGAGCCAAATGAATATTTGGTGAGCCAATAGTCAAATACGATTGTTTTTCCTGAGCAACTTCCTCTGCGTGACAAGGCCCTGCAATGACGCACATTTGGGTCATGGGTACGCCAAAGACTTTTTCCATCCAATCCGTCACCAGCATATTTTCGTCGGGAATCATACCTTTGATGGCCGAAATGATTTTTTTGCCCGCAAAGTGATTGCGAGTCAAATTTTTCAACGCATCAGGAATAAATGCCGCAGGAACGGCAAGTATCACATAATCAACACCTTGGAGTGCATCGTACATTTTGTAATATGCTTTCACTTTGCGTGGATTCAGCGGAGCATCAGTCAAATACGACGGATTATGATTGTATTTTTTGATAAAATCTACGTCCGATTTACGGCGTAACCACCACTTGATTTTTACGTTATTTTCGGTTAAAATCTTAATGATAGCCGTAGCCCAACTACCACCACCCAATACTGCAATTTGGGTCGGGAGATTCTTTTTGAATGCTGGTATTTCTGTCATGTTGTAAAGTTAAAACATTTTTCGTGAGCCTTAATACTTCGGCTATTTAAACCTGACTTTGATTTCTTTTTTCTCTCGAAAAGATTATCATTTGGTGTAACAAAATAGGAAAATATATCGTTGAAAACTATAAGAATTAAAGAAATGTAATTTTATGCAAGACCTTGAACCTCATTATCGTTGGGAGGAGTTTTATGTGGCTTCCCGTGATGCTCGCTCGCCTTTTTACGAGCGACTTTATAATTTAGATTACTACGAAAATACCATTTATGGTTATTATATTCACCCAATGTGGGATGAAATTGGCTCAGAAACGCTCTATTGTAAAATCCTTTTTGCGGACTATGAACGAAAATTTGCCATCATCGAAATGTTTGGCGAATGGAACGATACGCTACACAATGACATCATGTTTTTCAAACGAGAAGTCATCGACCATCTCATTTATCAGGGAATAAATCAGTTTATTTTATTGGGTGAAAATATCTTGAATTTTCATGGTTTAGAAGACGATTATTATGCCGAATGGTTTGAAGAAGTGGAAGATGGTTGGATTGCGGCTTGTAATTTTCAAGAACACGTAGAACGAGAATTTGCCAAATATAACCTTGATATTTACATTAATATGGGTGGGACATTGAATGTAAATAATTGGCGAACTATGAAACCTGTACAATTTTACGAGGTAATTAATAGTTTGATTGTGAGGAGGTTGAATTGATAGAAGTCTTAAGTCCTAAGTAGCAAGTAGTTTTCATCCATGCTTACTTAGGACTTAATATTTTCACCCTAAACCCGATAAGTATCCGCTTTCCAGTTTTGAATGGCTTGTTTAATGTCTTTACTTCCCAAATTTTCAGTAATAGCTTTTTGAGAAAGTGCAATAAATTCATCATCAGAAGCGAAACGCAAAGCAAGGATTTGTCCCATTTGTAAAGCACTGTCCATTGGCTTTCCTGTCAGTAAAAAATGTCTAAAATTTTCCTCTGCTCTTATGGCACGGTCTTGGGCTTTTAAAGCAAAAGAACGAGCAAAAAAGCCTGCCAAAAGAACAGAAATAGTAAGTAAAATCAAGATAAATGCTCCTAAAATTCCTTCTCCGCTAATAAATTTCTGGACTAAATTTATGATTGAGCAAATGAGAGCAACAAGTATGATACCTGAAAATACATAGTGGAAACTCGTCACCATTCGGGTGTGGTTTTTATAATTTTGTTCTTGCATGGTCATTATTTTTTGAGTTGTAAAGGTAGGTGAAGTCTGCTAAACGGCAATTATTAGTTTTATGAAACCTCTTCAATAACTGCTTCTTTTCCTCTAAAACTAAATTTATCATCAACGGCTTTTCCCATTAACAATGCTCCAATGGGCGATTGAGGCGAAATAATCATCACATTTTTTCCCTCAAAATCTACCTGTCCAATACTGACCGAAAGGAAAAAGTCGCCCATCGAGGTTTTTAAAAATGCCCCCAAAGCTCCTTTTCTGAAAGGTGCAGTTTCATCAATACGTTCTACCAATTTGCGTTCTTCAAGCGTTTGCTGATACATACGGGCGTGCATATCACGGTCGAGATGCCCCATTGCACGAGAGGTTTCATATTTATCACCTGCGGAGGACTTAGATTCACCATTTGCTGATTCTTGGGCGGCTTTCATAGCGTCCAAAGAAGTTTGCATTCGCTGGTCTAAGTAGGTTTTTACGTATTGAAGAATGGTTGATTTCATGGGATTTATTAATGAGTTATTATTTAGTGATTTTTGTGAAATTGAATTTTGCTTGTTTTGTACAAATCACTCAATCACAATTCACAAAATCACTAAATTTTCATAACGTTTCTCTCCGAATCATATAAAACGGATTTTTTACTTTTATTTTTTTCTTGTCTAATAACAATGCTGCCGCTGTTCTTCCCATCGTTTCAAAGTCGGTTGTGATAACGGTAATTCCTAATAGTTCTTTCAAAGTGGTTTCATTAAAAGAGATGATTCCGATGTCTTTTCCTAATTCAAGACTTGACATTCGGGCTTTTTTTACCAACTCCGCCAAATCGGTTTCTTCCACAACCAAATAAATGGTTTGAGCCTGTAAAATTTCACCTTCAACATTCTCTTTGATGATGAATTCTTTGTGGGCATTTACGCAAAAGTAACGAACGCCCCGCACAATTTCGATGGGATAATTACCATCACTTGGAAAAACTAAGACAAGTCGCTGATACTTAGTAAGTAAGTCATTAGCACTTTCTAAGGCTTCGGAAACATCCCGTTCAAAATCCTGATAAACTGATAAAAACTCTTGTTTTAAGTCGGGTAAGTCTTTGTCTAAAAGTACCAATTCATTCGCAGGAATTCTTTCTAACGTTTTGATTGCCATACCTTTTTCTTCTTCTGGAAAGAAATGCGGCATCACGACATAATAGTTGTATTTCCCCAAATTTTTATCAATAATTTCCTCGAAAAGTCGGGCGTTATAATGATGGATTTGTAAATCTACCGAGGCTTTATCACCCAAAACTTTCAAAAAAGCATAATAAATTAATTTTTTATAAGAGCTTAATTTATTGAAAATCAATAAAATCCGCATTTTTCTACTTTCTCCGCTATTCACATAATACCCTTTGCCTTGCACGGATGTAATAAAGCCTCTTTCTCGTAACTCTCGGTACGCTTTTTCGACGGTATCTCGGGCTAAATAATACTCTTCGCTGAGCTCGCTAATGGACGGGAGTTGTTCGTTTTTCTTCAAAACGTTACGCTCAATATCAGCAATAACAGACTGGATAATCTGTTTGTATTTAGGCGTTTTATCGCTTGTATTTAATTTTAATTGGTACATATTCGATAGCGGCGTTCATATACGCCTTGATTATGTGATTGTTTTTCAAAGCAGGCAAGTCCATGACACACTTTGTTTTTTTTTGACTTATTCTTGTATAAACTTAAAATTTACTAAGAAATAAAAAGTTTAACCTTCTTTCAAAACACTTCATGGTATGAAAATTACTCAAAAATTAATTGGTTATTTCCTTCTTTTTTCCCTAATCTGTTCCTCAGCTTTTGCTCAAGTCCAAATCTCCGAAATGACTTGCGAACATAAGCAAAATCCAATGGGCGTTGATGTCCAAAATCCACGATTAAGCTGGAAATTAAAGTCTTCTGAAAGAAATATTTTGCAAACTTCCTATCAAATTCGTGTATCAACAACGCCAACTTTTGATAAGAAAAACTTGGTTTGGGATTCAGGAAAAATGACTTCGGGAGTATCTATTTTGCAAGCCTATAAAGGTACGCCTTTGCAATCGGGCAAAGCTTATTTTTGGCAAGTAAAAATTTGGGATAATCAGAATCGTGAATCAGTTTGGAGTAATTCGGCATCGTGGGAAATGGGACTTTTATCGCTCAGTGACTGGAAAGCCCAATGGATTGAACCTGCCGCACAAGTAATGTCGGAAGTTGGTAAATCTCCCGCTTCGATGTTGAGAAAAGGTTTTTCATTGAAAGAAAAAATCGTTTCGGCTCGTGCTTACGTAACGAGTCACGGATATTATGAATTGAGTTTAAATGGTCAAAAAGTAGGCAATGAAGTGCTTACTCCAGGTTGGACAGCCTACAATAAACGCTTACAATATCAATCTTACGACGTGACAAATATGTTACGCTCGGGAGCAAATGCCGTTGGTGCTATGTTGGGCGAAGGCTGGTACAGAAGTACATTGGCGTGGTCGAATAACAGAGGTTTCTACGGAAAACGCTTGGGACTTTTATGTCAAATCAACGTAAAATATACCAATGGAACGGAGGAAACGATTATTTCGGATAATTCTTGGAAATACACAAACAATACTCCAATTACAATAAATGAAATTTATGACGGAGAAAGTTATGATGCCACTCGTGAAATAAAAGGTTGGAACGAACCCACTTTTAATGATGCACAATGGGCAAATGTTTCCACCGCCACTTTTGATAATAGCAATTTAGTAGCTTCGGAAGGAGCAAAAATTGAAAGAATTGAAGAAATAAAACCAATCAAATTTCTTCGTACACCCAAAGGACTTTTAGTTGCTGACATGGGACAAAATATGGTAGGTTGGATACGTTTGAAAGTGTCGGGAGCAAAGGGTACAAAAATCGTTTTGCGTCACGCTGAGGTTTTGGATAAATACGGAGATTTTTACATCGAAAACCTTAGAAATGCCAAAGTTACGCTCACGTACACGCTCAAAGGTGAAGGCGTGGAAACTTACGAACCCCGTTTTACTTTCATGGGTTTTCGCTATGTTTCCATTGAAGGTATGGATTTAAAACCTGAAAATATAACGGGCGTAGTCGTACATTCGGGGATGAAGCCGACGGGAACTTTCGAATGTTCAAATCCGCTTGTAAATCAATTACAACATAATATTCAGTGGGGACAAAAAGGAAATTTTGTTGATGTGCCAACTGATTGCCCGCAAAGAGATGAGCGTTTGGGTTGGACGGGCGATGCACAGGCATTTTGCAGAACGGCAGCCTATAATTTTGACGTAGCGGCATTTTTTACGAAATGGCTAAAAGATGTAGCCGCCGACCAACGTCCAGACGGTTCAGTGCCGTTTGTTGTACCTGATATTTTGAATAAAATGGATGTGAAAACCGTACAAGGTTCAGCGGGTTGGGGAGATGTTGCTGTGATTGCTCCGTGGACAATGTACTTGACGTATGGCGATAAACAATTGCTCGAAAACCAATATCCAAGTATGAAAGCTTATGTTGAGTTTATTCGTAAAAGTGCAGGCGATAGTTATTTGTGGAAAAACGGTAGCGTTTTTGGCGATTGGCTCTATTACAAACCTGCCATGAATAGCCACACCGAACCCGATGGATATACCGACCGAGATTATCTTTGTCAGGCATTTTTTGCTTATTCAACGCATTTATTGCAAGAATCGGCGGTGGCTTTGGGTAAAACCGAAGATGCAAAAATGTACGCTCAATTGTTCGAGAATATCAAAAAAGCCTTTAATGAACAATACGTTACGCCAGCGGGACGCATCGCTTCAGATTCCCAAACGGCTTATGTTTTGGCTTTAATGTTTGATTTATTACCCCAAAATCTCCAAAGTAAAGCCGCTGATTATTTAGTAAAAGATATTAAAAGTCGTCAAAACCATCTTTCAACGGGCTTTTTGGGAACGCCTTATTTATGCCACGTACTTTCACAAAGTGGACATACTGACGTTGCTTATGATTTGCTTTTGCAAGAAACATATCCTTCGTGGCTTTATCCTGTAAAAATGGGGGCAACTACTATTTGGGAGCGTTGGGACGGCCAAAAAGTGGATAGCACTTTCCAAGATGTAGGGATGAACTCCTTTAATCATTACGCTTACGGAGCAATCGGCGACTGGATGTACAGAGTGGTTACAGGAATAGAAATTGATTCAAAATCAATGGGTTATAAGCATTTTTACATAAAACCAGAACCTTCGACGAAATTGTCTTACGCAAAATCATCGTTAAATAGTCCTTACGGAGAAATTGCTTCGGGTTGGGAATTGAAAGATGGAAAAATCAAATTAACCGTTAAAATTCCTGCCAATACCATCGCCACAATAACTTTACCCAAAGGTACAAATGAGGCTACCGAAGGCGGAAAAACAATCGCTCAATCAGATTTTCAAAATATAAAAACAACTGCTCAGGGACTTGAATTTGATGCAGGGGCAGGGGAGTATGTATTTGAATATAAGTTTTAACACATTTTTCCTAAAATTGCCAAACCTGAAAATTTGGCAATTTTAATTTCTCCCCAATTTAAAATCCATTCTCAGCTTTCAATCGTATCTTTGTTCTCCGATGTTGAGTGATATTTTCCTTCTGCATCGACTATGATTTTGACTATCACCGATGCGGAAGCGAAATATCCTCCAGTATCGGATTACATTTTTATATGGAAATTTTACAAAATGATTTATTATTACGTGCCGCCCGTGGCGAGCGTGTAGAACGTACACCCGTTTGGATGATGCGTCAAGCAGGAAGAATTTTGGCGGAATATCGTGCCGTTCGTGAGAAGGCGGGTAGTTTCATTCAGTTGGCAACCAATCCAGAATTAGCGGCGGAGGTAACTATCCAACCCGTTGATATTTTGGGCGTTGATGCCGCTATTATTTTCTCGGATATTTTGGTTGTTCCCGAAGCAATGGGTTTGCCGTATATCATGGAGGAAAAAGTGGGTCCAATTTTTCCAAATGTCATCAAATCAATGGCCGATGTGGATAAATTGATTGTTGCTAATCCAGAAGAGGAATTGAAATATGTTTTGGATGCCATCAAAATTGTAAAAAGTGAATTGAACGGACGTGTGCCTTTGATTGGTTTTGCAGGAGCTCCATTTACGTTGCTTTGTTACATGATTGAAGGTCGTGGTTCAAAAACTTTCTCGAAAGCTAAAAAGGCATTATATACCGAACCAGAACTTTCCCACGCTCTTTTGCAAAAAGTGACGGATACAACAATTGCATATTTGAAAGCTCAAGTAGCCGCAGGAGCGAATTTAGTACAAATTTTTGACTCGTGGGCGGGCATTCTTTCTCCCGAACAATATCGCATATATTCACTTCCGTACATTTCTCAAATTTGTGATGCCATTACGGAAGTTCCCGTAACAGTTTTTGCCAAAGGAGCGTTTTTCGCTCGTGAAGAAATGGGAAAATTGAATTGTGAAGTAATCGGTTTAGATTGGAATATGGACATTGCTGAATCTCGTAAATTGATTGGCGATACCAAAACTTTACAAGGAAACCTTGATCCATGCGTATTGTATGGTTCATTTGATGAAATCAAAAAACAAACTCGTTCAATGATGCAACAGTTTGGAAATCAAAGATATATCGCTAATCTTGGGCACGGTGTTTATCCTGATACCAACCCAAATAAAGTAAAATGCTTTATTGATACCGTGAAAGAAGGGTAATTTAGAAACGAGTTGTTAGTGAAAGGTAAAAGGGTTAAATACCTTTTTACCTTTTTACCTTTTTACCTTTTTACCTTTTTACCTTTTTACCTTTTTACCTTTTTCTATTGCCCAATTAATAGATATTTTTAATTTTGTGTTAAAGAAGTTTCTCACTTTCGATTTATAAAATTTTATGAAAACGTTTCTAACTATTTGCCTTATTTTAAGGCTTTTACACGAGTGTTCTGCTCAAACAGTTTTTAGTTTTGAATTTAATGGATATGCAGGTACACCCCCACCCATCTCAGCATCTGTTGGGGCTGCAACGCTTACGCACAGCGGATTAAGCAATTTTGCTGAAGATGCCTGTACTGGCAAAGGCTTTTCGGTAAATAGTTGGAATACTGGCGATTACCTTCAAATTAAATCCAGTACACTTGGTTTTATTGGTCCTTTCAATTTTAGCTACGACTACCGAATGTCAGATATTGATCTGGGTAATTTCGAAATTCAAGTTAGTAGTGATGGAGCAAATTTCTCTAAAATTGGCGACTTAAATGCAACAGCTCCAACCACAGGATGCAATGGCTCAGGGCCTATGATTTTAGGTTCAAACTACAATAATCTTCCCAATATTTATTTCCGATTTTATAAGAAAAATGATGCTGTGACGGCTCTGAATCGTCTCCGACTTGACAATATTATGCTTAAAGCTTCGGCTGTTCCCGTGGAAATAAGCAACTTTCGAACTCAAGTTTCGGACAATCAAAAAGTTAATGTACGTTGGGAGACGATTTCCGAAATTAATAGCAATTATTTTATGGTGGAACGCAGTCGAGATGCGTTCAACTATCAAACCATTGCAAATATCGAAGCGGCGGGTTCTTCACAAACCAAAAAAGCGTACAGTTTTACCGATGAAACTGCTTTGTTCGGAACAAATTATTACCGCCTTAAACAAATAGATAAAGACGGAACACAGCAGGTTTTTCGTCCGCAAGCCGTTATCATTGACGATACTGATGTGCCTTTTGGCGTGTTTCCAAACCCCGTAATTGGGGCTAAATTTAATGTAAAAGTGGAAGATTCGGATGAAGCGAAATTATTATTAATGGATTTTGAAGGAAATGAAATTAAGCTAAACTCAGATAAAATAACGCAGACAATTTTGGAAATTATGCCCTTACAAAGTCTAAAAATCGGTGCATATTTATTACAAGTACAAACTTTGGGGAGTTTAAAAAGGCATAAGATTTTAGTGTTGAAATAAAATCATCTCTTTCTCAAGGATGGCTTTGTTTTAAACAAAGCCATCCTTATTTACTCAGACTAAAATTTATAATAAACAACACTATTCCCCGCTAAATCTTCTCTTGATTTTTTAGTTTTATTCAATTTTGGAGCGTTCATTCCTTCGCCTAAAATCTTTTTACTTTTCAAAACAATAGCTTCGTCCCAAAGGCCTAAATTAATGAAACTTTGTAGTAAAATTGATCCTCCTTCAATAATGACAGATTGTACTTTTCTTTGGTAAAGGTCGTTGGTAATGAATTTCTCAATGGCGTTTTTATCTATAATTTTAACGTATTTAGTTTTTCCTAAAGTGCTTTGCTCTAATAGATTATAACAAATAGTCTCCTGAGAATTGTCAAAAATATGAAGATTTTTTGGGAGCGATAAATCCTTGTCAAGCACCACCCGAATAGCATTTTTGCCAGTCCAAAAGCGAGTGTCTAATTTTGGATTATCATATCGAGCGGTGTTTGTGCCAAGCATAATGGCATCTTCTTTTGCTCGCATTTTATGGACAAATCTTCGGGAAAGTATGTTGGAAATTTGGACAGCTTGATAATTTGGCTTGGCAATAAATCCATCGGCAGATTCTGCCCATTTCAAGATAATATACGGTCTTTGTTTTTCAATGAAAGTAAAAAAACGCTTGTTTACCTCTCTTCCTTCGGCTTCTAAAATACCCGTTTCAACCTCAATTCCTACTTGACGAAGCTTTTCAATCCCCTTTCCTGCCACCAACGGATTGGGGTCGTGATTACACACAATTACCTTTTTGACTTGGTGTTTTATCAATAAATCTGCACAAGGTGGTGTTTTGCCAAAGTGAGAACAAGGCTCAAGCGTAACGTAAACCTCTGATAATGAAAGTAATGATTTGTCTTCAACCGAATTGATCGCATTTACTTCTGCATGACCTTCGCCATATTTTTGATGCCAACCTTCCCCAATGATTTTCCCATTATGCACAATGACACAGCCCACTAACGGATTTGGCGATACCGAACCTGCTCCTAATTGAGCAAGTTGTAAGGCTCGTTGCATGAACAGTTGTGAATGGGAAATGTTTTGCTTGTGAGTTGTGAGTTGTGAGATTGGCATTTAGCTGTTCTTGGTTTTAAAGGTTAACTTTGTGTTTTATGCTAAAAATATGAATTCATCAAAGATAATTTTTAATAAATTAGTCTCCGAAATTACTTCCGTTTACGAAGAAAATGAAGCTAAAAGTATTGTTTATTTACTCTTAGACCATTGTTTGAGAATCTCTAAAACTGATATTTTATTAGATAATCCAGTTTCTCAAATATTTGATTTTACGGAGATAATACAAAGGATAAAAGCTCAGGAACCAGTGCAGTATGTGATTGGTGAAACGGAATTTTACGGTAGAAAATTTAAAGTAACGCCTGATGCTTTAATTCCAAGACCTGAAACAGAGGAGCTTGTTCAGTTAACAGTTAACATTTATCAGTCGGGCTGCGAACCGCTAACAATTAAAAATTTGGAACAGGAATGTTTCCCGTCCCTAATTCGTATTTTAGATATTGGAACAGGAACAGGTTGTATTGCTATTTCATTGGCTTGCGAGTTACCTAATTCACAAGTTTATGCCTATGATATTTCAGGAAATGCGTTGAAAGTGGCAGAAGAAAATGCTGAAAGGAACGGTGCAAATGTAACTTTTGAACAAGTAGATATTTTAAATCTTTCTCCTTCTTCCCTTTCTCCTTTCTCCATTATCGTTAGCAATCCACCTTATGTAATGAATGCGGAAAAGGCTGAAATGGAGCGAAATGTATTGGAATATGAACCACATTTGGCCTTATTCGTGGAAGATAATAATCCGCTTATTTTTTACAAAGTAATTGCAGAATTTGCGGCTAAAAATTTGATTGATGGAGGGATGTGCGTTGTAGAGATTAATCAGGCTTTTGGCATTGAAACCGCTGATTTATTTCGGAAACAAGGATTTAGTAATGTCGAAGTCGTGAAAGATATGTTTGGTAAAGATAGAATGGTGAAAGCGATAAAATAGATGATAAAGAACAGAGTTTATAGAATAGCTGTTTCATTGTTAAATGAAGCCAATTATTTTTTAAACTGCGTTCTTTATCATCTATCCTCTAATCTCTCTAAAAAACTAACTAATACGCTCTAATTTCAACTCCTTTCATAAAGTTGACAAAAGCTGTATTTACCACTTTATTTCCGCCTGGGGTTGGGTAATTTCCTGTAAAATACCAGTCTCCTGTATCATTTGGACAAGCTTTATTCAGGTTTTCAACTGTTTGATAGACAATTGTTAATTCCGCTTTTAAGTTTTTCGGTTTTACCAATTCAGCGACTTTTGCAGAAATTTCTTCCGTTGTAAATGGCTCATAAATGGCTTTTACAAAGTTTTCTTCCATAGCCGTTCCCATTTCGATTGCCGCTAAACAACGCCCTAAAGTATCCTCTAAAACATCATCCATATTTCGTTCAATCAACAACTGATACGCTGCACGGAAAGCAACAAATTCTTTCATTCGAGACATATCAATTCCGTAACAGTCAGGATAACGAATTTGTGGGGCAGACGAAACAATTACGATTCTTTTAGGACCTAATTTATCCAAAAGGCTCACAATAGAGCGTTCCAAAGTTGTTCCTCTTACAATTGAGTCATCAATCAAAACTACGTTATCAACTCCTTTTTTAATTACCTCAAAAGTTGTATCGTACACGTGAGCAACCATATCATTACGGTCTGCATCATTGGTGATAAAAGTTCGTAATTTTACGTCTTTTGAAATCAATTTTTCAACTCTCGGACGGAAAGTTAATAAATCTTCAAGGTCTTTTTCAAATAAGATTCCTTCCAAAATCGCTTTTTTACGTTCTTTGGCAAGGTGATCTTCCAAACCCTCAATCATACCCAAGAAGGCCGTTTCAGCGGTATTTGGAATGTAAGAAAAAACGGTATTTTTTAAGTCGTAATCAACTTCTTGAAGCACTTGTGGAATGACCAAACGTCCTAACATTTTGCGTTCTGCATAAATATTCGGATCAGAAGCCCGAGAGAAATAAATGCGTTCAAAACTACAAGATTTTCTTTCGATAGGCTCAATAAACTGCTTTTCAGAATAAGAACCATCTTTATTTACGATTAAGGCATGACCAGGTTTTACCTCTCTGATTTCATCGTAATTACAGTTGAAACTGGTTTTGATGGCTTGTTTTTCAGAAGCAACTACAACCACTTCATCGTCGGCGTAATAAAAAGCGGGTCTGATTCCTGCGGGGTCTCTCGCTACGAATGCAGCTCCATATCCCGTGAGTCCACACATGGCATATCCTCCGTCAAAATCACGGCATGAGCGTTGTAGAACTCGTTGTAAATCAATGTTTTCCTCAATAATATCCGACAATTCTGGATTTTGGTATTCGCTTTTGAAGTACTCAAATTGGCGTTGATTTTCTTCATCCAGAAAATGACCAATTTTCTCCATCACTGTTACCGTATCAACTCTTTCTTTGGGATGTTGTCCCAACGAAACTAACTTGTCGAATAATTCATCGACGTTAGTCATGTTGAAATTTCCAGCCATTACTAAGTTTCTACTTCTCCAGTTGCTCTGTCTCAGCATCGGATGACAGTTTTCGATTTCGTTCTGTCCGTGAGTTCCGTAGCGAAGATGTCCTAATAAGACTTCTCCTGAAAAAGCAATATTTTCTTGAATCCAATGAGCATCTTTGGCTTTTTCTTTGTTTCCCTTGAGGGCTTTCTGGAATTTTTTGTGGATTTTTCTGAAAATATCAGGTACGGCATTTTGTTCAACAGAACGGTAGCGGCTGATATAACGATGACCGGGCGGAACATCAATTTTGATGTTGGCAACACCCGCTCCGTCTTGCCCTCGGTTTACTTGTTTTTCCATCATCAAATACAACTTATTCAGTCCATAAAGGGGGGTGTTGTATTTATTGATGTAATACTGGTAATCCTTCCGAAGACGGATAAGTGCGATGCCGCACTCGTGTTTAATTGCGTCAGACATGACCTTAATTAAGATTTTGAATTGAAAGAACCCTATTTTTAGAAATAAAAGTTCCGTAAACCAACTGTATTATATGAGGGTTCAATAAAATTTCGCAATAAATCTTGGTTAAATTATAATTATGGGGAGGTTATTTTTCTATGAACAAAATTAGACAAATTTTAGGGAGATTTCCAAATTAAACTTGGTGAATTATGATAAATTAAGAATGTAGTAAAATGAAAGAAGTTAAGCGTTTTTACTCAGAAAATATGCTTTTGAATTATCAGATTCATTCACACTTTATCATTCCACTTTAAACCTCCTTAACCCCCACTCACGGGTGGAATCAAAGCAATTTCGTCATTTTCTGATAATATTAAATTTGCTTCTGCATATTCACTATTTACGGCAATCAAGAGCGATTTTATATCTTTTAATTTAGGAAAGTCAGTTTTTAATTGTTCCAAGACAGTTTGAACATCCGCCACTTGATTTATTTCTAACTCAGTAATATGCTTTCCAACAATATCACGAGTAATTCCGAAAAGATTGATTTTGTATTTCATGATGCTTGATGGAACACTAATTGAAGGATTCGACACGGATTAAATGAATATAAATTCGTGTCCAATCCCCTTCAGTTCATGTCCCATTATTAAAACGGAATGTTTCTTGATTCCTCTGTGTTATTCACTAAATTTGTTCAACAAAGAAACTCATTAATATTGAATACTCAAACTCCCAATATCATTTACGACAATCATGGTCGCCCGATAACCTACTTGCGTTTGGCTGTAACTGACCGCTGTAATTTGCGTTGTTTTTATTGTATGCCCGAAGAAGGCGTAAAATATCTACACAAAACAAAATTACTGACTTACGAGGAAATGTTGCGTATCGTTTCGGTGCTTGCTGAGTTGGGCGTTTCAAAAGTTCGAATTACGGGTGGCGAGCCTTTTGTGCGGAACAATATGGTTGATTTTATGTATCAACTTTCTGAAATTAACGGAATTGACGAATTAAATATTACTACCAATGGAATTTTGACGGGACAATATATTCGTCAAATGAAGGAAATGGGCGTGAAAGCCATCAATTTGAGTTTGGATACTTTGGACAAAAAACGCTTCTTTGAAATTACTCGTCGGGATGAATTTGATAAAGTTTATAGTACCCTTTTTCAATTAATTGATGCAGGTTTTGAAGTAAAAGTTAATGCCGTAGTCATGGACGGGAAAAACACCGAAGACATTTTGCCTTTGGTAGAATTAACCCGAAATCATAAAGTTTCTATTCGCTTTATTGAAGAAATGCCCTTCAACGGAGAAGGCTCGCATTATCCAAAATTAGAATGGAATTTACCCCGAATTTTAGCCGAAAT
>JAZKDE010000087.1:20857-51675 GCA_040387735.1 Bacteroidota bacterium
AAAGATGGTTTTGAAGCAGAACGTGGTCGTAAATCAGTAATTTCGGAATCTATGACTACGATTGGGGGGTAAGCTTTCTCCTAAATTCTACAATATTTTCTAAAAACTTACCGTAATTTTGCTTTTAGAATACCCAAAATTATAAAAATGACAATCCCAGAAATATTCGATAATTTCAATAAACTCAAAGTTCTCATCATTGGTGACGTAATGCTTGATGCTTACACATGGGGCAAAGTAGAAAGGATTTCGCCCGAAGCCCCCGTTCCAGTAGTCAATGTTCGTAGTCGTGAAATACGTTTGGGCGGTGCAGGAAATGTTGTTATGAACGTACAATCGCTTGGAGCTGAACCAGTTATTTGCTCAGTTATCGGAGCTGATTCTTACGGTGATTCTTTGCTGAATTTATTAAAAGAACAAAACCTCTCAACCGAAGGAATTATTCAATCCGAAACTCGAATTACAACCGTAAAAGAACGAATTATTGCAGGTTCTCAGCAAATTGTTCGAGTTGATACCGAAACAGATAAACTCATCAATGAAACTGAACGTCAAATACTTAGCGATAAAATTAAAGATTTGGTAAAGACTGCTAATGTTATCATTTTTGAGGATTACGACAAAGGCGTTTTATCGAAAGAATTAATCTACGATATTATCACTTTTGCAAATGATAATGACATTCCTACCATTGTTGACCCTAAAAAACGGAACTTCCTATATTACCAAAACGCAACTCTTTTCAAGCCAAATTTGAAGGAGTTGAAAGAAGGCTTATCCATTTCTTTTGACGTAAAAAATCCCGATGAATTAGCCGATGCCGTAGCAATGTTGAAAAATACCTTGGAACTCAAAGGTGTTTTTGTAACGCTTTCGGAACAAGGGGTTTATATAGATTTTAATCATCAGAAAAAAGCTATTCCTGCTCATATTCGTACTATTGCGGACGTATCGGGTGCGGGCGATACCGTTATTTCAATTGCAGCTTGTTGCTTGGCTTTGGGACTTTCACCTGAATTAATTGCGGGACTTTCAAATTTAGGTGGTGGACTTGTTTGTGAATCAGTGGGCGTTGTGCCGATTGACAAAGAACTACTGAAAAAAGAGGCTCTATTGAGTTTGTAGCGAAAAGATTTTTTTCAGCCCAAAATGCCTTATAATAACTTTTAAATGGGGTTTTATAAATTAAATCAATAAAAATGAAAAATAATTTAACTATTTTTCAAGTGTAAAACTTTTTCCTGAGATAAACGTTTTAATATTATATCTCCAGAAATAATAGTAAAAGACCTGCAAATGTAGGTCTTTTTTTATGCCCAAAATTAGTGTCAATTCTCATCATTTATCTTCAATGGAAATCTTAAAAGGATAATTCTTTATTTCAACTGACAAGGCAAAACTGCAAATTGATGTCATTCATGATTATTTAACGAATCACTCATATTGGGCAAAAGGAATACCTGCTGAACTTGTAGAGCGTTCAATTGCTAATTCAATCGCTTTTGGCGTGTATTTTCAGGAGGCAGAAGTGTTGAAGCAGGTAGGTTTTTGTAGAGTTACGTCCGACTTATCAACTTTTGCTTATTTAGCCGATGTATTTATTTTGGAAGAATATCGTGGCCAGGGACTTTCTAAGTTATTGGTGGAAACTGTTTTGCAACATCCAGATTTACAAGGTCTGAGACGTTGGATTTTGGCAACCGCCGATGCTCATGGATTGTATGCCCAATATGGCTTTACTCCTTTGGATAAACCTGAGAATTTCATGCAAATTCGACTTCAAAATCCATATAACTTGTAACCTGATTCTCCAGAATCGGAGCATTTAGATACCCGATTTCAGAGAATCGGGTTACAAAGGTTTTTCTTCAATTCCCAACATGGTCAGTGCAGGGTTTATCGTTCTACACGTTACCACAATTTTGAAAATTTTATTCCCTGCCAAATTAAACTCCGCCACATATTTCTCCTTTTCCTTCAAACTCCGATAAACGGCCGTATAATTGATTTTCGAGTCCCAACCATTGATTGCCAAAGCCGTTGTGACTTGGTCGAGGCATTTGCTCAGATTAGAAAAATAACTCAAAACCGTCTCTTTTTGTCGGATAGAATTTAATGAGCCAATCGGAATTACCGCTACTTCGTATATCGTTTGTTGTTTCATAGTACTACAGAATTCAGTCTGTAAATAAATGAGAGTTACAGACTAAAGTCTGTGTTAAAAAAGAAAATGAAAAACTATTTCACTATTTTTCGAACATAAAACTTTTCATAAACGTTCGGCGTTTTATTATCATACGTCTGAAATAACACAAAAAAGCCCCGCTCAACAGCGAGGCTTTTTTATTGGTCAAATTCTTGGAATTGCTTAAACAACTGCCGTGAATTCAATTTCTACCAAATAGTCAGGCGAAACCAATTTGCTGATTTCATAAATTCCCGTTGTTGGCTTAATATCTTTGAAATACGCTCCGTGAGCCTTCGCAATATTATCAAACTGAGCAATATCAGTTGTGAAAATTCTTGTTCTTACTACATCATTTAGGCTTGCACCTGCTTCTTCTAAAACCTTAGCGATACGTTCAATAATATTATTTGTTTGAGCAAAAGCATCGTCCGCTTTCACAACTTCACCGTCAACAATGGCAACCGTACCTGAAACTTCAATAATATTTCCGATACGAACGGCACGGCAATAACCCATTTTATCTTCCCAAGGCGAACCCGTAAGTATATTTTGTCTTGACATTTTTTGTATTTTTTGGTTAAGTGACAAAGATAAGGAAGAAAAAAAATCTAAAGAAAATCTAATGTGATAATGCCCAAAAACGTTTTTGCTTTCACGTAAATTTACATTATGACCATCCGTACCCGAATAACGCTCCTTTTCTTAGGCATTGTTTCGACATTGTTGTTGATTTTTTGCCTTGTTATTTATCTCGAAAGTGAATTTCACCGTGAAAGTGAGTTCAAGAATCGACTGCGAGAAGAAGCCCGAACTGCAGCAGAAATTTTGTTTGGCAAAGAAGAAATTAGTCCCGATTTATTAAAGTTGTTGGACAAAAATCAAATGACGGTTTTGACCCAAGAAGAGATTGTTATTTACAACAAAAAAAACCAAATTGTATATGAAAGTGGCACTGATTATTTGACGATTCAACTCGCAACACTCACACAAATTCGCCAAGAAAAAGAGCTTTCTTTTCAAGAAAAAGACCGTGAAGTCTTGGGCATAGTTTTTAATAATGGCAAAGAGGAACTGGTCATTGTGGCTTCTGCCCAAGATAAGTACGGGCTAAGTGAACAGCGGAATTTAGGATTAATGCTGGCTTTTGGGGGCTTATTGATGCTTTTGATTGTCAGTTATGCAGGTTGGTTTTTTGCAGGGAGGTCGCTCAGACCCATTCAAAATATTATTAAAAGTGTGGATAGAATTGGGGCATCTCAACTCAATTCACGGCTCGATGAAGGCAATGGAACGGATGAGATTGCACAATTGGCTCAACGTTTCAATCAAATGTTGAGTCGGCTCGAAAAAGCTTTCAAATTACAGCGTTCTTTCGTTTCGCACGCCTCGCATGAGTTACGCACGCCTTTGACTGCCATTACAGGACAAATTCAGGTTTCGCTTTTGGCAGATGACAATCCGCAAGAATTAAAATTGATGATTCAATCCGTTTTGGAAGATGTTCAGCAACTTAACCGACTGACAAACAATTTGTTAGAGATGACAAGTATTGATTCGGACGATACGCAAATCAATTTTTCAGTGGTCAATGTAGCCGAATTAGTATGGCAAGTAAGAGAGATTTTGTTAAAGAAAAATCCTCATTATCAGATTATTACCAAATTAGACGGCAATCCAGATTTACTGCCCGAAGTCAAAGCAAATGAAGCATTACTGTACATGGTTTTGTTGAATTTGATGGAAAATGGCGTGAAATTTTCGCCCAAAAATCGGGTAGAAGTGAGATTCAACATATTACCAGAAAACCTTATTTTATCGTTTCACAATGAAGGTTCAATAATTCCCGAAACTGAATTAACCCAAATTTTTGAGCCTTTTCGACGTGGTTCAAATGCTCGGAATATAAAAGGTCACGGGGTTGGACTTTCATTAACTCAGAAAATCGTAAATCTTCACAGAGGAAAAATTACGGTTCAGTCTTCAGAAAAAGGTGGCACAATCTTCACATTGACACTTTCGAGAAAATTCTAATCGCTTTCTAACCTCCCTATAATACGAGCTTAAGTCCTCACTGGTAGCTTTGTCCCATCCAAAAACAGCACAATTGTGTACTTAAAATTTTAATATTATGGGAACTACCATTTTAATGATAAGCTTGATGAATTTGGGCTTATTCACACAAGAAATACATGTCAATGACCCCGGTTACAGTATTCACAACTATAAACACACGAACAAAGCGGCGGCAGTAGCCAAAAGAGATACCAATAAAGGAGTTCGAGTCTCTTACGATGTGACCAATCGAGACTATAAAAAAATTGCGGCAAAAGACTCCGAAAAAGTTTTAAAAATATTTAAGCCTTACGATAATTTAGTCAGAAAAAATTATAAAATGCCTAATAACTAAACCCTCAAAACTTTAACGATGAACCCTCGATACATCATGTCGCCAATGGAATACGCCAAAATGATTTTAGAAAAAGTCAGTTTTGAGCCTAAAATTTTTAAAAAAGAATTAAGAAAAGCACTCCGAAATTCATCAAAACGTGATTTTAAACAATTAATGGCTTGGTGCCGAGAAAAATTCGGGAGGAAAAAGTAAACAGCCGATAATTTTACTAAGTTTATAGTATTGTAGAATTACGAATTTTTCTCAAACGGATATTCATTATTAATAAATTAATATTTTAGAGCTACAAAAACATCACCATGAGCAATAACAAGCGTATTTTAGTAGTTGAAGACGAACTGAAAGTGGCTACTTTTATCAGAAAAGGATTGCAAACGCAATCCTTTGAAGCAACTATTGCTGCTGATGGCGAAGAAGCGAAAAAATATTTTGTAGAAGAACCGTTTGACCTCATTATTCTGGACTTGAACTTGCCCGATATGAGTGGTTTGGATGTATGTAAATTTGTTCGGGAACAAAATACTCGTATTCCAATTTTGATGCTTACCGCTCTCGGTACGGTGGCGGATAAACTTTCAGGTTTTGAAGTTGGAACGGATGATTATATGGTAAAACCCTTCGATTTTATGGAACTATTAGTGCGAGTAAAAGCACTTCTGAAACGAACCGAAGATGTTCAAATGCCCGTAGAAAAGCTCCAAGTGTCCGATTTAGAATTGGATTTAAACGAAAAAGTGGCTCGTCGAGGAGGGAATGCCATTGATTTGACTGCCCGAGAATTTAGCCTTTTAGAATATTTGATGAGGAATAGAGGAAGGGTGGTTTCAAAAGTTGATATTGCCGAAAAAGTGTGGGATATTAACTTTGATACAGGAACTAATTTTGTGGAAGTTTACATCAATTATCTCAGAAATAAAGTGGATAAAAACTTCCCGAATAAACTCATTCATACCGTGGTGGGAATGGGCTATATGATGAAAAGTAAGTAAAGTTTATTTAAAAATAATCTCTATCTTGCTTGCTGAAACTCGACTCTTCTTGAAAACAATTTTCATTTACTGCGTTACCGCAATCATAAGTTACATTGCCACAATTCCACCTGGGCCATTGAGTGTCTTTGTGGCTCATACAACACTCCAAAAAAACATTAAAATTGCCCTTTGGGTCGCTTTGGGCGGGGTTTTATGTGAAAGCACCTACGCTTATATAGCCATTGAAGGTGTCATGATTTTTGATAAATATCCGATGGTGGCGTATTGGATGCAAAGGGGAATAATTGCCTTATTGTTCATCGTTGGGACGGTTACTTTTTTCCAGAAAACACCCGAGGTAAAGTATCAAGAAATTTCTCTAAATAATCGTTTTATTTCCTTCTTAAAAGGTATTTCACTTTCTCTTTTCAACCCAGCTTTATTGCCATTTTGGATAGTAATTTTGTTGAGTTATCAGAAATATAATTTCTTGAAAATTGATACTAATTTAGAAAAAGTATCCTTCGTTTTGGGAGCTGGAACGGGAACATTTTTACTGGTTTATACTTACGCATTTATTGCCGACCGAAAGCGAGATTTGATATTTCAATATGTAACCGATAATCGTTTGAATAAATTGATTGGGAGTGTTTTTATAGGTTTAGCTATTTTGCAATTAGTAAATTTATTAAGGTAACACAGACTGAAGCTTGCGTTACCTTAATTTTGCCACATCATGCACGATAATTTCGCTGCGAGTGTAATCAATTAATCCTGCATTTTTCAATTCATTGAATAATAATGTTACGGTTTGGCGAGTGCTACAAATCAAGCCAGCGATGTCGTTATGCGTTAAATAGTTTTTAATGATTATGTCCTTTTCCTTTCCGCTTCCTTCTTTCATTGCCCAATCTTTCAGAAATAAAGCAAAGCGAGTTTTCACATCTTTAAACATCAAATTGGTATAACTATTGGTAATTCGCTTAATTTTAAAACCTACTAATTTGGTATAACGAACCGCCAATTGTGGATTTCGGTTCAATATTTCCTCAAAATCATTCATTTTAAAACTACAAATTACCACTTTTTCCGAAACCGCCACGGCGTATTCGTCTTGGTTTTCATCTTCCATTTCATCAAAAGTGTATTGCCCAAATAAATCCCCCGACCTTAGCACTTCCTTCACCGTTTCGTTACCATCGGCATCAACTCTCACAATTTTGAGTGTTCCACTTTTTATCGTGTAAAGACGTTGTTCATTATCGTGCGAAAAATAGACAATTTCATTTTTTCTGACGGTTTTGAAATTAGGAATCAAGCACAAAGCACGGTTTTCTTCTCTGGTCAAAACCGAGAATAATTGATGGTCGTGGAGATACCAATATTTTGCTTCTTCTTGCATTTTAGGTCAAAAAATAAAATTTAGCTAATATATCACTTTTACGAATGTAAGCCACGGTTAAGCAACAAGTTAAGGTTATTAAAGCCAAGAAAAATAAATATCCGCCATCGTTAGCACTTTCAATCCCTAAGACGGTTAAATGAGCCAAAATTGCCCCTGACATTGTACCAATTCCAAATATTGCTCCCAACCACGCCCAACGAGCATTTAATAACAAAATCACCGTAATTAATTCCATAAATCCCGCTCCGTATCTTCCAAAAGGCTCAACGCCCAATTTAGTAAAAAGTGCTACGCTTTCGGCAGCTCCCGTAAACTTAAAGAAAAGCGTTTGGGCTAAAATAATGGCTGCTATTATTTGTGCAGTCCATGAAATATAAGTTTGTTGCGTTTTCATCGTCTGATAAATTTATTCCAACTAACATCAGCTTTTGATTTCAAAGCGTTTTCGTCTTTGTTCCAATCGGTGAGTGTATTGCTGAAAAATGTGTGATAAAATAAATATAATTTCCCGTTTAAAACTTTGTAGGTTTCAGGATCAATTTCTACCTTTTCACTTTTTGAACCCATTGCGTATGCACACCAGCCACCATATTGAGGTTCGTATTTAGCAGGATTTTTCTTAAAAACCTCTAAATTATTGGCGTTCGCAAATTGATAATTTATGCCTTCGTGGGTGTACAAAAAATCTTTTTTCCCCTTCTGAGGTTTCCCCGAAAAATAAGAGGTTGGGTCATATCCGCTGATGGCAATTCCTTTTTCTAATAAAAATTCCTTTTTGCGGATATTGATGTCTTGCGAGAAACTCATAAAAGTGAGTAACATTAAGACGGTGAGGTTTAATAATATTTTCATGTTGTTCTGATTGTTTAACATGACAAAGTTGGCAGATTCAAGTTGAGCGGATTGTCGGATAAATTGCCAAGCCATAATTTTACTTATTATTCGCAAAAAAGTACAATGTTCTCTTGACAATGTAATATTTATTTGCTAAATTCATTCAGAAATTTAACTCAACGTAATACTAAAATGACAGCAATCGAACGCATTGAACATTGGGGCGACTCACATCATCCCGCTTGGCTTGACATCGTAAGAATTGGATTAGGGCTTCTACTGTTTTTTAAAGGAATGAGTTTTATTGGGGACACTTCCCAATTATCTGCCCTCACCGAAGGGCTACATTTCAACGCTTGGAGTTTTGTAGCAGTGCATTACGTGGCTTTTGCCCACTTGATTGGCGGTTTATTGATTACACTCGGTTGTCTGACTCGACTGGCTTCGGCTTTTCAAGTACCAATTTTATTTGTTGCTGTTTTCTTTACTAATATCCGAAATGGTTTTACAGCGGTAAATTCAGAGCTTTGGTTATCGTTGATAGTTTTAGGTTTATTGATACTTTTTTGGTTAATAGGTTCGGGTAAATTTTCTTTTGATGAATATGTGAAAAATCATCCAGCGTACAAGATGAAATAGAAGAATGAGAGAAGGGGGGAAATAAAATGAGAAAGGGTTAGAAAGAAATGAGTAATTACTTTTACTGTTTCTTTTCTAACCCTTTCTCATTTACTGATTATTAATGTCTATTCAAGGCAAATTATACTTTGATTTCAACATCAACACCTGAAGGCAATTCTAATTTCATTAACGCATCAACTGTTTTTGGAGATGATGAGAAAATGTCAATTAAACGCTTGTAAGTACATAATTGGAATTGTTCACGAGCTTTTTTGTTAACGTGTGGAGAACGCAAAACTGTGAATTTTTCAATTTTAGTTGGTAACGGAATAGGACCCGAAACAACAGCACCCGTAGCTTTAACCGCCTTAACGATTTTCTCAGCCGATTTGTCCACTAAAGTGTGGTCAAATGACTTCAATTTAATTCTGATTTTTTGATTCATTGCATTGGTACGTTAATTTGAAACCAAAATCGAAAGTACCATTTGCTTCGATTTTGGGACTGCAAAATTAAGAGAAATGATTGAAAGTTAATAGTTTAGAAAGAAAAATATCTAAAAATCAACATTAAATTAATCTCTTGATTCAATTTAACGAGACAGTTTAATGGATTTAATCGTATTTTCTACTCTTTCTTCGTAAAGCCCTGTCACTCTTTTACCGTTTACACTAACAACTTCTTTGGTAATAAAAAAGTCAAACGTAAGGTTATTGTCTTTTGAAACGATACTGATTTTATCGGGCAAATCTCCTGCCGTTTCTGCTTTTGCTCCTTTCAAAACTCCTGTTATTTTCTTCGTTTCTGCCGTAATCTCAACGGGATTATCATTAAAAATAGATTTCCCATTTACTCGTAAATCCATCAAAGCATTAGCAAAATCGCTGGTATAACTGAACGCAACGTATTTCCCAACCCATTTTTTTAGGTTATTCATGTTTACGCCTTTTACAGCTTCCAAATTAATGATAAAATGTTCCGTAAAATTTCGTTCTGGAAATTCTATTGTGAGCGTTGCCATTGGATACCCCGAATCTTCAACGGCCTTTAACAATCCTCTTTCATTGATGGCATCATCGTCTAAAGAAGTTAGAGCGTAAATAGTTGAATTTGTTTTTTGTGCTGATTTGCCTACGTATGTAAAGCAAGCCACAAATAATGTTAAGAATAATGCTGAAATAATATTTTTGGAAATCATGGATAAATAAGTGGTTAGTTGAAAAACCCAAAAATAAGATATTTCTTCGAAATCTCAACTTTTAGAAATGAGGAGAATTAAATCAGATATGAAATGTGATACTTACTAAACCGTATAATATATTTTTGAGCTTTCACTATATTTCGATATTCAATAATCTCACAAACTTAAATATGGAAATATTAGAAACACTTCACCACGAAATTGTAGGATTCTTTAGCTTTGATGGACTCGTAGAAATTATCAAAACGGGCAATTACCAAGCATTACTTACCCAAGATGGCATCGGGAGAGCCATTGCCCCATTAATTCCTGTTTTGTTATTTATAGAAATTATTCGTGCATTCTTCTATCGCAGGTTGACATTTTCACAATACAAAATCTCATTTTTTACTTACGTTTTCAATCGTTTTATTTCTCGATTTATCTCTATCGGTATGGTTGGAATTTGCATTGCCGTTTTTGAACCTTACGCCATTTTTAAAAGTGAATTTACGTGGTATTGGTTTATTTACGGGTACGTTGTGTGGGAGTTTGCCCATTTCATCTATCATTTTTTAGGGCATAAAGTTCGGTTGTTTTGGTGTTTGCATTCCACCCATCACGCTCCTGAATACATGAATTTGTCGGTAACTTATACGCATTTTTTCTTGGAAGCTCCTTATGCTGATGTTATTCGCACCACGATTTGTATTTTATTGGGCGTAAATCCTCCTTTGCTATTTTTAATCATGTTCATTGATGGAACTTGGGGAGCATTTATCCATATCGGAGAAAATATTATGCAAGATGCCCGCTTAGGTTTCTTGAATAAAATCATTCTCACGCCATCGCATCATAGAGTGCATCATGCCAAAAATCCTTTGTACATGGATACTAATTTTTGTAACCTGTTGAATGTTTGGGATAAAGCTTTTGGAACTTTGCAAGAAGAAAAATACGACGAAGTAATTGAGTACGGAATTACAAGACCCATGAAATCAGGAGATTTTTTAGATGCTTATTTTGGAGAATTGACTTTACTTTTGAAAGACGTTTATCAAGCTCCAACACTAAAAGATAAGGTTTTATACATTTTTATGCCTCCAGGTTGGCATCATTCTGGCGACCATAAAACGGCAAATTTGGTGCGAAAAGAGTATTTGGAGCAAATGGTTAAGTAATAGAAATAAGGGGTGTATGTCTAATTTTCAACGGAAGCCGTCGTTCAAAACGACGGCTTCCGTAAAATGTAGATAAATTCTTTACAAAGAAAACAAAATTTTAAAACCTATTTCCCAAACTTCCCACCAAAGAAATCGCCTTTGTTCCAAGTTGGAGCAACTGAATCATTGGCAACAAAATAGCCAATCAAGAAATTAACTTTTACGTGCGTTGCTGCCGCCTGAAAATCAAAGGGCTGACTCATATCATCTTGTGGTGTGTGATAAATGGTACTTCTCCAAGCCAGATCAGATTTACTTCTATCAATTTTATCTTCAGGAACGGTCATAAACCCACTTTTTATAAACAGAGCAGGAATGCCTTTTTTGATAAAACTAAAATGGTCACTTCGAACAAAAACCACTTGCTCTGGAAATGGGTCGGGACTAACCTTTAGATTTAAGATTTTTGTTGCCTTTTCAACCTGCTTTGAAAGACTTGAATGTTGAGCTCCGTAAGGTACAATATCCAAAATAGGGTGGAAGAAAAACGGCATATCAATCGCTAAATTTGCTACCATTTTGCCCTCTTTTATCGGTGGATTTGTCGCAAAATAATCTGAACCCAAAAGTCCGTATTCTTCGCCAGTAACCACAGCAATAATCACCGAACGTTTAGGAGCTTTTGGTAACGAACGGAAGGCATGAGCAATTTCCAAAAGAATTGAAACACCCGAAGCATTGTCGTGAGCTCCGTTATAAATAGAATCATTTTTCACAGAAGCACCAATCCCAAAATGGTCGAGGTGAGCGGCATAAACCACGTATTCATCTTTCAATTTAGGGTCACTGCCTTCAATAACACCCACTAAATTAGAGCCTTGTACGAATTTGTAAGCCGTTTTTACATTGATTTTTGCACTGATATTTAAGGGAAAAGATTGGGGTTTTCCAGCTTTGGCATTGCTATAAATTTCCTCCGTTTTTTTGCCAGCATTAACAAAAAGTTTTTCCGCAAATTCATTGTTTAAAGTAGCCACACCCTTCAATTCTGGAAACCCATCTTTAGCAATATTGTTGGCATCTAACCATTTGAAAGAACCTTGTTTTGAACGTCTAACAGTTGCTTCCCAAGTGCTTCTTTTATCGGTTGGAATACTGAAAGAAATGACCCCAACAGCTCCTCTTTTAATGGCTTCGTTGAATTTTACGGTATTATTTGTGAAATAAGCTCGTTCATTTGAGGCAAAAGATTCGGGAGCAGCATTGAGCATTACTACAATTTTACCTTTGATGTCAATATTTTGGTAATCGTCATAACCTAATTCGGGAGCGTGAACGCCAAAACCCACAAAAACCAAAGAAGCTTCAACATCCGCTGATTCATTGATGAAATTAGGATTGACAATAAAATGCTTTCCGTATTCAAGTGTTTCGGTTTTACCATCGTACATTAAACTAAACCCACTTTCTTTTTCTGTAACTACGCCTTTGCGGAGGGGAACGGGTTGAAAATAGGAATTTCCGTTGATGGCAGGCTTCAAACCCAAAGCCATAAATTGCGTTTCGACGTATTTGGAAGCTAATGCAAAACCTTTCGTTCCTGGTTGGCGACCTTCCAATAAATCATCTGAAAGGTACGTCATAGTTGCTTTGATAGCATTGGGATTGATGGCATCCAAGGCTTGTTTCGGAACAGCTTGTCCAAAAGCGGTAGACTTTACAAAAATAGAAAAAAGGCTTATGCCTAAAAGTAGCTTTTTATTCATGGTAATTTTTGTTGATGAAAATGTAAACATTGATACATTACAAAAATACTGACGGAATAATGAGTTTATGCCTTTTTTAGCTTTTTTGATGGATAAACACGTGCTTTTTTGAGAAAAAAGGTAACGACCTCATTTTAATTATCAAAATCTTGTCTTTTTTTCTAAAATTTGTTACTCAACCCCTTGATAATCAATAATTTTTTTGTACTTTTGCAGGCTGATTTGCAACGTTTTCATAGACAAATCAGTTTGTAAAAAGTAATCGTTTCTGAAACACCTCTTTTTTTCGTAGGAAAGAAGCAAAGGGAAATGAGATACTCACTTCTACGAGGCTCCATTTTTTCGGGCGTTTTGCCCCATTTTCAATGATAGAATGAACGTATAAATCAATGTTAGAATATCAACTATTCACTCTTTGCTTAAACACTCATTTACTCATTAAATCAACTTCAAAACAGTAAAAAGCCTTGACACAGATGACAAAAACAGGCAGAATTAGTTTTGCCAAAGTCAAAAACTTACTCGAATACCCCGACTTCTTGGATATTCAGGTGAAGTCGTTTCAGGATTTCTTCCAGTTGGAAACCGCAGCCGAAAATCGTACCGATGAAGGTCTTTTCAAAGTATTTGCTGAGAATTTTCCCATTGCGGACTCTCGTGAAAACTTCGTCCTTCACTTTATTGATTACTCAGTAGATCCTCCGAAATACTCAGTTGATGAGTGTATCGACCGTGGTTTGACGTACTCAGTGCCTTTAAAAGCAAAGTTACGTCTTATCTGTAACGATACTGACAACGAAGATTTCGAGACGATTGAGCAGGAGGTTTTCCTTGGAAATATTCCATACATGACCGAGCGTGGTTCATTCGTAATCAACGGAGCGGAACGTGTAATTGTTTCTCAGTTGCACCGTTCTCCAGGGGTGTTCTTCTCACAAAGTCGCCACACGAACGGAACGAAATTGTATTCGGCTCGTATTATCCCTTTCAAAGGTTCATGGATTGAATTTGCTACGGACGTAAACAGCGTAATGTACGCTTATATCGACCGTAAAAAGAAGTTTCCAGTAACTACGCTTTTACGTGCTATCGGTTACGGTTCGGATAAGGACATCTTAGATTTGTTCGGTCTTTCTGAAGAAATCAAAGCTGACCAAGCTAATTTGAAAAAAGCCGTTGGTCGTCGTTTGGCGGCAAGGGTTTTAAGAACTTGGCAAGAAGATTTCGTAGATGAAGATACAGGTGAAGTAGTTTCAATTGACCGTAATGAGGTTTTGATGGAGCGTGATTCAACAATTACTGCTGGTGATATTGAAACAATTATAGATGCTGGTTTAGACACAATCATTCTTCACAAAGAAGATATGAACGTGAATGATTACAACATCATTTATAATACATTACAAAAAGATTCATCGAACTCAGAGAAAGAGGCCGTTGAGCAGATTTACCGTCAGTTGCGTAATACCGAAGCACCCGATGAGCAAACTGCCCGTGATATTATCCAAAACTTGTTCTTCTCTGACAAACGTTATGACTTAGGTGAAGTTGGTCGTTATAGAATTAACAAGAAATTAGGTCATGATATTCCGATGGAAACGAAAGTTTTAACGAAATCAGATATTATCTCAATCGTTAAATACTTAATCGGACTTATCAACTCGAAAGCCGTAGTCGATGATATTGACCACTTGTCTAACCGTCGTGTTCGTACAGTTGGTGAACAATTATACGCTCAGTTTGGTGTTGGTTTGGCTCGTATGGCTCGTACTATCAAAGAACGTATGAACGTTCGTGATAACGAAGACTTTAAACCAGTTGATTTGATTAACGCACGTACATTATCGTCGGTAATTAACTCATTCTTTGGTACAAACCAGCTCTCACAGTTCATGGATCAAACAAACCCATTGGCAGAGATTACGCACAAGCGTCGTCTTTCGGCACTTGGGCCTGGTGGTCTTTCTCGTGAGCGTGCAGGTTTTGAGGTTCGAGATGTTCACTATACGCACTACGGTCGTTTGTGTACCATTGAAACACCAGAGGGACCAAACATTGGTTTGATTTCATCACTTTGTGTTCACGCCAAAATTAACTCGATGGGCTTTATTGAAACGCCTTATCGTACTATTGAAGACGGAAAAATTAAAGTTGAGGAAATAACCTATTTGACAGCAGAAGAAGAAGACGGTAAGAACATTGTACAGGCTAACGCTCGTTACAACGAACAAGGTGTTTTTGAATCTAACCTTGTGAAAGCCCGTTTTGAGGGTGACTTCCCATTGGTTGACCCAAATAATGCTCAATTAATGGATATTGCACCTAATCAAATTGTATCGGTAGCGGCTTCATTGATTCCTTTCTTGGAACATGATGATGCCAACCGTGCCTTGATGGGTTCAAACATGCAACGTCAAGCAGTACCATTGTTACGTCCAGAAGCTCCAATTGTGGGAACTGGTTTGGAAGCAAGTGTTGCCCTTGACTCTCGTACATTAGTAGTAGCAGAAGCAGATGGTGTTATTGAATACGTGGATTCTATCAAAATCATTGTAAAATATGATATGTCTCCAGAAGAGTATTTAGTAAGTTTTGAAGGAGATACGAAGGAATACAAAATGATTAAATTCCGTCGTACCAACCAAGATACAACTATCAACTTGAAGCCAATTGTTCGTAAAGGACAACGTGTTTATAAAGGAGAAGCACTTTGCGAAGGTTATGCAACACAACAAGGAGAATTAGCTTTAGGTCGTAACATGAAGGTTGCCTTCATGCCTTGGCAAGGTTATAACTTTGAAGATGCGATTGTAATTTCTGAGCGTGTAGTACGTGACGATATTTTTACTTCTATTCACATTGAAGAATTTGAATTGGAAGTACGTGATACAAAACGTGGAGAAGAAGAATTAACAGCGGAGATTCCAAACGTAGCCGAAGAAACGGTTAAAAACTTGGATGAAAGCGGTGTAATTCGTGTAGGTTCTGATGTGAAAGAAGGCGATATTTTGATTGGTAAAATTACACCAAAAGGAGAATCTGACCCAACACCAGAAGAGAAACTTCTTCGTGCCATCTTCGGAGATAAAGCAGGTGATGTAAAAGATGCTTCTAAAAAAGCACCTCCATCATTGAAAGGTGTGGTAATTGATACCAAACTTTTCAGCCGTCCTAAGAAAGATAAAGACGAACGTGAGAAATCTAAGAAAGAAATTGCTGGATTATCAAAACAACTATCAAAAGATTTGACCGCTATCCGTGCGAAGATGATTGGTAAAATGATAGAATTGTTGGAAGGCAAAGTTTCTGGAGGTATCAAACATAAATTTGGAACGGTAATTATTGAAGCAGGAACAAAATTGAATTCTCGTAACATCGAGGAAGCATTATTCCCAGCGAAAAACCTTTACCGTGATGATAGTTCATACAGCGTACCAGAAGAAGCCAACTTAATTGCTGACTTAATTATCGAAAACGCTACAGAAGATTCAGATACGAATATTTTATTATTGCAAATGGTAAAAAACTACAACGTTCGTCGTAACGAAGTAGTAGGTCGCTACAAGCGTGAGAAATTCGTATTAGAAGTAGGAGACGAACTTCCAGCGGGTATCGTGAAATTAGCGAAAGTATATATCGCTAAGAAACGTAAATTGAAAGTAGGTGATAAGATGGCGGGTCGTCACGGTAACAAAGGGGTTGTTGCCCGTATTGTACGTGATGAAGATATGCCATTCTTGGAAGACGGAACGCCAATGGACATCGTATTGAACCCACTTGGGGTGCCTTCACGTATGAACATCGGACAGATTTATGAAACTGTTTTAGCATGGGCAGGTCAGAAATTGAACCGTAAATACGCAACACCAATTTTCGACGGAGCTTCATCAGTAGAAGTAGCCAAAGAATTGGAAGAAGCAGGTTTACCAGCTTGGGGACGTACTTATTTGTACAATGGTTTAACGGGCGATATGTTCGACCAGCCAATTACAGTAGGTATTATCTATATGTTGAAACTTGGTCACTTAGTTGATGATAAAATGCACGCCCGTTCAATCGGACCATATTCATTAATTACGCAACAACCGTTGGGAGGTAAAGCCCAATTCGGTGGACAGCGTTTTGGAGAGATGGAAGTTTGGGCATTAGAGGCATTTGGTGCAGCTAATATCTTACAAGAAATCTTAACGGTAAAATCTGATGACGTGATTGGTAGAGCAAAAGCCTACGAAGCCATCGTTAAAGGAGAAGCTATGCCAAAACCAGGAATTCCAGAATCATTCAACGTATTGATTCACGAACTAAGAGGTTTAGCTTTAGAGATTACATTAGAGTAATTTTAGTGAACAATTATCAGTAAACAAATAATGCAATGATTGTTTTGTTTACTGATAATTGCCAACTGTTTACTGAAAATATTAGAACCATTTTCAACACAAACAAACACGAAAATGTCATTCAAGAAAAATAGAAAAATAAATAGTGATTTCCAGAAAGTAACCATCTCTTTAGCATCGCCTGAATCAATCCTTGAAGGCTCGCACGGAGAAGTTACTCAACCCGAAACCATCAATTACCGTACTTACAAGCCTGAAATGGGCGGTTTGTTCTGTGAAAGAATCTTCGGACCAACTAAAGACTGGGAATGTCATTGTGGCAAATACAAACGTATTCGCTATAAAGGTATCATCTGCGACCGTTGTGGGGTGGAAGTTACCGAGAAAAAAGTACGTCGTGAGCGTATGGGACACATCGAGTTAGTTGTGCCTGTTGCTCATATTTGGTACTTCCGTAGTTTACCTAACAAAATCGGTTATTTGTTGGGACTTTCTACGAAAAAGCTTGACCAAGTAATTTACTACGAAAGATACGTAGTAGTTCAAACTGGTGTGAAAGCAGAAGACGGAGTGAACAAAATGGACTTCTTAACGGAAGACGAATATTTGGACATTATCGACAAATTGCCTCGTGAAAACCAATTATTACCAGACGAAGACCCACAGAAATTCATCGCCAAGATGGGTGCTGAGGCTTTGGATATGTTGCTGAAACGTACTGAATTAGATAATTTATCTTATACATTGCGTCACTCAGCGGCCAACGATACTTCACAACAACGTAAGGCAGAAGCCTTGAAACGTTTGAAGGTAGTTGAAGCATTCCGTGAAGCAGGTACTCGTATTGAAAACCGCCCAGAATGGATGGTTATCAAAATGGTACCCGTAATTCCACCAGAATTACGTCCGCTTGTGCCTTTAGATGGTGGTCGTTTTGCGACTTCGGATTTGAACGATTTATACCGTCGTGTAATTATCCGTAACAACCGTTTGAAGCGTCTTATCGAAATCAAAGCTCCCGAAGTAATTTTACGTAATGAAAAACGTATGTTGCAAGAAGCAGTCGATTCATTATTCGATAACTCACGTAAAGTAAACGCAGTACGTTCAGAAGGTAACCGTGCCTTGAAATCACTTTCAGATATGTTGAAAGGTAAGCAAGGTCGTTTCCGTCAAAACTTATTAGGTAAGCGTGTCGATTATTCTGGTCGTTCGGTAATTGTTGTTGGTCCAGAATTGAAAATGCACGAATGTGGTTTGCCAAAAGATATGGCAGCCGAGCTTTTCAAGCCATTTGTTATCAGAAAATTGATTGAAAGAGGTATCGTGAAAACGGTAAAATCTGCCAAGAAAATTGTTGATAGAAAAGACCCAGTAGTTTGGGATATTTTGGAAAACGTAATGAAAGGACACCCTGTTCTTCTAAACCGTGCTCCAACGCTTCACCGTTTGGGTATCCAAGCATTCCAACCGAAATTAATTGAAGGAAAAGCAATCCAATTGCACCCATTAACTTGTACGGCATTTAACGCCGATTTTGATGGTGACCAGATGGCGGTACACGTACCACTCGGACAGGAAGCAATTTTGGAAGCATCTCTTTTGATGTTGGGTTCTCATAACATCTTGAACCCTGCCAATGGTGCTCCTATTACAGTACCATCTCAGGATATGGTTCTTGGTTTGTACTACGTAACAAAAGGACGTAGAGATTCTCCAGAATACCGTGTACAAGGTGAAGGTATGAAGTTTTATGGTTTTGAGGATGTTGTTATCGGTATGAACGAAGGAGTTGTATCGAAACACGCTAATATCACCGTAAAAACAAACGTTCGTCAAGAAGATGGCACTTTGAAATCAGAAATGGTTGAGACTGTTGCAGGACGTATTTTGTTCAACCTTTGCGTTCCAGAAGAAGTAGGTTATATCAATGAATTGTTGACGAAAAAGAAATTACAACAAATTATTTCTCAAGTATTCAAAATTTCAGGAGTAGCTCGTACGGCAAGGTTCTTGGATGATATTAAAGAGTTAGGTTATCAGATGGCATTCAAAGGCGGTCTTTCAATGGGTATTGGCGATATTATCGTTCCCGAAGAAAAAGCAGCTCTTGTTGTTCAAGCGAAAGCAGACGTTGCTTCGGTAACTGAAAACTACTTGATGGGTCTTATCACGGATAACGAACGTTATAACGCTGTTATTGACATCTGGACGAAAGTGAACTCAAAAATCACTGATACCTTGATGAAACAGATGGAGAATGACAAACAAGGTTTCAATGCCATCTTTATGATGATGCACTCTGGAGCCCGTGGTTCTCGTGAGCAAATTCGTCAGTTAGGTGGTATGCGTGGATTGATGGCGAAACCTCAGAAGAACTTAGCAGGTTCGGTAGGTGAAATCATCGAAAACCCAATTCTTTCTAACTTTAAAGAAGGTCTTGACGTACTTGAATACTTTATCTCAACGCACGGTGCTCGTAAGGGTCTTGCCGATACTGCCTTGAAAACTGCCGATGCGGGTTACTTAACTCGTCGTTTGCATGATGTAGCTCAAGACGTAATTGTTAATGAAGATGACTGTGGTACATTAAGAGGTATTCAGATTGCAGCGTTGAAAGACAACGAAGAAATCATCGAACCATTATCAGAACGTATCTTGGGTCGTGTTTCAATCCATGATGTATATGACCCAATCACGGGTGCATTATTAATCACAGCAGGAGAAGAAATTAGTGAAGAAGCCGCTCTTTCAGTTGATGATACAGCGATTGATTCACTTGAAATTCGTTCAGTATTAACTTGCGAAACTCGTAGTGGAGTTTGTGCTAAGTGTTACGGACGTAACCTTTCAACGGGTAGAATGGTAGGTATCGGTGAAGCAGTAGGTGTAATTGCCTCACAGTCAATCGGTGAACCAGGTACACAGCTTACACTTCGTACATTCCACGTTGGGGGTACTGCCCAAAACGTAACCTTAGATGCTGCCATCAAAGCTAAGTTTGACGGTATCATCAAGTTTGAAGAGGTTCGTACAGTAGCGTCTGTTGACTCAGAAGGAAATGCAGTTGATATTGTAATGGGACGTTCGGGTGAGGTTCAAATCTTAAATGCGGCTAACCCTCAACAAGTATTTATTGCCAATAACGTACCTTACGGTTCTTATTTGAGAGTAAAAGACGGACAGACAATTACAAAAGGAGAAGAGATTTGTGCTTGGGACCCTTATAATGCCGTAATCCTTTCAGAAGTTGAAGGTAAAGCAGAGTTTGACGCAATCGAAGAAAACATCACCTATAAGGATGAAGCCGATGAGCAAACAGGTCTTCGTGAGAAAGTAATTATCGAATCGAAAGATAAAACGAAAAACCCTACTATCTTAATTAACGTAAAAGGTGCTGATGAACCAGTAGCTTACAACGTACCAGTAGCAGCTCGTTTAGCGATTGAAAACGGTGCGAAAATTAAACCAGGACAAATCTTAGCGAAAATTCCACGTGCAGCAGGTAAAACTCGTGACATTACGGGTGGTCTTCCACGGGTAACGGAATTATTTGAAGCTCGTAACCCATCTAACCCAGCAGTAGTTTCTGAGATTGATGGAGTTGTTACCTTAGGTGGAATCAAACGTGGTAATCGTGAAATTTATATTCGTGCTAAAGATGGTGGTGAACGTAAATATCTTGTACCATTGTCGAAACACATCTTGGTACAAAATAACGACTTTGTGCGTGCAGGTGTACCACTTTCAGATGGTGCAATTACGCCTTCAGACATCTTGGCAATTAAAGGCCCAACTGCTGTTCAAGAGTATTTGGTAAATGAAATCCAAGACGTTTACCGTCTTCAAGGGGTGAAGATTAACGATAAACACATTGAGTCTATCGTTCGTCAAATGATGCAAAAAGTAATTATCGTAGAATCAGGAGATACAATGTTCTTGAACGGACAAAATGTTGATAGATTCTTATTCCGTGAGGAAAACGATAAAATCATGGATAAGAAAGTGGTAATGGATGCGGGTGATTCAGAGAAAATGAAAGAAGGTATGATTGTATCGGCACGCTCGTTACGTGATGAAAACTCATCATTAAAACGCCGTGACTTAAAAATCGTAACTGTTCGTGATGCTTCTCCAGCCGTTTCACAACCAAACTTACAAGGTATCACACAAGCATCTTTAGGTACAGATTCGTTTATCTCAGCGGCATCGTTCCAAGAGACAACGAAAGTATTGTCAGAAGCATCAATCCGTGCGAAGGCAGATACATTAGATGGCTTGAAAGAAAACGTAATTGTTGGACACTTAATCCCAGCGGGAACGGGTGTGCGTAAGTACGCAGACTACGTGATTACTTCAAAAGAAGAATTGCAACAAGTTGAAGCAGCCAAAGAAGCCAAAGCAGCTGAGAGAGTAGGAAACTACCGCAAAGCTCGTTGGTCAGTATAGATTTCTTCGGAAATAGATTATTTTCAAAACCCCTTCAAATTTTGAAGGGGTTTTGTTTTAATGCTCAGTTTATTTTTTTGAATTTATGCAATAATTCAAATAGAAAAACATTAAATTCACTACTGAAAATTATTACACCCAGAAATAGCTCTATCTTCTCCACATTTTCCCGTTTAATAAAAATTTCTAAAAATTCAGGTATTTTTTTTTAATTTCGTGTAGTTTTAATCAGAATTAGGACATAGATGAAAAAATATGACCATCTTTACAGTCCATTCTATTATCAATAATTGTTTTGAAATCCTTACTGAAGTTTAAAAAATGGATATGGTTCACAGTGTTAGCGTGTATCTCACTGTCCCTCGTGGTGTTTGCAAAAAATATCCACCGTCTCCAGAAGTGCAAAAAAATCAATGTAGTTATTGATGGTAGTAATGAAAACCGCCTAATATCACCCCAAGAGATATATTCACTAATCGCCCCTAATGTTGTTGAAAGCCCAGAAGGAAAACCTTTTGACAGAATAAATTTCAAAAAAATCGAAAATAGAGTACGAGCGAATAAACTCGTCAAAAACTGCCAAGTTCACCGTGATTTAAGTGGAGAGTTAACAGTAGATATCGAAGAACACACCCCCATAGCAAGAATAGTAAGTAACAATAGACCAGATGATTACGTTACTGATAAAGGAGAATTAATTGGTGTTTCAACGCACTATACGGTTAGAACCTTATTATTATCAGGAAACTATTTTGAGTTAGCCCCAAGTTTGAAGAGCGTTAAGAGTAAACCTATTCTTGACCTAATCAACTTTATTAATGATGATGCGTTTTGGAAAGCTCAGATTTCGCAGTTGGTTATTGAAAAAGATGGTGGTATCACCTTGATTCCTGAAATTGGTAATCACCAAATCGAGTTCGGTATGGGGATTGATATTGAAGCCAAATTTAAGAAATTGAAGATATTATACAAAGAAATCCTTCCTTCGATAGGTTGGGGTAAGTATAAAAAAATTAGTGTAAAGTATAAAAATCAGATTGTTTGTGAATAAAAGGTTTAGTTATTAGACGTATATAGGATTTTTTACGTAGGTATTTATTGTAATAGGTTAACATTGGAACCAGATATTGATATTGGAGGTTATTTTTACAAATAATGCTCCAGCATCTTTTCCAAATAACTTAAATTGCAATAGCCTAACCCTAAAATTACTAACTTCTATTCCCCAAAAATATCCCCCCCATGAGTGAAATAATTGTAGGACTTGACATAGGCAGTAAGCAAGTGAATGTCGTTGCTGGCAGACTTGACCATTTGGGCAAGCTGGAAATACTTGGTTTGGGAAAAGCGGATACTACTGGACAAGTATCCAAAGGTGTCGTTTTGAATGTTAATAAAACTATCGAGGCTGTGCAGTCTGCGATAGAACAAGTTGAAAATCAGGCAAATATTCATATTAGAGGCGTATTTGCGAGTGTCGCAGGGCCTAACATTCACATTACTAAACATCGTTCCATTATCACTCGACAAACGGAGGGAGAAGAAGTAACCGTTACTGATGTTGATCAAGTGGCGAATGATGCTAAAAGAACGTTTATATCTAAAGGGAATGCTATCATACATACGCTTCCGCAAGAATACTTTGTTGATTCTATCGGGAATATTTATGACCCAGTGGGTATTAGTGGACTAAAACTGCAAGGTGATTTTATGATGATTACCTCACCGCAAGTGGAGTTTGATAAGACAAAACGTTGTATTGAAAGTGCGAAGGAAAAAATTGAAATTGAAGGGGGATTAGTATTTTCACCATTTGCCGCTTCATTGGCAGTACTTACACCCCAAGAAAAGAAAAGTGGTGTATGTTTGGTAGATATTGGTAGTGGAATGACTGAAATTGTGATTTTTCACAAAGGACTTGTTCGTCACATTGCCGTATTGCCTTTTGCAGGAGATTCAATCACCGCCGATATTGAACAAGGTTGTGGCATTTCAACTGAATACGCAGAACAATTAAAAGTTAAATTCGGATGTGCCATTGCCGATGAAATTCCCGTAGAGGAAGTTGTTTCTATTCCAGGAATTAACGGACGAAAACCCAAAACTATCTCTATCAAGAACGTGGGTATTATCATCGAAGAACGCTTGAAAGAAATTGTAGCCTTAGTTGAAGCTGAAATAAGTCGCTGTGGCTATGGCAATCGTCTCAACTGCGGGATTGTTCTTACGGGCGGAAGTGTACAAATGTCATACATTGGGGAGTTATTCGAGCGAGTGACGAATCGTGATGTACGAATAGGACATCCGAATGAAAATTTAGGGAAAACATTAACGGAGGAAATCAAAAATCCAACTTACGCTACCGCAGTCGGTTTAGTTTGGAAAGGAATTAAAGATATCGACGAGCGAGAAGATAATTATCGAGAACTACGAAAAGATGCACCACCAATTATTGTTCCCTTGCCCGTTGCTCCGACGATTGGAGGCGGAAATAATGGTAAGAAAGAGGTAGCGTCAAAAAAAGCAGGAGGAGGATGGAATATTTTTGGCAGTCTAAAAAAAGCAGCCAACAAGATAATGGGAGATGATTTAGGTGATTCTGATGCTTATGATAAAGAAAAATCTTAATAAGATAATTAAAAATTTAAGGCTCAATATTTAAGGATTTTACCTTGAATATTGAGCCTTAAATTTTTAAATTAGATAATTATTCGAAAATTTTCCATCGAATAATTTTTCTTGGCATTTAGAATTGCTCCAATCCAGCAAAAAAGAAAGAACCTTCAATCGCTGCATTTTCGTCTGAATCTGAACCATGAATAGCATTTGCGGCAACCGATTTAGCGAATAATTTACGGATTGTTCCTTCGTCAGCTTTAGCAGGGTCAGTTGCTCCGATTAATTTACGGAAGTCTGCTACTGCATTTTCTTTCTCCAGAATCATTGGAATAATTGCCCCAGAAGACATATATTCACATAATTCTCCGTAAAAAGATCTTTCTGCGTGAACTGCATAAAATTCACCTGCACGAGCCTGAGTCAATAACGTTTTTTTCATTGCCACGATTCGGAAACCTGCCTCTTCAATAATTTTAATAATTGCCCCTGAATTACCGTCTGCCATAGCATCAGGTTTAATCATCGTGAATGTTCTGTTAGTTGCCATGAATTGGTCTATTAGTTGTAATGCGTAATTTTTTTACAAAATTACGCAACCTAAACTGTTTTAGAAACCTTACCGTCTTTTTTATGGAGAATTCTCGCTAACTTTGTTATTCACTATTTGGTTTTAGGGGTTAGGTATTAGGTTTAGTATATCTCAAAGGTGTTTTATGGAATAAGTTTTCAGAAAGATAATCAGACACTTACAAATAAAGACACACAGCTTATTACCATATTCACCAACCATTTATTTAATACTAATGCAAAATCTGGAAGCCTTTCGTGAGTTAATCAATATACCCCGAAGTATTGTTATTACAACTCATTTCAAACCCGATGCTGACGCATTAGGTTCTTCGTTGGGCTTGGCGAGCTATCTCAAAAAGAAAGGCCACAAAGTCACCGTTATTACTCCTTCAGATTATCCGAGATTTATCTCATGGATGGTTGGTAATGAAGACGTTATAAATTACGAAGATTACAAGTATCGAGGAAAGACCAATCACCTTATTGCTAATGCAGATGTGATTTTTTGTCTTGACTTTTCTGCTTTAGCTCGTATTGAAGCAATGGCCGAGCCAGTTAGACAGTCTAAAGCCGTGAAAGTAATGATTGACCATCATACTTTTCCAGAGGATTTTGCCGAATTTGTCTATCATGACGTGAAAGCCGCCGCAACGGCACAGTTGATATTTCAATTAATTGAATTATTGGGTGACAAAGCTCTTTTAGATATTCCAATGTGTGAATGCCTATACGCAGGAATAATGACCGATACTGGTTCATTCAGACATCCAAGTACTACACCAGCCGTTCACCGTATTGCGGCTGATATTATGGAATTGGGCGTAAATACCAATATTATTCACCGTAGAATTTACGATAGTTCGACAATGGAGCGAATGAAGTTTTTGGGTTATGTTTTATCCGAAAAATTAGTTGTTCTACCTGAATACCGAGTGGCATATTTTACGGTAACTGCTGAAGAACTGAAAAGATTTAATTCACAAACGGGCGATACCGAAGGAATTGTTAATTACGGATTGCAGATTGAAGGCGTGGTGATGTCCGTAATAATTGTGGATAGACCCGAAGCAGTGAAAATGTCTTTCCGCTCGGTAGAAGAATTTGCGGTCAATCAAATTGCCTCAAAACATTTTAGCGGAGGTGGGCATAAAAATGCTTCTGGCGGTAAAACTACGGGTATTGGTTTAGCGGGAACGGTACAAAAATTATTGAGTATCTTACCCGAATATCAAGAAACGCTTTTGGCAGTAAAAAGTTAACCAAAATTTAGCATCAATTTAAAATTAAAAACTAACGAATAACAAACAGAAAAAATGTTAAAAAAACTAAGTGTAGTAATGCTTGCCGCCAGCTTATTGGTAGGATGTAACAAAAATCGTGTAGAAGTAAAAGAAGGCGTAAAAATCCAGATTCATAGTCACGATGATAAAGCTAAAAAATTGAAAGAAGGAGACATCGTTTCATTCTTGATTCGTATAAAAACAGGTTCAGATTCTTTGCTTCAAGAATCAATTGATGTAACAAAGCCTGCTCGTGACATGGTTCAGGCTGCTGGTCAAGCTGGTTACAAAGGTTCTTTGCAAGATGGTTTACGTTTATTGTCAGTTGGTGATAGTGCAACGATTTACGTTCCAGTTGATTCAATTGCAAAAGCGGGTGGACAATTACCTCCATTCTTGAAAAAAGGTACTGACATTAAATATTCTGTAAAAATCTTGAAAGTACAGTCTAAAGCTGAATTTGAAAAAGATATGGCAGTAGAACAAGCTAAAGTAAAAGCAGAAGCAGAAACTCGTAAAGCTCAATTGCCACAATTAATGGCGGATTACGTGAAAAAATCAGGTTTAACGTTCCAAACTACTGCTTCAGGTTTACAGTATTCGATTGCAAACGCAGGAATTGGCGAAAGCCCTAAAAGCGGAGATGTTTGTAAATGTAATTACGTTGGTAAATTCTTAGATGGTAAAATATTTGACCAAAATAAAGGAATTGATATGCCAATTGGTGGAATGATTCCTGGTTTCAATGAAGCATTGATGTTGTTGAAAAAAGGTGGAAAAGCAACATTTTTGATTCCTCCTGCTATCGGTTATGGTGAGCAAGGACAAGGACCAATTGCTGGAAATACACCATTGATTTTTGAAGTAGAATTATTGGATTTCAAAAAAGGACAATAGTATTTTTTGGGGGTTTAGGTAAAACGAGATTTAGGTAAAAGGGTAATCCTTGAATTTCTAAACCTCCTTTTTCCTAAATCCCTTTTAAGTTTAACAGTTTTTAACTTCCAAAAACGCAATCAATGTTGTTAATTTGCGTTTTATTTAAAAACTAATATTGAATTCTCGAATATCGAGATAATATAATGAAAATCAGATTATTACAAATTTTAGTATTTGGAACATTAGTTGTTGCGTTGAGTTCTTGTCTTTCAAAGGTAGTCTTGGAAGATGACCTTATTGTACAACAAAATGATGCCAAGATTCAGCAGTACATCAGTAGCAAAAAGCTAACCATGCAAAAAGCTGCCAATGGCGTATATTATACCATTACGAAAGCAAATCCTACTGGCCGATTAATGGTTTTGGGAGATACTGTACGGTTGCATTATGTTATTTCGAGATTGGATGACTTTAAAGTTGATAGCTCGTCAGTACTTAATAATCAACCATTTAAGTTTTTCAATAATGGAGGAAATACCAATATTTTCTTGAAATTCCTTCCACTCATGCACGAAGGCGAACAAGCGACCTTTATTTTACCGTCTGAATTGGCAGGAGATACCAAAGAGTACCCTAACTTACCCGCTAATTCGCCAGTTCGTTGCGATATTTCATTCTTGAAAATGTATGGTGAAGAAGAAGATATTGATCATTATGTTGCTACCAATAATATTAAAGTAACGGAAAAAGTAGAAGTAATCAGTACTTCAACGGGATATACAAACTATGTGCGTTATATCCGTACCAAGGATGGAGCCGCCGACTTAATTGCGGGAAAAGTAGCTAAGCTTAAATACACAGGAAGACTTTTGAACGGTTATGTGTTTGATAACAATGTTAGCAGAACAGATTCGTTGAATTATACAGTAGGAGGAACAAATTCACTTGTACAGGGTTTTGCTGCAGGAGTTGCCAAGATGAGATTGGGAGAAAAAGCAACTTTAATTTTTCCTTCTGGTTTAGGCTATGGAAGAACTGGAAGTGGTGGC
This sequence comes from Bacteroidota bacterium, assembly GCA_040387735.1. Classification (GTDB taxonomy): domain Bacteria; phylum Bacteroidota; class Bacteroidia; order Cytophagales; family Spirosomataceae; genus Arcicella. The sequence goes on from JAZKDE010000087.1 coordinate 48,579, forward strand.
AAAATTCCAGGAGAAGCAATCCTGATTTTTGACATTGAAATTGTAGCCATGAAAGATAAATAAACGCAAAGTGACCATGAAAAAAAATATTATTTATATATTGTTATTAAGTATAGTCGGTTTCATAAGTGGTTGTACTACCACAGATGTTGCACCAAGTACCGATGTTTCGGCTGAAACTTTGGCAAGTATTACAGCTTACGGTACAGCTAAAGGATTAACCTTTACCAAAGATGCCAATAGCCTTTTTTATGTAGTAACTACTAAAAATCCAACGGGTAGAACACCATTGGCCAATGAGTTTGTAAAATTATATTACACTTATACAAAGTTGGATGGTACCATGTTGGATAGTACAGGTACAAACCAGAAAATCCCGCAGGCATATCCGTATTTGTCATACAATACTTTACTGAATTATGCCGTGGCGTATTTGAAAGAAGGGGAAAGTGGTACAGTGGTGTTTCCATCAACAAGTACATTTTCTGAACCAACTGTTTTGAATGCAACCTTGATTTCTACTCGTAATGAAACTGAACAAATTTCGGAATATGTGAGTAGTAAATTTGCGGGACAAACACCAACTAAAACGGTATCAGGTTTGCAGTATTTTATTACCAAAACGAGTGCTTCGGGAGATACCGCCAAAACTAACAAAAATGTGACGGTAAGTTATACTGGAAAATTATTGTTTCAGTCGAGAACCAGAGATACCAACGGATTTTTCATTTATACCGAACAATTTGACAAAGGAAGTTTTACATTCCTTGTTGGTGCAAATGCCGTAGTACCGGGTTTTGAAGAAGCTACTAAATTATTGAAAGTGGGAGATAAAGGAACATTTATTTTTCCATCGTCATTAGGTTACGGGAAAGATGGAAAGTTTAATAATACAACCCAGTTGTATGATATTCCTCCTTATGCCCCTTTACTTTTCGAAATAGAAGTAACCGCAGTAAAATAGAATAAGCTAAAATAAAAGTATCAGAATATATAAATTAAGCCTTCTCGTTATTGAGGAGGCTTTTTTCAGTTGTAATACCATGAAAATCTCTCTTTGTTTTGCCACTAATAACGCTCATAAATTAGAGGAAATCCAAGCAATTTTAGGCGATAGTTTTGAACTATTAAGCCTAAAAGACATCGGCTGTGAAGAAGAATTACCCGAAACAGGGAATACGCTTGAAGCCAATTCACTGCAAAAAGCTCAATATCTTTACGACCATTATCACGTAAACTGTTTTGCGGATGACACAGGTTTGGAAGTTCCTGCCCTCGGAGGTGAACCAGGGGTGTATTCTGCACGTTATGCAGGTTTACAGAGAAGTCATTCAGATAACATGACTTTGCTATTGAAGAACCTATCGGATAAAACTGACCGTTCTGCTCAGTTTAAATCAGTGATAACTTTGATTCAAAATGGAGAAATCTTGCAATTTGAAGGAATCGTCAAAGGAAAAATTATTCAAGAATTGAAAGGTTCGGAAGGTTTTGGCTATGACCCTATCTTTGTTCCAGAAGGTTTTGATAGGACTTTTGCCGAGATGTCTTTAACTGAAAAAGGGGAAATCTCGCACCGAGCGAGAGCATTTCAAAAGTTGGTAGCATTTTTGAAAACTTCTCAAGAGTAATTATTATTCGTAATATCTTATTTTTCTGTATCTGCCTGTGTAGGGGTAAAATGAAGATGAATTGTCTGAATGTTGCGACCAAATTGGAAAGTCTATCGAAAGTGAGTAATTTAGATTGATAAATACCAACATCGCTTAAAACTCTTTAATAATATAATGATTAATCATAAAATCATCAAACTACTAACTTTTTGTGTGGTAGTCATTGCACACCAAAGTACTTTTGCTCAATATGTTATCACAGGAAGAATCACAGATGCTAAAAATGGAGATCCACTTCCTTTTGCTTCAGTTGGTCTTAAAGGGGTAAATATTGGGGCTCAGACTAATTTTGAAGGTGTTTACACCATTAAAACTAAATTTATGTCTGACTCAATTTATGTAAGTACGGTCAATTACAAGAAAAAAATAAAGGTTCTTGATAAAACTGCGGCTACTCAAACTATTGATTTTCAGTTGCAAGGCGAAGCTAAATCGTTGGATGAAGTAGTGGTTTATTCGGGAGAAAATCCTGCTTTTAAAATCCTAAGAAATCTTCGTGAAAATGCGGAAAAGAATGACCGCAAGCGTTTATCAGCTTTTGAGTATGATTCATATTCAAAGATGGAATTAGACGTGGATAATATCTCTGAAAAGCTCAAGGAGCGAAAGGTCATGAAACAAATTCAAGGAGCGATTGCAAAATTCGAGAAACTTGCTGGAGAAGATGGAAAAGCGGTAATCCCAACGTTTATTTCGGAAACAATTTCAAAGTTTTACTTTCGAGAGACTCCTTCACGCAAAAAGGAAATGGTATTGAAAAACAATATCAAAGGAGTTGGTGTAAAAGAAGGGAGTTTTATTTCGCAATTAGTGGGAGGAAATATTTTTGCAAACTATAACTTTTACGATAATTACGTCCCTTTTCTTGGTAAGGATATCATTTCACCCGTGGGCAATAACTGGAAAGGAACTTATACATGGTATTTGTCGGATACGACAGATGTGGATGGACATATTTGCTACGGAATGGAATTTGACCCTAAAAATGACAAGGATTTAGTTTTTGTTGGAAAAGCCTACATTGATACTACATCGTATGCCCTTGTTCAAATTGATGCAACAGTAGGTAAACAAGCAAACATTAACTTTATCGATAAAATCAAAATTTCACAGGAATTAGAACAAACACCTGAAGGAGCTTGGTTGCCTGCAAAAACTCGTTTTTTAATTGATATTGCGGAGATTTCTAAAAACTCAGCGGGAATGTTATTGAAAATGTACATTTCTAACAGAAATTTTGTCATCAATAAACCCAAAGAGTTGAGTTTTTATGATTTGCCCATTGAAGTAGCCGAAGACTCCAAAGAACCTGATCCTAAATATTGGTTAGATGCTCGCCATGAGTCATTATCAGCACAGGATATTTTGGCATCCAGACTAATTGATACTGTAAGAAATGTACCGATTGTTAAAACCTACGTAGA
>JAZKDE010000088.1:0-3542 GCA_040387735.1 Bacteroidota bacterium
TAATGGAAACCAATAACAAACACAAAGCCCATCTTTCCAACGATTTAGGGGCAATTGCAGGGCTTTGTTTTGAGATTGGAACGCAAAAAATGTTGATTGGCAATGACGAATATTTGAGCGAAGAAGAAAGAAACAAGTTAGAGAAAAGTATCGAAAAACGTCAAAAGGAAATTCAAGAGGAAAAACAAGAAGATAATCAACATTCTGAAATGCAATTTCACCTCTTGAAAATTGGACAAAGTTTGGGATATGATGCTTTTGTGGCATCCAATGACCGTTCAAGGTCTTATGAAGGAAAAAGTTTTTCGTTTATGAGTCCTGATAAATTTCCAGCCATCAATTGCGATAAAGAAACTGCCAATACCATCAAATTGATTGATGTTTTGTGGTTTGAGAAAGGAACAAGCAACGTGATTTGTGCTTTTGAAGTAGAGAAAAGTACCAGTATTTATTCGGGTATTCTTCGATTAACTGACCTCTCCTACTCTATTGCTGATGGGGATGAAATATTCTATTTAGTCGTACCCAATAGCCGAGAAAAAGACGTGATTTCACAACTTTCACGCCCTTCTATCAAACAAATCAAAACACCCATTAAATACATTTTATTCTCAGAACTTCGCCAACATTGCGAAGCTCTTTGTCGGTTTGGAGAGAACCATCAGATTATGGAAAAGATTGCTAAGACCACTTAAATAAAGATGAAAAAAGGAGAATTTCAACGAAAAATAAGAAAAACTCACCGTTGGTTAGGGTTTATTTTAGGTATTCAATTTCTATTTTGGACGATTGGAGGGCTTTATTTCAGTTGGTCGAATATGGATGAAGTGCATGGCGACCACCAAAAGGCTCATATTTACCCACTTAGTGGTAATATCAGCTTAATAAATCCGCAAGATATTCTTGTGAAAATTAAACAAAAAGATACGCTTAATTTTGTGTTAGGAATGCAATTGATTCAAATTTTGGATAAACCAGTTTACCAAATTATTTACTCAAAAGAACACGATAACGGTACGAAAATCCAATTAGCAGATGCTCAAACGGGAAATCTTCGACCTCATTTATCCAAGGAAGAAGCCGTTGCAATTGCTCAAAAAAACTTTTCGGATAATGCGAAAATTCAACAAGTTGAGTACCTGACCACTACCAACCGACACCATGAATATCGAGAACAACCTTTGCCAGCGTATGCTGTAACATTTGTACATCCCTCAAATACAACGGTTTACGTGAGTTCTGAATTGGGAACGGTCCAAAAATTTAGAAATAACAAATGGCGAATATTCGATTTTTTGTGGATGCTGCACACGATGGATTATCAAGGTCGTGATAATCTTTCTAATTGGTTATTGAGAGCCTTTTCAATCTTTGGATTATTTACCATTAGTTCTGGATTTATTTTATTCTTTGTGAGTCGTAAAAAAGCGTTTAACACTAAAACATTATGAAAAACACCATCCTTTTAGGTTTATATCTCTTACTGATTAACAGTAAAACTTTTGCCCAACACGAGCATCATCAAATGACTATGCCAGCGGTAAAAGAGATGGATAAAAGTATTCATAATGCCGATGTTAAGACAATTAAATACACGCCCAAAGTTGTACGATACGATTTATACGTAAGAGACACCACCGTGAATTTCGGCAAAAAAGCCAAGCGAGCCATTGCCGTAAATGGACAAATCCCAATGCCAACGCTTACGTTTACGGAAGGTGATACAGCAGAAATTTATGTGCATAATGAACTGAATGAAGAAACGTCCTTGCATTGGCACGGTTTGATGTTACCTAATCAATACGATGGTGTGCCAAATCTTACCCAAATGCCCATTAAACCGCATACGACCCATTTGTATCGCTTTAAAATTATTCAGCACGGAACGCATTGGTATCATAGTCATACAGGTTTACAGGAGCAAATTGGAATGTATGGCTCCATGATTTTGAATAAACAAGACGAGCCAACCATTCCGACCATTCCTTTAATTTTGAGTGAATGGACTGATTTAAACCCCAAGAATGTCCACCGAATGTTGCACAATGCTACTGATTGGTTTGCCATTCAAAAAGGAACAACCCAAAGTTATTCCGAAGCCATTAAACAAGGTTATTTTAAAACCAAAGTCAAAAATGAGTGGAAACGAATGACGGCAATGGATGTGAGCGATGTGTATTATAATCAATTTCTCATTAACGGTAAAAATGAAAGTCAATTTTCACAATTCAAGGCAGGCGATAAAGTTCGGTTAAGGATTTCAAACGGTGGAGCATCAACCTATTTTTGGTTAAATTATGCGGGAGGTAAAATTACCGTTGTAGCAAATGATGGAAACGATGTTGAATCCGTTGAAGTGGATAGGTTAATTGTGGCGGTATCAGAAACATACGATGTAATTATCACGATTCCAGCCGATAGAAAAGCTTTTGAATTTTCAGTTACCTCCGAAGACCGTACCAAATCGGCTTCTATATTTTTGGGTTCGGGTGATAAAGTGAAAGCCAAACCGATGCCAAAGCTCAAATATTTTGAGGGAATGAAAATGATGAATGGCATGATGAAAATGAATGGAGATTTGGACGATATGGGCATGAGTATGAGCCTAAATCAAATGGACATGAATACCGTCATGTATCCAGAAATCACGGGAGAGATTTCAGAGAAATCAAATGCTGAAAAAGATACCGTGTCCATGAAAGATATGAAGATGGATGACATAAAGTATATGAAAATTGGTGATATGAAGGGACACGACATGAAGGATATGAAAATGGGTGATATGAAGGGACACGACATGAAGGATATGAAAATGGATGAATCTCAATACAACAGTAATGAAATGTCAGATATTGTTACTTTGAATTATTCCCTTTTGAAAGCTCCCTCAAAAACAACCCTACCAAATGCACCTTACAAAGAATTAAAGTTTGAATTGAGTGGAAACATGAACCGTTACGTGTGGAGTATCAACAATAAAGTAGTTTCGGAAAGTGATAAAATTCTGATAAAGAAAGGCGAGAATGTGCGGATGATAATTCATAATGGCTCAATGATGCGGCATCCCATGCACTTACACGGACACGATTTTAGGGTTTTGAACGGACAGGGTGATTATTCACCGATGAAAAATATCATTGATATTATGCCGATGGAAACTGACACCTTAGAGTTTGCCGCTACCGAAAGCGGAGATTGGTTTTTTCATTGTCATATCCTTTATCACATGATGGCAGGTATGGGAAGGGTTTTTTCTTACGAAAATTCTCCTAAAAATCCAGAAATACCCAATCCTAAATTGGCACAACGCAAATTGTTTTCCGATGATAGAGAATTTCATATCATGGCTGAAAATGCTACGGAGACAAATGGAAACGATGGCGAATTAATGATTTCTAATACCCGTTGGAGCATCGGAACGGAATGGCGTTTAGGCTATCATGATATGCACGGTTACGAAACCGAAACGCACATTGGACGATACATTGGTAAAATGCAATGGTTAATGCCCTTCATTGGCTTTGATTGGCGTTATCGTAAAT
>JAZKDE010000089.1:0-32342 GCA_040387735.1 Bacteroidota bacterium
CTTCTTCGTCGCCTTCTTCTTCCTCTTCTTCGTATTCTTCTTCCTCCTCTTCGTCGCCTTCTTCTTCCTCTTCTTCGTCGCCTTCTTCTTCCTCTTCTTCGTATTCTTCTTCCTCCTCTTCGTCACCTTCTTCTTCCTCTTCTTCGTCGCCTTCTTCGTATCCACCTAAAATATCGTCGTATTCTCCCGTTCCTTCATATTCTAATTCATCATATTCTTCAGGAACTTCTTCATCGTATTCGAAAACTTCAATCAAATCCCAAATGTCAAAATCAGAATAATCACTATCTTTATAGAATACAAAGTCATTTCTGTCGTAGCCTCTGCCATTATCAATAACCGATTTTTTGTTTTCAACCCAAGCATCTCCAGAATCAGGAATGGGTGTTGAACGACCAAATATCCAACAATCACCTAAGTTGAATTTAGTACTCATTAAATATTCGTAAGGCATATAGCAATAGCCTGCATCTCCCCACTTATCACCCCAAGAATTACGGACAATAAACATCTTATCTACATCTGAATACCCTACGCAAAGCATAGCGTGCAAACCGTGAGCTGCACGACTGGTTTCGTCAGGAGATGGCATTGATACAATTCCTTTGTTTTTAGAGCAAGTATCAAAAGACGAAAATAAAGCCGTTCCAAAAACAATTGGGTAGCCTTCTGCTAAAGCATTCTTCCAGTCATCAAGTTTTACAGGAACAAATTTTTTCGTCTCAATTTTAAAATCAGCCGCTACTTCATAAGATTTATCAGCGGGTTTTTCATTTACTTTTTTTGCATCGTAAGGCCAAGTTTCTTCCTTACAAGCTCCAATTTTCATTAAACTATCAACGGCATATTGAATATGACTGCCCGAATCTTTGATTTCACTTCCTGCTCTTAAACGAGCATTGTAATAAATGAAAAGTCGGCTTACATCAAATGCTTTTTTACTAAGAAACTTTTTTACTAAATACTCATAGGCACCCGCTACTGCGTTGGCCGTACAACTACTGAGGCGTTGTTGATCTTCAACCTGAGTCATGAATTGACGCAAATCCACCTTTGGAGGCAGCGTAGCACTTTTGATTTCCGATGATGCTTTGTACTTCTCTGCACCAGAACTTGGAGACATATATTCGTAACCTTTAAGCTCACGGTCGCTACCGCCCTGTTTTTCAAATTTTAAATTCATTATGGTAAATTGATGGTTACACACCCTTTTGAGGTGTTAGTGATTAAATAAAAAAAGAGATTGTGAAATTTGATAAAATTGGAGGATTGCTCATCGTTAAAATAGTGGTAATTACTTTTGGTCTGAGCAAATTCTAATTGCAACAAAAGTTTTAACAAATAAAGGACTTTTTTTTTTCAATTCTAACCGATTTTGAGGTATTTATTTTAAATGAGAAAATCAAAGAATAAAAAGGAATTTTAGGGGAATGAATTCACTTTATTATTTTGGATACAACAATAAGAGATTTGATTACTTTTCTTCTTGTGAACTTGGGGATATTTGCATTGTTAAATCAACATTCATATTAAAGAAAAAAACAATGAACAGTATTCAGAAAATTAAATTAGGGAATCAAGGGCTTATCCTGCCCAATATTGGGCTGGGTTGTATGGGAATGACCAAAATTGCGGGAATGGATATTTATGGAAAAGCAGACGAAACCGAATCAATTGCGACCATTCACCGTTCTTTAGAATTGGGGGGCAACTTCTTGGATACCGCCGATTTATACGGCCCGTTAGCCAATGAAAGATTGATTGCAAAAGCCATTAAAGGAAACCGAGGGAAGTATATTATTTCTACTAAATTCGGTTATGAAATTGACGATAATGAGCAACTCACTTGGCAAATTAACGGTCAAAAAAATTATGTTCGCAAAGCTGTTGAACGTTCACTGAAAAATTTAGATACTGATTATATTGACCTTTATTATTTGCATAGATTAGACCCGAATACGCCAATTGAAGAAACCGTTGGAGCAATGGCTGAATTGGTGAAAGAAGGAAAAATTGGTTACATCGGGCTTTCTGAAGTTTCGTCGGAAACTATTCGAAAAGCTCATCAAATTCATCCTTTAACTGCAGTACAAACGGAATATTCGTTGTTTGAAAGAACCGTTGAAGAATTGGGCATTTTGGCAACTTTACAGGAACTTGAAATTGGTTTTGTGGCTTATTCTCCTTTAGGTAGAGGATTTATCAGCGGCGATATTAAAAATCCAGATGATTTTCCAGAAAATGATTTTAGAAGGAGTATTCCCCGTTTTCAAGGCGAACAATTTTATAAGAATATTGAATTATTAAATGAAATTGAAAAAATGGCGATAGAAAAAGATATTACTTCTTCCCAATTGGCAATAGCATGGGTGATTTCAAAAGGTTTTTTGCCAATTCCAGGGACAAAAAGAGTTAAGTATTTGGAACAAAATATTGCCGCCGCTAATATGATTTTGAGTGCGGAGGAAATGAATAGATTAGAAAATATTCTGCCATTGGGTACTGTAACTGGCGACCGATATGATGCTGGTAGTATGGGAATGATTGACCAATAAAATTTAGGAAGGAGTGAGTTGGAGAATTCACTATTCGCTAACTCACAATTCTTAAAAATAGATGAAAAAAGAAGCAAATTCACCGTATATTATCAATTCAATTTCTGAATTACATCGTTTATTGGCATTGCCCAAACCAACACACCCGTTGGTGAGTGTCATTGACTTTAGTCAAATAAAGATACACTTAGACGAAAATATCAGAAGTATCGTCTATAATTTTTATTCAATTTGTACCAAAAAGGACTTTAAAGGAAAAATTAAGTATGGACAAAATTATTATGATTTTGATGAAGGTGTGATGACGTTTTTTTCACCTGGGCAAGTTATTTCCAACGTTGTGAGTGATGATGTGGCTATTTCGGGTTGGTGGTTGGTTATTCATCCTGATTTTATTCGAAATTATTCATTATCCAAAAATATAAAGGACTACGGTTTTTTCTCTTATGCGGTCAATGAAGCTTTGCACCTTTCCGAAAAAGAAGAAAAATCGGTAACTGATATTTTCCAGAATATTGAGCAAGAATATCGTTCTGTCATTGATTCGTACAGTCAAGATGTAATGATTTCTCAGATAGAACTGCTTTTGAATTATGCTAATAGGTTTTATAACCGACAATTTATAACCCGTAAAAATGCCAATAATGATTTATTGGTAAAGTTAGAAAGGTTACTTTCGGATTATTTTAATAGTGAAAAAGTTCAAAAATTGGGACTACCAACGGTTCAATATATTTCGGAACAACTGAATATATCTCCCAACTATTTGAGCGATATGTTGCGAAACCTGACGGGAGAAAGCACGCAACAGCACATTCACAATAAATTGATTGAAAAAGCCAAAGAAACACTAACTACAACATCTTTATCCGTCAGCGAAATAGCATATCAATTAGGGTTTGAATATCCGCAATCTTTTAGCAAATTATTCAAGAATAAAACCGATTTATCACCGCTTGAATTTAGACATTCGTTCAATTAAGTTAGTTTTATTACGATGATACTTATTTACTGAAGACAAAAAACTTATTTTCAGCAGGATTACTACTTTCAAATTTAATATTGGTATTGCTTATTTCAGAAATTAACCAAGATTTACTCAATCGGTCATAAGGACTATTTCCTCCCAAACTAATGCTTACTTCTTTGGCGGAATTCCCCGTTGGTTGTCCATAATACACAGACCCTGCTTTCGACCACGTTCCGCTAACCGTATTTTTGCCATCACTTGCCAAAAGTTTGCCATCACTCGTAAACGTAAAGGTAATTTTTGAAAACATCTTAGATTTATCTTCCGTCAGTTCGGTATAAGAACTTACAGACCACGAGCCTGAAGTAATTATCTTTGAAAAATCTTCCACGGTAGGAGTACTGCTTGGCTGAATGTTATCCTGTTTGCAAGCCCCCAATAAACTTGCAAATACCACCACTAAAAGTAATCTTTTCATTTTAGCATTTTTAAAGAATTATAAATTACCCTCTATACGTGACAAAGTGAATAAAGGTTGCTGTGTATAATTTATTTATAAAAAAGCTTCATTATTTTAACTCGCTCAAATATCAATTGGGTATAGATTCAAGGAAGTATTCTGTCAAAAGAATAATAGTATTTATCAACAAAAACAATATTAATCAGTGAAAAAAATATTACCGCTATTGGTTATTTGTTTGGCAACATTAAATTTGCCGGCCCAAAAAATCAACGAAAAATATCAGTATCACATCAAACGAGCTACGGGAGCTATTAGAATTGATGGTAAATTGGACGATGCTGAATGGCAACGCTGTGAAACAACTCAGGATTTCTGGATGATGACTCCCGCTGATACATCGGTTGCAAAATGTAGAACTGAGGCAAAATTCACTTACGATGATAATTTCTTATATTTTTCTGCCATCAATTATCAAGCAAAGGAAGCTCCGTACATCGTCGAATCGTTGAAAAGAGATTTCAACTTTGGGCGAAATGATAACCTTTGGCTAATTCTTGAACCATTTAATGACCTTACCAATGGTTGGGTTTTTGGTACAAATGCCGCTGGAGCTCAATTTGATGGACAAATTGGTGACGGAACGAATTTGAACGCCAACTGGGATAATCGTTGGACTTCTGAAACTTCTTTTGATGGGAAAAAATGGATTCTGGAAATGGCCATTCCGTTTAGTTCACTCCGTTACAAAGCTGGTGAAACTACTTGGGGAATGAATTTGAGTCGGTTGGATTTAGGTTCAAACGAAAAATCAACCTGGGCTCCAATTCCCCGTCAATTCTTTTCTATTACGCTTGCTTATACGGGTTCATTGGTTTGGGATACGCCACCGCCATCACCCAAAACAAACATCTCAATTATTCCTTATGCTTTGACAGGAATTAGCAAAAACTTTGAAAAAAATGAAGATGTTTCTTTCCGAAAGGATATTGGTGGAGATGCCAAAATTGCCATAACACCTTCGTTAAATCTTGACTTAACGGTTAATCCCGATTTCTCGCAAGTGGATGTTGACCAACAGGTAACCAATCTCAATCGCTTTGAATTGTTTTTTCCAGAACGTCGTCAGTTTTTTCTCGAAAACTCGGACATTTTTAATAGTTTTGGTGGGGCAGAAACCCAACCTTTTTTCTCACGAAGAATTGGTCTGGGAACGCCCATTCAGTACGGAGCAAGATTGAGTGGTAAGTTGGATAATAACTGGAGAATTGGGGTATTGAATATCCAAACAAGTGCCATAAAAGATACGTCTGTAGCACTTCCGACGTACAATTATTCGGTTTTTGCGCTACAAAGAAAGATCTTTTCTCGTTCCAATATTAGCATGATGGTTGTCAATAAAGAAGGTGTTGGGTTTTTACAAGAGAATGCCAAAAAAGGTTTTAACCAGTTTAATCGAAATGCTATTGTACAGTATAATTTAGCCTCAAAAAATAACGTTTGGGTGGGTAAAATCGCTTTGATGAAATCTTTTTCTCCCGACCAAACTACTGATGATTATACGCAATTACTGGACCTTGCCTTTACAACAAAAATTTGGGATTTGAATTTGACTTACACTCGGGTCGGTGAAAATTATCGTTCGGAAGTTGGTTTTGTGCCACGTCGAGGATACCATTATTTTAGTCCCTCGGCTGGTTACGTTTTTTATCCTAAAAAATCGGATAGTCGGATAGTTTCGCACGAACCGAAACTTCTTAGTTTTATGTATATCAACAATCAACAGAACGTTCCGTTGAATGTTTCCTTATCGTCAGATAATGCTACTACCCACGTTTTTACGTATAATCTTACTTTCCGAAACCGTGCGACTTTTGATATTTTTGCGGCTTATGATAATACGTTATTATTCTCTTCTTTTAACCCAATTAATCCATATTTAAAAGATTATTATGTCAAAAATAGAAGTGAACATTCGTGGACTTCTTGGAGTACAAGTTTTGTGTCCACTCCCCGTAAATTATTTACTTACGCCTTAAGCTCACGTTACGGGGGATATTTTGGCGACGGGACTCGTTTACGTCTCAATGCACAAATAGGTTATCGCTTTCAGCCATTTGTAAGTGTTTCATTATCAGGAGAATATAACGACATTAAAGGAGTGAATTTGTTGAGTAGTAAAGACGATAAACCAGTAATGACTGGCGGGAAATTTTGGTTAGTTCAGTCAAAATTTGACATTACTTTTACCAATAAATTATACTGGACAACGTATTTTCAGTACAATGAACAAATCACAAATGTCAACCTAAACAGCCGTATTCAGTGGCGATACAAACCTGCTTCGGACATTTTTTTGGTTTATTCTGACAATTATTTGCCCGAAAATCTGGGGATTAAAAACCGCTCAATTGTGGTGAAATGGAATTATTGGTGGAATATCTAATTCAAATAAAAAATGCTCTAAAAGATAAATAATACTTATTCTTTAGAGCATTTTTTATTCGTCATTTTAATAGTTACCGTCCCATTCGCTTAATCAATTCTTCTGCCGCCATTCTGCCCGTTTCAGCTCCGCCATTCATATATCCTTGTGAGGTTTTGCTGCAATGTTCGCCCGCAAAGAGAATGTTATTGACTGGTTCACCTTCAACACCACCAAAGGCAGTTTGTTGTCCGACGGTCATGCAAGCATAACTACCTTTGGCAAATGGAGAATTACCCCAATTAAAAATACCATTTTTGCCATTATATTGTTCTTTTAGCGTTGGATAAATGACATTCAAATTGTTTAAATAACGGTCTATTTGGCTATTATTGAGTTCTTTTCCTTTTTTCCCACCCAAAAAAACTGAATATCCACCCGCACCTTTGTTGTCATTTTGCATTTGCGAACTATCCCAACCGTTATGCACTAAATCGTTCAAAACATAACCCGAATAACCTTGGGTTCGCCAAATTCTATTATTCATTCCCAAGAACAATTTAGCGTTAGTTCCGTAGGATAATTGTTTGATACATTTCTCTTTTTTGGGTGACATATCGACCTCCAATTTCACTTCTCGCAATACAGAAAACGGTACGGTAATAATGACAAAATCTGCCAAAACTTGCTTTCCGTTCTCAAACTTTAGTCGATATTGCATTCCTTTTTCAGTGAGGACTTCCAATTGGCTCGATGTTTCAATATTTGCTTCTAAAGTCTTCGCCAAAGCATCAACAACCTTCTGATTTCCACCGATAACCTTAAATCTTTCGTCACTTTCCCCGTAGATGTCAAAATTATTGGCTGAGTTGCTATCTAATAGCGTTAAAAAAGCAAAACAAGACTGAATATCGGATTCCAAACCCATTTCGGCAGTGTATGAAATTCTGATTAATTCGTACAACCAGCCTGTAATGCCTATTTTTTGTAAATATTCGTCCAATGATAATTTGTCCAAAGCAATCAAAGCAGGATTTTTCACATTGCCCGTATTTACCAAAGCCGCATCTTTTTTGATTGTTGCCAAAAAGGGTTTGATTGCCTCGATGAGCGTCTTTTCCGTAATTCGATGCTTATCAAAATAGTAATCATGCTGAACCAGTCCCAATTTCATTTCTTCGGGCGTGTGCATATCCAATAATCCAAGTTTAAATTCTTTGCAAAGATTCAACATATCCGTATGCGAAGAATCAATGAATTCTCCCCCCAATTCAGTCGTAATTCCTTCCGCTAATAAACCAGTTGCACTCATCACTCGTCCGCCTGTGCGTTTAGTAGCCTCATAAATAGTGGGTTGAAAACCAGCTTTTTTGAGAAAATGTGCCGCCGTTAGTCCAGCAATTCCACCACCAATAATGGCAATATTTATATCTTTTAAAGTTACGCAACTCAATAAATCAGCGGTTATAAAAGTACCAACTGTAGCAATGGAAGCATTTTTTAGAAATGTTCTTCGTGAATCTGTGAATATGGATTCTTCATTTTGGGCTTGAAAAAAAGCTTTTCTCAAAAGCCTTAAAATGGGTGATTTTGGTGATTTCATAGTAGTAATAATGGTCGGGTGGTATCCGACTTTGGTATGTTTTGGATAAACGAGGGTTAATTTTATTGAGGGAAACTAAATTAGTGTGAAAAAAAGACTAAAATACGTACAGTTTGGCCTTTAATGTATAAAACTATTAAGTTTAAACAAGTTGTTCAATAAATATAGAATAAATATTGTTAATTTGTAGGTTAAAAAAGAAAAAATGGGACTTAACTAAGTTATGCGTTGAATATTATTTAAGCGTCCAGATAGATTTTTAGCATATTATCGAAGTATGTAATTATACCACATAATCAATAACCTTATAAAACGTCAGAACACAAGCAATTGAAAACATTATTTCCTCCACTATTAAAGGCACTGAAAAATTATGCAAGTTCAGGGCGAGAATTGAAAGCTATCGTTGGTTTTGATGGCTACGTTGATAAAATTCAAAAAGTACTAAAAAGTAAAACTGAAAAACAATCGGTTTATTACGATTCAATCACTGAAATTGGAAATTATTTAACCACCTTGTCGGGTACAAATGGACAAATTGAAATCCGTAATTTAGAATATAAATTAGCTGGAAATGCCCCGATAATGGCTAATGCTTTGGGTGCTTTAGGCATCAAAAATACGTGTATTGGTACAATGGGGTATCCAGATTTACACAATGTTTTTGAGGAAATGCACGCTAATTGTGACGTAATTTCAATTGCTGAACCCGCCCAAACAAATGTGATGCAGTTTGGGGATGGGAAACTAATTTTTTCGGAAGTAAGTACCTTTGAACAACTCTCATGGACGTATGTTTCGGCGATAGCAGGTATGGAAAACCTTACGAGATGTATCTATGAAAGTCAATTAGTTTCTTTCGTAAATTGGGCAAATATTAATTATAGTACCGATATTTGGCAGGGAGTTTTGGAAGATATTATTATCAAATTGAGTCCAACTATCTCGGAAAAAGAAATGAGTATATTTTTCCGTTCTACTAAACATAACCCTGAAGATGGAGGCAATGGAATGAGGCATAAAAATTTCTTTTTTGACCTTGGTAATGCTTCAGAACGTTCAAAAGAAGAATTTATAACAGCTTTTTCAGTGATTAGTCGTTACCGACCTTACGGAAAAACTACTTTGGGAATCAATGAAAAAGTTGCTCGTATTATTTATCAGCTATTTGATGGAGTAGAACAAGAAACAGTTGATTTACAGGCTATTGGTAGATTTATTTTTGATAAAATGACCGTTCACCAGGTCTTGATTTATGCCGATGAACGTGCGGTTGTAGCTACACAAAAGCAAATTTTTGAAGTAACAGGTAGAATGATTTCCGAACAAAGAGCTTTTTCAGGGGCAAGTGATAACCTGAATGCCGGATTTTGTTTGGGCTTAGTTTTAGACCTTTCAGTTGAACAAACCATGCTTTTGGGTATGGCAAATGTGGGTTCGTATATCACCAACGGTGTTAGTCCCGAGACAAGCGAATTAATTAGCTATTTGGAAGCTTGGAGTACAGAAATATAAGGACTCTATTTTGAAAATGGTTTGATTTTTGCCTTTTATTAAAACAAAATTTGGTCTGTCATAATGGAGTATAGATTAAATTTGTCTTAAGAAAAGGCAATTAAATAAACCCAAAATTTATATTAATTAAAATGCAGATTTCTGCTACTTGCTAAAACAAAAATACTACGTGAACAAAATCTTAGGAGTTATCCCCGCCCGCTATGCTTCCACTCGTTTTCCTGCCAAACCTCTCGTGGATATTGGAGGAAAATCTATGATTCAACGAGTTTATGAACAAGCATTAAAGGCTACATCACTGTCGAAGGTAGTAGTAGCGACTGATGATGATAGGATTTTTAACCATGTTTTGTCATTTGGCGGCGAGGTTGTAATGACTTCAATGAAGCACCCGAGTGGTACAGACCGTTGTTTTGAGGCATTTCAAATTGTATCGAGAAATGAACGGAAAAAGCAAGGGAAATTGTATCGTAAATACGACTATGTGATTAATATTCAAGGAGATGAGCCATTTATTCAACCCGAACAAATTGATATTTTAGCGAGTTGTTTGACTGAAAAAACAGAGTTGGCAACTCTCGTAAAACAAATTGAAGACGAAATAACGTTATTTAACCCGAATACACCCAAAGTAATTTTTGACCATAATAACGAAGCCATTTATTTTACTCGTCAAACTGTTCCGTACTTGCGGGGCATTGAAAAAGAGAAGTGGCTTGATGCCCATGATTATTACAAACACATCGGAATTTATGCTTATCGAGTGGATGTTTTGAAGAAAATTACTAAACTTCCCATGGCACTTTTAGAGCGAGTAGAGTCGTTAGAACAACTGCGTTGGTTAGCGAATGGCTTTAAAATAAAAATTGCCGAAACTCCTTTCGATAGTTTCGGCATTGATGTTCCTGCTGATTTGGAGGAGGCTTTGAAAAGGCTCACTTCATTTGAAATGTAACGCTAACTTTATAAGATAGTTTTATTTTTTCTACCGCTATATCTGTTTTGAAATTTCCGTAGTAAGCTGCTGTTTCTATGATTATGTCATCATGTGATTTCCAGCCTTTCCTCAATCCATCAAATACATAATCACTATCACTGATTATGATAATATCACCAATCTTTTTTCCGATACTTTCGGCAATGGAAGTTGCTTTTTCTTTTGCATCTTTCATTGCTTTTATCCTCAATTCTTTTTCAATTTCTGACTTTTTTTTGCTCGTCATTTTAGTCATCGATGTTCCTGCTAATCCTAATTTATCTAATTTGGGGAGTAGGTTATTGATGTCATTAATTGATTTGATTTTTAACACGTAACTTCTGCTCTCCAAAAAACTATTTGGCTTATTATCAGATGAATAACGGCTATTTCCATTTACAGCGTTAATCGTTAATTTGTCTTTTTTAAGACCAATTTCTTCGACTGCTGCAATAAGTGATTTCTCTAAAATTTCAATGCTAACTTTCTCATTATCAGGTTTAATATATTCCTGTAAATTAACACTGTATTCAAAATAATCTGGTACAACTTCTATTTCAGCTTCCCCAACGACTTCTATTTTATTGATTGTATTTTGAGCCTTTGAGCCGAATGTTGCTAAACATATAGAACATAAAATAAAGATAATTTTTTGCATAGAGTTTTTATTATTTAATTTTTGTAGATACTCTAAAAGTAGGGATTGGATAGTATTGACATTTATCCAAACCCTATTACTTACTTCGCCGTCAAATAAACGAACGGAATAATACACTCTTCCAAGGATACGCCGCCGTGTTGAAAAGTATTCCGATAGTGACTTACGTAATGATTGTAATTATTTGGATACGCAAAGAAATAATCTTCCATCGTAAATACGTAAGTCGTTGAAACGTTTACTTTTGGCAAAAAGAAACGCTCAGGTTTACGGCAAACTAAAAGGTGACTATCATCGTCCCAATTAAGATTTCTTCCTTGTTTATAACGCAAATTTGTATTTACTGAACGGTCACCAACAATTTTTACGGGGTTTTGTACCCGAATCATTCCGTGGTCGGTTGTGATAATTAATCGCCCTTTTTTGTCCGATATTTTCTTCAATAAATCAAACAAAGGTGAGTGATTAAACCAACTCGCTGTCAAGCTACGATAACCCGATTCGTCAGGAGCTAATTCCTTAATCATTGCCATATCTGTACGAGCGTGCGAAAGCATATCCACGAAATTATAGACAATTACGTTCAAGTGGTTTTGGGATAATTTTGAAAAATTATCGACCAAATTTTTACCTTGATTATTGTGAATAATCTTGTGATACGACGATTTTACGGCAAAGGGCAAACGACTTTTACGAATTTGTTCTTGGAAGAAAAATTCTTCGTGTTGGTTAAATCCTTCTTCATCTTCGCTATCGCCAATATCTTGTACCCAATGTTTAGGATATTGTTTTTCAATTTCGGAAGGCATCAAGCCCGAGAAAATGGCATTACGGGCGTAAGCCGTAGTGGTTGGTAAAATAGAATAATAAACCGATTCTTCTTCAACCGAGAAATAATCCTGAATGAGTCCTTCCAAAATTTTCCATTGGTCAAAACGAAGATTATCAATCAAAACAAAGTACAAAGGTGAGTCTTCTTTTAACAAAGGAAACACCTTTTTTCGCATCAATTGATGAGATAAAACGGGCTTATTCGCTTTGGGTTCATTGAGCCATTCTTCGTAATTTTCAGTGATAAATCGTGAGAAATTTGCGTTGGCTTCCGACTTTTGCATATTCATGACTTCCGCCATTGATTTATTTTCGGTACGGTCAATTTCTAATTCCCAGAAAAGTAATTTCTTATAGATTTCGGCCCATTCTGTGTGGTCAATACGGTCTTGATATTGAGCAGCAATTTGACGAAACTCCTGTTGATACGAAAGATTTGTTTTCTCTTCTTCCAATCGTTTTTTGTCCAAAATCTTCTTTACCGAAAGCAGAATTTGATTGGGATTCAGCGGTTTAATGAGGTAATCGGCAATTTTAGAACCGATAGCTTCCTCCATAATATATTCTTCTTCCGACTTCGTAATCATAATTACGGGCAAGTTCGGTTTCAATTGTTTTATCTTCGGGAGAACTTCCAAACCTGTCATTCCTGGCATATTTTCATCCAAAAAGACAACATCAAATTTCTTTTTTTCGACTTCTTCCAAAGCATCCGTTCCTGAATTTACGGGCGTAACATCGTAGCCCTTTTGGGTCAAAAACATGATGTAAGGTTTGAGCAAATCTATTTCATCATCTGCCCATAGTATTGAGTATTGCATATATTTTTATTTTGGAAATTTCTTTAAAACGTACAATTAAAATGTAAAGGTCAGTTTTTTATTGTCTAATTTTCGTTAATTAATGTTAAAAGGTACAACAACTATTTATTCTTCGAACTTCGGTATACTACTATTTACTCGAATGTAATTTCCTTCGGTTGAAGCATTATGTCCAAAACCGCAGTCATAAGAATCCTCTATAAAATCTACTCTTGCACCGTTTTCTAAAAAGGTGATTTTGAACTTACATTTTCCGAATTCTTGGTTGCTGTAAATGACTTGGTTATTAGCGTATTTCAAAATGGTTTTTCCCACTACTGCCATGTTATAGGCTGGGGCGGAAGTTACATTATTAAAACTAATGGCAATTTTATTATTCCCGATTTGTTGAACCAACATTTCTCCAGCACCTCCTTCTTCGCCAAAAGAGTATTTATACGTTCCCGTAACACTTTTTAATACTTTACGAGGAATGCTTTGCTCCTTCGTTTTTGTCAGTGATAAAGGCAAATCTTTTGCATTAATCTTAATAGCATTCCAGTTTCCTGTAATCTTATCACCATTTAATTCTGCCGAATAAATTCCCGTTGTCTGACCGTCGGGCATTAGTTCGTGCATGAAAATGGTGTTTTTTGATTGATAACCAATAATCGAAATAGGAATTCCTTTTTTCTTATAAATAACGTTCCCAAAAACTGTTCCACCATCAAATGTTAAGGTTAGTGTAATGGGAATTTTACCGTTAATATTTCCGTCAAAAATTTTTTGTGTTAAATTTTGGGCTTTGGTTATCGTGCTGATAAAAAGTAGTAACAGGAAAGTCTGAATTATTTTCATGATTTTAGGAGTGTTGTTTATATACAAGTAGAGACAAGGTAATTCCTTGTCTCATAGATATTTAAATACTTTAAATTGAAGGTTTGGAAATAATCTTAATCCAATATCAACCTATGAATTTTCCTCTGACACCACTCCATTTTCACATTTCATAATTCGAGCGGGGAATTTTCTAATCATATCAAAATCATGGGTTGCCATTAAAATAGCCGTTCCCGCTTTGTTAATTTCGTGAAAAAGTTTGATGATTTGTCCCGATACTTCAGGGTCAAGATTCCCGGTCGGTTCATCGGCAAAAAGAATTTGAGGTTCATTCAATAAAGCTCTCGCAATCACAATTCGTTGTTGTTCTCCACCCGAAAGCTGATGTGGCATTTTATCACGTGAAGTTGCCATACCGACTTGCATAAGAACTTCCGCAATGCGTGATTTTATTTTTGCTCGGTCCGTCCAACCTGTTGCTTCTAAAACCCAAAGTAGATTTTCGTAAACATTTCTATCCATGAATAGCTGAAAATCTTGGAAAACAACCCCAATTTTTCGTCTAAGAAACGGTCTGTCTGAAGGTTGAAGTTTTTCAATTTCATAGCCAACTACTTTTGCTTTACCTTGTTGGAGCCAAAGGTCGGCATAAAGTGTTTTTAACAAAGAACTTTTACCACTTCCTGTGCGTCCAATCAAAAAAACAAATTCGCCTCTATTGATAGAAAAATTGACATCGTGTAAAACGATACGCTCTTTTTGGTAGATAAAAGCATTTTGAATCGAAACGACTGGTTCGGAGGTAAACATATTGATAAATTTGGGATTATATAATGTAATTCAAAGATAAGTATATATTGCTAATTTGAAAATTTGGGAGTGTGCTAATTTAAAAATTAGGTAATTAAGCGAGTCAATTATTAACGAAATGTTAAAATATTTAAAATACAAAAACGCCACATAAATTCTCATTACGTGGCGTTTGGGATTCTTTTGTAATTTATTAGCTATTACGCATTTGCATTTGCTTTTGCGTGGTCAGCCAAGAATTGCTTTAAACCGTTTTCAGTCAATGGGTGCTTTAACAATGACATAATTGCTGAAAGTGGTCCAGTCATCACATCAGCTCCGATTTCAGCACATTTAATGATGTGAATAGGATTACGGATAGATGCCGCTAAGATTTCGGTATCAAAACCATAGTTGTCATAAATAGTACGAATTTGTTCAATCAAATCAATTCCATCGTATCCTGTATCATCCAAACGACCGATAAAAGGCGATACGTAACTTGCACCAGCTTTAGCCGCCAATAATGCTTGACCCGCTGAGAAAACTAATGTACAGTTTGTTTTGATGCCTTTCTCAGAGAAATATTTCAAAGCCTTGATACCGTCTTTAATCATTGGGATTTTTACTACGATTTTATCGTCTAAATCTGCCAATTCTTCGCCTTCACGAATCATTCCTTCAAAATCAGTGGCAATTACTTCCGCAGAAACGTCACCATCAACAATATCACAAATTGCTTTGTAGTGTTTCAAAACGTTATTTTTTCCACTAATTCCTTCTTTTGCCATTAATGATGGGTTGGTAGTTACGCCATCTAAAACGCCAAAATCTTGAGCCTCTTGAATTTCTGCCAAATTGGCCGTGTCAATAAAAAACTTCATAATGTAAAGTACCCTGTAATTGGGTGTTTATTGGTTAAAAGATTGGTAAGTCATTGATAAACAAATTTTACCGATTGTTTTAGGCTTATTTGAGTATGAAAAGGATTCTTCTATCATCAAATTAGCGAATATTTTTTTAATCTAATGGCAAACTTTCAGAGAAAACGGATTAACTATTTTCGCTGAAAAGAATTTTGAGCCATTGAGATTAGAATATATATAATTATAATGGCGGGAACGGCTACAAATTTCAGCAAAATCAACAGTATTACCGAAAGAAACAGAAAAATATATTTGATTTGATTTTCGGCCCAAGAAAAATTCTTGAATTTCAAGGCGAAAAGTGGAAGTTCTGCCACCAATAAATATGACATTACTATGCAATAAATTACCAAAACATTATAGTTAATGATAAGCGAACTCAATTCTGGATTATAAATCATTATCAATGGGAGGGAGGCTACGACCATCGCATTGGCAGGTGTTGGAACACCGATAAATGAGTGACTTTGACGGGTATCAATGTTGAATTTAGCCAAACGTAAAGCCGAAAAAACTGCCAATGAAAAGGCTATATAGGGCTTATGAAAGCCTAATAATCCAGTGGTACAAGTCCCCGATGTGCAACTTCCTTCAATTAAATTTAACATCATAAAAGCGGGCAAAACACCAAATGTGACCATATCTGCTAATGAATCTAATTCTTTTCCGATGGGAGATGTAACGTGGAGAAGACGAGCAATGAAACCGTCGAGCCAGTCAAAAACCAAGGCAATCCCAATCAAGGCCGAAGAGGTTATTAAATCGCCCTTAAAGACATACAGAATTCCAAAAATTCCACAGATTAAATTACCGCAAGTCAGGGCGTTGGGTATATGTTTTTTAATTTCGTTCATGTAAACACGTAGAGAACACAAGTATCGTAGAAAATGCCATTTGATAAATATGAACTCCGAAAATATTTTTAAAATGTTATTTAAGCCTTGACAAACGGATTGTTTTTCTTTTCGTAAGCAATCGTTGTGATACCACCGTGACCGGGGAAAACTACCATTCCATCCTCTAAAGTATAAAGTTTGGTTCGGATACTCTTTTCTAAATCGGGAAAACTACACAAAGGAAAATCAGTTCTACCAACACTACCTCTGAAAAGGACATCGCCACTAATACAAATATTTTCCGCCCGATTAATGAAAGCTACGTGTCCAGGAGCGTGTCCAGGTACAAAAAGGATTTCTAATTCCGTATTACCAAATTTAATAATATCGCCTTCTTCAATGAAAACATCAACTTCCGAACCTTCATAATTCGGGAAACCGTAATACTCAGCCCTCGAAGCCGCATTTTGCAGTACGGGAAGGTCTTTTCGGTGAAGATGTAATTTTACGCCAAAAGTTCTCTTTACGTATTCATTACCCAACACATGGTCAATATGAGCGTGCGTATTAAGCAAATGAACGACTTTGAGTCGTGCATTATCAATGAAGTTTTTTAATTCTTTCCGTTCTTCGTAATTATGACAACCAGGGTCAATGATGACACACTGTTTGGTTTCATCGTACAAAACGTAAGTGTTTTCGCTGAATGGATTGAAGGTAAAGGTCTGAATTTGTATCATAAAAGGCTATGAGCTTTGAGCTTTAAGCGTTGAGTTGAAAAGAATACAAATATACAAATAAACCACATTTATTGAAATCTGAATCAAATTCGATGGTTTTCTAACCAATCAAAAATATGGTTGGTTTTTTATGTAAACTTGGTTTCTGAGATTTCCACTGATTAACCGTTTTGGTCTGAATCACCTCGTCGGGAGCAGTTATATTACAGGCAATACAAAGCAAAGTATCGGGTTGACAACTATTTAATAAATCTTCTAAAAAGCTGTCATTTCGAAAAGGCGTTTCCATGAAAATTTGCGTCTGTTGCTTTTTAGCTTCATTCTCCAAGGCTTTAATTTTCTTGGCACGTTCGATTTTATCAATCGGTAAATACCCATGAAATACAAAAGATTGTCCAGAAAAACCAGAAGCCATTAATGCCAATAAAATAGAAGATGGCCCAACCAAAGGTATAACTTTCATCCCTAATTGATGAGCCACTTTTACGGCCACCGCACCTGGGTCGGCTACACCTGGGCAACCCGCTTCGGAGATTACGCCAATGGGTTGTTTTGGAGGGATTTGTTTGAAATATTTACGTACTTGTTCGATAGTAGTATCCTTATCTACTTCAAAAAAATGAAGTTCATTAATGACTTTTCCTAACTTCAATTCGCTGATAAATCGGCGAGCTGTACGAACATTCTCCACAAAATAGTAATCAGTATTTTGGATAACTTCTTTAATTTGAGGACTAAGCACTGTTTCTGCTGTTTCGGGAGCGAGTACCGTTGGAATTAAATATAGCATGGTTACAATTTTTCGATTTTGGTGAACTGAATTACAATTTTTATGAATTCTTGGGGTTTATCAGCTTGTACCCAATGTCCAGCACCTTCAATGGTTACGATTTCGTAATTGGGGAATAATTCCCAAATTTTTCGCTCATCTTCGGGTTGAATATAATGAGATTCTGAACCACGGATAAATAAAGTAGGTTTATTTACTGCTTTTTCATTCGATAATTCATGTCCGACCACATCAATATTTTTAGTGATGATGGGAACATTGATTCGCCAATCAAATTCATTATTTTTTTCAGGATTTCGCCAGAGATTTTTTAAAAGAAATTGACGAACTCCTTCTTTTTCTTCAAAACGCATTAATTGCTCATTCGCTTCGGTACGACTTTTTAGCGTTTTTAAATTAATTGAAGCCAAACCCTGAAGAATCATCGAATGATGAACTGGATAGTATTTCGGGGCAATATCCACCACAATCATTTTCGAAAAACTATTGGGATAATTCATTGCAAACTGCATAACGGTCTTTCCTCCCATTGAATGACCAATTAATATGGGGCTTTCGAGTTGATGGTCATCTATAAATTCCTTCAAATCAGCCGCCATAGCATCATAATCAAAAACATCGCTTCGGGGAGATTGTCCATGATTACGTTGGTCGAGCATATATACTTGATTGGTTTCACCCAATACTTTTCCAATCGTCAACCAATTGTCGGAAGACCCAAAAATGCCGTGAAGAATAATGATTGGAGTACCATTTTTACCTACTTGTCTATAAAAAAGTTTCATCAAATTTTAAGGATAAAATAAACTAATTGTTTGAAATTATGTTTTAGGGATGGTACTTATCGCATCTTGTTATTATACGCAATAAGACTTATAATTACCCACAAAGTTAATGGGTATATTCTTAAAAAAATACTAAACTGATAGACTTGCAAAATGTTACAATTAGATTAGGCTTAGAAAAAAAAAACACTAAAAATAAAATAGACTTTTTCGGAGTTTTTCTTTAACAAATCCTATAAATCAACTAATTGACTCTTAGATTTTTACATTTTCTTAATAAACGACTGTTGTTCTTGCTAAAATTTTGTTGTTATTTTGTACTCAAATTCACCCATTCAATTTCTAACTAAATTCCAAATTTTCAATCATGAAAAAAATCTTTACCACTAAGGTTGTTTTAGGAGCACTTTTTGTTCTTTTCTCAGCACTTTCGAGTGTGCAAGTATTTGCTCAGGTTACTTCTGCCTCAATTGTCGGAAGTGTTATTGACCAAAAAGGCGAAAGCCTTCCAGGTGCCACGGTGATTGTAATTCACGTTCCTTCTGGAACTCGCTATGGTGCTTTAACTAACGTATCTGGTCGTTATACATTTAACAGTGTTCGTGTTGGAGGACCTTATAAAATTACAGCGTCATTCGTTGGTTTTAAAACTCAAACACAAGAAAACATTGCTACTACTTTAGGAGCTGCGACTAACGTAAGCTTTAAAATGTTAGAAGAAGGTAGCCAACTACAAGAAGTTGTAGTAAAAACAAGTAAAAGTGATGCTTTTAGTTCAAGCAGAACTGGAGCTTCTACTTCATTCGGTACAAATGCAATTAATAGCCTTCCAACAATTGGTCGTACAATTAACGATATTACTAAATACAATGCTTACAGTAATGGTCGTTCATTTGCAGGTCAAGATGCTCGTTTCAACAACTTTACTATTGATGGTTCGGTATTCAACAACGGTTTTGGATTAGGTTCTTCAGCACAAGCGGGTGGTCGTACTGGTACAACAGCGGTTTCTCTTGATGCGATTGAACAAGTTCAAATCAACATCGCTCCTTTTGACGTTCGTCAATCAGGTTTTGCGGGTGCTGGTATCAACGCCGTAACTCGTTCTGGAACAAATGATTTCACAGGTTCTGCTTATCACATCTTTAGAAGCAGTAGTTTAGTTGGTAAAAAAGCAGATGGTAAAGATTTACCAACAGTTAATATCAACGAAAAAACTTACGGTTTCCGTGTAGGTGGTCCAATCATCAAAGATAAATTATTCTTCTTTGCTAACTTCGAGACATTCACAAGTTCTAACCCTGCGTTGGACTGGGTTGCTAACCGTTCTGGTGCAACAGGTAACGTTTCTCGTGTAACGGCTGCTGATTTAGAAGATTTAGGTAGTTTCATGAAAACTAATTTTAGCTACGATGTAGGTGCTATTGATGGTTTCAATAACGAAGTACAAAGTTCAAAGGGATTGATTAGATTTGATTATAACATCAATGACAAACACAAATTGACGGTTCGTTATTCACACCACGATTCGCAGTCTGACGCTATCATCAGTAACAGTAATAGTAGTAATACTGCTGGTAATGGTAACCGTACAAACTCTGCATTGGCTTTGTCTCCGCAAAATACTGGTTATATCATTGCTGATAACACTCGTTCGATTGTAGCTGAATTAAGCTCAACTTTTAATAGTAAATTTTCTAACAGCTTTATTGCTACTTACAATAAGCAAAACGAAGATAGACAATACAGAACTTCTGTATTCCCTACAATTGATATATTAAACGGTGGTAGCACTTATACTTCTTTAGGTTTTGATCCATTCACTCCTAATAACAAGTTGAATTATTCAACGTTGAACCTTACTAATAATTTGAGTTATTTCGCTGGAAAACACACACTTACATTTGGTTTAGCGTATGAATATTTTGTTTCTAACAACGTTTTCTTCCCTTCTTCAAACGGAGTTTATGTATTTAACTCAATCGCTGACTTCAAAACTGCTGCTTTAGCTTACAAAGCTAATCCAACGCTTGCTGTTTCTCCTGTAACATTAGCTCGTTTCAACTACCGTTATTCTTTATTACCAAACGGTCAAGAACCTCTTCAAACATTGAAAGCTTCTACTTATTCAGCTTATTTACAGGATGAATTCCAAGTAAATGATAGATTGAAAGTAACAGGTGGTATTCGTTTTGATGTATTTAGTTATGACGATGCTACTTCGGCATCATTCTATAACCCAGTTGTAGCAGGATTGACTTACAAAGACGAAACTAACAGTGATTTGAAAGTAAATACAGGTGCTTTTCCAAGTGCTAAAGTATTAGTTTCTCCACGTATCGGTTTCAATTTCGATGTTAATGGAGATAAAACAACACAAGTTAGAGGTGGTACTGGTTATTTTGTATCTCGTATTCCTCAAGTATTGATTTCTAACCAATTGGGTAACAATGGTGTAAATACTGCGGTAATTACTGCTACAAATACAACAGCATATCCATTTACGTTAGACCCATCAGTTTACAAACCAACTACTACTGATATTACGAAACTTCCTGCTTATGCAGTGAATGCTTCAACTGAAGGTTTGAAAAACCCAATGATTTGGAAGTCAAACTTAGCAATTGATCAAAAATTGCCATTTGGTTTAATTGGTACAATTGAAGGTATTTATAACAAAAACATCAATGCTCTTCGTTATATTGATGCTAACTTAAAAGGTGCTTCAACGCAATTCTCGGGTGCTGATACTCGTGACCGTTTCCCTGCTTTTGGTCTTGCTGGTACAGCGGTTAACCCTGCTCGTTTCTATAATTCTGCAACAACGAACGTTTTTGTATTGGCTAATACTGACAAAGGTGAATCTTATTCATTAACAGCAAAGTTAGAAAAACCAACCGTACAAGGTTTTGGTGGAATGGTAGGTTATACTTATGCAGTTGCTAAAGACATTCAATCGGTTGGTAGTACTGTACAAGCAAACATTCCTACGGTAACTGGACAAAACTATTTAACTGCTGCTTTTTCAGATAACGATTTGCGTCACCGTTTTGTAGGTTATGCTAACTATCGTATCAATTATGGAGGTCAGTTTGGTGGTTCTACTATGATCACTTTAGGAGCAGTTGCCAATAGTGGTTTCAAAGCGTCTTATATCTATGGTAGTGACTTAAACGGAGATGGTCAAACAAATGACTTAATCTTTGTTCCAAATAAGGCATCTGATTTGATTTTCTTACCATTAACCGTAGGTTCTGGTGCAACAGCTAAAACATATACTGCTGCTGAACAAGCTACTGCTTTTGATGCTTATATTGATGGTAACGAATATTTAAGTACTCGTCGTGGACAATATGCAGAACGTAACGGTGGTTATTCACCTTGGTTAACTCGTTTTGACTTAACGCTTGAACAAGATATTTATATCAAAACGGCTAAAGGAAAGAAAAATACATTACGTTTCCGTGCTGATATCTTGAACGTTGGAAACTTATTAAATAATGCTTGGGGTGTAGGTAATGTTTCTACTTCATTGAGTCCATTAAGTTATGTAAGTATTAACGCATCAGGTGTACCTCAGTATCGTATCGGAACTCAAGTAGTTAGAAATGACGCTGGAGTAAATGAAACAATTTTACTTCGTGATTCATTTGTGAAAAGTATCACAGTTGATAACGTATGGCAAGCACAATTTGGAATTCGTTATATTTTTGAATAAGAAGTATTCTGAAAATCAAACATAATAAAAAATCCCGAATCGAAAGATTCGGGATTTTTTATTGCCCAATAATTCTAAAATGTATGCTTGCATAACAAATTTTATTAAACGATATTGCGTTATATTTAATCTTGAAATCATAATAAAAATTAATAAGATGAATTTTAATGAACCAATGCTTAGAGATGGAGCTTTAGCAGGAAAAACGATAGTTGTAACGGGTGGCGGAACTGGTTTAGGTCGCTCGATGGCTAAATATTTTTTGCAATTAGGTGCAAACGTAGTAATCGCCTCAAGAAAAATGCCTGTTTTGGAAGTAACGGCGGCAGAATTAATAGCGGAAACAGGTGGAAAAGTATTACCAATTGCCTGTGATGCCCGTAATTATGACGAAGTAGAAAATGTCCTAAGAACGGCTGTGGAGCATTTTGGGGCTGTGCATGGCTTAGTAAATAATGCCGCTGGTAATTTCATTAGTCCGACGGAGAAACTCTCACACAAGGCTTTTGACGTAGTTGTA
Source organism: Bacteroidota bacterium (assembly GCA_040387735.1). Taxonomy (GTDB): domain Bacteria; phylum Bacteroidota; class Bacteroidia; order Cytophagales; family Spirosomataceae; genus Arcicella. The sequence goes on from JAZKDE010000089.1 coordinate 22,738, forward strand.
GATATTGTTTTGAAAGGAACGTATAATTTTTCTTTAGCCTTTGGGAAATATTGGATTGCGGAGAAAATTAAAGGAACGGTTATGTCAATTGTTACAACGTATGCGTGGACAGGTTCGGGTTATGTAGTGCCTTCTGCAACGGCAAAAGCGGGTGTTTTAGCACTTACACGCTCATTGGCGGTTGAGTGGGGAGCAAAATATGGTATTCGTTTCAATGCGATTGCTCCAGGTCCATTCCCAACGGAAGGAGCATGGGAACGCCTTTTTCCTGCCGAAGCGATGGGGGAGGAGTTAGCCACAAAATTAGCCCCAGAGAAAAGGATACCTTTGAAAAGAGTAGGTGAACATCAAGAATTAGCCAATTTAGCAGCTTATTTAATGTCGGAGTTTTCTGCTTATATCAATGGGGAAGTTATCACGATTGATGGAGGAGAATGGCTAATGGGAGCTGGAGAATTCTCAGATTTAAACGAAATTTCGGATGAAAAATGGGATGTAATTGCGAGAGCTGTTAGAGGAAAGAAATAATATCAGTAAACATTTAATAGTTATCAGTAAAGAATGAAAGTTGAAATTCTTTACTGATAACTGTTAAGTTTACCGCTTAAAATTTGGCTTTATTAAGCCAATCTAAGTCAGTTTTTACACTGTCAATTGGAGCCTTACCTTGATAAGATTCTTGCTCAATAATATATTCAGTTGTTCCGCCACTTTTAGCTGCTAATTTCAAAACGTCAGCCACGCCAATAATACCCGTTCCTAAAATGGTACTTTCGTAAGCTTCTTTTTCGCCTTTAATTTCATCCTTCACGTGCATTAAATCAAAGCGTCCAGGGTATTGTTTCAGTAACTCTACGGCACGCCCGCCACCATTATACATATTACCAATGTCTAATTGTTGAGAAACTAAAGTTGGGTCAGTATTTTGCATAATGATGTCATACACTTTCACGCTGGTCAGACGAAGGCTAAACTCAAAATCGTGGTTATGGTAACCAAATTTCACACCTGATTTTTTAGTCAATTCCCCGCATTTATTGAAGACTTCCATAAAACGTTTACAGTCATCAAAATTCTTGCGTAAACTAACATCTAACCAAGGACTTACGATGTATTTTTGTCCTAAAATAGCCGCATCTTCAATGGTCTTTTTCCAAGCGTCTGTAAAATCATTTTTGCCAGCATCCCAGTGACTTCCATTCAAGACCACGTGTCCACTTCGCATTGAAAGCCCTAAGTCGTCGATAATTTTACGGAATTCTGCGGGTTGGTATCCATAGAATTTATGCTCAACATAATTGGCGTGTTCAACATTTTTATAACCCATTTCGGCTACTTTTTTCAGCGTAGCGAGCGGGTCTTTTTTCATTTCATCACGTACAGAATACAACTGTAAGCCAATATGTTTTTCCTTGGATTTTGTATTCGCCCAAAGCGAATCCGGTAGTAAAAGTGCTGCTCCAGCCAAGGCTGAGGCTTGGAGGAATGAACGGCGAGTGTTTTTTTCAGTCATTGTTGAATAGTTTTTGATGAATTTATCACAAAAACTATTCAATTATATCTTTTTCTATCGGGGTACTAATCCTAATTTTTCTCCCTCGGCCAAAACAAAAGGCATTCCCGATTCGAGGGTATTGGCAATTGTTCCTTCCAAAATGGCTTCACGAACGGCTACTTTAATGATGCCAACTTCCCGAGAAGGCTGAATTCCGAAGGTTTCCATAATCATTTCTCCCGTAATAATTGGCTGAAATTGTCGTAGTTTATCGCTCTCTTCAACTTCTTTAAGTTTCTGTTCGACAATATCAAAATTGTGAAGATAACGTTTCACTTTTACACCATTTTTGGAAGTAATATCCGCCCGACATAAAATCATTAGCCCTTCCAAATCTTCGCCTGCTTCGTAAAGTAATCTTCGTAATGCTGATTCCGTGATTTCCTCTTTCGACAAGGCAATTGGACGTAAATGAAGGCGAACTAAACTTTTTACAAAACGCATTTTTTCATTCAAAGGCAAACGCATATTTGTGAAAATCCCTTTCACCCATTTTGATCCCATTTCTTCGTGTCCGTGGAAAGTCCAACCTTTCTTTTTGTCGAAACGTTTGGTGGCAGGTTTGGCAATATCGTGTAAAATTGCTGCCCAACGAATCCATAAATCATCCGATTTTTGAGCAACGTTGTCTAAAACTTGTAAAGTATGATAAAAATTATCTTTGTGTCCTTTCCCTTCCTCCGTTTCAACGCCTTTTAGTTTGACAAATTCTGGAAAGATTTTGCCTAATAATCCACAAGAATCAAGCAATAAGAAGCCGTAAGATGGTTTTTTAGAAAGAATTATCTTGTTCAATTCATCGGTAATTCTTTCTTTCGAGATGATTTCAATTCTATCCTTCTCCTTGATTAAAGCATCAAAAGTATCAGGGTGAATATCGAAGTTTAACTGAGTCGCAAAGCGAATTGCTCGCATCATTCGCAACGGGTCATCTGAGAAAGTAATGCTTGGTTCCAGTGGCGTTTTAATGATTTTTCTACGAATGTCTTCTAAACCATCAAATGGGTCAAGTAATTCGCCAAAGTCGCTGTCATTCAAAGAGATAGCCATTGCGTTTATGGTAAAATCTCTACGATTTTGGTCATCTTCAAGCGTACCATCTTCCACTATTGGTTTGCGAGAATCTCGTTGATAAGATTCTTTTCTTGCTCCCACAAATTCTACTTCCCAATCATCAATTTTTAACTGAGCAGTGCCAAAATTTTTGAAAACTGATAAATATACTTCATCACGACCAGAATTCTTGGCAACTAATTCTGCCAACTCAACCCCCGAACCTACGCAGACAATGTCAATATCTTTGGAAGGGCGATTTAAAATTAAGTCTCTAACGAAGCCACCCACGACAAAAGCTCTGATATTCAGTTCTTTAGCTGAATCTGAAACAAGTTTGAAAATGGGATTTGTATGTAATGTTTCTGTAAAATTCATGTTTTAGGGGTTAGGTGTTAGGGAAGTTAAATACGTGTTTTCTAACCCTTAACACCTATATATCATTTTCTAATAAATTCAAACTCGCCACCTAATCCTAATTTTACAATTTGTGAAGGTTGTGTATTTTTATTTTCCCCCTTCGGATTTTGTAAGATGTAATCAACGCCATTTACAATTTCGGGTGAAATGTCAGTAAATTTGGTAGGAGAAGGTTGTCCAGAAAAATTAGCGGAGGTTGAGACGATTGCCCGTTCAAGTTTATGTACTAAACCTTTACAGAATTCATCTTTCACTAAACGAATAGCGATTGAACCGTCTAATCCCATCAAATTAGGAGGAAGATTTTTTCCTTTTGGATAAATAACAGTTAATGGTTTTTCGGCAAATTCTACTAAATTCCAAGCGAGTTCTGGTACTTCCAAAACGTATTCTGAAAGTTGCTCTATTTTAGAAATTAAAATGATAAATGCTTTATTATCAGGGCGTTGCTTTAATGTAAATAGTTTGTCAACGGCTTTTTCGTTGCGGGCATCGCAACCTAATCCCCAAATAGTATCAGAGGGGTAAAGTATGGTATCACCTTTGCGGAGATGTTGGAGAGCGTCGTGGTACATGAGCTTGATTAAACAATCTTATAAATCCACAGATGAATCTCAATTTTATTGTAAGTCCATCTGTGGGCTAACTTTAAGTGACAAAATTACAAATTCTAAATCACTTCCCCTTCACATAGCCCAACTTCCTCAAATAAAACACCTCTTTTACTGCATCTTCTGGACGCTTCGTTTCAATTTTTCGTGTTCCCCAAGCCACAAAATTTTGGTCGTACCAAGCGGCCACATTGGCGTCTTCATCGGGTTTGGCGGTGGCTTCTGTTTTAATTTCAAAGAGTTCTTTTTCCCCCACATTTTCACTGCCTTGAATTTGTTGCAGGTTTAATTTACCCTTTTTCAGAAATGCCAAAAGCCACTTGCCTTCCAACCTCGAAACCTGAACTTGTTCCACTAAATCATCACTTTGTAAATTATCCATCACCAAAGAATTATCCCACAAAATTTTACCCGTCTTATCAAATTCGCAAATTACGGCGTGCGTAAAAGTATACTCCTCCGTACGGTTATCTTTTTCCCCCGAACGTCCACTCAAAATTGAAGCGGATAAGTTTGTGCTATTTTTGGGTTGAGCATAATAAATTTCTGCAATTAATAATGAACCTATTTCTGTTTGTAAAAGGTTGTGAACCAGTAATTTATAGCTAAAGTTTGGCTCTTTTCCTTCTTTCTTTTTCTGTTCTATTCGCTCCTTCATTTTCTCCTGACGCTTGGGTGACATGAAACTGAAAAAATTCTTCAAATCGGCAAATTTGATGATACTTGTGCCTTTTTCAAGTCCTTCTTCCAAACGAGTAAGGTAAAGTCCCTTAGAGAATTCGTTGCAATTATTAGAATAATTTCCGACCAAAAGTGTTTCTTTTTCATTGAGCGGTAACATTTTTCCACTGATAAAACTCAAACTATTTCCATCCAAATCAGGCACGTGAATAGTGCGGAGTGATTTACCTTCTGACGAATAAGTTTGTATCGCCAAGCCACATTTTCCACTCCTTCTTTCTTTCACAATGACATTTACTTCATTCCGTTTTTCGTCAACCTCCAAGCCATTGACTTCCAAATGTTCGTCGTACAAACCATGTAAAACGGTTCCTTTTTGGTGGAAAAAAGAAAATGAAATCACGATGGGTTTTTCGTAATAACTTCCACCAAGAAAGGCCGTATTTTCTAAAACTTTGAAAAAATCAATGTCAACATTTCCTAATAATTTTCCTTTAAACTCGTCAATATCGCCGTGTTCCAAATTAATTCGAGCAATAACAATATTAGGTGTTTGAGGTTCTGAAAACAACCAAAAAAGATACTGTTCATTTTGATAAGATGTTACCGATTCAAAACCAGATTCGATATTTAGCGTTGCTTGCCAATTGACTCGGAGAGCGGTATCATAGCGATAAAATACCCAATGGACGGCATTTCGATTAAAAAAACCTTCTTTTTGCAAGGTCAATAACATCCCATTTTTGTCCAAAGGCAATACCGAAATAGATTCCTCAAATTTGGAGTCTTTGGGAATATCAATTTGTTCAAGCTGATTGAGTTGTGCCACGGCAGAAGCAGAAATTAGCCCGAAAAATAGTATTTGAAGTAGATATTTCATTGGCGAATATTTCGTTGATGGAACATTTAGGAATTTGGATGTTCATGGGAAATAAAATTAGTTAAATTTGTGGGTAAATAAAATATATAAAAAGAATAAACGACGTGCTATAAATAGAGGTTTTATACCAAAATGATATATTGAATTCTTATACTCTCCTTGTTATTCTTGTAATCTATTTTATATTTTGAGGGAAAAATAAATATTCCTAAACCGCCAAAGAGATGCTAAATAGAATCACAGGTGAGGTGAGTTTTTGAAATAAATACTGCATATTACCCATAAAAAAGTGGTTGCCCATAAATCGACCACTTTTTTATTTTTATCTTTGGGGGAAATAGAGATTTGAGAGAAAAGCAAAGTTGAAAACTTCGATTACATTTGTCATTCTCGTAAGAACCCATTTATTAACTTAGCAATGTATATTTATGAGAAAAGAATAAACATTCCTAATAACCACAAATAAGATTCTGAAAACAATATCAGTAGTTTTTAAAATAATCTTATATTAATTAGATAGAAATTCAAGACATGAAAAAAACACTTTTACTTCTCTTTATGACAATAATGGTGTCGACACTACATAGTAATGGACAAGTGAATTCAATTCATGATAAATGGAATTTATTTACATTAGATTTGAAAGACGGGCTTCCCCCATGGATATTCGAAAAAGGAGATATAACAATAGAAATCAGGAATGAAAAAATTACCAGTAAAGGTTTAGGATTCAAAACAGTAGGAAAAGTAGTTGATACAGCAAATTCTATAACGTTTACTAATTTAAAGACTGACAAAATATTTTGTAATGAACCAGAAAAATATAAAGCTGGAACTTATGGTAATAACCGAAAAAAAATTGATCCAATATTTTTAAAATTACTTGAAGAAGCTGATCATTTTAAAGTTAATGGAGATAAATTATACCTTCTAAAAGGAAATGAAGAAATAGCATCTTTTGAAAAATCTGAACCCAGAGAGAAAAGTGTTTGGATTGACAAATAAACTTGATGTCGTTTTTTAGAAATATGACATCAAAAGAATTACAAAAATAAATGAACATAGAAAAAACAATACAAAACCACATTGCCGCAGCACTGAAAGCGGAGTTTGACGTAGAGGAAAACAATATTTCGCTACAACCTACCAAAAAAGATTTTGAGGGATCGTATACCTTCGTGGTATTCCCGTATGTGAAGGCATTGCGGAAGTCGCCTGTGGAGTTGGGGAATGCTATCGGTAACTACCTTGTTGCTAATTCTGGCGTAGTGAGTGCGTTTAACGTAGTGCAAGGTTTCTTGAATCTTTCCATCGCTGATTCTGCTTGGATAGACTTATTTACGGGTATTTTTAAGGATAAAACCTTTGGACAATTACCCGACAAAAATGAAACAGTAATGGTGGAATATTCTTCGCCAAATACTAATAAACCGCTTCATTTGGGGCATTTACGGAATAACTTTTTAGGGTTTTCGGTGGCTCAAATTTTGTCTGCCAATGGCTATAAAGTTATCAAAACTAATTTGGTAAACGACCGTGGAATCCATATTTGCAAGTCAATGTTGGCGTACCAAAAATTTGGTAATGGCGAAACTCCCGAAAGTTCTGGCATCAAAGGCGACCATTTGGTGGGGAAATATTACGTAGAATTCGACAAGCATTATAAAGTTGAAATCAAGGCTTTGGAAGAAAAAGGTTTGTCGGAAGATGATGCTAAAAAACAAGCTCCATTGCTCATCGAAGCCCAAGAAATGTTGTTGAAATGGGAAAATAATGACCCCGAAACAATTGCCCTTTGGGAGAAAATGAATGAATGGGTTTTTGCAGGATTTAATCTGACTTACGAGAAAATGGGTGTAAGTTTTGATAAAATTTACCGTGAATCAAATACCTATTTATTGGGTAAAAAATTCGTGGAAGAAGGATTGAAATCGGGCGTATTTTTCCAGAAAGAAGATAATTCGGTTTGGATAGATTTAACGGACGAAGGACTCGACCAAAAATTGGTGCTTCGTAAAGATGGAACGTCCGTTTATATCACCCAAGACATCGGTACCGCAGAATTGAAATACAATGATTTCAAGATGTCAAAATCTATCTATGTTGTTGGAAATGAGCAAGATTACCATTTTGAAGTCTTGTTCAAAATTATTAAAAAAATGGGTCGTCCTTATGCAGATGGAACTTTCCATTTGAGTTACGGCATGGTAGATTTACCATCGGGCAAAATGAAATCTCGTGAAGGAACGGTAGTTGATGCGGATGATTTGATGCAAGAAATGACCGATACCGCTCGTGAACGTACCATTGAGTTGGGCAAAACCGAGGGTTTTTCAGAAACAGAAGCCAATGAATTGTACGATACTTTGGCCATGGGAGCATTGAAATATTTCTTATTGAAAGTTGACCCGAAGAAAAGAATGTTGTTTAATCCTGAAGAATCAATTGATTTTCAAGGACATACGGGACCATTTATTCAATACACGCACGCACGGATTTGTTCGATTTTGAGAAAAGCTCACGCACAAGGCATCATAGGAAAAACGACAAATTACTTAAATTTACAGGAATCTGAACGGGAAGTTATTTATTTGTTGAATCAATACCCCCAAATTATTGCCGATGCGGGTCGTGAACTTTCTCCTGCTCTAATTTCGTTTTACGTCTATGAATTAGCGAAGGCTTACAACCGTTTTTATAATGAAGTAAATATCTTCAATGAGACAGATAAAAACGCTCAACAATTTAGAGTTGCGTTTTCGGGCGTAGTTGGCGAAACAATTCAGAAAGCAATGAGTTTATTAGGTATTAAAGTTCCTTCGAGAATGTAAGAATACCACAGGTTTTAACTTGTAATTCATTTTATCCAAACAGAACTATGCGTCTCAGTTAAAACCTGTAGTATTTTGTATGAACAAAAAAATAATTATATCCATCATTTTAATCTTCACAACAGTTATGTTACTAAAACTCATGAAAATAGGGTCATTATTGGGAGCTTTGGCAGTTCCATTCACTCAGAATAGCCACGTAGAGCGTCCTGAAAATCTTGTGGTTACTTCCGCAAAAACAATTTATGATTTCAAAATGAAGTCATTGGACGGAAAAGACGTTAATTTGTCGATTTATAAAGGCAAAAAAGTTGTTATTTTGAACACCGCTTCAAAATGTGGTTTTACCAAACAATATGCTGATTGGGAAGCATATTACGAAGCGAACAAAGATAAAGTTGTTGTTTTGGGCTTCCCATCGAATGAATTTGGGGGACAAGAACCTGGTACTGACGGAGAAATTGCGGCATTTTGCCAAAAGAATTATGGCGTAAATTTCCCAATGTTCTCGAAAGTTGTAGTAAAAGGAGAAGGTAAATGTGATTTGTATAAGTTTTTGACTACCAAATCATTGAATGGTTGGAATGACAAAGAACCATCTTGGAATTTCTGTAAATATATCATCAATGAAAAAGGTGAATTAACGCATTTCTTTGCATCTGCCGTTAAACCTGATAGTAAAGAATTTATGGAAGCAATTAAATAATTATTGGGTTCACGGTAAAGGGTGAACGGTTAACGGCGATAACAATTTGTCTTTAACTGTTCACCCTTCGTTTTTACGTGAACCGTTCACCCTTCACCGTTTACCGTAATATGAAACATTGGATTTCTGCGGCTCGTCCACGTACCTTGCCACTTGCCCTTTCAAGTATTTTGATGGGCAGTTTTTTAGCGGCAGGTTCGCATGCTTTTTCTTGGACAATCTTTGGGTTAGCCGTCCTCACAACCACTTTTTTGCAAATTCTTTCCAACTTTGCCAATGACTATGGCGACACCGTTAGCGGAGTCGATACCGTTGAAAGAACCGTTGCCACTCGTGCCGTTCAGACAGGAGCCATCACTCGCCAGCAAATGACAAGAGCCATTATTTTAATGTCAATTTTGTCGTTCATTACGGGTTCTTTATTGATTTATGAAGGGTTAAAAGACACTTCCACCCAGACAATTATCACCTTTTTTGGCTTAGGAATTTTGGCAATTATCGCCGCCATTACTTATACCGTTGGCAAAAGACCTTACGGATATATGGGTTTTGGCGATATTTCGGTTTTGATTTTCTTTGGTTGGGTAGGGGTGTTGGGAACATATTTTCTATTTACACATGAAGTGAATTTATTGATGTTTTTACCTGCCACTTCATGCGGACTTTTTGCCGTTGGCGTTTTGAATATCAATAACATACGGGATATTGAATCGGATATTAAGACGGGGAAAAACTCAATTCCAGTACGTTTGGGAAAAGATAAAGCCGTGATTTACCATTGGTTTTTATTGATTGGTGGTTTTGCTTCGGCAGTAATTTATTCATTATTGAATCACTCAGAATTATTGAATTGGGTATTTTTAATCAC
>JAZKDE010000090.1:0-4962 GCA_040387735.1 Bacteroidota bacterium
TATTTGACCAAAAACTTAGGTTATTTGACCAAAACTTAGGCTATTAGACCAAATACTTAGTTTTTCAGGGATTTATACTCGAAAAAGCAGAAAATCGTTGAAGGAAAAATAAGTTTGTTTGAATGTAAAGAAAAGGGCAGAAATTTAGAACCATATGCTACTAAAACAACTTGACATATAAGCGTTAAGTGTATGAATGTCAAGGAGTTGAAAAGAAGCAGGAAAAATCGTAACTTGGTGCTTTACCTCCGAAAAGTAGTCGAAAGTTACCGTGCTGGACTGATTTGGGTGAGTGATATGACGGGGGCGCCCAGTCGTACATTCAAGTAGGTCGGGCTTTGTGTATTTATCGTTGATTATGGATGCTTTTTCACGGAAAATTATAGGCTGGGCTTTGCAACCAAAGACATCAAATTAGAAAAGTCGAGATTATAAATCCCGACTTTTACTTTACTATACCAATATGAAAATCCTTTCGGATTTACTCTCTGCAAAATAAGAGAGTGAATCCTCTGGGAAATATTTAAAAACTATATCTTAACCCTAACTGCATCTGCCATCTCGACGCTAATTGGTCGATTGAATAAGTAGCAGTTGGTTTTGTAAACGTATAAGTTGGATCGGTAGCAGTCCCAGAGTTAGAGCGGCTTAATCCTAAACCTACCGTTGAGTTGAAGGTATTCGGAGCGAAGTAAATTCTACCCCAATCTGAATTCAATAAATTCGTAAAGTTGAAAATATCTAAAGAAACTTGGATGGCATTATTCTTTTCACCTACTTTGATATTATGGAGAATTCTCACGTCCATGGTAGTATTCCAAGGTGTTCTTCCGCCATTACGCTCGGTAAAGTTTCCTTTACGAGTGCTTAAATAATCATCTCCATTCACAAAGTTGATAAAGTTGGTCGCTTGTTGGGCGGCAGTTTCAGTAACTGCACCCGCTGAGTTTTTCTTATCTACAAAATACTTTGTCGCTTCTGCTTCATCCTTGAAAACATACGCTAAACCTGCTGATTGCGGAGTATTAGCAATGGTTGAGTTGACAAATCCCCATGAGAATGGCGCTCCCGATTGTGCAGAAATCACACCCGTAATGGTAGTTGTTTGATTTTTGTTCCATTTAAGGTTTTGTCCAATTGAACCAATAATACGATTACGAATATCAAAGTTTGAGTATGATAATTTTGGATCATTGGGTGTTAATGACTGATTCAACTGCCAGTTAGACTCCATTGAGTTACGAATACCATTGGTTAAATCATAAGACTGACCATACGTATAAGCCATATTGAAGTTCAAGCCAAAAGGATACGTTTTGCTTGCTTGTAGAGTAATGCTATAACGATAACCTTGTGAAGTATTTGACAATTCGTAAGCATTCGAGAATGCAGTGTTTAATTTCTGACCAGTTGTTCCACCTGACAAATAAATTGGCATTTGTTTTTGCGTATCGTAGCTGAAGTATTTAACCGAGTCTTTCAAGTTTACTTGTTGGAATTTTAAATCACTAATCGTTTTTGTATAGATACCTTCAAAGGTGAATTTATACCCATTTTTAGTAGTATAATCAACCGCTAAACTATTTCTAAATACTTGGGGCATTTTGAAATTATTAGAAATCGCATCTACCTGAGTTTGGTTTCCCTGTCCGTTGTTGAAAGCAAATGCTTTTGCACCATCTTTCAACACATCACCTTTATTGGTAGCCGTGGCACGGTTATTAATATCAAAAGCACCATACCCAACACCGTCATTATAGAAAGCATAACCTAACCAAGCAAAAGGAATTCTACCCGTGAATATTCCCGTTCCACCACGAATTACGAATGATTTATCTCCTTTTACGTCGTAGTTAAATCCTAATCTTGGAGAAACCAATACTTGTCCAAACAACTGATTATTTACTTGACTTAATGGCGTGCCTGCGGTGTAAGTTGTCCCTGCATTAATGTCAATTGCCGTTGAGGTTGTTTTAGGGCTTAAGGCGGGAGAATCTGTACTGGCTACATCAAAACGAATCCCGGGAGAAAGTTTAAAGTTATCACTTACTTGAATCTCATCCTGCGCATATACGCTATATAAACCAACTGTGAATTTTGCGTAAGGGTTATTGTAAAGATAATCTCTTGTATTATCTCCAAATGAGTAAGAGCCACGGACACGATTTACTTTTCCCGCTAAAAATTCATCTAAATTTCTGTATGCAATACGTCCATTCCATGAGTTTACGAAGCCGTAGTTGATGTTATAAATTTCGTTGTGAGTACCCACCAAGAATGTGTGCTTTCCTTTAAAGAACGTTACGTTATCGGTAATCTCAAACGTTTTTTGTTTCATGTTGAAAACAGTTGCTTCTCGGTCATTCCCCAAGAAAATAGTTCCACCGTTGTAAGAAATCTCAGTTTGTGGGAACGAAACACTATTGGCATTATTTCCAGCGATACTGCTACTGGTTGGCTCACGGTAATCTTGAATATCAGAATAGCCTAATACTAAACTGTTTGAAACGTTACCATTTCCGAAACGGCTCTTTAATTCAGCAACCGTTGAGTTTTGATTATTTACTTGTTTGAAGTCCATACTTCCAAAACGGAAATTGGCTGCATCACGCTCTAAGTTCGATGCTTCTGAAGTTACGTAGTTGTTACGAATTGATAATTGGTGTTTGTCAGAAATATTCCAATCCAAACGGTTGAAGAATTTATTACTACGAGAATAAATGTTGTAATTATTAGTTTCACCTGGGTTAAAACCGTAGTTAGTAACTAAATAATTCGTGATTTTGCTGGCAGTTGCGGCATCAATTAAAGAATTAGCATCTCCTGCTCCGTAGAAAATTGGCTCGTTTCTACGAGTAATTTCTTCGTTGGTAAAGAAGAACAATTTATCTTTAATTAAAGGTAAACCAATTCTGAAACCTGTTTGGAAATCTGAATAATCACTTGGAATCTTTGCTCCATCACCCGCATTATTTGGACCCGTAATGGTTGCATTACGACCAAATCCGTAAACTGAACCTGTTACTGTATTCGTTCCTGTACGAGTCACGGCATTAATTGAACCACCCGTAAAGTTTCCGATTTTAACATCGTAAGGAGCAATATAAACTTGCACATCTTGGATGGCATCTAAACTAACAGGGTTTGTACGGGTACTACTTCCTGGCATTCCTGATGTTCCACTTACACCACCCAAAGATGGACTAAAACCAATGGCATCATTATTAATACTACCGTCAATCGTTACGTTATTATAACGGAAGTTTGTTCCCGCAAATGAGTTGGTAGAACTTCCTTGTGGAGTCATACGAGTCATGTCCGTCAAACTACGTGTAAGGGTAGGTAAGACTTTCATTGTTTGTTCTCCGATGTTGGTTCCTGCTCCTAATTTAGTTCCTCCTTTGTCAGCTTTCACGACGATTTCAGCCAAATTAGTGGCATCTTCACTTACAATAAAATTGAAACTTGAAGTTGAACCTAAATTCAACATAATATCTTCTCTAACTTGAGGTTTAAAACCTACCGAAGTAACTACAATTTTATACGGCCCGCCTGGGTTCATATTAGCAATTGTATAATGTCCATCAAAACTTGTAGCAACACCATAACGTGAACCCGTTGGGATGTGAGTGGCAATTACACTTGCACCAGGAATTTCAGCACCACTTTTGTCTTTCACTTGACCCGATACGGATGAAGTTGTGATTTGTGCAAATAATTGACCACTAAAAAAGAGGGCACTAAAAAATGTTAACAATCGAAATGACTGTTGAATCGTAAATTGACGTTTCATAACGTTAGTTTTAAAATAAATGGATTACTTACATACCTTAAGACAAGTATGTAACATGAATAAATACTGGAAATGAGAAGAGTGCTAAATCAGAATTTTTAAGAAAATAATATAGAGGAGATTCTTAGGTAGGTAATAATGGGCTTTTGTTGAAAAACAACATTTAACTAAGACTTGTTGTAAAGTTTTGTTGAAAGTAATTTTATCTAAATCAATACAATAAAAAAGGAGACGTTCTTCTTGCTTGTCATCTAATTCTAATTCGATAGAAGACGAAACGTTCTTGGTGAAGTGACAAGTTGCATTACTTTTTAACGTTACGGATTGTATCTCAGCCAGTCCTAACGTGCTTCTCTTTGATTTGGAAGAGAAACTTGTCAAGGATAAAATGACTATAACAGTTAGAAATATGGTATTGATTAATTTCACGCCACAAAAATACGATGGTAGTATTACTGAAATGTTTCTCTAATGTTATCTTAATGTTAAATCGACGTTCTCTTGTATAAATAACAAAATTAGTGAGTCGGACTTTAGCTTACGGGTGCATCAAAAAGTGTAGAGCAAGTACATTTGTATTTTAGAAGAATCATTCTCCATTTTCCCAAAGAGAAATAAATTCTCGTGCTAATGGACGCTCACAGTAATTGAAAAATACATTAAATTCGCCTTGACTCATTGCGATATCCTTTTAAGCATTGGTGCATCAAAAGCCCGTGCATCATTCTGGTAGGAATGTAAAAAGTCCCGATTGAGGGTCGGGACTTGGTGATAAATTCAGTGGTGCCTCAAGAGCCCGTTCAGAATAATTTTCGACTGTAGATATACATTCCCTTTGAGTCATTTTTTTTAATTTTTATCTAAAAAAAATGGCAAAATCATCTTTCGAAATGATGAATCCCAATTGTGCCGGTATAGATATTGGCAGCCGCTCGCATTTTGTAGCCCTGGGGCAAGAACTCAGTGATGTGCAGGAATTTGGCGTATATGCCGATGACCTGGGCTATCTGTACTCATTTGAAAAAACATAAAATTACATCGGTTGCCATGGAAAGTACAGGTGCCTATTGGCAAAACCTGTATGTAGAACTACATAAACACGACTTTGAAGTGATACTGGCCAATGGGAAATTCACCAAAAACATCAAAGGAAAAAAGACAGACGTAAA
>JAZKDE010000090.1:4972-9215 GCA_040387735.1 Bacteroidota bacterium
ATTGGTCTTCTTACTTCCAGCTTTTTACCCGATGCAACCACTGAGACATTGAGGACTTATTGCAGGCAAAGGCAAAATCCATGACCCTGAAAAACTAGCTGAACACCGCCATCGCAACTGCCGAAAACCAAAAGAAGAAATAGCCAAAGCACTCAAAGGAAACAACAGACCAGATTATTTCTTTGGCCTTAAGCAAGAATTGGAATCATACCAGTTTTACCAAAAGAAAATAACAGAGTGCGACAAACAGATTACCTCTTTCATAAAAACTCAAATCAACAGCTCGCCCATTAAAAAAAAACTAAAAACCACTGATAAACCTCATAAACGTATCAACAAAAATGCCTTAAAGGACATTGACCTCAATCAAGCAGTTTACCAATATTTTGAAGGAGTAGACCTGATGGCCGTTGAGGGCATGAGCCATGCCACCATTTTGACTATTATAAGCGAATTGGGGCCTGAGGGATTCAAAAAAATTGGAACAGCAAAGGAGTTTATAAGCTGGCTCAGGCTGGCACCAAACAACAAAATCAGTGGTGGGAAGTTACTAAGCTCTAAAACACCCAAAGGCAGCAATCGCCTAAAAATAGCCATCAGAAATGCCGCCAATGCCATAGGCAACCTAAAGGATACCCATCTCTCCAACTTCTTTTCCCGAATATCATTCAGAAAAGGGCGTACCGTAGCCGTAAGTGCCACGGCCCGAAAGCTAGCCATCATCATATGGAACATGATTGTAAAAAAAGTACCCTACCAACCGCCAACTAAATATCTTTTCCTCGATGAAAAACGAAAATTAGGAATGGTAAAAAGAATTCAAAAACAAATTGTTAAATTTGGTCTGACTATCCAAGATTTAGAAATTGCAACTAATTGAAAATCAACGTGAATTAAGAACGTTAGTCAGAATTTTACAGACACAGTGCATAAACAGAGCATATGATAACAATCGACAACTATTTAGACAATCATTACATACACCGAAGTAATTGGTTGAGAGCTGCAGTACTTGGTGCAAATGATGGAATAATTTCAATTTCAAGTCTTGCAATTGGGGTTGCTGCTGCAAGTTCAACGAGAGAACCTATTGTTTTAGCAACAGTTGCAGGACTTGTTGCTGGTGCTTTATCAATGGCAGCAGGTGAATATGTTTCTGTAAGCTCGCAAACAGACACCGAAAAAGCAGACATTGAAAGAGAGATAAAGGAACTTAAAGAAATGCCAAAAGAGGAACTTAATATTTTGGCTCAAATCTATGAGAAACGAGGACTAAAAAAAGAAACAGCAATGCAGGTAGCCATAGAATTGACTGAAAAAGATGTATTAGGAACACACATTAGAGATGAATTAGGCATTAATGAAATTAGTCAAGCAAATCCGATACAAGCTGCATTTGCTTCTGGTGCTGCATTTACAGTAGGTGGAGTATTACCACTTTTAGTAATTCTTTTTGCACCAGTGAAAGGAATGGAATATTGGCTTTATGGTTCAACAATCGTTTTTCTAATCGTTTTGGGAACTATGGCAGCGAAAACTGGTGGTTCAAGTATTCCAAAAGCAATTTTGCGAATTACAATTTGGGGGAGCATTGCAATGGGTTTGTCCGCATTGGTAGGTTATATTTTCGGAGTTAGAGTATAATAAAGTAAAATTTAAAGTTATGAACGGAGCACATTGGCATTTGGTGGTAAATCATTTACCCATCATATTTCCTATCGTAGGAGTAATTGTAATGATTACAGGTCTAATTTAAAAATCAGAAGCGGTAAAACGAACGGCATTTTTGATTTTTATTTTGGGTGCATTAGCTTCAATAGCAGTAATGACAACTGGCGAAGGTGCAGAAGAAATTGTAGAAAAAATAAATGGTGTTACAGAAAATTATATCGGAAACCACGAAGAAACCGCTGAAACATTTGCATTGTTTTCTTATATTTTAGAAGGCACTTCTTTACTCAGACTTTGGGCAAGGTTTAAACAAAAAATATTTGAAAATATTTTTTTATCACAACATTAATTTTCGCTTTTGTAGTACTATTTTTTTGCAAACAAACAGGAACTGCTGGAGGAGAAATAAGACATACAGAAATTAGAAATGGTAATCCTGTTCCAGCAAACGAAGACAACAAATTTGAAAAAGACGAAGACGACTAACAAATGATAAAAACTGAAAAACAAGGCTTATTTCAATTACTAAAAATTGCAACGCCGTTTATTGCAATTACAACGGTTTATACAATACTTGTTCTTGGACTTGAAGAATATTTTGGCGACCACATTTACAAAATATCAGGACAAATAGGTTCAGTATTTGGACTTGCTGTTGCTTTTTTCTTAGGTTTCAGAATGAACTCTGCTTATGACAGATGGTGGGAAGCCAGAAAAATATTTGGCGAACTAACCAATAATACACGAAGTTTTGTGGCAAAAATATATGCATATTATGGTAATGTCGAAAATTTTAAAGTTGCTGACAAAGCAGTTTATAATATTCAAGCTCAAAAATTAATAGAATTATCAGTTTTGTATATTCGTCAGTTAAAAAATGAAATGCATAATAATTTTAAACCCACCTTTAATGAGCAAGTAAATACAATTCTAAACGAGTTTAAAATAAATACCAACAATAAAATTTCAAACGAAATATTAGTGGCAATCACAAAAAATATTGAAGACAATTTTTCTTTAAAATCAAACATTGAAAAAGGTGATTTAATGCAACATATCAATCGGTTTTACGACATACAAGGGAAAGCCGAAAGAATAAAAAACACACCTTTTTTGATGATTTACAGTGCATTTACAAAAATAATAGTGAGTTTCTATGTAATGCTTATACCATTATTTATTGGCGACATTGACTTGGGTGGAGAAGACAGTGGATTTGAATTCTTGGCTATTCCAATAATGGTAATCATTAGCTCAGCATTTTTGACAATAAACAAATTAGCCAACTTGTTTGGAGAGCCGTTTTCTGAAAATAAAAAGACGTCTGTAACAATAGATGAAATTTGTAAAACCATAGAGCAAAATTGCAACGAAGTGAATGACAAACTGAAATAAAAACTACGCCTAATAAACATCGCCTTCGTCGTGGCTGCAAGCCATGCGATGAAGGCGATGTTGAACTTAAGCTCTGGTAGCGGTCGGCTTCGGTGGTTTCTTTTATGGAGTGCATCATTTTTAGATAAATATAGTCTATGATGATATTCAAAAATGAGTAGGTTTGCTTGGAAGGGAGTCCGTAAAATCCAAAAACTGATTTCGGATTTTATGAAAGTTAGATAAACCAAAAGTATATCTGAAGTAATTAGTTTGTAAGATAATTAAAGAAAATCACTAATTTCACAACGTATTCCCCTAAACCGCTGGCTTGCTATGTGTCGGGGTATTTATTTTTTGAGGAGTTGATAACTTGATTATCAACGTTCTAAGATTAGTTTGAACTCTTAGAAAGTAACAATAGGAAAGAGGTCTTTAATTTTCAATAATTTTCTAACGTGCTTATCATCGCTTACCAAATAGTCTGCGTTTACGCCTACGGCACAATCTACGAATTTATCATCGTCAGGGTCAGTTTCTACTAATTGCCATTTGTAACTTGGCTCGTATTTCTGAAAGTTGTCTGAATTGATTAATGACTCCAGAACAAATAAACAAATGTTGAAACTCTGAGTCCGAAACTGTGACCTATAATTTCACTGTATTCAGAGATAATTTCATTGCTGGCAACCCAAATAAATTGCTCGTCCATGAAAGCATCATAAAGCAATTTATTAGGACTATGTGAGGAGACTGAATTTAAAATGCCATGCATATCAATTACTACTTTCACGTCTTATCTTTTTTAGATAGCTACCTCTATCGTTTATAATTTCTTCGCTTGCTTTTTCTAAGTCTTCTAATTTTACTGCACCATTACTGATTAACTTATCCGCTTCTTCACGGGCTTTTTGGGCAAAATGTTTACTTAAAACTTTCTTTACCTCTAAGAGCTCTATTTCGGGTAAGTCAAACTGAAATGTGAATGCATCAAAAAGTGTGGGGCGATCAAATTTACGATTTTAAAGAATCAATTTAAGGGCGCTATTTTAACTCAATAATTTTTTAAGTAAGTACTTCAAAAATATTTTTCCCCACACTTTTTGATGCATTCCGTATATGCGAGTACATCAAAAAGTGTGAGGCAAGTACATTTGTATTTTAGGAGAATCATTTTAAGATAGCTAATTGAACCTCA
>JAZKDE010000091.1:0-2266 GCA_040387735.1 Bacteroidota bacterium
GTCCAGATTTTAGAGCAGGGGTAATATTTGCGGCTTATAATCAATATCCAAAAGCATTTCCGACGGTGGATGTTGCCATTGTGAAAGGAGATGAACTTTTATTGGGACGAAAACCAAACCAAACACTTTTTAGATTTATTGGCGGTTTCGTTGACCCAACGGATGACAATTTTGAGCAAGCCGCCGCCCGTGAAGCCCAAGAAGAAACGGGTGTTGAAGTAGGTAATTTGCAATACGTTGGCACGGCAAGAATTGACGATTGGCGATATAGACACGAAGTTGATAAAATCATCACTACGCTTTTTAAAGCTGATTATACCTCAGGACAAGCTATCGCACAAGATGATATTGCAGAACTGAAATGGTTTAAAATAAATGACCTGACAGAGGAGGATTTTGTGGTTGAACATCGGATTTTGTGGAGATTGTTGAAAGGGAAATTTGTCTGAATAAATAAAATATCATGCCTAAAGCATAACACTAAAAACTAAAACCATGCAACCAAATATAATCTTATTGACCGACAGTTATAAACTGAGTCATTATAAACAATATCCTACGGGAACAAGTCAAATTTATAGCTATTTCGAGAGTCGTGGAGGCGAATTTGAAGGCGTAACTTTCTTTGGATTACAGTATTTATTGAAAGAATATCTGGAAGGACAAGTGGTTACACAAGAGAAAATTGACCGTGCTGATAAAATCTACGCTGCTCATTTTGGCACGGAAAAACTATTCAATAAAGCAGGTTGGGAATACATTTTACACACCCACAATGGGCATCTACCCGTACGCATAAAAGCGGTGGCGGAAGGTACAGTAATCCCAACGCACAACGTAATGCTGACCATTGAAAATACCGACCCAAATTGTTTTTGGCTCACTAATTTCTTGGAAACGCTCTTGCTTCAACTGTGGTATCCTTGTACGGTAGCAACTATCAGCCGAGAAGTTAAAACCTTGATTACAAAATATTTAAACGAAACTGGCGACCCAAGCACGATTGATTTCAAACTCCATGATTTTGGTTTTAGAGGTGTCAGTAGCGTACAAAGTGCGGGCATTGGCGGAGCAGCTCACTTGATTAATTTCATGGGAACAGACACCGTTGCGGCTATAACTTTTATTCAAGAATATTATACTCCCGACGGTATGTTTGGGTTCAGCATTCCTGCGGCGGAACACAGTACCATTACCAGTTGGGGACGTGATAATGAAACGGATGCCTACCGAAATATGCTCCAACAATATCCAGAAGGTTTGGTAGCTGTCGTGAGTGACAGCTACGATATTTATAACGCTTGCGAACATATTTGGGGAGAAGTTTTGAAAGATGAAATTTTGCAGAGAAACGGAACGCTTGTAGTCCGCCCCGACAGTGGAGAACCGAAAGATGTAGTGCTAAAATGTACGAAAATTTTGGGCGAAAAAATTGGTTTTACCGTCAATGAAAAAGGCTACAAAGTGCTGAACCCAAAAATCAGAATTATACAGGGAGATGGCGTGAATTATGAAAGTATCGGTGAGATTTTGGAACACCTCAAAAACCACGGTTGGAGTGCCGACAATGTAGCTTTTGGTATGGGTGGTGCATTGCTACAAAAAGTACACAGAGATACGCAAAAATTTGCCTTCAAATGCAGTTGTGCAACCGTAAATGGTGAAGACCGTGACGTGTATAAAGACCCCGCAACCGACCACGGCAAAAAAAGCAAAAGAGGTCGTTTGAAATTGGTAAAAGAAAACGAAACCTACATCACCAAAGCCCTTCATGAAGATGGCGAAGATATTTTACAAACTATTTTTGAGAATGGAAAAATTTTGAGAGAGATTGATTTTCAAGGGGTTAAGAATAATAGTTTACTATAAAAGCAACGGATTAAAATCCGTTGTTACAAAATGGGGCGTTCCTACGGAACTATTACGATTACCCAACAAATCCCGTAGGGATGGACAATATTGTAGCAATAGGTTTTAACCCATTGGAGTAAAATATGCGTCACAGACGCAAAACCAAACGACGCCCGATTGCAAATTGGAGTCAGCTAAGCAATGAGATAAAATATTAAACAAAACATACAATGACAACAACTTTATTCCGCCCTGTCAGTCAAAAGGAATTAGATTTAATTGAAAAATCTGGTTGGAAAAAATTTCCCCCTCGATTACCTGAACAACCTATTTTTTACCCTGTAATGAATGAAGACTACGCAGTTCAAATTTCAAAAGAATGGAATGTTCCAGCTTATGGAGCTGGATTTGTAAC
>JAZKDE010000092.1:0-8404 GCA_040387735.1 Bacteroidota bacterium
CATCGGTAACAACAATAGTATGTTCGTGTTGTGCCATAAAACCGCCCTTATTTCCAACCATTGTCCAACCATCTTGCAACGTTTCAGCATAGGTAGAAGTCGTTGAAATGAATGTTTCAATCGCAACAACAGAATTTTTCTTGAATCTGTTATGATTATATTTATCTCTGAAATTAGCTATTTCACTTGGTTCTTCGTGAAGACTTCTTCCTATTCCGTGGCCTGTCAAATTTTTAATGACTCTGTAACCTCTTTTCTTAGCTTCAGTCTCCATTAAAAATCCAATGTCAGCAATACGAACTCCACCTTTTATATTGTATATTGCTTTATGCAAAATTTGCTTTGAAGCTTCAATCAGTTTTTGGTGTTGGTGTACATCCGACCCGATAACAAATGAACCTCCATTATCCGACCAAAAACCATCTAATTCTGCAGAAACGTCAATGTTAATTAAATCACCTTCATTAAGTATTTTTTTGTCGGAAGGAATCCCATGACAAAATTCTTTATTAATACTTATACATGTCCAACCAGGAAAACCATAAGTCAAATATGGTGCTGATTTAGCTCCTATATCGTTAAGGATTTGTCCGCCGTAGTTGTCTAATTCTTTGGTTGTCATACCAGCCTTAGCAAACTTTCTCATTTCTTTCAAAGTGTAGGCAACAGCTTCGCTTGCCTTTTTCATTCCAACTAATTCTGCTTCTTTTGTTATTGACATATTTTTATTTTTTCTAATTAAGTATTTGTTGTCTCGTTTTAGCCTGACGACTAACGCATAAATATACGTATCTTTTTTAAAAAAGGGCTTTAAAACTCCCTCAAGGATACAAATGTTAAACGAAGCGTCACTTGAATCTATCTAACATCAGTCTAAAACGGTGAGAACTCATTTTTTCAAAAAGAAACGAGTATCAACCAGAGGAATATTTAATTTATAAAACTGGTTCATCGTTTTAATCACTTCATTAGCAATGACCGCCTGACCAAATGCTGTTGGATAAATACCATCGGCCGAAAAGAAATTGCCCTTTGCCCAGTCTGGATTGACTTTTACTCCGTCATCTGTGGTATAGGTACCTGCAAAGATTTTTTTGTATAATCCATAAATATCCACAACTGGCAAATTAGTTGCTTTGCTTATTCGTGCTATTTTATAATCATTATAATATATCGGTGACGAATTTAACCACTCATCATCATAAGGGTCTTTTGAAAGTACATCTTCATCTTTTAATCTTGCCTTTCCTTTGAACTCACCCCTAAAAAGGTTTTCGACTATTGCGGTAGGTAGTAATTTATCAATCAAAGGGTCAAAATCTCTATAAACTTCAGACCCAGATCTACGCTGTACTGTCATGTTAACCCCTAATTTTTTAATTTTATCATTTGTAAATTGATTAAAATAAGGAAAATCTAAAACATCAGGAACCGTTAGTAATACTCCTTTTGATTTTTTATCTACCAGATTCCGAATTAGACTTAACCCCAAAGTACCTGCGTAAGGATCTAACGTCGTTATACCACCGCCACCGCCTGCCAATATACCTGCAACTATATCATCAATCCCTACTTCAAAAATGAAAAAATTACAAGATTGAGTTTTAAGTAAATCATAGTTGTCGGTGTAATTTACGTTTTAAGGCTTATTTAAAAATCTATTGGCAAACTTTTCTCCAACTTTATCGTAGGGCATATAGCCTAATGATGTATTCATCCCGGGAAAAGCATAACTATCAAGATTACTTCCGTTAAAAGGTTTCAGTTGCTCCGCTGTTGTCCTTCACGGTAAAGTCCACCATCTCGAAAACCTGCCGAGAGTGAACCGCCAACCGAGAGTAATCTAAAAACACCTTCGGTATTCGTGGTAATAGATGACAAATCTACTTTCTTGCCCGTCAATGCAGGGAGAACCTACTTATCAGCCTTTACTCGGATGGTAGTATCCCCAACGTTACCCCAACCCAAAAAATGGGTAGTTGCTTTTACCTCCGCCACCAAAGTGGGCGAGCTTTCTACAATGGGCGTTACTTCATCGAGCAAATTCCCAATATTATTGGAACAAGCAAAGCACAAGGTAGTAAATAAGGACAGTGCTATTACTTTCATGATTTTGGGGGTCATGATAATTAAAGGTTTAAAATTTGACAAAACAATATATCCCCAAGATTATTCTGGGGAAAGACGTATTTTAAGCGATAGTAGTTGTAATAAGTTTTAAAATGCGGGATAAAAAAGACAGGCAAAACAGGAATCTTGGTGTCGGTGTAATGCGTAGTTGCTAATTATTGGATAAAACTGTAAAATTATTTTTAATGATACAAATATATGGCTGGCTATCTTACTTCGATTGCGGTGATTAGCTAATGAACGGTTAACGCTGATACTTCTTTTGAGGTAAAGTAACGCTTTAAATTACTTTGTTCGGGAAAAGAAAACCCCTCCAACAAAATCGAAGGGGTTTTCTTTTGGAAATTTTTGCATTGTTAAGTAGATAAGACCGATTTATTTTATCCGTGAATTGGTCTTAAAATCTCAAATAGTACCAAATCAAACTATTGTAAAGGTTTTAAGTCTGTAAATACATGACTGACGTTAACTTTATTGGTGACATGACAACTAAAGCAGTTTGAGCCTATTTGATAGGTTTCCATCGTACTGTTTGCTAATTTATTAGTACCTACTTGATTAGAACCATTCGGTGCGGCACCAAATATTGTCCACGTTGAACCTGTTTGAATATAATTTTTTCTTACGTCCCCATCTATTAACCTACTTTGGGTATTATTATTCATCGCTATAACTTGGGTATTAGAATTGGCTGAGTTTCCAGGCATTCCCCATGGCATAGTTCTCAAGGTATTACTCGGACTAACCGTTAAAAAAGGTGGGCTGGCTTGAATATTATTTGATACGTTTGCCATGTGAGCTTCGTTAAAAGGGCCGGCTGAATTATTACTACAAAATAGCCAGTTTCCCGCTGTACTTTGAGGAACATTAATGGTGGCATTGGATGAATTTACGTAGGAATAAGCAGTATTGGGAGTATTAGCTAAGTGTTCAAATGTACCCCAAATCATTTCTGGATGGCCTTTTGTACTTCCTACCACGTGCATTCCTACCATCGCAAGCTTTACGGTTTTCTTACCATTGACTACCCAATTGGCAGGATTTGTTTTATCATACGTTGGAATGGTTGCGTCCATCGTAATATAGGTGTTTAAATCGGGCAGACCATCCGCTTCAATCCAAGATGATTTTAGTTCTATTGCCAAGGCTTCCGGGTCTGTTACGGTGACACCTTTTGAGGTAGCAAAGGCTAAAATGGCATCCAATTGTGCCTGAGTCGTTGGAAATGACGTATTATTGGGAACCGATGCTCCGAGCATTGTTCTTTGATAAGCATAAACTTCATTGACCAACGTAATGTAGTATATAAGTGAGCCATTTTGTGCTTCTAAGGCTTCGCCATCTCCTGCTTGCCCTGTTTCAACAACAATCTCGTTACCATTCACATCAAAAAATCTATTTACATTATTTACGGTGAATTTGTTCAAAATTGAGCTGTTTAATTTCTGAGGGGTTGGCAATGGCCTAACGAATGTTTTATTATTCGTTAAGGTATTTGTCAAAATCAGTTTTTTACCCACCACATCTAATTTTCTTATATTATTGAGTTCCAGAATATCACCGTCTTTAATTGTTTTTAGTTGTAGCATATTATTGAGGGATATTTTTTGGGGTGCTATTTCAAATAGTTTTCCTGTTCCTTTTTGGACTACTACTGGTAATTTATTAGGACCTTTTTGGGCAGTTCGCACGTGAAAATCAATTAGGGTTCCAGGTACGTGTCTAATAAAAGATCGACTTCCATCTGACGCTGGTGGTGAAACTTCAAAGAATTTGGGAGAGTCAAATATTCTGCTTCCTCCTCCATACCTTGAGGATGATTTTGACGTTGCCCATAAAAACATTTGCTCTGTCCATTTATAAAAACTACAATTGGGAATATCAGGAAATGTAACACTGTTGGCGGGTTTAACAAGCCCGTCTAAGGTAACGGTTCCTGTTTCGAATATCTGATTGAATTCTGCTGCTGTTACGGGGCATAAATCCTTTGCATCGGTGGGGACTGAGATTGATGAGAGCGGTTTTAGATGCTTCATTCCTAATTCTGTAATTTCGTCAACACTCGTGACCATTGCGGAACACAATACCAAGGCTGGTAATGTTACCAATAATTTCAAATTGATTTTCATAGTTATTTTGATTTAATTGTGGAAATTAAAAAGTTAAATTATGGTTTTAGAAGGCAAGAAGAATTCGGTCTACTTTAGATAAAAGAAGGAAATTTGTTTGAAGATTTAGGCAAGACGATTTTGGCATCATTTTCTTGAATGAAAATGATTATTCAAAACTAACTACACGATAACTAACTGAATTTTAGATATTTACAAAACAAACTAACATTATTGCGAGATAATAAGCAAATGTTAAATACTATATTTATTTAACGGTCTTCTGGTTAAATCTTCATTTAACCAAAAAGGCTTAAAACTGCCCCTTATGTGGTATTTATTAGGTTTGGCAAAGTGTATGCTTTAAACTGGGAATTTTGATGATACGGTTGTGCATTGCTATATGTCTTGAAAATGAAATTTATTTTGGGAGATTTGGCACCTTTTTACGGTTAAAGTAAATCTTATTGGTTACTTGATTTGATACCATCATCCATGTTTATCAAAATGGTCGAATGAATGGTTTTCAGCGATAGATTTACTATCTTGTATATATAATAAAAGTAATAAGCACAAATTAATTGATAATATAAATGTGGTCAAATCGTAGGGTCTAACGTTCCCTAATTCCCACTACAACGCCAATAATTCAACGTTGTACGTCATACTAAAAACCAACAGAATGAGCGTAAAATCAGATAGTCTAAAAACATTTAACCTTTATTTCACATTTTTGATTGTTGTAACAATCTCTTGTAATAATCAAAGTCAATCAAATGAGAAAAATAAGATAGTACACGATAAAAACAATATTCAGCAACTTGATATAGGAATCAACGCTATAAGATTAAAATATACGACAGGAGTTCGTTCAATTTTAGAGGATAGTAAAGGGAATATTTGGTTTGGTAGTTACAACGAAGGAGTGTGCTTGCTTCATAATCAGACACTCCAATATTTCACAACAAAAAACGGATTAAGTGACAACCAGATTAGGAATATTTATGAAGATAAAAATGGCCTAATTTGGTTTGAATGTGGGAGAGGATTGAGTACTTATGATGGTAAAAAAATAGCTACTTACAAAGAACGAAATTACAATTCAAAGAACGAATGGAAGTTAAATGAAAGTGACCTTTGGTTTAAAGGCGATGAAATTGAGGGCTACAATAAACTTGAAGCGTATCCCGGAGTGTATCAATATGAAGGACAAAAGGTTTCCTATCGTCTGTTTCCTGTTACACCTAAACCTGGGGATGGGTTTAAATATTACATTTCAACACCTTTTGTAAAAGGTAAAAATGGGACGATTTGGTTTGGAATGTACGGTGCCTTAATTGGATATAATGGCTCCAATTTTAAAATAATAGACAATCAATATCTTGGGCTAAACAAACAAACTGGTTCTTTGCATATCCGTAGCATAATGGAAGACAGCAAAGGAAATCTTTGGATTGGCAATAATGGAATAGGTGTTTTGAAATATGACGGGGAAAAAGTAATCAATTTCACAGCACAACACAAATTGAAAAAGGAGGATACTAAAGGTAATTCTCTTGAGAGGGTTTTCTCCATTGGTGAGGATACTTCCGGAAATATTTGGTTTGGGACGGTAGAATCTGGAGTATGGAGATATGATGGCAATTCTATAAAAAACTTTACTAAAGAGGATGGACTCGAGAGTAAACATATTTGGATTATCCATAAAAGCAAACAAGGAGAATTGTGGTTTGGAGGGGTCAATCCAAGTGGTGTATATCGTTTCAATGGCAAATCTTTTGAAAGAAAATATTAGCTATCACGCACAATAACTAAGTATTAGTAACAATTTTACACAGACCATGCAGATAGCACCAACAAGAGAATTATTGCCATATATTAAACACTATCTTTTTTTAGAAAGTGCGGGGGACTGTATCAAAAAACTTCGTTTATTTTCTGATGGTAATACTGGTTTGGTTTTAACTTTTAGAGGCAACCTTATTGCTAATATTCATGACAATAAATCTTTAAATTACCCAAATTCGTTTTTGTATGGACAGATTAGTGAGTTTAAAGATTTGTATTTAGCAGAAAAAACTTTAATAATAATTGTAGTTTTTCAGCCTTATGGCATAAACCGCTTATTAGGTATATCTGCCAACGAAATACGAGACGGAATCATTGCATCAGATGATATTTTTGGCTGGCAGGGCTCATTATTTTATGAGAAATTATCCGAACAATCCAGTTTAGAAGCAAAATTGCCAATTTTGAACGCCTTTTTTCTTGAACTATCTGCAAAAAAAGCAATTTCTAATCAAACACTAATTCATGCAAGTCTATCCTATATTCTTAAAAGTAAGGGCAATATTTCAATAAATCAATTAGTAAAACTTACAGGTTATACCGAAAGGCACATTGAAAGAACTTTCAGTGAAAGTATCGGATTAAGTCCTAAAAAGTTTGGAAACATAGTAAAACTTCATAATTTTTTGAGTCTACTAAAAGATAAATCAAAGCAGAATAATTTCACTAATTTTTGTTACGATGCTGGATATGCTGACCAGTCGCATTTAATCAAAGAATTTAAAAAATATACTGGGATAACTCCAACAAAATATTTAAACGATACCAATAGGTTAGCAATTAATTTCATGGAAATTAAATCTGACGAATTCACAATGTCGGGTTTATACAATTTTCAGAAAAAACCATAAATTACTTTTGTCCTAAATGTTAAAACATCAAAAAAATGGACAAAATAAAAATTTCAACTGCCCAATTTGAGGCTAAAAATGGCGATAAAGCCTACAATTTATCAGTAATTGAAAAACTTACCCAAAAGGCATCAAAAGAAGGCTCTGATGTAATTGCATTTCATGAATGTTCTATTACAGGTTACACTTTTGCAAGACACCTTAATAAAGCACAAATGCTTGATTTGGCGGAATTTATTCCAGATGGAGCGAGTATTTTAAAACTTACCGCTATTGCAAAACAAAATGACATCGTTATTTTGGCAGGACTATTTGAAAAAGATGGAAATGATAATTTATTCAAAGCCTATGTTTGCGTTGACAAAAACGGATTAGTTGCAAAATACCGAAAGCTGCATCCGTTCATAAATCCATATTTAACAGCGGGAGACAGTTATTGCGTTTTTGAAATTCATGGTTGGAAATGCGGGATTTTAATTTGTTATGACAATAACATTATTGAAAATGTTAGGGCAACAAGACTTTTGGGAGCAGACATTATTTTTATGCCACATGTAACCATGTGTACGCCATCCACCAGACCAGGTGCTGGTTTTGTTGACACTAAACTTTGGGAAAACCGTGAAACCGACCCAACTTCTTTACGTTTAGAATTTGACAGTATGAAAGGTAGGGCTTGGTTGCTGAAATGGTTACCAGCAAGGGCATACGACAATGGCATATACGTAGTATTTTCAAACCCAATTGGCATGGACGATGATCAACTAAAAAATGGTTGCTCCATGGTGATTGACCCGTTTGGCGATATCATTGCTGAGTGCTGTTCATTTGATGACAGCTTTGTTACTGCAACTATTGCCCCCGAAAAACTGGTCGACGCAGGCGGCAATCGTTATATAAAAGCCAGAAGACCAGATTTGTACCGAGACATTATTGGACAAAATCATAAGTCGGAACAAAAAGTAGTTTGGTTGCAAACAGACAAGAGGGAATAAAAACTGCCGCCATCGTCGTGGCTGAAAGCCATGCAATGAAGGTGCATTCTCGTGCTAACCTTCTGGAACTGCGAATGACATTTAAATAGCCCTAAAAATTGAGTTTCAGAAAGATTTTGGGTGCAAAGGCTGGGCGACCTTCGATTTTTGCCTGTGAAACGATAAAATTCAATTTATCAAGCTTCAGAGCATCTACAAAAACATTTATGAATCGGATAGGGTTTTCTTTTTCAATGGGTTCTTCAAGTGAAGTAAAACGTGTTTGAACCCTTTTTTGCAAAAGTTATTTCACCTATATTTGAAAAGTAATAAGGTTAGTTTTTTCACAGACTGACGTTTTGTGTAACCTTATGAAAGACTACAAACCGACATATCAAAAGTATAAACAACTTATTCCTGTAATCATTTTGACAGTTTTGCCATTTTGACAATCCTTAAGTCCTTTCGTGGTACAGTTGAAATGAATGGTGAA
>JAZKDE010000092.1:8414-9044 GCA_040387735.1 Bacteroidota bacterium
AATTATGATTTTGAATTGACAGCCAAACACTCCGGAGCATTTTTGGCAATAATTACAAATTGGTTTTCATTTTTTACTTTCAGACGTTCTTTCAAATATATTTTGACTTTGACACTTTTATGCGGACTTATAAATCTCATAAATTTTACAGCATTACAAACAATTAGTTTTATTGCGTTTGACAAACACAAACTTGGTTTACAGCCGACAATTTTGGGGATTTCAATTTTGACCTACATTATCAATTTCAAAAGAGCAAATGAAATTTTGTACGACTTCTTCAGACCAACACCTGAACAAGTAGACAAGAACGCAAAAAGAAGACAAGCAGAGCAAATTAATAAATTTAAAGTCAGGTATTCTAAGTACTCAGACGAACAATTGAATATAATATTGACAGAGAATAAATTTGTACCAGAAGCCGCCTTACAAGCGGTTCGAAAACTTCTGAAGGAAAGACAAAAAACGTAAGATGAACAAATAAGGCCTGCACACTATAAGCAATGGTAGTGTGGCTGCAAGCAGTGCGATAAAGGTTGATGTACGCTTACGGCCAGTCTAACGGTCGGCTTAGATAGTTTCTTTTATGGTTTGTCGTTCGACTTGAAGATATTGGGAAGAGCAGGTTTT
>JAZKDE010000093.1:0-1317 GCA_040387735.1 Bacteroidota bacterium
TGCGAAGAAAATAAATCTCAGTTACAAGCAGAATTTTTCTCTTGATTTTGTCGCCTTAAATTACACCGCACCACAGGAAAATCAATATACGTATATGCTTGAGGGTTTTGATAAAGAGTGGAATCAAGCAGGTGCTTTAACCACCGCTGTTTATACCAATTTAGACCCAGGTGAATACAAATTTAGACTAAAAGCTAAAAGTGAAGATAGTTCTTGGCATACGCCCGAAAAAGTAATTGCAATTATTGTTCATCCTCCCTTTTGGCGTACTTATTACGCTTACGCTGCTTATTTCCTGATTTTAGGGCTTACTTTTTTGACACTTCGCAGAAGAGCAATTCAGAAATTGAGAAATGAATTTGCTTTGGCGCAGGAGCGTCTTGAGGTAAAGCATTTTATCGAAAAAGAACGTACGGAAGCGGAACGAAAAATGGAATTGGAACAACTAAAAATCAAGTTTTTGACCAATCTTAGCCATGAATTAAAAACGCCACTTACGCTTATTTTGAATCCGATTGAAAACCTATTATTTAAAGAAAAAAGTTCTGAAAAAGTTGATACGTTGAATTTGATAAACAGAAATGCGAAAAGATTATTAAATATTGTAAATCAACTATTGGATTTTCGTAAGATTGAAGAAAATGAGTTGAAGTTAAATACATCAGAAGGAGATTTAGTTTTGGTTGCCAAAGAGATTTTTGATTCTTTTAAATATATATCAGACCGTAAGCATATTCACCTCGATTTTTATAGTTCCTTGATTGACTTTTATACTGTTTTTGATAAAGATAAGGTTGAACGAATTTTGTTAAACCTATTATCAAATGCCATTAAGTTTACGAATGAAAATGGGAAGGTTTATTTTCATATTCAACCAGATGCCGAATATGGCATTAAGTTGATTGTGGGTGATACGGGCATTGGTTTGCCTGCCGAAAAGTTGGAAAAAATATTTGATAGATTTTATCAGGTAAATAATCAAGATAATATTCTTAATCAAGGAAGTGGCATTGGGCTGTCAATTACCCAAGAATTTGTCAAACTTCACGGAGGAACAATCAGCGTGGAAAGTATTGAGGGTAGAGGAAGTATTTTTACGGTTGTGATACCCTTGCTTGAAATAAAACAAAGCGAAAGCAATGAGCTTTTCTTACCAATGGAAGAAGAAATAAATCAGCCTGTAATTAAGGAACAAGCATTTATCGAATCTTCTAAAATCGAAAAGCCAATCGTATTATTGGTTGATGATAGTGAAGACATTCGATCGTATCTTAGAGAAAGTTTAAAAGCGCAATACCGCATCGTAGAAGCATCTGA
>JAZKDE010000093.1:1327-9620 GCA_040387735.1 Bacteroidota bacterium
CGGGATGAAAGGCTGGCAAAAAGCACTTTCAGCTCATCCAGAAATCATTGTGAGTGATATTAGTATGCCGAATATGGATGGCATTGCCTTGGTGAAAAAATTAAAGAATGATAACAGAACCAAGCATATTCCCGTAATATTATTAACTGTTTTGGCGGAAGAAATTGACCAATTAAAGGGTTTGCAAATAGGAGCAAATGATTATCTAACCAAGCCGTTCAACTTCCAATTATTAAATCTTAAAATCAATAATTTATTAGAACTCAATAATGTTTTTAAAGATACTTACACCAAACAAATAAGTATCGAAATCCCAGAAGTTCAATTCATGTCAGAGGATGAAAAGTATTTGCTGAAAATTTCGCAATTTATCGAAGACCATATCAGCAATCCCGATTTATCCGTAACGGAACTTAGCAAAAAGATGAATACGAGTAGAGGAACCATGTATAGCAAAATTCTGAGTCTCACGGGCGAAACACCCGTAGAATTTATCCGTTCAATCAAACTCAAAAAGGCGGTAATACTCTTAGAAAATAGCGATATGAAAATCTCTCATATTGCTTATGAAGTAGGTTTCTCCAACCCTAATTATTTCACCAGAGCTTTCAAAGCCAAGTATAATATTTCGCCTTCCGAATACATACTTTTGAAAAGAGACCCCACAAAAGGGGTACATCATTCAGCAGAATTAATGTAAGATTTTTACGTAAATGGATGTCGTGGTAAACCAAAATTACTACGGCATTTTAATTTTGTAATTGATATATTTTTGCAAAATGTTAAAATAGTTTCTCCGATTCATTTCTAAATTCTCTACTAATTTTCCGTGTACTGTACTTACCCATCATAAATTATCTTCAAGGTTTCGCCTTATTTTCTTTTATCACTTAAAAAAGAAAAAATTTAACAAAAGTTATTTTCATAAATTTCAATTTCAAGAACTCCTTAGTTATTGGATTGATTCATCTTTTTAGCTCAAAATGTTATCTTCTGGCAAAATTAATTGTGTCAATTTGACATTTTTACACTGATTGAACATTTGTGAATCAGATTTGATATTTTGTGCCGTACATTTTTTTTTACATACGCTTACTTTACACCGTTAAAAGGCCTCTTTATATAAGGAGGATTAAATTTTTTATTAAAACAATCATATTTAACATTCTCATGAAAAAATTCGACTATCTTATTTTTCGGCGGAAGAATATTCCATATTTATTGGTTTGGGTTATTCTTTCTTTATCTATTTCCAGCTTTTCCGCAGAAGCTCAGACGCTGAAAGGGCGTATTACTACCGACACTGGTAAAGAATTACCAGGTGCTTCAATTTTAATTAAAGGGACAGCTATTGGTACGGTTGCTAACGGTAATGGAGAATACAGCTTCAGCAACGTACCTAAAAATGCAACCATTGTTATTACAAGTATTGGGTATGTAAAACAAGAATTTTACGTAGGTACTAAAACTGTAATAGACATTGTATTAGAAGTTGATAACAGAGAGTTGGGGGAAGTTATCGTGGTGGGCTATGGTACTCAAAAGAAAAGAGATATAACCGGTTCGGTTGTTTCTGTTTCGGAGGCAACTTTAAAAGAAGTTCCAGCACCTAACCTTTTAAATTCTTTGAAAGGTAGAGCTGCGGGTGTTTCAATTGTGAGTAATGGTTCTACCCCTGGTAGCCAAGCGTCAATTCGTATTCGTGGTAATCGTTCGTTGACAACTGGTAGTGGTGATGGACTTGATGGTCCTTTGGTTGTGGTTGATGGTATTCCATTTGGCGGATTAAATGACATAAACCCTGATGATATTTCAAATATTGAAATTCTTAAAGATGCTTCAGCAACTGCAATTTATGGTTCTCGTGGTGCAGGAGGGGTTATTTTAGTAACTACTAAAAGAGGTAAAATTAGTAAACCTGTATTTAGTTATGATGGCTATCACGGAGTAACGAGCATGATGGGTAAATACAACGTGATGAATGGGGAACAATATGCCAAGTTCAAAGACTTATCGGCGGCGTATAATACACAAGGTGCGGGAACAACAGCCTATCCTTTAACGGAAGAAGAAAGAGCTAATTTAGCCGCTGGGGTTTCTACCGATTGGCAAGATTTAATGTACGGTAAAGGGTTTAATACCAGTCATCAACTTGGTTTGCAGGGCGGTGTAGAAAATACGCAATACGGCATGGGACTTGGTTATTTTAATGAAACGGGGATTTTGCCAAACCAAAATTTCGACCGTATGACGCTTCGTGCAACTATCGACCAAAGAATTGGCAAACATCTGAAAATTGGTTTAAATACCATCAACACACTGACCCATAAAAATGACCCTGCGGGAGGTGGAATTTCAACGGAATTGGTACGTTTATCGCCATTGGTTTTGCCTTATAACGCTGATGGAACTGTCAATTTAAACCCTAAAAAAGGTACGATTGAATCTCAGGCAGTAAGTCCATTGACGCTAATTTCTCGTGGAAGCGATATTCTTTCAAACGAGCGTTCATTGAGAACCTTTAATAGTTTATATGCAGAAGTAAACATTATGGATGGTCTTAAGTACCGCTTCAATGCTGGACTTAACTTTAGTCAAATACATTTCAATGGTTATGCACCACCAAATACTTTTGTGAATACTGGCGTTGACCAAAGCGTATCAAGTGCAGATATTAGAAATACCGAGTATTGGGATGTGAATTTCCAGCACTTATTATACTATGATAAAGTATTTGCTAACAAGCATAAAATTGGTTTGACGGCTCTATATGAAGTTACTAAAAACCATAGTTTAGGTTCTAATTTCAATGTAAAAGGTGTTCCTGCGGATTATATCAAAACTGCAAACTTTTCTTTGGCTTCGGGAACAATAACGGCTAATACAAGCAGCGGCAACTTTTTCTCAGAAACAGGTTTGGTATCATATATGGGACGTTTGAATTATACCTTCAATGATAAATATACGATGACTGCTACTATTCGTAGAGATGGATCTTCTACATTATCACCTGGTAATCAATATTTTAACTACCCTGCTATCGGTTTTAGTTGGAATATAATTGATGAGCCATTCATGAAAACTCTTCCTGCAATTTCAAATTTGAAACTGAGAGGTGGATGGGGTATTTCGGGAAACCGTAATGTGGACCCTTATGCAACATTAGGAGCACTTTCTGCCAGTTATTACAATTTTGGTTCTACTACTGCTGGGCAAGCACTTGCCTATACCGTAACGAGTTTACCTTCAAGTAATTTAGGCTGGCAATCAACAGCTCAAACTGATTTTGGTTTGGAGATTGGCTTATTAAATAATCGTATCACTGGTACATTTGATGTTTATCAGCAAAATACAAAGGACATTCTGCTTTCAGTGAACCTACCTCAAAGTAACGGAGCGGGTTCTACGTTGAAAAACTTAGGACAAACCAAGGGTACAGGATTTGAATCTTCTTTGACGTTTGATATTTTCAGAAATAAAAATGGATTTAATTGGAGTACCGATGTTACTTATTTCTTTAACCGTGAAGAAATTACACAACTTACCACGCCTTCTGAGTTAGACAATAAGGGTAATTTTTGGTTTGTTGGACAACCGCTTACAGTTATTTACGACTACAATAAAATTGGAATATGGCAACAATCTGACAAAGACAACGGTACATTAGCGAAACAAACTTCACCCGTTCAAGTGCCTGGGGAAATCAGAGTTGAAGACGTAGATGGAAATGGTAAAATTGATGCGGCTGACCGTAAAGTGATTGGAAACTTCCAACCTAAATGGGAAGGTGGCTTAACGAGTAGAATGTCTTTCAAAGGCATTGATTTGTCAATCGTTACTTATGCTCGTATGGGTATGAAAGTATTAGTTCCTTATTTAGCAGGAACATCGGGCGGTGGCTCAGGATTTGGCTTTCTTAACCAAGGTCGCTCAAATCAGTTAGTGATGGATTATTGGACAACTGAAAATCCAACGAATGCTTTCCCAAGACCAAATGCAGGTGGTGGTGTAAGAGACTTTACCTCAACGACACAATACCAAGACGGTTCTTTCATAAAAGTACGAAGCATCAACTTGGGCTATACTGTACCCACAAAAGTGCTTAGTAGAATGGGTATTTCGTCCGCTCGTATATACGTGAACGCTACGAATCCATTTATTCTTTATTCGCCATTAGTGAGCGATAAACTTGCCGTTGACCCAGAAGGAAATGGCACTGGAAATACTATTCAAGGTGGAAACTTCAACCGTGTGATAAATGTGAACCTAAATAATCCGCCAGTGCGTCAGTTTACGTTAGGTGTAAATCTCAAATTTTAATTACTGATAAAAAGATGAAAAAAATAAATATTTCAATACTTGCCTTTACAATATTCCTGAGTTTTGGATGTGAAAAAATATTGGTAGAGGCTCCTCAATCTCAAATTGTACCTTCCTATTTCAACAGTCCAGCGGGCGTACTTGGGGGTATTGCGGGTGTATATAACGAAATTCGTAATCAATGGGGTACGGAAGGTTTTTCTTCCGAAATGCAAGCAGGAACGGATGAATTTGTTCAAGGTGCCAGTAGTGGTGGTGGACCTGTTCATACTTTTAATGGATTGAATGCTACAAACTTTGGTTCGGCATGGGGAACGTCATTTACTTGTATCAATACCGTAAATGGCGTATTAAAATATGGTCAAAGTATTGACTTACCCGAAGCAACGAAAAAGCAATATTTAGCACAAGCTAAGTTTTTGAGAGCATTTTGGTATTTTTATTTGGTTCAAACTTGGGGAGACGTGCCTTTGCATACGGAATTTATAACGGTTCCTTCGCAAGCAGCAAAAAGAGACCCTGCAGCAGAAGTGTATAAATTAATTATTCAAGATTTAACTGAGGCGGCAGCGGCGTTACCAGATAAACCAACGGCTCCTTTCTTGGGTAAAGCAGCTACGAAACCTGTGGCACAGTTCTTCTTGGCAAAGGCGTATCTTACTCGTGGTTGGTTAACAAATTCACAAACTGATTTTGCAGAAGCAGCAAGAATTTCGAGCGACATAATTGCTAATAAAAACACTTACGGATTGGATTTATGGCAAGATTTTGGGGATGCTTTTGTACCCGCAAATGATTATGGGAAAGAAACAATGTTTGTCAGCGACCACTCAAATGATGCAAAATTTGGTATTTATTCAGTTGGTGGTGGTTCAAGTGGTGGTGCTGGACAAAATCTTACGCCGTGGTTTACCAACTGGAACTACCCAAATAACAGCGGTGTAAACTCAAATGTAAATGCAAGTGGCGTTATGGTGAATTCTGGAACTTCGTTGATGGTTCGTGATTCTCAGTATGGTCGTCCATACCAACGTATTCGCCCGAATAGTGACAAGCAAACCACTGGAACGGTGACGGGGAAAAACTATTTTCTCGACCAAGCTTTTGTAAAAAGAGATATTGATTCAAGATTTGCCAATACATTTTACACGGTTTACATAGCCAATCAATCAATTACCAATACGGCAACGGCTGCCAATAATAAAAGAGGCATTTCTTACACTACTCAAATTGGTATTGACACAGCAGTTTGGCTTCCAGACTTTGAAGTTATTGGAGCTCCACAATTCATTGGCACAAGACCATTCAAAGGAATTATTGTTCCACCAAGCCTTTGGAAATCAGATGTTTACCCTGCCATAAAGAAACAAATGGACCCAAGTCGTGGAACTAATTTCAACGACCCATCCACTCGTCCTGTCGTGCTTACACGTTTTGCAGAAGTTTATCTCGTAGGGGCAGAAGCCTATTTACAGACAGGAAATAAAGATAAAGCCGCTGAACTTTTAAATGTATTACGCCAAAGAGCGGCTTATCGCAAGACCAATACCGCCGCTCAAAATACCGCAGCTGCTACGGCAATGTTGATAAAAGCTGACGATGTAACGGTTGATTTTATCTTAGATGAGAGAAGCCGTGAACTTTTTGGAGAATGGATGAGAAATCAAGATTTGGTTCGTACAAAATCTTTAGTAAGACGAGTACAACTTTGGAATAAAGAAGCAAGTCCGTATGTGAAAGATTTTCACGCTTTGAGACCAATACCACAATCAGAAATTGACCGTACAGTTGAAGGTCCAGCATTTACTCAAAATCCTGGGTATTGATAATATTTATTTTGAGCTATAAGTAATTTAGCACAAAAAACATAACGAGGTGGTGGCTTTTTAATAAGAATGAATCCCTTCCTAATTAATGTAGGAAGGGGTTTATTTTTAGAATTGGTTTTGTGTAATAGCATTCATAGTTCCAATAAAATATAGCCCCCAAATTTATTCACCTTCTATTTTTATTTAAAATCATATCATTTTTTAATTCTATTTACAATTCATGCAAGTGTAGAAACTAAAACTCATATTAATTAAAAAATATAACTTTTTTTTTAATTAATTATATAAAACGTATAATTATATTTGTGTATATTTGACACATATAAAATTTTGTATTATGTAACCCCTATAAATATTGAGACATAAAACTTAAATATTTTACTCAGTAAGTTTAAACAGTTACATAATCAAGCGAGGTTGAAAATTGACAAATTCCATAAATAATAATCATCATTCCGATTATGAAAATCTTAGTTTTCTAACAAATAAATATTTCTCAGAAATTCAACGTTAAACCGTATGAAAAAACTTTTAATTTTTTATTTACTGGTATCAGCTTTATACGCAAAAGCTCAACAAACACAAAATCTTAAACTTTGGTATAATCAGCCTTCTGGAAATACTTGGGAAAATGCCTTACCCATCGGGAATGGTCGTTTAGGTGCCATGATTTATGGGAATGTTGAAAAAGAAATCATTCAACTCAATGAACATACGGTTTGGAGTGGCAGTCCCAATAGAAATGATAATCCTGATGCGTTGGGTGCTTTGCCCGAAATACGAAAAATGATTTTTGAGGGAAATCATAAAGAAGCTGAAAATTTGGCAAACAAAGCTATTATCAGCAAAAAGTCGCAAGGACAAATGTTTCAGCCCGTTGGAAACCTTAATTTGACTTTCGAAGGACACGAAAAATACAGTAATTATTACCGAGAACTCAATATTGAAAAAGCCATTTCAAAAACATCTTATGTAGTAGATGATGTTACATTCACTCGTGAAACTTTCGCCTCCTTGGCGGATAGAGTAATTGTGATGAAAATTTCTGCTAATAAATCTGGTAAACTTTCCTTTGTTGCCAATTATACTTCGCCACACAAGAAAAAAACGTTTACCATCAATCAAAATGACTTACAGATTAATGGAACTACCAGCGACCAAGATGGTATCAAAGGGCTTGTAGAATTTATGGGCATTACCAGAATCAAATTGGATGGTGGAACGCTTTCAAAAACTGATACTTCTTTGATAGTAAAAGGAGCTAATTCTGCCACAATTTTCATTTCGATTGCTTCAAATTTCAATAATTACAACGACATAAGTGGCAATGAAGAAAAACGTTCGGCTACTTATTTGAATAATGCTTACGGCAAAACTTACGAACATCTAAAGGCAACGCATATTGCGGCTTACCAAAAATATTTCAATCGTGTAAAAATCAATTTGGGCAGTTCTGCCGCTGCCAATTTACCAACCAATGAACGTCTGAATAATTTCAGAAATACAAATGATCCACAAATGGTGGCGCTCTATTACCAATTTGGGCGTTATTTACTCATTTCATCTTCGCAACCTGGTGGACAAGCCGCCAATCTGCAAGGCATTTGGAATAATAAACTTAGTCCTCCGTGGGATAGTAAATATACCATCAACATCAATGCTGAAATGAATTATTGGCCTGCTGAAAAAACCAATCTTTCGGAATTGCACGAGCCATTTTTACAAATGGTAAAAGATTTGGCAATTACTGGTCAAAAAACTGCGAAAGATATGTACGGAGCCAGAGGTTGGATGGCGCATCATAATACTGATATTTGGCGAGCAACGGGTGCGATTGATGGTGCATTTTGGGGAATGTGGACCGCTGGAGGTGGTTGGGTAAGTCAGCATCTTTGGGAACATTATCTCTACACAGGCGACAAAGCATTTTTAACTTCAGTATATCCAGCGTTGAAGGATGCAGCGATGTTTTACGTTGATTTTTTGGTTGAACATCCCAAATACAAATGGATGGTTGTCAACCCTGGAAATTCGCCAGAAAATGCTCCTGCCGCCCACGATGGTTCGTCACTTGATGCAGGTGTAACGATGGATAATCAAATAGTTTTTGATGTTTTTAATACGGCAATTCGGGCGGCTGAAAT
>JAZKDE010000094.1:0-24993 GCA_040387735.1 Bacteroidota bacterium
TTTATCAATGGCAGGTGGATTAATTGGAAATATCCTACGTGAATTTTCATTAGTCGTGGTCTTCTCTACTTTGATGAGTTTATTCGTTTCATTTACTTTAACACCTTTGTTAGCATCGAGATGGGGCAAAGTTGAAGTTTTGAGCAAATCAAGCCTTTGGGGTAAAATCAACTTAGCTTTTGAAAGATTTTTGGATAACGTAAAAGAAGAATACGGCAAATTATTGACGTGGTCGCTTAATCATAAAAGATGGGTGTTAATCAGTATAATTATCATGTTTGTTGGGGCGGTTTCTTTGTTAGCAACGGGTTTTGTCGGTTCATCTTTTGCGGGTTCGGGCGACCGTGGTGAGTTTGCTATTCAGCTTGAAATGGCTCCGCAAACACCTTTGGCACAAACCAATTTGGTGACTAAACAAGTTGAACAGATTTTATTACAAAAACCAGAAGTCTCGAAAGTTTTCGCCAATATCGGTACGCAAACAGGAGCGGCAGGTACAGGAAGTTCAAATTCAAATATCTCAGAAGTTTCGGTAACGCTGGTGGCAAAAGAAAATCGTAAAGTGTCAACGGATGCGTTTAGTGCTGCCATTAGAGACGAAGTAACGAAAATTGCGGGTGTAAAAGTGGTAATTCGCCCTGTATCTTTGACAGGAGGAAGTGAAGCACCGATACAAATTGCGATTAAAGGTGTGGATATGCCAACAATTCAAGCGGTTGCCAATCAAATAAAAGCCATCGTTCGTAAAACTCCGGGAACGGATTACGTAGAATTTAGTACCAAAAGTTTAAAGACAGAAATTGCCATTCAACTTGACCGTGATAAAATTGCCAATGCAGGTTTGAGTATTCCAGAAGTAGGTGGAGCGATTCAATTGGCTTTCAGAGGAAATGACCAATCGAAGTTTTCGGAGTCGGGAGAAGAATATCCCATTAATATTTCCCTTGAAAAATCGGATAAACGTTCTATTGAAAGTGTACGTGAATTAACACTTCGTAATAGTCGTGGCGCAATCATAAAATTGAAAGACGTAGCAAATGTGGCAGAAGTTGTGGGTCAAGCAGTTTTAGAGCGTTCCGACCGCATGAATTCTATCAAAGTAACGGCTTCGGCAGTTGGTCGCCCGACGGGAACAATTGTTACTGATATTCAAAAACAAATCGCCAAAATCAAGATTCCAGAAGGTGTAATTATTGATTATCAAGGAGAAGCACAGCGTCAAAAAGATGCCTTTGGAAGTTTAGGAACGGCGATGTTGTTGGGCATTTTATTGGTGTATTTAATCATGGTTGCCCTTTACGAAAGTGTCGTTTATCCATTTGTGGTATTGTTTTCTATCCCTGTAGCATTGATTGGAGCTTTATTAGCCTTGGCTTTAACGATGGAATCATTAACTATTTTCGCCATCGTTGGGTTAATTATGTTGTTGGGTTTAGTAGCGAAAAACGGTATTTTGATTGTCGATTTTACCAATCACCTAAAAGCACAAGGAATGGGAGTAAAAGAAGCATTAATTGAAGCAGGAAAAGAACGTTTACGTCCAATTTTGATGACTACTATCGCCATGATTACGGGTATGTTGCCCATCGCATTAGCAACGGGTTCGGGTGCGGAAGTGAAAAACGGAATGGCTTGGGTAATTATCGGAGGCTTAACGAGTTCAATGTTTTTGACCTTGCTTTTAGTGCCATGTATGTATTATATCGTTGAATCAGCGAAAAATAGAGTGGCAAGATTTAGACAAAAAAGAGAATTAGTTCCGCAGGTTTAATTCAAGATTTTGTAATTATTTTAAGGACGGCATCGCTTTAAGTGATCCCGTCCTTTTGAAATTAATACGTAATAAGAATTTCAAATCAATATCAATCAATACTTAGAGCATCCTTCAAAATCGAAAATGATTTCAATTTCTCATCCAAATCAAAAATATGCGAAGCCACCATCAATTCATCAATTTCCGTATCCTCAATAAATTCTGAAATACTATTTTTGATTGTCGCTTTACTGCCAACAAACGTACACGAAAGCATCCTGTTTACGGCGTTTCTTACCTCTGGAATTTGATAACTTTCTGGAACTGAATTCGATGGGCTTAATGGTTTACGCTCATTTGTCAGGATTCCAACAAATAAATTCAATAAACTGTTGAATAATAATTGGGCTTCTTCATCCGTATCAGCCGCAATTACATTCACGCAAGCCATTACGTAAGGTTGCTCTAAAACGGCAGAAGGTTTAAAATTATCCCGATAAATTTTAATAGCAGCTCGAAATTGTGCGGGAGCAAAATGGGAAGCAAAAGCGTAAGGAAGTCCCATTTCTGCCGCTAAATAGGCACTATCGGTACTTGAACCTAACATCCAAATCGGAATTTCTAACCCTTCGCCTGGAAAAGCCCTGACTTTAGCCGTTTGATTTTTAGAACTAAAATATCTTTGCAATTGTCGCACATCAGATGGGAAAAGTTGGGCATTGTCAATATTATTTCTTCTTAAAGCCAATGCCGTGGGTTGGTCGGAACCTGGGGCTCGACCCAATCCTAAATCTATTCTATTCGGATAAATGCTTTCTAAAGTGCCAAATTGCTCTGCAATCACCAAAGGGCTGTGATTTGGCAACATGATTCCGCCTGAACCAACCCTAATCGTATTTGTTTTTCCAGCTACGTGACCAATTAAAACAGAAGTGGCAGAACTGGCGATGTATTCCATATTATGATGTTCCGCCATCCAAAAACGCTTGTAACCTAAAGATTCAGTGTGTTGGGCTATTTTAATGGTGTTTGAGATAGCAGTTCTGTGATTTCCTCCTTCCACCACAGTCGCCAATTCGAGTACAGAAATGGGTATTTTTGTCATTGTGTGTAATTTCTTTCTTTAACAACACGAAAGCCTGTTTAGAAAGTTTCTATTTGGCAATGGAGGTCATTTTCGTTTGGGCAAAAATGATATAGTTTTCTGGAGCTTGATATGTAGGTATCAAATCCATTAAAAAATATTTCGGCGTTCAATAATTCAGTCAAATTTGTCTTTTGAGGCTCGAATATCCCGATAGGTTGTTCGGATACTGATACCAAATTTCTCAGCAATATAATCCGCCGTAACGTATTTCCTTGATTGTAAAGTCGTTACGATAGCCATTAAGCGGTCTATTTTGTTCATTTTTGTCTAAAGTATTTATACCAGCATAATTAATACATTGTTAATTATGCTTTTATAACTTTCAGAAATAACTCTGCTATAGATTAAACCCCTGAAGGAGTTATTTCGAGAAGTTCCTCCAATAAGCTGTTTTTCGATTTTAAGGTCTGATAATACTGAATTTATCTTCAATCATCCGCAAACTATTTTTGAATCCAAAACGGTGAATTTTCTACCAAATTGGTAAAAAATTCACCGTTATAATCAAACATTTATTACCTACTCCACCACCGCAACGCCCCCCCCAGAATACGAGCGATACTCCCCACGATACATCGCATCCGCAGATACGGGTCCCATCTGGAATTTGCCTTTTGAAACGGCTCTTACCAAATAATAGAACGTTTGGGGCTTGTTGGAAATATTGGTAAAGAAATTAATTCTGTCGTCTCGAATATCGAAATGCTCTGGCGTGGTTTGGTCTTTTACCCACACTAAATCACGGTCTGCCGTTAATCTTGGGTTTTCAATTTCTACACCTGCGGGTAACATATCCGTAACTACCACATTATCAACTGCTAATCCGTTGGTACTTTGAAGCGTAATTTTTACGACAATCAACTGATTTTGCTTGAATTTTGCTCCGCCCAAAGGTTGCCCCGAACGTGTATAAAATTGCTTTCTCACTTTCAACACATTATCAATTT
The DNA here is from genome assembly GCA_040387735.1 of Bacteroidota bacterium. Classification (GTDB taxonomy): domain Bacteria; phylum Bacteroidota; class Bacteroidia; order Cytophagales; family Spirosomataceae; genus Arcicella. The sequence goes on from JAZKDE010000094.1 coordinate 3,848, forward strand.
GCTCATATTTTCCCGTGGCACTTAAACCTTCGGCTTGAGCAAAATAGTATAGGCTTCCACGTCCCTGCGTGCGAATAACCGACTGATTTCCGATATTTTTAATCAATAAATCATTCGCCGTAAAATTACCCACCACTTTATTATTACTTGAAATAGAAGCCGTTACGGTACTTGCGTTGGCTTTCTTCGCTAATTTACCCAATGCCAAAAATGCAAAGGCTTGATCTTGAGTGGTTAGATACGGTTCAGCTTTCAAATTTTGGGATAATTGTCTCGCCAAGGTCGGAATTTGTAAATTATTTGGGTCGGTATCAATCAAGGTATTTAACACCAAAGCCTGATTTCTAATCGGTGAACTGAAACTTCCGCCCGTTTGCTTTTCGGTAATTTCTGAACCGTAATTTTTCGGTAAAATGGCGTTATAACTTTTAACTTCGCCAATCAAACTGTATGCCGCCGCCAAGAGATATTTTGAATCGGTGGTGAGTAAGTCCATATTAGATTTGTAATAATTCATCACCGAACGATTGGGCTTGCCTGCCATCGCCAAAACGTACAAACTATAAATGGTTTCACGAGCCGCAATGACTTTGGTTTCGTAAGTTCCTGTTGCTAAAAAATAATATTCTTTATCGGTCATTTTAGAGTTGGAAGCCACCGTCAGATATTCAATTAATTTGCCCAATGTTGAGCTATTTACTTGATAATCATTCTTTTGAGATTCTAACAAGAAATGCGTAGCGTAGGCAGAACCCCACCAAGATTCACGGTCACCGCCTTGCCAATACGATAAACCACCGCTTGGCAATTGCATTGTTTCGATTTTATGAATAGCCGCTTCTACATTTGTCCGAGGATTTAATTGGCTTTCATCAGCTTTCATATACGGTTTTTTACCCGACTGAATTTGTTTGACAAACTCAGAAAAATACAATTGTGGAAAAGCCGTCGAAGTAGTTTGTTCTACGCAACCATAAGGATAATTCAAGAGATTTTGGAACTTGTCCATAAACTGCACCATTGGCGATTTACTCACCGTCATTTCGGTTTTCAATGAACTCGGAATGTAGTCATTTACCAAATTTACATTACCAACCGAACCGCCATTTACCACGCCAGCCACCGAAGTTTTCAGTAAAGATGTCGTTGGGCGAATCGTTAATTCTGTCTTTTCGGTAAATTTCTCTTTCAATCCATTTACCATCACATTTACCGTTGCATTTCCAATACTTGGAGCGGCTTTCACGGCAAAATAGGCTCTTCCTTCTTTCTCGGCAGGAATTACTAAGTTCTGCGTTTTGTTCCCAACAACCGACAAACCACCTGATAATGAAACAGTTGCGGTAACATTGGCGTTTTGTTTGGTGGTATTGGTAATATTGACAGGCACTTGAATTTCATCATTTGGCGAAGCAAATCTTGGCAAAGCAGTAGAAATCACGAGCGGGTCAGCGACTTTCATATTTTTAGTTGCCGAGCCAAATGCTTCATCTTTGTAAGCCACCGCCATGATGCGTAAATCGCCCGAAAACTGTGGAATATCAAACTCAAAAGTTGCCTCCCCTCCTACGCCAGTTTTCACAATTCCCGACCAAATTGCCACTAAATTTACCCGTCCATTATTCAGCGGATTCACTCTTTTCTGCATATCATACCCATCACCACCGACCGAAGAACTTCCCGAAATTGATAATTCTGGAAATAAAAACGGATACAAATCGTAGCTATCAACTTCCAAAGCCTGTTTTTGGTAAAAATGAGCGTAAGGGTCGGGCGTTTTAAAGTTTTTGAGTTGCAAAATTCCTTCATCAACCACCGAAATCGTTAATTCTGTGCTACCTTTAGTTTTTATGGTTACTCGTTGTTTGGTTTTTGAACGAGACTTTTCAACCGCCACAATTTCGATAGGCAATTGATTATCAAGGTCTTCCACCATCACAGGGGCGTATCCGTGAGCAACTGTCAAAGGCATATTTGAGCCATTCATCGGACGAATCAAAGTCGCTGAAACATAGACATTTGGTAAATGTTCTTTTCCGATTTTGAAACTCAATTCTGCCGATTTTTTATCCGTTTCAATCACGAAGTTTTCCAAAACGTGATTTCTTTCAATCGTTACAATCAATTTTCCTTGAAATGGCGTTTTGAAAAGCACCGTTGCATTGTCGCCAACTTTGTATTTTTCTTTGTCAAACGACATTTCAACTTTTCCTTCGTTATTGACTTCAAACGAACTATTTTCAGTTGAACCGTAGCCGTAAGCATAAAAACCTTGAGCCGTCCAAGATTTTGCTCCTTCGCTATGAACCCGAATTTCGTACTCGCCCGAAACAGGCGGAGCGTAAGAAATCATGGCCTTTCCTCCGTCAAAATTCATGGTGCGAGAATAGACAACTTTGGTTTGTTTTTTAGAAGAATATTTCAACGTATTATCGGCATTTTTCTCGATAACTGTCTGATAATCAAAACGTACAATTTCCACTCGCCCTTTTGCCGAAACTGGTTTTCCATCTTTATTTAAAGAAACCAACGGAATTTGCGTGGGTACATTCGTTCCGATATACGTGTCTGGCATTCCAATTCCGTAAAAAACGGACTGCGTAAAAATGTCTAATTTACTCAAACGATTCACTGGGCGACCCGTTTCATCAAAAACCGTTACGTACGTTTTTGCTTCCAAAACGCCCATATTTGCGTAGGTCGCAGGGATTTGAAAACCTTCCGAAGCCAAGCCGTTTTCGTTGGTTACGCCCTCACGAGCCACCATTTCAAAATTGGTATTATCTTGAATGTCAAAGATGAAACCTTTGTATTCTTTCGGTTCAAAAAGTTTACGATTTAGATTTAATTCCATCTGATAATTCCGATTAGAGGCAGGAGGTCCGAACAAATTAGTAGCCGTTGCATTAATCTGAATCGTCTCGCCATTTCGGTAAAATTCCTTGCCCGCTTTCACCTCAACCTTGATACGGTCGGGCATAAATTCCTCGATGGAAATATTCCGAGAAGCCAATAAAACATCATTCGCATTCAGCACTTCCACCACGTACACACCCGTGATAGACGCACGGTCGGTCGGCACGGACATCTCAACCGCACCTTGTGCATTCGTCGTTTTTTTGAAGGTTTGAAATTCTTTGCCATTTGGTAAAAGCAAGCGAATTTTTACAGGAATTTCACCTACTGATTCCCAATTATTTTTACGAATTATAGTATTAAAATGCAAGGTTTCCCCTGGACGATAAATATCTCTGTCTCCGTAGATAAATGCCTCAAAACCAGACGTATTATCACGTTTTCCTTCCACATCAAAGCGAGAAGTTTCTACTTGCGAACCTTCCAAGAAAAGGTAATTAAAATCGTCATCGGTATGAGCCGTAATCATGGCGGGACGGAATTTTGAAGCCTTAAATTCCTTGAAAATCGCCATGCCTTTTCCATCGGTTTTTGCGGTTTGAATGGTTTGATTATTTGATGAAATCAAACTTACCTCCACACCACCCATTGGCTCGGCGGTTTTGATAGAATTAGCAAACACAACTACCTCATTTTCAGAGGATTTCATAATCAAACCGATATCCGAAATACTCACTAATTTGGTTGCGTGATTGTAATATTCATCGTTGGAATTAACGCTTACCAAATAAATTCCTTTGATAGAATTTTGTTCGGGTAAAGACAAGTTCAATGCTCTTACGCCCTTCGTTTTGGCAAGATTGGCCGTTTCAACGGTTTTATTAACAATAACATCCGAATATTGACCTGCTTCGTCGGTGTCGTAATCATATATTGTTGAAGTGCTATTTCCTTCTTCATCGTAGTTGGCGTTATCGTAATTCAAGTAACGTCCATTCGTCAAAAAGTGCAAAATGTTGTTTTCGTAAATCTTCGCAATTCTAACGTTTACTTTGGGCGTATTGACAATATTAATGGCAACGTTTTTATTTCCTTTCGACGATAAATAAACGGCTTTTTTATTGACAAATCCAATCGAAGCCGGCATTGCTCCAAAGTATAAATCTTTCGTATAATCATCTGATAATGAAGCACCTAAAACACCTTTTACTTCTTTATTTATCGTTAAAATATAGTTATCCGATTCGTTAAAATCACCTTTAATGATAAAACCATTTTCGGTAATTTCTGCTTTAGTTTCAAGCGTTGGAATTTGTGGTTTTGCTTTCGGAGCAACGGGCGTTTTCACAATCGGATTCCCCAAAGAGTCATATTCTATGATAGGTTGCACAACGGCTTCTCCCGAAGATGCTCCGTTGATTTCAACTTTATAAATTTTCTCTACATCTTGAACGCTAATCGTCTGATTAGTAACGACTTTCACAAATCCTTGATTATTCTCGAAACCGTGTTCTACGTTGGTAATTTCTAAGGTTTTAATATCGGGTAGTGAAGCTTCCAAAGTCAATTCTTCGGGCGTTTCAAACTTAGAATTTGGCATTGACAGTCCTTTTTCTAAATTGATTTTTAGAGATTTTCCCTCCCCATCCGACAAGCCTTTTATCTTCACGCTCACACTCGCAGACGTACCCGATTGGTTCATCTGAAAATCGTATTTTTTATCGTTAGAATCCGTCACTTTCAAGACTTTCGCCACTTCCTGCGGATTAACGGGATAGTTGAAATTCATTTTCAACACGGCCGCCCCTTGTCCATCCTCACGAGATTTTGTCCAGTACGTTTCTACATTATCCAACTTCAAATACGGCGTATGAAACGTAATTTTATCAGCATTTAGACCGTATTTTTTCTCAGATTTTGCCGTAACAGATTTGTTAATTGTTGCGGTATATTCGGTAGCAGGTTCAAAACCAACTGCAGGCGAAAAAACGAGTTCGTTCGTTGCCGTCCATTTGAATTTACCTTCTACTTTTGGCGAAATTTCGATGTAAGGTTCGGCTTCCCAAGTATTGAGGTCGCCATCACGCACGAGGTCTTTATCAAAGGTAAACACCAGATTTTGAGCCAATTGCACCTCATCTTCAAAGTTCATACTCGACACCGAAACGTTATCGAATTTAGAACAAGAAGCAAAAAAGAAGAAAGAAAAACTGAAAAAATAAAGGAAAAATTGAGGAAAACGGGAATTGGTTCTCATGAAGATAAGTTCGATTTGACAAACCGAGAAAGCGTTAGTTGATTATGTTTGAAAAGTTCAGAAATCTTTAACGCATTTTCAACTATTTAGGCGTAAATCTTTTAAGCGGTAGCTAATAATAATTGCTCCAGCAAACAGTAGTTTATATAAAATGTTCTTCTACCATGTAATTTTTGCAAAAATAAATCAAAAATTCATCTAAAACCCTTATTTTCACCAACATACATTCCTAAATCGTTATCCATGAAATTCAAAATACTACTAATTCTCTTCACGGGGTATTTTTTATCTTTTGAATATTCTTCCGCTCAGGTTCCAAAAACGCTTGATTCGATGGAAATTTATTTAAAAATCAAGCCACAAGACTCCACTTATACCAAGGTGATGAAGGATTGTGCCTTTCAATATTTGTACAAAGGGCAATATGCTCGGACGGATTCTTTGGCGAAACAAGTAGCGATTCTGGCTAAAAAAATCAATTTCCCGAAAGGTATTTTTTACTATTATCTCATTCAGGCCAGTATTGCCAATAGCAAATCCGAAAATCAACAATCATTGGTATTTTTCTTAAAAGGCTTGGAAATTGTGGAGAAAAATCATCTATCCACATTTTGGCGAGAAGCATCTTTGAATAATGTTGCGGTGGCCTATCAGGCACTCGGCGATAATGGAAATGCCTTAAAATATGCGTTAAAAGCTATTGAAGTAGAGGAAAAATTCCCTATAACTCCTTTAGATGGTTTGCCTTATAATATTGTGGGAAATATTTATAAGGAATATGGTCAGTACGAAAAGGCTCAAAAGTATTACGAAAATTCCTTGAAAATTTCGACAAATAATCACCTTCAAAGCCCCAGTGTTATGATGTATAGCAATAATATGGCGGAAGGTGAAAATAAGTTAGGTAATCTTTTTGATTCATGGGGAAAAAGCAAAAAGGCTAAATTACATTACGAAAAAGGCTTAAAAATCGCAGAAAAGGTTGATTATAAATTGTTACAAACTGACCTTTTAACCAATTTGGGAAATATTTATAATGAACTACAAAACTATTCCCAAGCTGAAAATTACTACAAACGTTCCGAAAAACTTTGTCGGGAATTAGAGTCAGAAACTGGTTTGCGAACGGTTTGTATCAATTTGGGCGGAATGTATTTAGCTCAAAAAAAATATGCTTTATCCGAAAAATACCTTCAAGAATCTTTGAGATTAGCTCAAGTACTTAAGCACACAGAAAAAATAAAAAATTCTTATCGTGATTTATCCGAATTTTATGCCACAACTAAGAATTTTCAAAAAGCCTATCAATTTTCAGAAATGGCTTCTGCTTTGAAAGATTCCGTTTTCAAAACCGAAAACGAAGGCAAAATACAAGAACTTCTAACAAAATACGAAACGGAAAAAAAGGAATCACAAATAAAAATTTTACAAAAAGAAGCCGAACTACAAAAAAAAGCTGCGGAGAAAATCAACCTTCAAAATAAAGCTACAACGGGTGGCAGTATTTTGGCTATTTTGTTGCTCATCGTTACGGGAGGATGGTTATCGAACAGAAATAAATTAAAACAATTACAGATTTCGCAAGAACTTAGAAATAAAATTGCGGCTGATTTGCACGATGAAATTGGGAGTACTTTGAGTAGTATTTCTTTATTGAGTGGCATTACAGAAGAAAACCTTCGGAAAAATGAATCGGAAAAGGCGGGAAAAATGATTCATCGAATCCAACAAGATTCACGGCAAGTGATGGAATCTATGGATGATATTATTTGGACGGTTAATCCAAAAAATGATTCACTTTCCCGAATTATTTTACGATTAAAGGAATTTGCCATGCCTTTGGCCGAATCAAAAGAAATGAAGCTTGATTTTCAAGGCTTTAACATGATAGACTCGACGACGTTATCCATGGAAATCAGGCGAAATATTTATCTAATTTGTAAAGAAGCTATCAATAATTTACTCAAGTATTCAAAGGCATCGGAAGGAATTATCAATTTTCAAATAGAAGGAAAATCACTCGTGGTCAAGATAATTGACAATGGGATTGGATTTGATACAACAAGTATTAATAGTAGAAATGGACTCAGAAATATGCAAGAACGAGCGAAAGAATTGGGGGCTGAATTTACTCTAAATTCTGTACAAGGACAGGGAACGAGCCTGTTTTTAAAAGTTCCTATCATATAATTATCCGATTGCGAATTGAACCTTGACTATTTATTTTTGTAAGAAAAAACTATGATAACGATTTCAATTTACGACGATAATGACTCGCTCCGAGAAACTCTCGCTTGGGTGGTGGAATCTTGCGATGATTTTTGGCTCAGAGGGGCGTATCCCAATTGCATGGACGTCGTGGAATCGGTAAAAAGAGATAAACCCGATGTAATTTTGATGGATATTGATATGCCTGGAAGAACGGGTATTGAAGCCGTCAGGTTAATTCATCAATACCTACCAAAGCCCCCAAAAATAATTATGATTACGGTTTATGAAGATACAGACTCTATTTTTGAAGCATTGCAAGCAGGGGCAATTGGCTATTTATTGAAGAAAACAAGCAAGGAAAAAATCATTGAAAGTATTCGTGAAATCCATCAAGGAGGAGCAGTTATGACTCCGTCTATTGCCCTAAAAGTAATGACGGCTTTCCAACAACCTAAGTCAAACCCTTACAGTCTCACCGAAAAAGAGACTTTAGTTTTAAAAAGGCTCGTTGAGGGAGACAGTTATAAATTAATTGCTCACCATTGTCAGATGAGCATCAGCACCGTCCAAACGCACATTGTTCATATCTACCAAAAATTAATGGTCAACTCCAAAGGGGAAGCCATCACCAAGGCCTTTAGGGATAATTTGGTTTAAGTATCATATATTTATCCGATTGAAACACGATATATTTTAAAGGAGCTTTGTAGAGTCAATTTAACTCGTCAGAATCCTCATGAAAAAGTCATTACTTCTCAGTTTAATTTTATTCTATACTCACATTTCTTATTCACAAATGTCCATAGGCAATGTCAGTAGTATCCCCGACCCTTCAGCAATGTTGGAAGTGAAACCATCCACCACCACCAATGCCAAGGGTTTTCGTTTGCCCAATTTGAATACCAGCCAAATTTCGGGTATCACTTCGCCTGCAACTGGACTGTTAGTTGCAGACATAAGCTTTGGTACTATGCAATATCGAAGTAGCAGTGAATGGTTGAAAATCCCAGCATTTTCCTCTGTTACAAGCTCTACATTAAATTATACTCATGTTGGAACTACTCCAAGTACATTGCTTAATATCACAAACTATGGCGTAGGTGCTGGTATTGAAGGCACCAACTTCAGTCAATCTGCCAATGCTCGGGGCGTTGGCGGATATATTTTTTCAAGTGCTGGAGGGGTTGGTGCGTCTGGGGTTTATGGAAAGAATTTCACCCTTGGCGTAAATGGCTCGGGTATAACAGGCGAACATATAGGAACAGGTACTGGGGTTTTGGGAAAATCAAATGGTGGAATTGGAGTTTCTGGGCAAAGTTTAGGGGCAAATTCAAATGGTGTATGGGGAACAACCGATGATGGGAAAGCCGTACATGGAAATGCCACAAATTTAGGTTATGCAGGATATTTTGAAGCTGTTGGTTTGGCACAAGCCCTTTACACAAGTGGAAGTGTGCAATTTCAAAATAATGGAGAAGCCAACGACAGAGTACTTACTTCTGATGCTCTGGGTGGGGCATCTTGGCAAGATTTACCCAAAATTGCATTCATGGCTTATACTATCAACACGATGTATGTAGTGCCTGCATTATCAACGCAAACTTCTACTTTTGATGCAACAGATTTTAATATTGGAAATGGCTTTTCTACATCAACTGAACGCTTCACAGCTCCTAAATCGGGTATTTATCATTTTGATTCAAGGATTGATGCGTTAGTAAGTAATTCCACAAATACTTCCTTTTATCAAAGAATTATTATTTATAATGCGGCGGGTTTATCGCAGTATTCATATCAAAATTTAATTTACCCTACCACCGCTAATAGTCCAGTTCAATATCAATTAAGTATTGATGCAAAGATGAATAGTACTGATTATGCAGTCGTTCAGATATCGACATTAAGCGGCATTTCTGTATCTATTGAGCCAGGCAGATTCACAACCTTCTCAGGGCATTATGTTTGTGGGCTTTAGTTTTACAGAAAATATAGTACCACAAAAAGGCTTCGCATTGAGCGATGCCTTTTTTTTATTTAAATAAGAACTGTTTTATTTTGACTTAAACAATCATATTAATTTCTGCTATTCTACCTTTTCCCAAATCTCATGCACTCTTGCACCCGTAGAACTTTGTCCAGCATGCGTCCAATCTTTGCCATTCAATACACAATCAAAGGTTAAAGAAGCTCCTACTCTTTTATTATCACGAGAGAAAAATTCAATAGTTTCTGTGTATTTACCATTTTTAACGGTGTAAGTTCCACCGCCCGTTCCAAAGAATTGGTGAGTATCGGTATCAAAAGCGGCCCATTGAAAACGATTTCCCGATAAAATCTTCAAGGTTTTTCGTGAACCTTTCAAAATAGTTTGCATCTTAAAATCGGAACCTTCTCTGGCTCTTATTTTCCAAACATTAGCCATTACTTTAGACGATTTTACGTCATCAACTTTTGTCCAATTCCCTGCCAACGGCCCTTCAGAAACACTTAATTCGTTATTATTCAAGGTAAAAAGATTAGCAACTGTCAAACCAACCACCGTAGAATCTTCGGTATTAAAATCTCTTTTGAATGAAAAAATCTTCTTCGCTCCTACTTCTGATAATTGATAAGTTCCTCCTCCCGAACGCACATATTTTTTTTGAGCCAAATCATAAACTGCATACATTAAATAATTCTCCGAACAAATCATGGAAATGGTATTTCCAGAAGCATCTTTGCCCTGCCAAGCCCCGCTCACAGGGGATTTGTCAGCCGCTTTACTGGCAATAAAAGTTATCGAAAGAAGAAAAGCTAAGATTGTTTTCATAATGAAATTCATTAGACCGTGTTTTTAATTTTACGAGCAAAATATGCGACAACTCAAAACTGATGTCTTATAAATCACCACTCATTACTTACGTGGTAACAATAACGAAATCCTTGCCAAAAATGTGTATTTGTCTAATTATTTCTCGTTTAATCTAAAAAATACCTTGTAGAATAAATTACTCAATTACTCCTTTCACGATGATAATATTTACTTTACTTCCTGACAAAAGTCATTTTTACTTCGGTAAAATAAAACATTTAAAAGAGCCTTTTTGTACAATTTAAAGAACTTTTGGTGGCACATTTGTTTTAGGAAAAGTTTAATATATATTTGTTTCGGTGGTTAAGTCAAAAACCCTCAAATTTTCTGTTAAACAGCTTTTTCATAAGCTATTCCAGCCCAATGTCATTAATCGTTTTAATTGTTGCTTGCACAATTGCAGCATATTTACTTGGTTCAATTCCTACTGCTATTTGGTACGGTGAAGCCTATTTTGGTGTTGATGTTAGGAAGCACGGAAGTGGTAATGCGGGTGCAACCAATACCTTCAGGGTTTTAGGAAAAAGAGCAGGAACAATTGTCTTATTAATTGATGCCATCAAAGGTTGGGTTGCTACCTCAATCGCATTGATGATGTATTACGGACATTTGATTGATTGGTCGGAATGTCAAAATCTAAAACTACTTTTCGGTTTTGCAGCCGTATGTGGACATATTTTCCCAGTGTTCTCAAACTTCAAAGGTGGTAAAGGTGTTGCTACTTTGTTGGGCATGGTTATGTCGGTTCATCCCGAAGCCGCCTTGGTTTGTATGGTGATATTCTTTTTGGTTTTCATCTCATTCAACTACGTTTCTTTAGGAGCGATTATCGCTTCTTTATCATTTCCCATTTTATTGTTATTAAAAGCTTTCGGGCCTGAAAATACATTGGTAATTGTCTTTGGTTTTCTACTATTCGGAATGATTGTGATTACGCACCGTAAAAATATCGTCCGATTGTTCAAAGGGGAAGAAAGCAAAATGTCATTTCGTTCTAAAAAGGCTTAAAACAATTACACAGAAAGAGGATAGAAAGTACTGGATTATTTAGTGCTTTTTGAGTTATTACTCCAACAAAGGCTCGACGACAACTACGTAGAAAAAATAAAAATATTTTAGAGATTTTATTTTCGTAATTTCTAATTCATTAAAAATGAAGAATTAAAGTTTAGATTTTCTAAGTTTTAGTTCTTCATTTTTTAATTTTGTGGAAATTCAATATTTTAGCTCAAGTTCTTAGTAATCAACAAATACAATGCAACAATATATTCAAGAAAATAAAGACCGTTTCCTTTCGGAATTACTTGATTTACTCCGAATTCCATCGGTTAGTGCGGACAGTAAATACAAAGCAGATGTTCGTCTTGCCGCAGAATTTATCTGCGAAAAAATAAAAATTGCAGGAGCTGACGTTTCTGAAATTTGTGAAACCGCAGGACATCCAATTGTTTACGGTGAAAAAATCATTGACCAGTCTTTACCAACTATTTTGGTTTATGGGCATTACGATGTACAACCCGCCGACCCCTTAAATCTTTGGGATTCACCTCCGTTTGAACCCGTTGTAAAAGACGAAAAAATCTATGCTCGTGGAGCTTGTGACGATAAAGGACAGGTTTACATGCACATCAAAGCATTTGAAACGATGATGGCAACGGATTCTCTTCCTTGCAATGTCAAGTTTATGATTGAAGGCGAAGAAGAAGTTGGTTCTGATAATTTAGGTCTTTTCGTAAAAGCAAATAAAGAAAAATTAGCGGCTGATGTTATTTTGATTTCGGACACGGCTATTATTGCCAATGATATTCCTTCAATTGACGTGGGTTTACGTGGTTTGAGTTATTTGGAAGTAGAAGTAACTGGGTCAAATCGTGATTTACACTCGGGCGTTTACGGTGGAGCAGTTGCCAATCCAATCAACGTTTTGAGTAAAATGATTGCTTCGTTGCACGATGAAAATAATCACATTACCATTCCAACTTTTTACGATGATGTGGTAGAATTAACTCCTATTCAACGGGAAGCAATGGCACTAACACCGTTTAATTTAGAGGAATACAAAAAAGATTTAGCCATTAACGACGTAAGAGGAGAAGCAGGTTATACAACGTTGGAACGTGCCTCAATTCGTCCAACCCTTGATGTCAATGGTATTTGGGGTGGATATATTGGAGAAGGAGCGAAAACGGTTTTACCATCAAAAGCATCCGCTAAAATCTCGATGCGATTAGTACCAAACCAACAATCTGATAAGATTACCGCATTATTTACTAACCATTTCCGTTCAATTGCTCCCGAAGGAGTAACCGTAACCGTTCGTCCACATCACGGAGGTGAACCTTACGTTACGCCAACGGACTCAAAAGAATATCGTGCGGCAGAAAAAGCAATGGAAGAATCTTTCGGTAAAAAACCAGTTCCTACTCGTGGTGGTGGAAGTATCCCAATTGTGGCATTATTTGAGAAAGAATTAGGCTTAAAAACAATTTTAATGGGCTTTGGACTGGATTCAGACGCAATTCACTCGCCAAATGAGCATTACGGATTATTTAATTTTTATAAAGGTATTGAAACGATTCCTTTGTTTTTTAAATATTACGCAGAGTAAAAACAATGATATAATGATGGAACGATAAGATGATAGAATATTTTTAAAATCAATCACTTAAATTTGTTCTTAAACTTAAAATAACGTCTTAATAACTGAATAGTTTCTTAAAGACAATCGTTAACAAACTATTTTCTCATTCTTAAAATTATTCACTCATTAGAATTATGGCTGAAATTAACTTAGACTTGCTTACAACGGAAGAAACTTCGCACTATGACAATTTGGATAAAATGTCGGTAACGCAAATTTTGGAAGGAATTAATAACGAAGATAAAACCGTTCCGTATGCCGTTGAGAGGGCAATCCCACAAATAGAAGCTCTTGTTAATCAAATAGTTCCGAGAATGAAAGAAGGCGGACGGTTATTTTATATTGGTGCGGGTACAAGCGGACGTTTGGGCGTGGTGGATGCTTCTGAATGTCCCCCAACTTTTGGCGTTCCCTTCGATATGGTTGTTGGACTGATTGCGGGCGGAGACGGGGCAATCAGAAAAGCGGTAGAAAATGCCGAAGACGATATTGAACAGGCTTGGAAAGACCTTTTGGAATACGAAGTAAATGAATTGGATACTATCGTGGGTATTGCGGCTTCGGGTAGAACTCCCTACGTAATTGGAGGTTTGAACAAAGCTCGTGAAAATGGTATTTTAACGGGTTCAATTTCTTGTAATTCAGATAGCGAAATATCACAAGCGGCTGAATACCCGATTGAAGCAATTCCCGGCCCAGAATTCGTAACGGGTAGCACTCGAATGAAGTCAGGAACGGCACAGAAATTGATTTTGAACATGATTTCTACTTCCGTAATGATTCAATTGGGCAGAGTCAGAGGCAACCGAATGGTGGATATGCAGTTGAGTAATCATAAATTGGTTGTTCGAGCAGAAAATATGATAATGAAAGAATTGGGTATCGAAAGAGAAATTGCCGAAGCCTTACTCCAAAAACACGGCAGCGTGAGAGATTCTATTGATGCTTACCGAGCAAATCATTAACAAAACATTAACACGAGACGATAAAACAAGTCCCAGCAAATCACGTTTCATTAGAAAAAGAACAAGAAAAGATACAATATAATCATTAAGTGTGTTACTTTGTCTTTTGAGAGATAGCTCCATAATATTCCAGAAATCCCTTTTATAATTTATCATGAAAAAAATATTATTCAGTTCATTGTTGCTCGCAGGATTTGCAATCAACACCCAAGCACAAGACTTTCCAGAGGACATCAAACCTTTGATGACAAAATATACTTGTACAGCTTGTCATAAAGTAGATGTAAAATTAGTAGGTCCAGCTTACACAGAAGTAGCCAAAAGAAAATATACTCCAGAAAGAATTCTTGAGTTAATTGCCGCTCCAAAACCATCAAACTGGCCTGGTTATCCACCAATGATGGCATTAAAAGTACCAAAAGAAGACGCTTTGAAAATTGCAGGTTGGATTAATTCATTAGCTCCAAAAAAGAAAGCTAAAAAGAGTTAATAAACGATGAGTTTACAAGATAAAGCCCCACAAATTTCTAAAAAATTTGCGGGGCTTTTTTGATTTTAAAACCTAAACCACAAAATGCGTTTTCAGCAAATAATCTTTATCTTGCATATCTTTGAAAACCAAGACCCTAAATATTCTTTAAGAAAACATCACTAACTCATATATGAAAAACGTAATCTTGTGTATAGCCATTCTTCTTTACAGCTTGCTCGCATTTTCACAGAACCCAAACCCGAAACCCGAATGGCTTGATCCCTACGTTACAGAAGTCAATCGCCTTCCCGCACGTGCCAGTGCTTTTGCCTTTGAAAATAGAGATTTGGCAATGGCGGGGAATAAATCAAACGCTAAAAACTTTCTTTCTCTTAATGGTAGTTGGAAGTTCAAATGGGTGACAAAACCTGCTTTAAAACCTGCCAATTTTTACGAAGAAAATTTTGACGATACTCGTTGGGATAATTTCAAAGTACCTTCTAACTGGGAGTTTGCCGGTTATGGAACACCCATTTACGTTAATATTCCCTATGAATTTGACCTCCGTTTTAAATCAACAGATGATTGGGGTGCTACTTACGCAACAAAAATATTGAATAATACTCCCCCTCCTATTCCCGAAGAAAACCCTGTGGGGTCTTATCGAAAGAAATTCACTTTGCCCGCTGACTGGACTGGCAAAGAGGTTTTTATCAATTTAGGAGCAGTCAAATCTGCATTTTATATTTATATCAACGGACAAAAAGTTGGTTATGGTGAAGATTCAAAATTAGAATCAGAATTTGATATTACACAGTATCTTCATGCGGGTGAAAACTTAGTGGCATTAGAAGTTTATCGTTGGTCGGATGGCTCATATCTCGAATGTCAGGATATGTGGCGGATTTCAGGAATTGAGCGAGACGTGTATTTGTACGCAACGCCCAAATCATCCATTCGAGATTTTAGCGTGATTGCTACGCTTGATAATAATTACCGAAATGGACTTTTTACACTCAATTCAGACATTCAAAATTTTTCGTATTATGACGCACAAGTAACGCTCAAAGCGGAAGTTTTGGATGCCAGTGGAACGCAGGTTTTAAGTTTACAAAACCTCAAATCAGAAGCAATTAAAGGCACAGAAAAGCAACGAATTAATTTAAAGGGTGAAATACCAAATGTAGCTCAGTGGTCAGCGGAAATGCCAAATTTATATTCGCTAATCCTGACTTTGACGGATAAAGACGGAAAGGTTTTGGAGGTCATCAACCGTAAAATTGGCTTTCGTACTTCCGAAATTAAAAATGGTCAATTATTGGTCAATGGCAAACCCATTTATATCAAAGGCGTAAACCGCCACGAACACGACCCCGTTACCATCCACGTGATGTCGGAAGAAAGAATGATACAGGATATTCAGTTAATGAAGTCATTAAATATCAATGCGGTACGAACCTCTCACTATCCAAATCATCCACGTTGGTACGAACTCTGCGACGAATACGGACTGTATTTGGTGGATGAACCCAATATTGAATCGCACGAAATGGGTTACGGTTTAAACCAAACTTTAGGGAATAATCCTGTTTTTTTAAACTCGCATTTAAGACGCACACAAAGGATGTTTGAGCGAGATAAAAATCATCCGTCAATCATTATTTGGTCTTTGGGAAATGAAGCTGGCAATGGCTGGAATTTCTACAATACTTACACTTGGTTAAAGGAACACGATACAACTCGCCCCGTCCAATATGAACGGGCAGATTTGGAATGGAATACTGACATTGTTTGTCCAATGTATCCCGAAATTGAGCAATTAGAAAAATACGCCAAAAAATACAAAGATCGTCCATACATTATGTGTGAATACGCTCATGCGATGGGAAATTCAGTTGGAAATTTTAAGGAATATTGGGACGTGATTGAAAAATATCCGAACCTTCAAGGTGGGTTTATTTGGGATTGGGTTGACCAAGGAGTTATTATTGAGAAAGCTGGCAAGAAAATCTATGGCTACGGTGGTGATTGGGGAACAAAAGATATTAATTCGGATAAAAACTTTTTATGTAATGGTTTGGTAGGCCCCGAACGCCAGTTACATCCTCATGCTTTGGAAGTAAAAAAAGTGTACCAATACATTAAATTAGAAAATATTGGACTCAATCAAATTGAGGTAAAAAATACGTTCTCATTTCGTAATTTGGACAACTTCACATTGTATTGGTCAGTTCTTGAGGAAGGCATGGAAATAGATAAAGGCAAAATTGAAGACCTTTCAGGAATAGCAGCGGGAAAAGCTAAAATTTTCACTATTTCGCCGAGGTCAGGTTTAAGAACAGGTAAAGAATACTTTCTGAATATTTCCCTCAAACTTAAAACCCGTGAGCAATTATTGGCGGCGAATACAGAAATGGCGTACGAACAATTTTCATTAAATATTATCAAACGTCCAACACCAATTTTAATAACGGGCAAAACACCAACGGTAAATGAAGCAGGTTCAAAAATTACGGTAACGGGTAGTGACTTTACCATTGTTTTTGACAAAGAAGTTGGAACTATTAGTTCTTTTGTAAAACAAGGTATTTCATTAATCAAAAAAGGTCCAACACCCGATTTTTGGCGAGCTGCGAATGACAATGATTTTGGGGCAAATACACAAAAAAGGTCAAGAGTTTGGTTAAAAACTGGTAAAATTGAGCCTGTTTCTGATGCTAAAGTTTTCATCGTCGGTGGAAATGCACAAATCACCTTCACGAAAAAAATGCTTAATGGTGATGCTCTTTACACTACCACTTACGACGTGGATGCAGAGGGCAATATTAAAGTTAAAAATAAATTTGATGCCCAAAAAGGCAACTACCCTATGATGTTACGCTTTGGTAGTCAGATGATTTTACCAAAGGAATTTAACACTTTAAAATGGTATGGACGTGGCCCACATGAAAGTTATTGGGATAGAAAAACCAGTGCCACCGTTGGGCAATACGAAGGCAAAGTAGAAGACCAATATCACGCTTATGTACGTCCGCAAGAATCTGGAAATAAATCGGATATTCGTTGGGCAAGCCTTACCAATACCAAAGGCAGAGGTTTAATGATTCTGCAAGATACTGATTATTTAAACGTAAACGCCTTAAATTACTCGCAAGAAGACCTTGACCCAGCCGAAGATAAAGCTCAGTATCACTCGGGTGATTTAATTAGTAGAGAAGACATTTATCTCAATATTGATTTACAACAAACGGGCGTAGCTGGGATAGATTCGTGGGGACATTTACCGCTCGAAAAATACCGTTTGACATACAAAAACTACGAATATACCTATTGGCTAAAACCAATCGCTCCAACCGAAAGGAAAGCGAAAAGTAGCAGCGATAATGGGCAGTAATTAAAACCATATTTTTCCAAAAAACTAAACTCAAATCTCTATGAAAAAGACTATTTTAATTCTTTTGTTTATCTCCTTTTATACCGTAATAATTGCCCAAAAGAAAGCCAACGAAAAAGATTGGGTTTCTATTTTTAACGGTAAAGATTTTTCGGGATGGGATATTAAAATTGCAGGGCAAGCATTGAACGATAATTACAAAAATACCTTTAGGGTTGAAGATGGTACCATGAGAATTATGTACGACCAGTATCAAAATTTTGACGATAAATACGGTCATATTTATTATAAAAAACCTTATTCATATTACATCGTGCGTTTCGAGTATCGTTTTACGGGCAACCAAACGCCTGGAGGAGCTGTTTGGAATAACCGAAATAGTGGAATTATGGTACATTCACAATCGGCTCAAAGCATGACTTTTGACCAGACTTTCCCGATGTCTTTGGAAATGCAGTTATTGGGTGGCTTAGGCAAAGACGAACGTCACACGGGTAATCTATGCACCCCAGGAACGCAGGTGTATATGCAAGGTAAACTTCGCACTGACCACTGCATTGATTCTGATTCAAAAACGTATGATGGCGACCAATGGGTCAAAGGAGAAGCCATTGTTTTAGGAGACTCTGTGGTTCACCACGTTATTAATGGTGATACTGTTTTGACGTATAATAAAACCCAAATTGGTGGTGGATTTGTGGGCGGAGAACAAGATTGGGAATTTTCAAAGATGGATAAAAAAGCCATTGAATTTTGGAAGAAAAAAGATGTAACTGCTTTAAAGTCGGGCTATATTGCCATGCAAGCTGAAAGCCACCCGATTGATTTTAAAAATATTGAAGTCTTAAATTTAGTAGGCTGCACCGACCCAAAAGCCTTAAATTATAAGTCTTATTTCATCAAATCCGACAAATCTGTTTGTCGTTACAAAAAGAAAAAGGTTTAGGGATTCCCTAAACCTTTTTCTTTTCATTCTTCTGGTCTTTTACTTCGTGATATTCTTTTACCCAAAACAACCGCTGTATCTTTTTCTTTGAAATAAACACTGCCCTCAATATAATTAGCAAAGGTTTCTCGGTAAGTATCTCCAATTGGGATTCTTAATACTTTATCCAATACTACTTCATCTCCTTCAATTCCTGTTATTTTATCTTTAGAAATAATAAACGACCTATGTACTCGCATAAAATGCTGAGAAGGAAGACGTTTTTCCAAATCTGAAAGCGTTAAGTTTGTGGTGATACGTTCACCGTGGGTAGTGATAGAAGCATACGTTTTTTGAGCTTCCATAAATATCACATCCTTATACAAAACCTTATGAAATTTCCCTTTAGCATCTACTTTCACAAAAATATACTCCTCTTTTTGGGGCATTGGTTCGGGTTCGGGTTCATCTACTGGAGCGTCAACTAAAGTCATCTCAAAAGGCATTTTACTAACTGCTTTCAAGAAGCGTTGATAGCCAAATGGTTTTACCAAGTAATCTAATACTCCAAATTCAAAACTTTGCAAAGCATATTCTTGATAGCCCGTAGTCATTACAAATTTAACTTTCCCTTCAAAAAGACCCACTAAATTTAACCCATTCATGCGGGGCATCTGAATATCAGCGAAGACCAAATCTACTTCTTGCGACTGCAAGATTCCCACCACTTCCATCGGATTGGTAGTCGCCGCCACTAAGTTCAAGAATGGTGTATCCTTGATATAATCTATCATGATGTCCAAAGCAGCTTGTTCGTCATCTACTGCAACACAATTAATCATTTTTTTATTAGGTTAAAATCCACTGTAAAAGTTACTAAATAATCATCTTCTCCTTCTTCTGTTTCCAAAGTAAAACCGCCATTTGAATAAACAGCATCTAACCTTTTAAGGATATTTTTTATGCCTATTCCCGTATTTCCCTTATCCATAATCTGGTCAGAATGCGGGTTTTTGAGGTTATGCACAATAAAAACAAATATTTCGTCTATGAGACTGGCTCTGATTTTAAGAGGAAAGTTTGAATCATCAATTAGACCGTGTTTAATACCATTCTCTACCAGTGTAATCAACACCATTGGTACTATTCTATGAGAACCAAAATAACCTTCTTCATCATAATCAATAAAGGCATTTTGCTGGTTTCGCTGTTTATGAAGACTTAAATATTGCTTTACAAAATCCAGTTCTCCCCTCAAATCAACCTCATTATCTTGCAATTTGGTACTGGTAGCGTAACGCATCATATCGGCGAACTCAATGACAATATTTCCAGCATCTTTCGAAACACTCCGCACCTTACTGTAAATCATGTTCAGAGTATTGAACATAAAATGCGGATTTATCTGCGACCGTAAAAAAGCCATTTCAGCTTGTGCTTTTTCCTTCGCTAAGATAGCATTTTTTGCTTTCTCTTCTGAGAGTTCTAACTCTTTTTTTGCAATCGCTAAGTCTTTTTCTGCCATTGCAACTTTTTGTTGAGCAATTTCTTTTTCTTGCTGAATCGCCTTTTGGGCAAAATAATATCCAATACTGAAAATTATAAAATTACTTCCCGTTAAAACCGACTGTGAAATTACTTGAATAAGTATAGGTGTATCATTTGGAATGGTTGTACCAAGAAACTTGAAAATATAAAATTCAAGAGCATAACAATAAAAAACGTAACAAGTAACGCCCAAAATAAAAGTAGAAATGAGAAGATATACTTTTTTGAACGAAAGATACTTCGGTAAAATCCAAGAAGCATTTATGTAAAAAAGAAATACATCTCCTAATCTATGAAGAATAATTTGTACGATAAACGCTACCGAAAATGAAAAACCGTAAAAGTATTTTATCAAAGAACTGGAATACACGGTATATAGTCCCCAAACTATTACGTGTGAGTACACGATTTTATTGAATGTTATTTTTCTGAGCATTAATTATTAAAAATATGAGATGAGGTTTAACAAGTAAATTTTGGAATAGATGGTATATATCTATTTTGGGACTGTTAATAAGCTATTTAAGAAAATAAACGTTTTGAACCGCTGTAAGCGGTGCAAATTTGTATCAAGAAATCAATAACAAACCCCATAAATAATTAAGATATGAAAACTTCAAATTTCAACGCAAAATTAACGGTTAGTAAATCGTCTGTTTCTAAATTCAACAATAGCAAAAATACATTGGCAACGGGTAGTATTAGCAGTTTCGCAGTAGCAACGGGTAGCATCAGCAGTTTTGCATAAATCTTTGTCAATATCAATATTTGTATCTAATAATCGAACCCCATTATATAATTAATAATATGAAAGCTTCAAATTTCAACGCAAAATTAACAGTTAACAAATCGTCTGTTTCTAAATTCAACAATAGCAAAAATACTTTGGCAACGGGTAGCATTAGCAGTTTCGCAGTAGCAACGGGTAGCATTAGCAGTTTTGCATAAGCATTTTACCTACCTAAATATTTTATCTAATAATCGAACCCCATTATATAATTAATAATATGAAAGCTTCAAATTTCA
>JAZKDE010000094.1:25093-26654 GCA_040387735.1 Bacteroidota bacterium
ACGCAAAATTAACAGTTAGCAAATCGTCTGTTTCTAAATTCAATAATAGCAAAAACTCTTTGGCAACGGGTAGCATCAGTAGCTTCGCAGTAGCAACGGGTAGCATTAGCAGTTTTGCATAAATCGTCAGTTTTTTGTTAAAATACTTTTATGTTTTTGATATTAAAAACAAAATATATGCAAAAAATACGCCACAAAAAAAACTCCCCCTCACACAAGTTTATATATACAAGTAAGAGAAGGAGAATTTCGTAAAAGTAAATAAGTTTCTTTAAAAAGAGAAATGTACTGATGCTTTTAATGCAAAAGATTGTGGTAAATCACCATTGGGTGATATGTGATCAAGATATGTCAGACGGTGAAAAGCTTGTAATCTGAATATTTTAAAGATATTATCAATTCCATATCCTACTTCTATGTAAGGAATATTGGGATCAAGAGATGAAAAATTATATCTCGGACGTAATTCTCCACCAACGTGGCGGGGATTAATCACTGGGATTGCCTCTTGCATCAAATCAAGATTATCTTGTCGTTGACTACCAAAGAGTACGTTAGCCGATGCTATCAAACGCCACTTTAGCTGTCTAATAGCTGGAATACGGTTGAAAAGAAGTCCTTCAAAATTATGATTATAGTTTAACGATACAAATTTATCACTTACAAATTCAAAGAAGTGCATTGTATTGAAAGCGGCTCTATTATAGAAAAATGTCTGATTTCCTAAATGTGGAAATAACAACGGTGCTGGTAAATCCGATGGAATATACCCAGCTTGTATCGTATAGTCAGACCGCCCAAATGAACCTAAACGAAATGATTGATATATCTTAGCTGTAATACGGTCATAGTTAAAATTACTTCCGAATACTCCCTTAATACCATGTTGATAAGCTATTGAAACAACAGGTATTCTCTTTGAACCCAAAGAAATCCGCTCATTTCCATCCATTAAAAAGGTTTCATTCTTTGCAAAACGAGCCTCTATCGTGATAAAGCTATCATCGTAACCATCAAGTGTTGGAGATTTTTTCCCTAATTCAGGTTCTGTCCTAAACTGAAAATTGAACAAAGGGTCAAAATTACGAGTCGTAAAAGCTATATTAAACGATAATCCCTTGGTTGGCTCTGTCTTGAAAAACATTTCACTTTCTCGGCGATAATATGCTCCCGTGAATCGTCCCCAACGGGTAAACGCATAGAAAATTTTATTGTCTCCTATCAACTCAGGGGTAAGTCCAATACGCTCAATATCATAACTGTGTTTAATTCCAGTTACTGTCCAGTGACGACGAGATAAAATATAGTCAATTTCTCCTCCGTATTTAAAAACTAAATCCTTTGTTCCGAAACCTACCCAACCTTTCAGAATCCAATTTTTATCAAATCCTGCTAAAGATTTAGCCCCAAAACGTGTACGAAGACCTTCTTCAGAATTAACTGCAAAAAGACTAATATATGGCCCTATCGCAAATTTATTACCAAAACGTTTATAACCGCTCGCAATAATCTCCGCAACCTCTACGTAGGTTTTAACAATTGGTACATTTCTTACAGTATC
>JAZKDE010000095.1:0-4265 GCA_040387735.1 Bacteroidota bacterium
AAGCTATCCAAAAAATGAACGATTTGGGTAGCAAACGTATTCCGTTTCTTTTCGTGATTGATTACGAAATGAAGCAACCTGTTGTATGGACTTTGGAGGAAGTTGAACAAGAGAATATCTTTTATAAAATAAATGAGAAATCAAATTTTCCCTTTGGCGAAAATCCCTACGAAAAGGCACTTTATTTAGAAAAATATCCCATCAGTTTTCAAGAATACCAACAATCTTTTGACATCGTAAAAAATGCAATGTTACGTGGCGATAGCTTTTTGACGAATTTGACGAAGCCGACACCTATCAAAATTAATTTGTCTTTGCAGGAAATTTTTCAAAGAAGTCGGGCGAAATATCAGCTTTATTTTAAGGATAAATTTGTGCTTTTTTCTCCCGAAATATTTGTCAAAATTGAGGATGGAATTATTTCTTCGCACCCAATGAAAGGTACAATTTCAGCGGATATTCCCAATGCTGAAAACGTAATTTTGAATGATAAAAAAGAATTTGCGGAACACACTACCATCGTCGATTTAATCAGAAATGATATTAGTATGGTGGCGGAAAAAGTTTGGGTTGAAAAATTTAGATATATCAGTCGAATCCATACGCATGAAGGAGATTTGCTACAAGTCAGCTCAGAAATTTGCGGAAAATTACCCGAAAATTATCACGAAAAAATTGGAACACTTTTGTTTAAATTGTTACCCGCAGGTTCAATTTGTGGAGCTCCTAAGCAGCAAACTTTAGCCATTATCAAAGAGGCGGAAAATTATGAACGAGGTTTTTATACGGGTGTTTTTGGTATTTTTGATGGACAAAATTTAGATAGCTCTGTCATGATTCGGTTTATAGAAAAGCAGGTGGATGGTAGTTTAATTTTTAAAAGTGGCGGTGGTATTACCGTTTTTTCAAACGTAAAATCTGAATACCAAGAAATGATTGACAAAGTTTATTTGCCGATTCAGTAACACAAATGTGGAAACAACAAGTACATAAATTTTTAGAAAATAATCAGATAATATTTGAGGAAAATACGTCATTTTCGTCTTTCGAAACGCTTTTTTTACCTCAATCTCAACTCTATCTTCATTTAATTGACTTACAAGATTTCAAAGAAAATGGTCCTTCAATTACTTATTTTCAAGACCTTTCTGAAAAAATTAATGAACGAAATCAACGAATAATTCACCTTTGGGAAGACGTTTGGAATGATAAAATGGACTTAGTTGTAGCTCGTATTTTAGCAATGATGGGGAAATTTAATCGACTAAATGCAAGGCATTGTTTTGTAGAAAGAATTGATAAAATAGTAGCCAATGATTTTTTAGAATCTAATCATTTGCAAGGTTCTGTAAAGGCAAAATTCAAGTATGGATTGTACTTAAAGCCGCAATATTCGGAGAAATTTTTGGGTGATTCATCCCTTCAAGCAAGTTTAATTGCGGTAGCTACTTTTAGTGGTAGACGCACGATGAAGGAGGGCAATCGTACAGGTACAAGGTCGTATGAATTAGTAAGATTTGCTTCGCTAAAGGGGTATGTTGTTGTTGGAGGGATGGATAAATTATTGAAAGCTTTTACCGAAGAACATCGTCCTGATGATATTATGTCTTACGCTGACCGAGATTGGTCAGATGGAAGGAGTTATGATAAATTGGGGTTTACCAAAATTGAAAATATTTCTCCGCAGTTATTTTCGGTTAATACACAAATTTTTAAAAGGTTTCGCCTTGACCATTCTTCCGAAAATGTCAGAACTTTTAATGCGGGAAGTATAAAGTATATTAAGTTTTTGGATAAATATTTAACGTAAAAAATCTTCTACTGAACCAGAAGAAGACTTTTTGTAGGAGTTTAAAAGAATGGTTAGACCATTAATTTGCATTGGGAGTCAGGTGTAAAATTAAATTAAGTGAGTGTAAAACGTTTTTAAACGATAGAACTAATATTAATAGATTATAGGGTAGAAACTTGAAGACTAATTAACCCTAGACCAAACCTTAAAATTAATTAATTTTCAGAAGAATAGGACGTAGAAATCTTTTACTATTTCTCAAATGTAGGTTGCTTTATTATGCTGAAAAAAAGACAACCCATATCCGGTAGAATATGGGTTGTATCTGGTCATTATCAGTCTGTATTTGGTTAATCTAATTATTTGTCTTTAACCATTCTAAAAAGTCACTTTTTCGACGGCGAGCAATGGGAAGTTTAGCGTCATTACTCATGACAACCACACCACCATCTTCGTTTAAAACTTTATGAACGTGAAAGTGTGCAATTAGATGAGAGTCGTGGATTCTGAAAAAATCATATTCTTCTAATAATTCTTGATAAGTCTTTAAATCTCGGGATGAAAGTAAAGGTTTTCCTTCTTGCAAGTGAATAATTGTATAGCCATTTGCAGCCTCACAACGGATAATCTCTTGAATTTCAATCATTTCCAGTCCTTGTTGGGTTGGGACGGCCAATTTGTTTTTACGACTCCGAGGGTTCTGTAATGTGGTAATTAAGTTCTTTAAATCACCCATTCCTTTCTGACTGGAGAATTGCAGAGATGCTTTTTCAACGGCATCTTTTAGCTCTTGGGCATTAATTGGTTTGAGCAAATAATCTAACGCAGAGAATTTAATTGCGTTTAGTGCGTATTGGTCAAACCCCGTTACAAAAATTACTTTGAAGGTTGGTTTTGTAAAACGAGTCAACAAATCAAACCCCGTTCCATTAGGCATTTCAATGTCTAAAAAGAGTAAATCTGGGTTAAATTTTAGTATTTTTTCATAGGCATCCTCTGCCGATGATGCCGTATTTAGAATTTTGACATTTGGGCAATTAGAGGATAACATTTTTGATAAAGACTCCCGTGCGTGAGCTTCATCATCGACAATTAGAGTTGTAAACATTGTAAGAATAAGTGTCTGGTTTGGTCATAAATTTATCCTCAAAGATACATTACAATTATTACTTTAGTGCCTGTTGGTATTTTGTTTTCGTCTATTTTATCCAAGATATTTATTTCAATTTTTGTGTTTTCAATTAGCTCCAAAGAACGCAAACGTTCCTCTGTAATTTCAGTTCCTCTTGATTTATAAGGTTTTAACGATTTACTTTTGATGTCGGCCGCCATTACTCGACCAATTCCGTTATCTTCGACGGTGCAGATTAATTTATTTTCTTCCCGTTTGAAATTTATGTTCAAATAGCCTTCATTGTTATTTTTATAGACCAATCCGTGATTAATAGCATTTTCGACAAAAGGTTGTAATAGTAAAGACGGAATTTCTGTATCCAGTCCAACGCCATCTTCCAAAGTAATAGTAGAGGTAAATTTATCCTTGAACCTAAGCTGCTCCAATTGAATATAATATTCCAAAAGCATTTTTTCATCGTGGAGAGAAATATATTTATTCCTCGAAGACTCCAGAAAAAGCCGCATTAATTTTGAGAATCTACTCAAATAATCAGTAGCTTCATTTGTATCATTATTCAAAATAAAATTTTGGATGGCACTCAAAGCATTAAAAACGAAATGGGGATTCATTTGTGCCTGTAGAGCTTGAAGTTCTAATTCAGCGAACCTCTTATTCGTTTCAGTTTTTTCTTCTTCCTTCTTTTTAATGTTTTTGGTTCGGATAAGGAAATATAAAATGATTAATGAGGATGCGAACAATCCAATAAGAGTCTTAAACCAAAGTGTTTCCCAAAAAGGTGGATTGATAATAAATACTATTGGTTTTAATGGTTTTGAAGGAGTTCCGTCAATGTCAAAAGCTTGTAATGAAAATTCGTATCTGCCCGGAGAAAGTAATGAAAACTCTTTGTGTAAATCTTGAACTGGATGCCAAGTGGTATCAGAGTTATCGTTAGAACTCAACATTTTGTAGTTATAACGAATGTTTTTATCACTCTTGAATGATAAGGCTACAAATTCAATATCAAGGTTGTTTTGGCGATAATTAAGATTGTATAATGAGTAAAGTGTAGTGTCTTGACGATTAATTTTGATATTTTTGATGATGAGAGGAATGTTGTTTTTTTCTTTTGGTGTGTTGTTAATTGTTTCAATAGGAAGGGTTGCTAAGCCTTTGCTTGTGCCAACAAATAATTCACCATCTCTTACGACAGTGCAATTTACCTCAAGCGTTGGTAAGCCTTGGGCTAAGGAAATTCTCTGAATTTTATAGGTAAAATCATTGCCATTTGAGGCTATAGTCAATACGAAAATACCTTCGTTGGTCGAGACAAATAGGCGGTTGTTTTCTTTTTCA
>JAZKDE010000096.1:0-26771 GCA_040387735.1 Bacteroidota bacterium
CCCTCAACCCAATTAAATCTATCCGTTGGTGAGAATTTCCACGGAGCTTGGTTGTTTTCTAAATTCGAGAACATCGCATTCCAAGAGGCAGGAGCGTCTGATTCCTCCATAATTTGGTAGCGACGCATTTGTAAAATAATATCCAAAGGCGAAATATTGATTGGACACTCCTGCACACAAGCATTACAAGTAGTACAGGCACGGAGTTCTTCGGCAGAAATATGGTCGCCGTAAAGCGATTTGCCATCGTCCACAAAATTTCCTCCATTTATAGCCATATTCGCCCCCACAATTTCTAAACGGTCACGAGTATCCATCATGATTTTTCTTGGCGAAAGTTGTTTTCCAGTCATATTCGCAGGACAAGCCGAGGTACAACGCCCGCACTCCGTACACGAATATGCATCCATGAGGTTTTTCCAAGTCAAATCTTTTACGTCTTTTGCTCCAAAACGGGCAATTTCAGTAGAAGCATTTGCATCGGGTTGAGCCATTCCCAGCATAATTTGTACCTCCTTGGTTACATCAGGCATATTTGGAATTTCGCCTTTTGGTTTCAAATTTGAAAAATAGGTATTTGGGAATGCCAAGAAGATGTGTAAATGTTTTGAATAAGTAACATAAAGAGCAAAAGCCAAAATGCCCAAAATATGTAACCACCAAGTAATTCGCTCATAAGCAACCAAAGCCCCTTCCGACCAAGAACTAAAAAGAGGTTTCAAAAATCCAGAGAAAGCAAAATCACCCACTTTATGATAATGTTCATTTCCCATGTCTTGTAAAACACTATCCGCTGCATTCATGGTCAGTAAAGCCGTCATCAAAATGATTTCTGCCAAAAGAATTGTATTGGCATCAATCACAGGAAAACCATTTAGCTCACGATGGCGAGCAGGCTGTAAGCGTTCAACTTTAACAATATTTCTACGAATCAAGAAAATAACACAAACCACCAATACGCCAACAGCTAAAAATTCGAAGAAATTTATTAGAGTACCATAAAAATCGCCTAATAGTGGTGCGAATAAACGGTGCGTTCCTAAAATGCCATCTAAGATAATTTCGAGAACTTCAACATTAATCAAAATGAATCCTGCGTAAACCACAAAGTGCATAATTCCCACGATTGGGCGGTCGAACATCTTTTTTTGTCCGAAGGCAATCCGAATCATCGTTGCCAATCGTTCCGAAGGATTATCTGAGCGGTCTTCCGCACGCCCCAACAGAATGGTACTTTTGATGATACCGATACGTTTGCTAATCAGAAAACCAGCTCCACCAAGTGCCAGTACAAAAAGAATTTGTTGAAGAATGTGCATATTATTTATTCGATGTTTGATATTCGTATTTCGATGTTCGGAATTTTGCTTCGATATTCACTGTTCTAAATCAGGAATAGAAACTTTCACAATTTACAGATAAAACTAAACGATACAAAGATTGTTGTTTGAAAAATGTTATGCAAGCATACTATTTGTAAAATTTTAATTTTTTTTTAATTTTTTTTGCTTTTGGATTTGGTTTAAATTTTTTTTTTTCTACCTTTGCAGTCCCAAATGACACATTGGGGAGTACCAAAAGTAATGGTGAAATAGCTCAGTTGGTAGAGCATCGGACTGAAAATCCGTGTGTCGGCGGTTCGAGTCCGCCTTTTACCACAAAAAACCCCTTAAAACATCGTTTTAAGGGGTTTTTATTTTAGGGCATTTTGTAACAATTTAGAAATACAAAATGCCCTAACAATCTTAATGAAATTTAAAACTTACTCTTCAAATAGTTAATTGCTAATGA
This sequence comes from Bacteroidota bacterium, assembly GCA_040387735.1. GTDB lineage: Bacteria > Bacteroidota > Bacteroidia > Cytophagales > Spirosomataceae > Arcicella. Next base: position 1,792 of record JAZKDE010000096.1, read on the forward strand.
ATAAGCATCTTCTGAAGCTACTTTATCAAATTTTGGATTCGAAGGGTTTGCAAAAGCGTGTTCTGCATCGTAGCTTTTTACTTTTACTTTTTTTCCCGCCACTGACATATCTTTCTCGAATTGAGCTACTACCGCTGGAGAAATCCATTGTTCTTTAGCTGCAAAAAGACCTAAAACGTCGCAATTAAGCGTTTTTAATTTCTCAACATCTTTCTCTGGCATTCCGTAGTACATCACGCAACCAACTGCTTGTTTACCTTCAAGAAGTGCCGATTTCAAAGATAAACCTCCACCGAAGCACCAACCCACCGAAGCAATTTTAGCTTTTGGTCCTACGTAAGCCACAGCACCTTGAATAATTGATTGTAAACGCTTAGGGTCAGCTCCTGACATATATTTTCCTGCATCTTCTGCCGTAGTTGCAATTTTACCGTCGTACATATCAATAGCAATTACATTTACGTCTTTCAAATCATTATAAAAAACCTCTGCTTGCTTTTTGATGTGGTCGTTTAATCCCCACCATTCCTGATAAACAAAAAGGTATTTATTTGATTTTGCGGCAGCTTTAATCAGATAAGCGTTAGCCATTTGTCCGTCTGGGGTTTTGAATTGAATCATTTCACCACCAACCATACTTACGTGCGTGTAAGGAAGTGGTTCCGCATGAGCCTTCTGGAATTCTTTTGTCGAAGCCATCAATTGCATATCGTCTTTTTTAAGGCTTGATGTTGGAGAACAACAAGTTTGTGAAAATCCGAAATAACTTACGGTTGACACAAGAAGGGTTAAAAATAGTTTTTTCATGGTATTTTAAATGTTTATACATTGATTACAACAGAATATTTCAGTAAAAGTTTTTATTCGGGGTGATAAATTCTTTTGCCCTCTTTCAAAACGGTGGCTTTGTCTAAGGTCATTTTCTTGGTTTTTTGCTGAACGAATAAATCCATTTGGTCGGCATAATGTGGGCTATTGGGATGATTCGACGCTCCGTAACAGTTGATAGTTTCAATTTCTGGAAGGTCATTTTTGGAGAATTTAACCAACTCAATATAAGACTCTCCCTGATTTGCCTTGTATTTCCCATTTTTGTAAGGAATGCTTCCCATAGCAGCAATTACATCGCTGATACCCGACATGGGTAGTTCTTTCTTTCCTCGAACTAATTTTTGAATATCTCCCAATCTTATATTCACCGTTCCAAAATTTTTCATCAAATGATTATTCGCAAAACGTAAACCTTCCAAGCAATTATCAATTGTGAGTTTTTGAGTTATACCATCGTGTTTATAAAATTTGTCATTGCAATAATTATAAAAAAGCATGAAAACCGCAGCGTCAGGATTATCTGCATCGGCTTTTTTATCCCAGCGTTGTATTTTTTCAATGGCACTTTTTACATCTGGGTAATCAATTGGTTTTAAGGTGAATACTTCTAAAATGTCAATAAAGTAACTCAACTTAGTGGGTAATTGTAAATCGTATTTTATGTTTTTAAAGTCGTCATAACTGACTTTTTGATATTGAGATACTAATTCTTGAAAACGCTTACTTCTATTATTTTCCCAACGTTCTACGCCCATTGTTGCATCAAAATTTTCGGGTTTTAGATTGTCTTCGGGGGCGGAGGCACTGTAAGGCGTATTGTTGGTGTTGAAAATGTAGCCAGATTTTGGGTTTAAAATTTGGGGTAAATCTTCAATCGGATGAAAGGTATTCCAAAGCGTTTCCGATGTATTTCCTGCAATTGTTCCAATCCAATTAAATTTCGGATTTCTGAATGGAATTTTTCCGTTCGTAATGTAAAAAATATTATCCTCACGGTCGGCATAAACAATGTTAAATCCTGGAATAGAAGTCATTTTCAAGGCATTATAAAATTCCGGATAGTTTTTGGCTTTGTTCATTTTGTACCATTGCTCCATTGGTTTTATATCAAAAAGAGAGGCAAATCTAAGCGAAAATGTACCCGTTTTACCTACGACAGTTGGGCCGTATTTACTCCAATAAATCTTCTTTTTTACGCCAATAATTACACCCGCTAATTTCACTTTTAGTTTCACTGTATTTTCTTCCAAATCAAGCCATTGATTATCAAAACGATATTGATTTTTGTTGGCTGGATTAATTTCTAACTGAAAAATGTCCAATTTATCGTGATAGTTTACCGTGTGAGCCCAACCCAAATTTTCATTCACGCCGTGCAGAATTGTTGCTGCTCCCGGGAAAAGCCCGCCCAACGCATTCCAACCTTGTTCACTGCAAACGTGGGCTTCGTACCAAGAAGCGGGACCTTCGAGTGGTTGGTGGGAATTGATGTTAAGATACGTTTTCCCATCCGTCGTTTTGGTAGAATTAAAAGCAAAAGCATTGGAAGCTTTCGGCCGAAATTGTTCTAAATCGGGAATTGAACCATCAAAGATGGCTTTCAATGCACGGTCGAAACCTGAAAAAGAGGCAATTGAAAGCATAGATGCTGTAATTTGGTCTTCAACGGTTGCAGGAAATGCACCTCTCACTAAAACCTCTTTTGGGTGTATGCGAGCGTAAGCATTCAGTCCTTGCACATAACCAGAAAGTAATGCTTTGAATTCGGGAGAAAGGGTATTGATATTATCTTGAACGGTTTTTCTCGCACGAATAAGAGCAACGGCATAATCAACAGCGGCCCCGTTTTTTCCTAAATATCTGCCTAATAATTGTTTTCCTCCTAAAAGTGTAAATTGAATGGTTTTGAAATCATCTTCGGCATGAGCATACGCCAAACCATACGCCACTTCGGGGTCAGTTTTGGCAAAAATATGCGGAACGCCCCATTCATCTCTGACAATCGTAACTGCCGCTGGATTTATTTGAGATTCAGCAAAAAACGGAATAAAAAATACTAAAAAAAAGAGTTGTTTTAATATGTTCATGAGTCTATGTATGTTAATGAGCTGCTCAATTATTTGATAAATAGTTAAAAACTCGAAGATATACTCTTTAAATACGTTTAAACAAAAAAGAGGCACAAGGCCTCTTTTTTGCAATAGTTTATTTTGAGATTATTTGTTCAATAATTCATCAAAAACGATTGAAACATAGTATGATGAGCCAATAGAAGCACTTCCGTATGCTTGTATATAAGGATTGCCAAATAAATTAGTTCCACCTACTTTAATAATTGATTTTATGCTTGGTACTTTATAACTAAATTGAGCATCAAAATTATTAATAGCTGGTACCTCAGTATTACTAAATAACGCTACCCCCGTAGTTGTAGGCACTGGGAAACTTGACTCCCAAGTGAATGCGTCTTGGTGACGAAATGCCACGTTATATCCCCAGTTACTACCAGAAATAATGCGTTTCCCAAAACTGAATTTGTAAGTATATTTTGGAGAATTAAAACCTGCATAAGGTACTTCACTACTCACTTTAAAATCACTTAATGTATTATTTGAGATGTTCGCTCCTACATTATACCCTTTTGTTAAAGCATACGTTAAGCCTAAACCCCATCCAGAAATTGTAATATTTTCGGTTGAGTTAGCTGGTCTTTGATAACCTTCACGAGTAGATGCACTTCCTAAACCAGACTCTATTGGTAATCCTGGTGCTAAAGGTGCGGTAGGTACAACGATAGACGTACCTCCAAGGAAGTTCTTATAAATACTCATATAATAAGAAGCATCGACAAATAAACGTTTGGCAATTAAAGTTTTATAGCCAATTTCATAAGACTGAATTTTCTCTGGCTGTAAAGCTTTTGCCTGATACTTTGGTAGTGTTGCTAAGGCGTAAGCAGGTACAACTTGGGTTGTTGTTTCCGTGATTTTTTGTGTAAGTGTTGCAGTTACACCGTTAGCAATCGTTGCTTGGATAGCTGGAGATGCTAATGTTGTTGCTACTCCTTGACTAATAGCCGCCGCCGCATTGGCCGCAGGAATTTGTCCAGCAGCAACTGCTGCATTAACCTGTGCCGTAACTCCTGCTGTAACCTGTGCTGTAACTGCTGCCAATACTCCTGCTTGAATAGCAGGTAATTGAGCTGTAACGGCAAATGTTGCATAAGCTTTGGCTTTTGCAAGTACATCAGCCGTAATATATTTAGTAGGATTTTTTGAGAAATCTTCTAATACATCACGAGTTACACCTGTTGCCAGATTGTATCTTGCATCAAATTCAGGAAGCCCACCGATGAGTGTTCCAGATGGAGTTCTTAGGTCAATGTATTGGTTTTGAGTTGTTGGAATACGGAAACCAGTTTGATATGATAATCTAATATTGTGTTCTCCAAAAGTAGTTACTGCCGAAACACGTGGTGTAAACTGTCCGTCAAAATTTTGATTTTTATCATATCTCAATGAACCTGACAATTTTACATGATTGCCAAATAATGATTTTGATACTTGTGCAAATGCACCGTATTCTTCAATGTTAATAGTACCCCCTCTTGATGATTTAGGGTCAGTTGCAGTAGTTTTACTATCAGGAGTGTCGGCAAATAAAGTACCAGAAGAACGTAATTGGTAACTACGATAATTTGCCCCTACCAAGAAATCTACGAATTTGATTTGATTTTTAAAGTTATAAAAACCTTCTAAGTGATACATATTACTTGCATCACCAAAACGCCCACCACCACTGGTGATAGTAGTTGTTCTATATTTATCGAGTAAACTATTAAATGCTGCTGAACCAGCCGCTGGCATATTTGCATCAGCTACTTTTCTTCCAGCCAAATCAGCTTGTTCCTGCGTTGCCCCAGTTGCCAAAGCTGCTCCAAAACTTCCTGCGTATTCCGTGAACCATTGTTTGTTAGATTTTATCTCTTGAAGCATTCCTACGGCAGCTAAACCAGCTACATACGAATCTCCTGACCGTTCTTGGGTAGTATAACCACGAATAGTAAAATTATCACCACGTAATTCTAATTTTGCTTGAGTAATCCCAAAATTTCTCAAAGAATATTTACCTGTACCAGTATATACAGTAGTACCTTCTCCGTAATTTAATTGTGCAATAGCTTCTACTTTTTCAGATAAACGATAGTGTAATGCTGCATTAAATTTTAAACTTCTGGTATTATAATCGACTAAATCTTTTTCTAAATAACCTGTACGGCTGACATTGACTTTAGGTAATGCAGGATTCAATGAGTTCAAGTTTGCTTGTATTTCATCGCCATAAGAGTTCATTCCATCGTAGTCTGTATTTGTGCCAAGTCCACGAGTAGGGTCCGCTTTTCCTCCAATGTTTAAGTTAGTATAATTGGTTGATTCCCAATCTTTCGCCTTCACATAAGAGAAGTTTATTTTAAAAGCCAGTTTGTTATTAAAAGCTTTAGCGTAACGAATGGCAATATCTCCCAAAGGAGTAGTTACTTCCGCACGATTACTTGCAGACATAACGCCCGCTTTCACAGAAGCACTTAATCCTTGATATAAAAATGGACTTTTTGAATTCATCAAAATCAAACCATTAATAGCATTAGGGCCGTAAAGGGCAGAAGCTGCTCCAGGAAGAACTTCTACATTTTCAACGTCTAACTCTGGCATACCAATAATATTATCTACCGAAAAGTTCAAACCTGGGGCTTGATTATCCATTCCATCAATCATTTGTACAATACGTGGATTACCTGTTGAACCAAAACCACGCATATTGATAGATTTAAATAATAAACCTTGCGTAGTCATGTCAATCCCTTTTAAGTTGGCCAGACCATCATAAAACGATGCTGAAGGCGTACTTTGAATGGCACGTAAATCCATTTTTTCAACTGATACAGGTGATTTCATTACGCTTTCTTCAACTCTTGATGCTGAAACTACCACTTCTTGACCCAAAATATTTTGTTCCTCTAACTTGATGTCAAAGTCAGACTTGGCACCTGATACCGTAATTTCTTGAGTTTTGTATCCTATGCTTGAAACAGAAATAACGAAAGGAGTTGGTGTTGTGGTAGAAAGAGTAAAGTTGCCTTTTGTATCCGTAATAGTACCGATTACCTTTCCTTTAACGGCAATACTCACTCCAATGAGTGATTCTTTCGAACTTTCGTCACTGACTTTACCCGAAATTTTTGTTTGGGCAAATGCCGATGCCGCAAACAACATGATTGAGGCAATGAAGCCTAATCGTAGTTTTGTAAAAAAATTCTTCATACAATGCCTTTTTAGTGAATTAAGGTTAAAATATAGTAATTTTGTATTACAAAGTTGTAAAATATTCCGCAAAAAAATAGATTATTTTATAAATTTATTATGCAAGCAGAATAAATTTTTTACAAATTTTTAATAAAATTATACAAATTTGACGCTATGAATCTTCGTAAAAGTATATTTTTTATCATAATTGTCTCATTATCAGGGTGTAGTAAAACGCCATATCAATTGAAGGGCCATTTTACTGAAAAATTAATTCCATCAGCACCCGATTATTCTAAAATAGAGAACTGGGCGGCACTCCCAACAAAAAATGATCAAGCAGATAAAATACCGCTAAAATCAGATTTGAAAGATGGTCAATCAGATGCTAAAGCAGACGTATTCTTCTTGCATCCAACCATTTTTACGGGTCAACCCGAAACACAATACGAGTGGAATGCCGATGTCAATGACGCAAAAATGAATGAGTCAGTTGATAATTCTACTATTTTGAATCAAGCTACCGTTTTTAATGGTTCAGGTAAAATTTATGCCCCTCGTTACCGACAAGCTCATTATCATGCTTTTGTTACTGCCGATAAAGACGATAAAAAGAAATCATTGGATATTGCCTATTCAGATATAAAAGCAGCTTTTGAATATTATCTCAAAAATTATAACCAAGGTCGCCCAATCGTAATTGCCTCGCACAGTCAAGGAACTGTTCATGCGACACGGCTCATGAAAGAATATTTTGATAAAAAACCACTTCAAAGTCAATTTGTTGCTGCATATTTGGTGGGAATTACCACGCAACCTAATGTTTTTGAAAGCATAAAGCCTTGTAAGTCAGGCGATGAAACAGGGTGTTTTGTTTCTTGGAATACCTATTCTAAGGATTATTATCCTAAATGGCATAGTGCAGGATTAAACACTGCGGTTAGCACTAATCCACTAACATGGACGTTAGATAGTAGTTACGCTCCTGCTACTTTGAACAAAGGAGGCGTAGGACTTAAATTCACAATGTATCCTAATTTGGTAGATGCCCAAAACCACGAAGGAATGTTGTGGATAAATAAGCCTAACATTGCGGGTAGTTTTTTACTGAAAACTAAAATTTGGCACCGGGCTGATATTAATTTTTATTACATGAATATCAGAGAAAACGCTGCTATTAGAATTGAAAATTTTTTAAAAAATAGATAAAAGTTACGAGTCTAAGAATAAAAAAAGTTCTTATTGACTCATTTACTTGGTACTCTAATTAATGTATGAAAAACAATTATGTAGTAATTATGGCGGGAGGTGTTGGAACACGTTTCTGGCCTTTTAGTCGCACCAAGAATCCGAAACAATTTCACGATGTTCTTGGTACAGGAAGAACTCTTTTACAACAAACCGCCGACCGTTTCGAGGATATTTGTCCGAAAGAAAATATCTATATTGTCACCAGTAGCGATTATATCGGATTAATAAAGGAACAATTACCGTTTTTAACGGATGACCAAATTCTTGCAGAACCATCACGCCGAAACACTGCTCCTTGCGTAGCGTATGCGTGTTATAAAATTGCGATGCAAAACCCCGAGGCCAATATTGTTGTTGCTCCCGCAGACCATATTATTTTAAGAGAAAAAGAATTTGAGAAAAGAATTAAACTTGCTCTGGCGGCTTCGGCAAAAGATGATATTCTGGTAACGTTGGGAATTACACCTACTCGTCCAGATACGGGTTATGGGTATATTCAATATTTACAGTCGGATGAAGAGGTCAAAAAAGTAAAAACCTTCCGTGAAAAACCAAATCTCGAACTGGCTAAATTATTTGTAACCAGCGGTGAATATGTTTGGAATGCAGGTATTTTTATCTGGAATGCACGAGCAATTAAAAAAGCCTTTGAAAAAAATAGCCCTAAATTACACGATATTTTCTCATCAGGAGAAAGTGTTTATTTTACAGAAAAAGAGGCAGATTTTATCAATGAAACTTATCAAACCTGCGAAAGTATTTCTATTGACTACGCTGTGATGGAAAAAGCTGATAATGTTCATATTGTACTTGGTGACATTGGCTGGTCAGATTTGGGAACTTGGAAATCGCTCTATGAAGTTTCTGAGAAAGATGAAAACGAAAATGTAGTTGATGGTTCAACAATGTTATATGGTGTAACAAATAGCATTATTAAAACGCCAAAAGACCGCTTGGTTGTTGTACAAGGATTAGACGGATATATTGTGGCAGAATACGATAATGTGCTAATGATTTGTGAAAAAGAACAAGAGCAGTTTGTAAAAAACTTCGTAGCTGATGCGGGGAAAAAAGACATCAAATTTGTGTAATATAAAAGAGACAAGGCAATGCCTTGTCTCTTTTTTTTGTCATCAATAGTTATTTTGATGGATTAGATAAGGCATTGCGTTGTCTCTTTTTTTGTCATCAATAGTTATTTTGATGGATTAGATAAGGCATTGCGTTGTCTCTACGAATTATTATTCCGTCGCAATTTCCATTAAATGTTGTATTTGTGTGATGATTTCAACGTTGTCGGGACAATCAATGTCTTGTCCGACTACTTGATAACCAGTTAGTAATATCTTTGAATGTGGAAATTCTTTGGATAACTTATAAACGTATTTCTGAATCTCGTTTTGCCCAGGCACAGAAGTAATTACCGAAAAGATAAAATCAGGTTTGTGTATGTCGTAAGCAAAAATTAATTCATTAAAAGGTAAACTCTGCCCTAAATAAATGACTTTATTTTGTCGTGAACGAACAATATAATTAGCGAAAAGCAAACTGATTTCGTGCATTTCTCCTTCAGGTAAATACAATAAATACTTCTTTGCTCCAGGTCTTAGAGAAGGCAACTGTCCATCAATGGCAACAATCAATTTTTGACGAATCAAATTAGAAATAAAATGCTCTTGAGCTGGGCCAATTGAACCCGTAATCCATAAAGTACCAATTCGACTCAAGAATGGATAAATGATGTTTGTCATCATATTCTCAAAACCAAACTGAAGTGTATTCGTGCTAACGATTTTTTCAAAACGCTCTTCGTCCAAATCCAACATCGCAATAGTCAAAGCATGGATTTGGTCTGGATAATTCAACTGTTTATCCGAAATCAACATTACTTCCTTTGACATTTCCTCGGAAGCCATTTTTGAAATCTCCGAAATTTTATATCCGTGGTCCTTCAATAAAGAAATATTCAGAACCAACTTCAAATCCTTATCATCATACGTCCGTATGTTGGTGTCCGTGCGGTCTGGTTTCAGGATGTTATATCTCTGTTCCCAGATTCGGAGTGTATGAGCCTTGATACCAGAAAGTTGTTCAAGGTCTTTAATAGAATAATTACTCATAGCTTGTTTCTATAATCAGGTACTCCACAATTCATTTTAAAACCAAACTTTTTATAAAAACCCCAAAAAGATGCTGTTTGAGTTAAAAACTGGATTTACTGAAAAATTAGGATACAATTTAGCAAGTACAAGATACTGTTCCAAAGTATCTCATATAAATTTATAACATTATGTTTAACAAAAAGTTTGAAAAACTAAACAGATTTTGTTTTATTCAATGAGTAAATAATAAGAATAGATTGATAGAAAAAACAGAAACTGTAAGAATAACAACACTGGAGCTAAAAGATTTGATTTTAGGAATTTGCCATTTAAAAATAAATACGCTAAAATAAAAGCAATTACAAACCACGCCTGAAAGTTCAGCAGAGGAACCTGTTCGTTTGTCCAATGCCAAAAATCTAAATGAATTGCAACGGGTTCTATCAGATAATCTAAACAAACCATCATTCCAGAAGCAAGGAGAGCCTTAAAAAACGTGTTATCAGTAATGTAATTAATGCGAAAGCGTTTATTGATAAGTTCGGCAAGGTTTTGTGTAACCACCGCAGAACAATAGATTAAAATTAACCAATTTGCTCCAATAACTAAGGGAACATCTAAAATGCTTGTTCCGAGCGTTTGCCCGTACCAGTACTCTCCAAAAATAATACCAGAATGAACACCAATGACTTCAACGATAAAACCTGAGCAGAAGATAATTATTGAACACCAAACAAATGATTTATTGAAATCTTGGTGAAAAAGCAACAGTAAAATCAACGAAACCCAAAGGTTGAACGGAGATAAAACTTTGAAATATGGCTGCGTAAATGGCATCAGCAAACCAATCGTTCCTGCAAAATACATTAGTATAATTACGGTGAAGGTAATTTTACGATATTGTACCGTGATGAGAGATTTGATTTGTAAAATATTCATGAAATGGAAACAGGGTAATTGACTATTTGGTTTGAAAATATGTAACAACAAAAAAGCCTTGTCTATTCGACAAGGCTTTTGGCAGGAAGATGGGGCTCGAACCCACGACCTCCGGCACCACAAACCAGCGCTCTAACCAACTGAGCTACATCCTGCGTATGTATTTTGGAAGTGCAAAAGTAGAAAAAAAAATGGCACTTCCAAAATTTTATAATCTGAAAATTTGAAATAATTTCGTTTGAAATAGTATTTAAACCTCGATTTATTCTTAATTACTTGTTAATCGTTTGATTGTCAAAATATTAAAAACAAACATCTTCAAACTAATATTTTTCTAAATTCTCAAATAAAATTTACTTTGCTGCTGTATAACGAGCTTCTGCTCCGTTCCAATCAACTACATTCCAGAAGGCATCGATGAAATCTGGACGTTTATTTTGGTATTTCAAGTAATATGCGTGTTCCCAAACATCCAAAGCAATGATTGGAGTTCCTTTTGCTTCTGCTAAATCCATCAATGGATTATCTTGATTTGGTGTTGAAGTTATCGCTAAAGAACCGTCTGCTTTTACAATTAACCATGCCCAACCCGAACCGAAACGTCCAATACCTGCTTTTTTGAATTCAGCTTTCAAGTTATCGAACGAACCAAAAGTTGCGTCGATAGCTGTGGCTAAAGTACCAACTGGAACTCCTCCTGCGTTTGGAGCAAGGATATTCCAGAAGAAAGTATGATTCCAGTGTCCACCACCATTATTACGAACTGGAGCAGGAAGTTTACTGATTCCAGCCAATAGTTCTTCGATAGTTTTTCCTTCTAAATCTGTACCAGCAACCGCTGCGTTAAGATTAGTAACATAAGCATTGTGATGACGGTCATGGTGGATTTCCATTGTTAGTGCATCAAAATGTGGTTCTAACGCATCATTTGCGTAAGGTAATGGGTCTAATACGAATGCCATTTTTTTAAAGTTTTATAGTTAAAGTGTTAAAGAGTTTTAGAAGTTCTTTAACGAATTATTTTACTTACGAGTTGTTCTCAGAACTACAAAAATCTCAATTAAGTTCTTAGTCGAGCGAAAAATCGTTTTAAAATTTCTTCGCAATCATCTGCTAAAATCCCGAAAGTGATTTGAGTTTTTGGATGTATGATTCTTGATTGGATTTTCTGAAAACCACGCTTTTCATCAGAAACACCCCAAACAATTCGTCCAATTTGTGACCAAAAAATCGCACCAGCACACATCACACAGGGTTCAAGAGTAACATATAAGGTGCAATCTTTGAGATATTTTGCTCCTAATTTTTGTGATGCCGCCGTAAGAGCCAACATTTCAGCATGGGCAGTTACGTCTTGAAGTTTTTCGGTTTGATTATAGCCTTTGGCAATAATGTGATTCTTACAAACTATAATTGCTCCAACTGGAATTTCTTCTTCATCAAAAGCATTTTCTGCTTGTTGAAGGGCAAGTTGCATGAAGTATTCGTCAGAAAACATTTTTATAAATTTATTTATAAATTTACATATTTTAGCCACGAAGGCACAACGTCTCTAATGATAAAACTTTGAAACTTTGTGCCTTCGTGGCTAAAATATCACTTTGAATACGCCTGATTTCTCAAATAAAAATCCACTAAAACCAAAGCCGCCATAGCCTCTACGATAGGTACTGCACGTGGCACAACGCATGGGTCGTGGCGACCTTTTCCTGAAACAACGACTGAATTTCCTTCGGCATCTACGCTTTCTTGGTCTTGCATGATGGTTGCCACAGGTTTAAATGCAACTCTAAAATAAATATCTTCACCGTTTGAAATACCACCTTGAATACCACCCGAATAATTAGTTTTTGTTCTAACTTTTCCATTTTCATCCACGTACATTTCGTCATTGTGTTCCGAACCGTACATCTCTACGCCATCAAATCCACTGCCGTATTCAAAACCTTTCACGGCATTGATACTCAACATGGCTTTGCCTAATTCGGCGTGAAGTTTATCAAAAACGGGTTCTCCTAAGCCTACGGGCGTACCCGTGACAACGCAATTAACAACGCCGCCGATTGAATCTCCTTTTTTACGAGTTTCATCAATCAAATCAAACATTTGTTGAGCCATTGCTTGGTCGGGACAACGAACGGCATTTTCTTCGGCATCGGCAATGTTTAATTGTTGGTATGGAGTTGTCAATTTTAATTTCCCAACTTGCGAAACATACGATTGAATTTCAACACCTTTTTGTTTCAAAATCAATTTGGCAATTGCTCCAGCCGCAACCCGAGCAATGGTTTCACGGGCAGAACTACGTCCTCCACCACGATAATCACGATTTCCATACTTAGCGGTGTAAGTATAGTCTGCGTGTGAAGGGCGGAATTGTTGAGCAATATGCGTGTAATCTTTTGACCGTTGGTCGCCATTTCTAACGATTAAAGAAATAGGTGTTCCCGTTGTTTTTCCTTCAAAAATTCCCGAAAGAACCTCAAATTCATCCGCTTCACGGCGTTGCGTAGTGATACGAGATTGACCAGGTTTTCGACGGTCTAATTCTGATTGTATAAAAGACGAATCAAAGTCCACTCCCGACGGACAACCGTCAATAATTACGCCCACACCAACTCCGTGAGACTCTCCGAAGGTGCTGATTTTGAATAATTTACCGTATGTACTGCTCATGTTGAGTTATGAGTAAGAATGATGAGCTATGAATTAGACTTGATTTGCTTACTTCTTAACTAAATTCTCTACTCTCTTTTTTAAAATTAATAAATTACTTCTTGCGATTTGGTAAAAAAACGTAAACCATCCCAATTAACATTATGACAATCAGGATATTAGCTTCATCTTTTAATATTTTTTTGAAATTGCTTGCTTCTTCAGAGGAATCCGTTTGTTCGATTCCGTCATAAACGGAAGTTTCGGTAACTGGAGTATCTGCTGTTTGAATAGATTGTCCAGAAACTGCCAAATTCAACGTCGATTTTAAGGTATCGTATCGTTCAGTTTTTGTATTAAAATATATCCACTGGAAATATTTATGTAATGCAAAGTTACCAGCCCGTTTTGGAATTATCTGAAAAGTGAAGGATTTTGTACTAACAATTTTATTATTTTGTGGACTTACCTCGGTATCTATTTCGGGCGGGAAGAAGTCAAAAATACTGTCATTTTTGGTTTGAGGTAATTTGATATTATAGCCATCGCCCTTAATTTGTAGGTGATATTCTACTGATTTACCTGTATTTACCTTGTTTTTGTTAATTGTTTCTCGCCATGCAAACTCGCCTACGGAAACCTCATACTTGAGCGGATGAGGGGGTAATTCCTTTGCTTTGATGGTAAATGGGTGAGTTGAAAAAGAGGTGAAACTGGATTTTTTTTCGCCACTTTTTTCATTTGTAAATTTCTGTAACCGTAAACTAACCGAAGGAAAAAAGATAGGTTTACTATTTAGGGGGAAAAAAGTTGCTTGGTAAAATTTATACTGTGTATATTTTTTCCCGTTTATATTGACCTGACTTTCTTGTGTTTCGGTAAGTCCAAAGCTTTCTTCCCAACAGTTCTCGGGTTTTATTTTTTTAGTAATAGCGGGAATCTGAACTTCATTGTGGTCAAACTGAATTTCTGCCGTGTTATTTTCTGCCACATAAAAAGCCAAAGTTACCGTGAACCCTTCGCCCACATAAGGATTTGACTTTGAATAAGTTAATGATAGAAAAGCATCTTCTTTAGTATTCAAGCTGGCTAATTCTGGACTATTTCCTTCGATGAAATCTGTAAAATCCTCTTTTTTATCCTGATTTTCTGGTGTTTTTGTAGTAATATTTTCGGAGAGATTAAGCTCTTTCTTTTCTATTTTTCCAACTTTTACGATAAAACTTTCCGATTTTAAGTCAGTTCCATTCACATTTACCTTAAAACTTGGGACTTTTAAATTACCTTCTTTTTTGGGTGCATAGTTTTGGGTGATGGTACAAGTAAGCAAAGGCTGACCGCTTACCATAGAGCGAGCCGTTGTTCTTGAAAAACCTCTTTTTGAAAAATTGGGAAGTTCAGGAAACTTACATTCGGGTGTGAGAGCATCACCCACAGATTTTACCACCACCGTAACAATGAATGCGTCATCGGGGGCGATATTTTTCTCTCCGATTATCAAGGAGACATCGTTATTTTGTTGGGCTTTGGTCGTAAAACTCAACAAAAAACAAATTAATGTAAAAATATTTATATAATAATTCTTAATTTTCACCGTTATTTCTGATGTTCATTCAAAAGAGTTAATATTTATGGTTCTTTTATTGGAATAAAAAGTTTTGATTATTTAACGTTAATTTGTTCGTTAATGCTTGGTAGTCAGAACTTTATGTCTTATTTTTATTCAAAAATAATCCTCCCCTTTTTAAAACACATTTAAAGCTATGACAACTTTAGATTACGTCAAAGTTATACTTGAAAAAGTTAGCTTCGATGCAAAATTATTCGAGAAAGAGTTAAGAAAAGCAATTAAAACCTTAGTAGTTGAAGAAATTAAAGAATTGCGAGCGTGGTGTTCCGAACAATTTGGAAAAATGTATTATCAAGTAATTGAAAAATGTTTTAGTAGAATGCGAAGAAAAAAGGTAGCTGTGGTAACGGTTAGCTGATTTTAAAAATAAAGACTCTCATAAACTGGGGGTCTTTATTTTTTTGATTTTATCTAATAAACCTTTTTATAAGCCGCTCCATCCACGACAATTTTACCGATGATTTCCTTCATAATCTCCGAGGTTCCTCCCGCAATTGTGCCAACACGAGCATCTCGATAAATTCTACAAATTGGGTAATCTTCAATATAGCCAAATCCACCGAAAAATTGTAAACACCCATCGGCTACTCGTTTGGCGAGTTCTGAGGTGAATAATTTTGCCATTGAGCATTCTTTTACGATGACTTCCCCTTGCGTAAATTTCCAACAAGTTGAATAAACGTATTCTCGGGCAATATCCACTTCGGTAGCCATTTCGGCAATTTTATGGCGAATAGCCTGATACTTCGCAATGGGACGGCCAAAGGCTTCCCTTTCGTGTAAATACTGAATGGTAAGTTCCAAGCTGAGTTCTGCTCCTGAAACCGCCATAACTGCCGCCACGAGTCGTTCCAATTGCAGGCTTTCCATTAAATAATAAAAACCAGCGTTCTCTTGACCAATTAAATGTGATGTTGGAACTCGTACATTATCAAAGTGAACTTCGGCAGTATCTGAACTATGCCAACCCATTTTATTTAATTTGGTACGACTTACGCCTTCAGCAGTTAAATCTACTACAATCAAACTCACGCCATTTGTTCCCGCCGAAGGATTGGTTTTACAAGCAAGCGTGATAAAGTCGCCATACGTTCCGTTGGTGATGAAAGTTTTTGAGCCATTGATAAGATAGTCGTCGCCATCCCGAACCGCCGTTGTTAAAATTGCCGAAACGTCCGAGCCTGCATTGGGTTCAGTAATACCCAAAGAGGCAATTTTTTCTCCCGCAATGGCTAGAGCAAGGTATTTTTCTTTCAAGAATGTACTTCCAGCTTTGGCAATGTGGTTAATTGCCATGTATTGATGGACACTGACAGAGGTGGAAAAACCACCCATGGTACAACGAGCTAATTCTTCTAAAAAAACGACCGAGAACCATAAGTCAGCATTGATACCGCCGTATTCTTCCAAGAAGTTGATTCCTAAATATCCCAAATCGCCCATGCGTTTGAAAATGCTTTTGGGAATTTGGCGTTCGCTTTCCCACGTTTCTGCATTTGGAACGACTTCCTTTTCAATAAATTGACGAATTGATTGACGAAAAAGTTGATGGTCTGGATTAAAATATTGTGATGGCATGAGATTGCGATAAAGTTTTTTCTAAGTTCATAATAAACTTCTGATTAACAAAAGATTAAGTAAAACAAAAATGTTTGTCGATGCGTTATTTTATAAACATTTATCAGTAATTTAGTTAGAGAATAAAAAAGCGTTTTTTGATACGAATTGAGCGAGAGAAGTAATGATTAATCAGTAACACAACCTGTGCATCTGCACATAAATTACTACATTATGGGTCGGAAAGTTTTAGTTTTAAATCAAGATTATAGTGCATTAACGGTTTGTTCTATTCCCAAAGCATTCTTATTGGTTTTTCTCAAAAAAGCTGATTTGGTTGCAGAATCGGCCACTGAGCAATTGCGAAGTGTGTCGCAGTCTTTTCCTATGCCCTCGGTGATTCGCCTGCATCGTTACGTTTATTTACCGTACAAAGGTGTGATGCTATCTCGGCAAAATATTTTTAGAAGAGATACTGGTCAATGTCAATATTGCGGTAAAACCGAAGACTTAACGCTTGACCACGTTTTGCCAAAGTCGAGAGGAGGGAGGACTTCTTGGGATAATCTCACTACAGCCTGCAAACGCTGTAATTCACGTAAAGGTGACCTTACGCCTGAGGAAGCAAATATGCCTTTGAAAGTTAAGCCTTACAAACCATCATTTGTGATGTTTTTGCGAGATTTTGGGGGAAGTATTGAAGATAGCTGGCTACCATTTTTAGGTAAGAAAAAAGAAAAAGTCCTTGCCGAATAATCTTAAAATTAAATATATGATAAAGTTTTCATACACAATTCTTTATGTTCAAAATGTAAGTCAATCAATTGATTTTTATGAAAGAGCATTTGGCTTCAAAAGGAAATTTATAGTACCAGATAATTCTTACGGTGAATTGCTTACAGGAGAGACAACACTTTCGTTTGCTTCGGTAGAATTGGCAAAAACAAACCTGAAAGATGGTTTTATTGAAAGTAGTAATCAGAATAAACCATTTGCCATTGAAATTGGCTTTACGACTGATAATGTAGAGGATGTTTATGAACTTGCGGTGAAAGCAGGAGCCATGCCAGAATCTCCCGCTACCGAAAAGCCTCACGGGCAAACCGTTGCATACGTCCGAGACATTGACGGCTTTTTGATAGAAATTTGTACGCCAATGGGCTAAAGGTGAAAACCTTTAGCCTTTCTTTTTATATAATGGAACGGTACTGCAAGGCTCACCGAACATTAAAGACTGAACAACGGGCTGTAAAAGTCGAGTAATTTCAACGTAGGCCGCCGTTGGAACAGGGACTTTTGAACAACCTTTCACTACAACTCTCGCACCTCGATAATCCTCGAGATTGACTTTTTGGAGAGCATCAAAAAATAATTTATTCTCTAATTCCTCTAAAGTTCCGAATATAATATTGTTGGCAATCGGTTGTAACTTTATCGTCAGAAGCATAAATGCCCACGTGGGAATAATGGCATCTTCTGTGCAGGTTATGGCGATGTTTTTCCCAGTGTATTGCGTCCAATCGTGGTTTTTGAGAAATTCTCTGAAATCTTTTTCTTTCAAAATCATTCCCATAAATAAGTTGTCCTTGAGGTCATAAACAACTCTCTCGCCACGGTCATAGAGATCTTCTAAGTCGAAGGTTACGAGTCCGCTATTGATTACTTTATTAATAATTAATTCTTCTTCCATGTTTTATTATCCAAGGCTTTTGCATTGGTTTACACTTTTTTGGGTTGTGTTCCGACAAAGTCTTTCAAGTAAAAAGGCTCGAAAGTCACAACGTTTTCAAATAACGATTTCTCAAATAAATTGGTTGCCAAAACCCCGATAGTTTTTGCAGATGGAGTGATTTCTGTATTCAAAAAAACGGCATTTTCGTGGGTGATTTTCTCTTGACATTTTGCAGAACCATCACCAAAGAAAACGATTTTTTGATTTGTCAGAATATCCGAGAACGATTCGTCTTCAATAATTTTTGCCTCCGTTTCTGTAATATTATTCATTTGATTATCAATAACTTGGCAATACACTTCCATTCTTCGAGCATCAATCATCGGACAAAGTAAATGCGTTGCATCGTAAAAATCCTTGACCTGATAAGCCATTGCTTCAAGCGTATTAACCGCAATCAAAGGCTTATCTAAAGCAAAACAGAAACCCTTGGCCGTGGACACACCAATACGTAAGCCCGTGTACGAGCCAGGCCCTTTGGCAACGGCAATGGCATCTAATTGATTCAAGGAAAACCCTGTGTAATTAACGACATTTTCGCAAAGTGTCGTGAGCATTCCAGAATGAGATTTTTCGGTAAATAATTCACTAATAGCCAATAATTTGCCGTTTTGATGTAAGGCTACGGAACATACTTTTGTGGAAGTATCTATGCTGAGAATTAAGGACATTTTATAAAAGTTATGAATGATTTTATGAGTTGGAATGAAATTTTAAAATTAATATTCGTTACGCACAACTTCCACAAAATTAACCCTAAACCTTTCAAACAAAAAATAGCGACGGATTTCTCAGTCGCTATTTTTCTATCCCTTATTTCTTATCTGGGTTTTATTACTTTCCGCCTTTCAAAATTGAATTGTAACGATTCATATCAGTAAACAATTTCAATGCTGACTGAATTTCTGGGTCTTTGGCAAATGACTGCTCACGAGTACCTTTTTGGAGATAATAATGAACAATAATTTCTTGTTCCAAAGCAGTTTTAATTTCGTCCTTAAACTTCATCATATCCGCCTCTTTATTATGCGATAATTTTAAACGGAGTGCTTTTAATTGTTCCGAAACATTATCGAAATAACGTTCTTTTTTGGCTGACGCTTCTAATAAATTTAAGTCTTTTTCAGCTTGCGTTGTGTAGTCAAAATCCTGAGCAGAAGCCCATTTTACAAACGCCTGATATTCGGCATCGGAAATTTCAAAATCCTTTGCTGACTTGATGCTTGGATGTTCAAAATGATATTTAATAGCATAATCAAACAATACGTATTTGTTTGATAATGAAAGTGTTACTGCCGCAGGAAAAGGCTTTTCAACCTCGATGTCTGGCATAATGCCACCACCGTCATAAACGGTTCTTCCGCTCTTTTTGGTCTTAAATGGCCGCTTTAAAGAATCGGGCAATTTACCAACACTACCGTCTGGATTACGGTGAGCATAGTCAATTGCTTGGATACAACGTCCACTCGGAATATAGTATTTTGCCGTTGTAACTTTTAGCTTAGTATTATACGTTAAATCACGGGTAATTTGTACCAAACCTTTGCCGTAACTACGTTGTCCGATAAGCACTCCACGGTCATAATCTTGAATTACACCCGCCACAATTTCAGCCGCCGAAGCACTTCTTGAATTTGTCAAAACAGAAATAGGAATCTCTGTATCCAATGCTGCATTTAGTCCTGTATAGGTTTTATTCCATTCCTGTACTTTTCCTTTAGTCGAAACAATTTCCGATTCTTTTGGAAGAAAAACATTACAAATATCAACCGCCATATTCAACAATCCACCTGGATTTTCACGAAGGTCAAGCACCAATTTCTTCATTCCTTTTGCCTTCAGTTCTGTGAAAGCCTGACGCACTTCTTTAGAGGCAGTACCAGTAAAATCTTTCAAGTCAATGTAACCAACTTCGTCATTTATCATACCGTAGTAAGGTACATTTTTCATTTTCACCACATCACGAGTAACGGCAATATCTTCTAATTTATCCGTTCCGTAACGTTTTACAGTCAATTTTACGGACGTTCCCGTTTGTCCTTTTATTAATTTCCCAGGGTCGATTCCTTTTTTAGATTTCAAATCAACGCCATCAACTTTCACGATTTCGTCACCAATTTTCAAGCCTGACTTTTCGGCAGGAGTTCCTTCGTCAATCAACATGATTACGATACGTCCGTTGCGGTTGCCCGTAACAATACCGATACCATTGTATTTGCCCGTTGTCATGGTCATATAGTCCTCAATATCGTCTTCTGCATAATAGACTGTATAAGGGTCAAACGATTTCAACATCGCATCAATAGAAGTCTTGACGGTCTTATTCGGATTGATTTCATCCACATAATAACGATTCAATTCCTTGAAAAGCGTGGCGTAAATATCCAAGTTTTTAGCAATGTCAAAGAAACGTTCACCGGGGTCAGAGAAAGATGCTAAGGATAACCCAGCGATGGTTATCCCGCTGATTATTAAGGTTTTTGTGTATTTTTTTATGTTCATTTTATTTGTTCGTTATTTTCCATAAATTTAATATAACTATGGAATAGTTATATCCGATATCCCTTTTGCCGTTGTCTGTGTCTCCACAGACGACCACTCCAGTTCATTCTTGCCAATGAGTTAAAAAACCAAATTCATCAATTCCTTCCAAATAAAATTTAGCAGAGGAATATTTATAATTTTCGGGTAAATCGGCTAAATTCCATTTTGGTGAAATAGGGTTATTGTGGATGTAATCCAATTTTTGTTTCCATACATTTGGCGAATGCAAAGCTATGGGTAAACTATTCCGTTGCCAAAAATGATGATGTCGAGTAGAAGTATCTACTACAAAATATGGTAAAACTTGCGGATGATTTTTAGTCAAATCTTCTAAAAATAAATGACCTGTATATTTCATAAAACTGGCATTTGGCATTTCTTTTCCATTTTTCTCAAGCATTGTCCAAATCAAATGAATGTGATTGGGCATTATTACGAAAGCAAATACTTTAATTTTTTCTTTTTCAACCAAATACTGCAAGCTGTTGATGATTACATCTTTGTATTTGTCTGGCTTTAAAAGATTTTGCCATTTTGTAATAGTTGCCGTATAAAAATATGGAATTCCAATTTCTAAACTTGCGAACTGCATTTAATTTATTTTGGGGGTTAAATAGAACTATATGTTTTTCCTTTGTTGGTCTTTCTCGCCCGCCGTCGTGTTTTCCTTTGTTAGTCTTTCTTACCCGCCGTCGTTTGGTGTTTTCACCAACGACACTGGCGAAAGCAATCGAACGAATATATTGATGTAGTTTTATTTGTAACTATCTGATTTTCAGTTATTAAAATATTTATCTAATTTTTGTAAAACACCAATACAGGAGGATATAATATTTTTTTAATTATAATATTTAACGCAAAATCAAATACGATATTTCAAACAAAAACTAATCCATTTTCTTAAAAATCGCTTTCATTGATTTTTCTATCTTGGCATAATCTTCAATTGTCTTTGCAATATACACAAAAGCAATGTAAGCTGGAATCTGGCTGGTGGGTTTTTGTAGCAAAAAATGCTTATTTAGGCGGTATGCCTCACGGGTACGACGCTTAATGAGATTTCTATCAACAGCGTGTTTAAAGAAGCGTTTGGAAACGGAAATGAGGATTTGGGGACTATCAGGTGTTGGGTGTTGAGTGTTAGGAGTTGGTATGTCGGACTCTGGTTCACTAACATCTAAATCCACACTCCTAAATCCTATATAAGAAACACGAAAAGGGTAGAGAAAAACCGATTTAGGTGTTTCGCTACCCTTTTTGTCAAAGAGTTTTTCAATAACTTTTTTGGAATTGAGTCTTTCTGACTTCTTAAAAGTAAATTTCACGTAATTTAGTTAATAGTTAAAAATTAACAAGCAACAGCTAAAACTGTTACAGCGTTTTAATATGGAGAATTAAATAACTATTCTCTATTAATTATTAACTATTCTCTAAAATCTATTTACCTCTTTTCTCGTCTGAAACGGTCAATTTATGTCTTCCTTTTGCACGACGAGCTGCCAATGTACGGCGACCGTTTGGTGTTGACATTCTCTCACGGAAACCGTGCTTATTTTTTCTCTTTCTTACCGATGGTTGAAACGTTCTTTTCATGACTATATCTTAATAAAAATCTTTGAGTTCTTAAAACAGGACTGCAAAGGTACGTAAATATTTTTATCAACCAAGTGTTTTTGGAATTTTCTGTTTTTATATGATTGATTATGAGTAAATTGAACGCTTGATTAAGCTAATATAGCTCGAAGCGACGTCTCTTGATAGTATTTCGAGAATCTGAATATCGGGCGATGTCGCTTTTAACTACTAATTTCACTATGATAAAATATAAAATTTCTTCCGAAAAACCGCAAAACCATTTTTTGAATATCGAAATGGTGATTGATAATATTCAGTCCGACAAAATTGAAGTACAATTACCCGCTTGGCGACCAGGTCGGTATGAACTTCAAAATTTTGCCAAAAACATTCAACGCTTTGAAGTATTATCTTCCCAGAAAGAGGTTGATTTTTATAAACTTACCAAAGACCGTTGGCTAATTCACACGCATGATTTAGAAGAAATTACTATTAAGTTTACTTACTTTGCCAATGTACAGAATGCGGGCAGTTCGTTTGTGGATGAATCGGTGATGTACGTCAATTTTGTGAATTGTTTACCTTATGTGCAAGGGCGTATGGACGAGCCTTGTGTGTTGGAAATGGTAATGCCGAAAGATTATAAAATTGCTTGTGGACTAAATGATTCTACGAATACGAATGTAGGCTGGGTTAAACCCACAGTGGAGCTGCCAGCCTATGTTGAACACATTTTTAAACCAAATAATTATTATGGATTAGTCGATTCTCCTTTACTCGCCAGTCCGTATTTGCAACATCAAACTTATAAAGTTGGCGAGGTTGATTTTTATGTTTGGTTTTTGGGAAATTATACGCCCGATTGGACGAAATTAATACCCGATTTTCAAGCATTTACGGAGAAACAGATTCAGATAATGGGTGATTTCCCAGAAAAGGATTATCATTTTATCAACTGGATTCTGCCAACTTCTTTTTATCATGGCGTAGAACATCGGAATTCTACCATGATAGTTTTAGGGCCAGATTCTGAGGGCGATGGATTGTATAATGACCTTTTGGGCGTGTCCTCGCATGAGTTGTATCACGCTTGGAATATCTGTAAAATTCGTCCCGTTGAGATGATGCCTTACGATTTTACGAAGGAAAATTACTTTCCAACGGGTTTTGTGGCGGAAGGCGTTACGACTTATTACGGAGATTTATTTTTGGTACAGTCGGGTGTTTTTACGCAAGAACAATATTTAAAGGAATTAGAAACTGTTTTAAAACGTCATTTCGAGCAAGATGGAAAAGCGTTTCAATCATTGGTAGAATCCTCTTTTGATTTATGGTTAGACGGTTACGTGCAAGCCATTCCGCACCGCAGAGTTTCAATTTATCAGAAAGGAGCAGTAGTTTCTTTGATTTTGGATTTGATGATTCGCTTGCGTTTTGGACATCAAAAATCATTAGAAACCGTCATGCAAATTTTGTGGGAACGTTTCGGTAAAACGGGTGTCGGTTATTCATTAGAAGATTATCAGCGAGTTTGTGAAGAAGTTTACGGACGTTCATTATCAAGCTATTTTAAAGACTGCATCAACGGAAATATGCCACTCGAAAGTATGGCGAATGAATTGTTGGAGGCTTTCGGTTTGCAAATGCAGTGGAATGAGGAGGGAAAGATTCATTTGGAATTATTGGAAGCGGATAATGAGAATCTGAAATTGTGGTTAAATTTGTAGGAAATTTTGAGAAGAAAGACTCAGCCATTAAATATACGAATATTTATGGAAGCCGTCTTCGTCCTTTGGTATGAATTATTATTAGATGCTGGCGTTCCGAATGAAGACCTTTTTTGGGGTTTTCATGCACCTTATTATGAGGAAATTATCGGGGTTTGCTTTGGCTTAGAAACCTCAATTACATTATGATAGCCATTTTTGACGTAGATTATAAAGAAACACGAGCCCAATGTGCCTGTTTATTAATAGAAAATTGGGACAGTCTGGATTACAAAACTTATAAAGTTTTGATAGATGATATAGCTGATTATGAATCTGGTAGCTTTTATAAACGAGAATTGCCTTGTATTCTTCAAACACTTAATTCTGTATCAGAAACCTTAGATTTTATCGTAATAGATGGATATGTTACATTGGGAGAAAAGAAAGGATTGGGAGCATATCTATACGAACATTTAGATATAAAAATACCAATAATTGGAGTAGCCAAAACTAAATTTTTAAGTGCTGATTCAATAGAATTAATAAGAGGCAAGAGTATAAAACCTTTATATATCACAAGTCTTGGAATAGAGAATTTAGTCTCTAAATCATACATTAAAAGTATGCAAGGAGATTTCAGGATTCCTTTTATCTTAAAAGAAGCTGACCGAATTTGTAGAATTTGGGAGTAATATTTTGACGAAAATACAATAAACGGCACTTCCGTTTTAACCAATAAATGAAAGAAAAAATAAAACAATTAGCCCACGCCCATGCAGGCGAATTCGTGGCTAACCGCAGACATTTACATCAAAATCCTGAGTTGTCGTATCAGGAATACAATACGCAGAAATACGTTGCCGAACGTCTGAAAGAAATTGGTATTACGCCAACTTCTATCGCCAATACGGGTTTGGTGGCTACGATTGAAGGGCGAAATCCATCTTCAAAAGTGGTGGCTTTGCGGGCGGATATGGATGCTTTGCCAATCGTGGAGGCGAATGATGTGCCGTATAAATCTCTTAATCAGGGAGTTATGCACGCTTGTGGACATGATGTTCACACTGCTTCGTTGTTGGGTGTTTCTAAGATTTTACATAATTTACGCAACGAATTTGAGGGAACGGTGAAATTGGTTTTCCAACCTGCCGA
>JAZKDE010000097.1:0-9035 GCA_040387735.1 Bacteroidota bacterium
TTCAACCCTAATTCTGTTAATTTATTTTCGGGGTGCAAGTTAGTATTTAATAGAACACGGAATGCACGGATTAGATACGGATTTTCATTAAGCATTATTACATTTGTTAAAAAATCAGATTTTATGTTTAAGAATAAATTTTTCCTCCTCTCAGTTGTAGCCGTTTTGATAGTGATTATTTTTTACTCGCTAACTGGCAACGAAACAGCAAAAAACTCAACCGCAACCAATGACGAATATCTTACTTCCATTCAAGATTTAAGAAAACAGAAAGATAGTTTTCTTAAAACCGACAAAGAATCTCCCATTAAGGATAAAACGACTTTTATGGGGCTGAAATATTTTGAGATTAATCCTAATTTTAAGGTAATTGGTAAATTAGACAAATTTGCATCTGACCAAACGATTAACATCTCCATGACGGGCGGTGAAACCGAGGAATATGAGGCTTATGGCAATGTATCATTTGAAATAGATGGAAAGAAATATTCCCTGAAAATTTTCAAAACTCCCGAAGGAAATCTATTTTTGCCTTTCAAAGATTTGACATCCAACAAAGAAACCTACGGAGCAGGACGATATTTAGATTTTGGCGTTGATGATGTAAAAAACAATCAAATTGAGATTGACTTCAACAAAGCATATCAGCCCTATTGTGCTTATAATGAATCTTTTACTTGTCCAATAACTCCCGCTGAAAATTTTCTAAATTTAGCTTTAAAAGTAGGCGAAAGACAATAAAAAAATCCCTGCTGAATAAACGGCAGGGATTCATAATTTATTGATGTGTGTGATAATTCAAAAAGCTATACGGCAAATTCGATTTCTTTGTTAATAGTCAAAACTTCGGTATCCAATAAACGAGCCGACAAACTCAACGTTTTGATTAATTCATAATGGAAGAAGAATTTCATCGTGTGAATTTTTGATTCATAAAATGCTAATTCGTCTCCTTCTTGGTTGCTACTTACTAAAGCGTTTTTAGCCACAATTCCTTGTTTCAACCAAATCCAAGCAACAGCCACAATTCCGAAGAAGTCCATGTATAAATTGGCATCGGCTAAGAAAACTTCGTTATCTCCCTTCGCTGCGATTCCTAAAAGGTGCATCGTTACTTTTTGCAGACGACCCAATTCCTTCTCTAATTTCTCAGCATAAGGTTTTAAATCTTCGTGTGTTTTTGATTCTTCAATGGTTTTCATGATTTCACCGAACAACAATTGAGGAGCTTTTCCACCATTTGAAGTTATTCCACGTCCCAAAAGATTCAATGAATGAATTCCCGTAGTGCCTTCATAGATTGACATAATCCGCACGTCACGAGCCATTTGTTCCAATGGAAAATCTTCGGTATAACCATATCCACCAAATACTTGCAAACCTTCGTTCACTGCTTTGATACCCATTTCGGCAGGATATGTTTTAGCAACGGTAGTCATCAAATCGAGCATTAATTGATACGGTTTTGCTTCTTCGGAAGTTCTTCCCAAAGCATTAATCATATCTTCCCACAGATAACATTCCATTAATAAGCCCAAAGAACCCTCCACAATAGCTTTTTGGAATAAAAGCATTCGTTTCACATCTGGGTGATTGATGATAAATGTTTGTCCTTCTTCCAAATTTTTATTATTCAAACGTCTTCCTTGCGGACGTTCTTTGGCGTATTCCAATGAAGCATAATAAGCGGCAGAAGCGATATAAGTTCCGCCCATACCCACGCCCAAACGTGCTTCGTTCATCATTTGGAACATGTACTTTAAGCCTTGATTGGCTTCACCAACCAAATAACCAACTGAATTATCTTTATCGCCAAAAGTCAGGTGCATAGCTGGTGTAGCTTTCTGCCCCATTTTATGATAAATTCCTGTTGAAATCACGTCGTTATCTTCTGTATATGAGCCACTTCCATTATCTCTAAATTTTGGCACAACGAATAATGATATTCCTTTTGTTCCTAATGGAGCTCCATCAATACGAGCCAAAACTAAGTGAACAATGTTATCGGCAATGTCATGGTCGCCCGCAGAAATAAATACTTTTTGTCCTTTTATTTTGAAAGTTCCGTCCGTTTGTGGTGAAGCCGTTGTCACTACATCTGATAATGAACTGCCTGCTTGTGGTTCAGTCAAACACATTGAACCCGTCCACGTTCCATCCACCATTTTGTTAGCAAACTTTTCTTTTAATTCATCCGAACCAAAAGAATAAATCAAGTGCGAAGAACCAGCCGTCAAACCCGTAAACATCACAAAAGCATTATGAGCCGAGCCACGAATCATCTCAGCAGCAGCCCCAACCGTTGTTGGTAATTGTTGTCCGCCATGTTCATATTTAAACATTGCTCCAATCATACCTGCATCACCCATCGCCTTCACATAATCTCTCACGGCTGGATGCACTTTTACTTGTCCGTTAACTAATTCGGGCTGATTACGGTCGGAAGAAACATAAGCTGGACGAAGAATTTTGTCGGCAATTTCTTCATTGGTATCCAAAACCATATCAAACATATCTGGCGTATAGTCTTGGAAATAAGGATATTTGGTAAGCTCTGCAATGTTGAGAACTTCCTTTAACATAAAGTCGAGGTTACGACGTGAATATTGCTGTGCCATTGTTTTAAAAGATTTGCTATGCTTGCATACAATTTTATGTAAAAATAATGACAAATATAATAGTATGCAAGCATAACAAATTTATTTTACACATAACGATAAGCCCAATAAATCAACACAAATTGGAGTAAGATTCTAACGTAAAGCATTAATTCTGGAATTTTAGCAAATTTCCCTGAGCTTATCATGAATATATGCACAGGAAAAAATGAGATAAGCATCAAGATAATTCCCCAAGCTGCAAGGTTACGAGTGGCAGGAAAGAGTAAAGCTAATCCTAAAACTACCTCCGCAATGCCACTCAGTAAAACCATTAAACTATGATTGGGAATATACGGTGGCATAATAGCAAGGTAAAATTTTGGTTTGATGAAGTGATAAATTCCTGCCGCTGTATAAAGTAACGACATGAGATAAAGTCCGATGTTTTGCATGATTTTATTGAGTGAATGTTTCCAGTGAATGACTGATATATTGAGTGAATGAGTGATTTTCATTGCTAAAAAACCTAATTCCTACTTGCAACAATATACGATAAATAAAGCAAAAAGGAGTTTTCGGGAAACATTCTTTTTAAATGAGGGGTTATCTAAGAAGTGTATTGTAATTTTGTAAAAAAGGGATTAGGTTTTAGAATTCAAGTTTTTGTGTTGAGCAATTAATACAATGATTTGAAGTTATACTCGCTAATCACTAATCAACCAATAATATGACAGTATTACCATATAAAGAGCAGGATGCTTCTAAGAAAGAGCAAGTAGCTCAAATGTTTGATAATGTTTCGCCCAAATATGATTTTTTGAATCATTTATTGAGTGGCGGTATTGATATTTTATGGCGTAAAAAAGCCATCAAATTATTAAAGAAAGCTCAACCTAAAACCATTTTGGATATTGCTACGGGTACGGGCGACTTCGCTATTGAGGCTTTGGCTTTAAAACCCGAAAAAATTGTAGGTGTCGATATTTCGGAAGGAATGTTAAGTTTTGGTCGTGAGAAAATTAAGAAACTTGGCATGGATTCTGTAATTACCTTACAAACTGGTGATTCGGAAAGATTGCAATTTGAAGACAATACTTTCGATGCAGTTATCGTTAGTTTTGGAGTACGGAACTTTGAGAATCTTGAAAAAGGATTAACGGATATGTGCCGTGTCATGAAAACAGGCGGAACTTGTGTGGTATTAGAGTTTTCAAAACCACAAGGATTTCCAATGAAACAATTGTATAATTTTTATTTCAAAAATATCTTGCCTACCGTTGGCAAAATCGTATCGAAGGATACTGCAGCTTACACGTATTTATATGATTCGGTGCAGGCTTTTCCAGAAGGAAACGATTTTATGAAAGTTTTTCAACGTGCTGGCTTTACCCAAACTCAATGTTTACCACTCACATTTGGCATCAGTACCATTTATATAGGCAAAAAATAGTTGTTTTTGCTGCATTATTCGGTATTTTCATCCTTGGCTTATCTCATCATTCAACCGCACAACGGTACGAATATAAGAGAATTTACGATGAATTTTACGATGATAAAACGGTACATTTTGGGTTTCTTTTTGGCTTTGGTTCATCAAGATTTAATGTTTATCACAGCAGAAATGTAGGTTCTGGAAGTACATCGGATTCTTCGGTAACCATTGTTTCTCCAGGAAATTTTGCGTTTCAAGTAGGTGGCTTAGTAAATTTTAAATTATCCGACCGCTTTGATTTTAAAACGGGAATGAACATTGCTCTTTACGGACGTGAAGTTGACTATCGTTTTAATAATTCACCCGATTTTCCACCAGAATTACGAGAATCAACTTGGTTAGAAATTCCGCTTTTGTTAAAATATAAATCCCAAAGAAGAGGTAATTCAAGAATGTTTTTGGATGCAGGAATCAAACTCGGAATTGAGGCAAATGTGCGTAAAAATGCCGCTTCAACCAAAAGGTTAGATACAAGAACGGGAGATTTATCATTAGAATACGGCGTTGGTTTTGAACAATTTTTCAAGTATTTCAAATTCACGCCTGAGTTAAGATTTTCACATGGGATAACAAATATGTTTATCACTCCAACTAATAATAATGCTTACGCACGTGATATTCAACGACTTAATGCTCATACAGTTACGCTGTATTTGATGTTTGAATAGGAGTATTTGTGATGTGATTTAATAAATATTTTACGGAGACATTATTAATAAAAAAAGGTTGAGATGATCTCAACCTTTTTTTATTGACTTGAAAATTATAACATTAGTAGAAACATTCACTCAATCACAATTCACTAAATAAATCAATGTCCAATCCGTACATCCATATCTTCTAAAGCCACGCCTTTTGTTTCTGGCATCAAGAACCACACGTATAATAATTGGCAAACCATCATTACTGTGAAAAACAAGAAAATAGGCGTTCCTCCGAATTGACCCGCAAAATAGGGAAAAATATTAGTAATAATTGCCGCAAAAACCCAGTGCGTTAAACTTCCAAAAGCTTGTCCCGAGGCACGTACTTCGTTCGGAAAAATCTCAGAAATAAATACCCAAATCACAGCACCTTGTCCTATGGCATGAGCCGCAATGAAGGCAAACACAAAGAATGTCATTCCGTCAAATTGTTCTACGTAAAATGCACGAGCAATTAAACTCAATGAAATAATATAACCAACAGAGCCAATATACATCAATGTTTTACGACCAAATTTGTCAATTAAAGACACACCCAACATCGTGAAAATTAAATTAGTAAGTCCAATACCAACCGATGAAAGTAAAGCCGTTGCTTTTCCTAAACCTGACATTTCAAAAACCCTCGGAGCGTAATAAATAATGGCATTAATTCCTGAGACTTGATTAAAAAATGCCATCAAAAATGCCAATAAAATTGGGAAAGCGTATTTTTTTGAGAAGAAAGTCACATTCCCTAACTTAATATTATTTTGCTGAGATTGAAGAATTGAAGCCAACGTTGTATCAGCAGTTTCTGAGTCAATTTCATTTAAAACTGCTTTGGCAGCTTCAATATCATTTTTTTGAAGAATTAACCAACGTGGACTTTCAGAAATCAATAAGGTTAATGCCGTAAAAATCAAAGATGGAATTCCAACGATTCCTAACATCCAACGCCAATCACTTTCGCCGCCCAATGCTTGGAAAAAGTAGTTAGAAACGTAGGCAATCATAATTCCGAATACGATATTAAATTGGAACAAAGCCACCAGAAAACCACGTTTTTTAGCAGGAGCAATTTCGGAAATGTACAAAGGAGAAACCACCGAAGACGCTCCAATACACAAACCGCCAATAAATCGAAAAACCATAAAAGTATAAACGTCTTGGGCAACGGCTGAACCTACGGCTGAAACGAAAAATAATGCTCCCAACCAAAACAAAGCCCTTTTTCTTCCTAATTTATCGGCAAACCAACCGCCAAAAGCTGCTCCGAATACGGTTCCATACAAAGCAATGGCAATCGCAAAACCGTGCAGAGCATTGCTCAACGACCAAAGAGCTTGGATTTTTTGTTCTGCTCCAGAAATTACTGCGGTATCTAAACCAAATAAAAAGCCACTCAACGCAACTGTCAGCGACCAAAGAATAAGTTTTTTGTTTTTCATTATGATTAGTAGCACAGACTTTAGTCTGTATTTTGGAGATTTATTACAGATTTCAGCCTGTTCTTTGTACATTACTTACAGACTAAAGTCTGTGTTACTTTTTACTGAAAACTTGTAAAGTATTATTATTTCGAGCAATCAAATAATAAGGTAACTTATTCACCTTAATTTGCAGAATATCACGAATTTCACCATCTAACATTAAACCACTTTGGGTTGGAATAATAGATTTAAAATTGCCTTTCCCATCGCTTTTTAGGATTAAACCGTAACTGCCATCGTAACGAGCTTGGTACATATTTGAGCCGTAAAAATTACCGCCAACAATTACATCTTTGATACTATCACCATCATAATCATCTAATAATAAGGTCATTATTTTAGAAGTTTGGGCCAACGTTGGTAATGGTTTCAACTTAAATTTATTGCCTCCTAAGTTTTCTAAATAAACTGATTCAAAAGTATTTACTTGTTTTTCTTCTGCTCCGTCCAATTCATCAGAAGTGAGCAAATCGCTAATTTCCTTTCCTGCATATTGCGAATAATCGGTAAAATGTTTGTTGATAATACTCGGAATTTGCTTGCCCATTTCGTCTTTTGTAGCAACTGGATACCATTTGTCTCCTCGATTATACACCAAAATTTGCTCAACGCTTTCATTTTTATCAATGTCTTTTACGTACATTTTCAAAATATTCCCCGTTGGATTTTTTCTAAATTTCGTATTCGTTCCTAAGTTTCCAACGACAAAATCAAGGTCGCCGTCTTTATCAAAATCATTGGCTACAATTCCTTGCCAAAAACCTGTATTTTCAGTTAATCCATTATCAACCTTTTTGAATTTTCCTTTTGTATTTAGGTAGGTTTGAATTGGCATCCAATCGCCAATCACCGTTAAATCTGTGTCTCCATCTTTATCGGTATCTGCCCAAATTGCGTTGGTGACCATTCCTACGGTTTCAACTTCGGGTGCAATTTCTTTAGTTTTATCGGCAAAAATGCCTCTTCCATTATTCACCAGCAAATACGATTTTGGCGTTTTCCCGTAATTGAAAGGCACCACTCGCCCACCCACAAAAAGGTCTAAATCGCCATCTTTGTCAAAATCAAAAGGTTTTACGCAAGATTTATTCGTAAACATCGGTGGAAGAGCGGCTTTATCTCTCGTAAAATTTCCTTTCCCATCATTGCGATACACACGATCGAATTGCTCAATACTATTTCCCGAGAATTCATTTCCACCCGAAACTACGTATAAATCAAGGTCTTTGTCATTATCAATGTCCAAGAAAACAGCGTCCACATCTTCAAAGATGGCATCTTGTTGAAAATCTACTTGTTTTGAAGGAGAAAAACCTGAAGTATTTTGCAAAAATAATTCTCCCGCCTGATTTCTCGCTCCGCATACATACAAATCGTCTTTCCCATCTCCATTTACATCGCCAATTGCCAATTTTGGTCCTTCCGTAGAAACTTTAAATGGCATCAATGATTCACGAGTAAAATCGAAATATTGGTTTTCTTTATGAGTGAAATTGAGGTTTAATTTTTTTGAAATTTCTTCGAAATTTAGACTACTAACGTAGGCAGGGTTCAAAACCCTGCCTACGTTTTTCACGACAGAAGCATCTTTTTCATACAAGGTTAAAACAGTGTTCGGTTTTACTTTTGTCAGAATTTGTACTTTTCCACTTTCCCAAATTACTTTCATGGTATCTATCAGCGTAGTATTTTTCCCTAAACCAAAAGTCAAAATTGGAGCAACCGCCGACATAAACCCACGAGTCGGCATATTTTGCTGGGTTTGTTCGATACCATTGGCTATGATAACTACCTTCGCTCCTATTCCAAAAGTGTTTTTGTTTTCTCCTTTTAGGTTAATTTTACAGAAAGCATTTTGCAGTTTTTCAATATTTTGATTTTTATAAATCGTTGCTTCTTCGTTAATATTATTGGTAATTATTTCCAAATCTCCATCATTATCCAAATCTGCATACGTTGCTCCATTGGAAATATTTGCCTCCTCAAATCCCCAAGACATGGACTTATCTTCAAATTGTAAGGAAGTATTTCCCTTAAAAAAGTAATTATGCACCTTTCCATCGGGCATTAATGCCAAAGCCTTTTGGTCAAAACCATTCTGAACATTATCGCCAATGGTGTATTTTATGTAGTTGAGGTCGTTCGGGCGACGCACAATTCCGTTGGCAACGAAAATATCTTTCAGTCCATCGCCATCAAAATCATTCATCAAAACGCTCCAACTCCAATCGGTAGAAACAACACCTGCCAAAGCCGCAATATCAATAAAATTTTTCCCACCTTGATTCAATTGCAAGCAGTTGCGACTGTATTGATAAAAATATCCAAATTCTAATTTATGGAGAAAAATATCCAATGGGTCTTCACCCGCCGAACTTTTTTCAACCGTTTCGTCTTCGGGATACATATCCAACGTCATCACATCTAAAAAGCCATCATTGTTAATATCCGCAATATCCGACCCCATTGAAAACCGACTGGTATGTTTCATGAAAATTCTACCTTCTTCAATAAATCGTCGAGAAGAACCATCTACACTTTTCTGATTAATATACAAATAATCATCTTCGTGAAAATCATTACTCACATAAATATCTTCCCATCCGTCATTATTCACATCTGCAATGGCAACCCCCAATCCGTAACCCATTATTGCCTGAAATATACCCGATCTTTCACTCACATCTTGGAATTTCCCATCGACATTTTCGAATAAATAGTCACCTGCTTCTGCATCTTTCTCGGTTCGTGTGCTTACATTTCCGTG
>JAZKDE010000097.1:9045-11681 GCA_040387735.1 Bacteroidota bacterium
AACGTGAGGTATGTACCGCATGATTTAGGAGAAAGCAGTCGAGGTCGCCGTCTTTATCGTAGTCAAAAAAAGCGGCTTGGGTTGAAAAACCAGCGAAATCCAAACCATATTCTTGCGCTTTTTCACTGAAAGTTCCGTTTTTGTTATTAATATACAATTCATTTTTCCCTTTGAGTCCTTTGTATTTTCCAACGGCACAAACGTAGATATCTAAAAATCCATCACCGTTGACATCAGCCATAGTTACGCCCGTTTTCCAATCGGCATTTCCTTTGATGCCCGCTTTTTGACTAATATCTTCAAATCGTAAATCGCCTTTATTGAGATATAATTTATTTTCTCCTTGATTTGATACAAAGAATAAATCTACCAAACCGTCATTATTTATATCGCCCGAAGCTATGCCTGCACCATTATAAAAATAGAGATAATCCAAAATTCCGAAGTCTTTTGTATCAGTTAAATTATTGCTAAAAGTGATATTCGTTTCAGAACTGGGAATTTTTTCAAACAACTTTATATCGTCCGTTGCTTTTTGGCAGGAGAATAGAGTTGGGATGAGCGTGATTAGGATATATTTTATAATATTTTTCAAATTTATTTTAGGGAATCCTATGTTTTGGTTTTTCTGTCTATTTAAAATTATACATGTACCCAATATTAAATTGGCGTAATGTACTTGCAGTCGCCTCTCTGTACTCGATTTTGAAATTCCTTTTCCAACTCAGTCCAATACCAAGGATACCATCATTCGTAATCTCTGGTAATCTTATTACCGAAACACCTACATTTACAAATGGTCGTAAATTTTTACTGCCGAAATGAGTTCCAATTAATATACTTCCCCCAAAGACTTTTAATTCGTCATTTCTGTAAGCGTAACTACCACTATTTTCTCGAAAATTATAGTAGTTACCCTCTAAAAGTAGGTACGAGTTTCGAAAATGCTTAGGAAAATTCATTCTCAGACCTAATGAGGCAATCCAATTTGATTTGTTGTCATAGCTTAACAGTTTTCCCAGTGTTACCCCTACCGAAAAATCAAGTTTATCATTATTCACTCTTTCTGTGATTTGTTTATTTTTTTCACCTTTACAAGCTAAATATGAATAACATAATTTTAAAATTTCCTTCCTTTGATATAGCAGTTCTTCTGAAACTTCAATGCTTGGGCAATCTGCCAGTAATGCTATTAGTTGTCCTAAATAGCCCTTTTTCTCTTGTATATAAGCAATATTACCATTATGCAAATTTTGTTTAGAGTAGAATAACTCTTGAAATAATCCGTCTTTCTCAATAAAATAGTGAGGTTCTTCCTTGGCATCAATCATTTCATAGATGTTAACTTTAGGATTTTTCAACCAAACTTGTAAATAATAATATCCATCTAACATGACTGGCTTAGATAGAACATTATATTCCTTCTCCGTATTCAAACTCAGAGCTACTAATACTTTTTTTGAAATGAACTCTTCCCCATGTACTGAAAAACCATCTATGCTTTCTGCTTCGATTACTTCAGCTTTATCATTATTTAAATTTTTAAACTCAATTGTTTTTGGGCTTTTTAACCAATCTTGGTATTTAATAAATCCTTCAATAGCTTTACCATTTCTGATTATTTGTCCTACTTCAAATTGCTGAGAATAAGTGAAAAAACTGGCAAATAATGTGCAGAGTAGTAGAATTGATTTTTTCATGTAGTTATTTGTTAAAATGTATGTAAAATATAAATTGATTTTGATGTAAACTTTTGTGCTAAAAAATAAACTTCCGTCTATTTCAAACTTTAAACCTACCTAACCCCAAACACCTGAGCTTTCTCATTATTTTTCACTAAAACAACTTCTTTTTTACCCCCTAAACTATTGATTACACGCATTTTACGAACTTGTCCTTTGGTAAAAAAGCCCGTTTGCTTTGAGGTTTGAACTTCGTATTTCCCTTTACCTTTTCCTGCTAAAATAATTCCGTAATTGGCATCGTATCGACCAACTTCTGGGATATTATCGAAGAAATTACCCACTAACAAAATATCTTGATTGCCGTCTTTATTATAGTCGATGATTTGAATGCTATTGATGGGTGAAATTTGGGCTTCGAGCGGTAATGCTTTAAGGGTAAATTTGCCGTTCCCTTCATTAATCAAGAAGGAAGATTGCGTATTATTCACCATTTGAAGGGTTTTTCCTGCCATTTGTGCATCCGTAAACAAATCGTTGATTGATGCTTTTGCGTAATCAGAGAATTTCAAAAACTTCTGTTTTACCGTTGGAATTTGTTTCTGTAAATCGCTTTTCAAAATGGCAGGACAACTTTTCCCTTGACGATAACAAGTGATTATTTGCTCAGTTGTTCCGTTTTTATCAAAATCATTTACGTGTAACTCAACTGGTTCATTTTCAGAGGCTTTAAAATTATGGTTTAGTCCTAAATTGCCCAAAACAAAGTCTGTATCACCATCTCCATCTACGTCTGCGGGTTGGATACAATTCCACCAGCCGTTTGAAACAGGTACTTCCATTTCTGCATCTTGCTTGAAAATGCCTTTTTCATTTTTCAGAATCGTCACGGGCATCCAATCTCCCACCAAAATCAATTCGGGATATTTATCGCCGTTGACATCCAACCAAGCC
>JAZKDE010000098.1:0-8443 GCA_040387735.1 Bacteroidota bacterium
GGAGCAATTTTAGCTGGCTTAATCATCGGTTCATTATCGGGTTTTTTCAGTGGATTTACCATTACTCGTTTCAAAATCCCTCCATTTGTCGCAACGCTCGCCATGTTGACTATTGCACGTGGTTTGACAATGCTTTACACCGAAGGATTTCCCATTTCAGAATTAGGCGAAAATTTCGCTTTCTTTGGCACAGGTTGGCTTTTGGGCATTCCAGTACCCGTTTGGATATCAGGTTTAGTAATTTTGATAACCGTTTTAATGACGCAAAAAACACGTTTGGGACGCTATATTTATGCCATCGGAGGCAATGAAAATGCCGCAAGATTATCAGGAATTAATATCAATCAAGTTAAAATATTTGTCTATTCTGTGGCGGGAATGTTGGCGGCCGTTGGCGGTATTTTAGTAACCTCTCGCTTAGATTCTGCCCAACCAAACGCAGGAATTAGCTACGAATTAGATGCCATTGCCGCCGTTGTCATTGGTGGAACATCGCTTTCAGGCGGTAAAGGAACAATCATGGGGACGGTTTTGGGAGCAGGCATTATTGGCGTGTTAAACAACGGTTTGGTCCTGCTTGATGTATCGCCATTTTGGCAACAAGTGGTGAAAGGAATAGTAATTTTAGTAGCCGTAATTATTGATAAACAGAATAGTGAAAAATGAAATACATTTTAGCCATAGACCAAGGCACATCAAGTACCAAAACACTCATTTTTGATAATAAAGGGAAAGCCGTTGCCAAAGGTTGCGTTGACTTAAAAACCAATCATTTTGAGAATGGATTTGTTGAACAAAATCCAGAAGAAATTTATCAAAATGTATTAGATTCCGTGCAGGAATGTCTTGTAAACTTTTCCAGTCAAGGCTTTGATATTCAAGATATTGCCTCTTGCGGAATCAGTAATCAGCGAGAAACTTTTGTACTTTGGGATAAAGCAGGAAACGCCCAAAGTCCTGCGGTTGTCTGGGCTTGCAAACGTTCAATTTCTATTTGTGAGGACTTAAAATTGAAAGGTCAAGAAGCATTAATTAAGCAAAAAACGGGTTTAATCATTGACCCTTATTTTTCAGGCACAAAGTTGCTTTGGCTCATTCAAAATGATGCAGATTTGAAAAGTAAATTAGAAGCAGGTGAAATATTTTTTGGAACAATTGATTGTTGGATTTTATACAAAATGACCAGTGGAAAATCGTTTAAAACAGATTATACTAATGCTTCCCGAACGCTATTTTTCAATATTTATACGCTGACTTGGGACGCTGAAATTTTAAAACTTTGGGGCTTAGAAAACCTCAATCTACCAGAAGTTTGTCCCTCATCTTATGATTTCGGAGTCTGGGAATTATGGGACACAGATGATACAGATTCTGCGAAACACGAATTTTCACAGATTTTAAACTTTTCAATTAAAATAACTTCTCTCATTGGTGATTCGCACGCTGCTACTTTTGGAGAAGGTTGCTTTGAACAAGGCACGGCAAAAGTAACTTTAGGCACAGGAAGTTCAATTATGATGAATATCGGTCAAAAGCCCATTTCATCATCCAATGGAATGCTGACAACCA
Organism: Bacteroidota bacterium; assembly: GCA_040387735.1. Taxonomy (GTDB): domain Bacteria; phylum Bacteroidota; class Bacteroidia; order Cytophagales; family Spirosomataceae; genus Arcicella. Next base: position 1,570 of record JAZKDE010000098.1, read on the forward strand.
TTTGTTGGAGTACAGAAAAACGGGTCGATTATGCTTTGGAAGGGGCAATTGTATCTTGCGGTTCAACGATTGAATGGCTCAAAAATGAATTAAATCTTTTTCAAGATCCTGCTGAAACGGCAGAAATGGCAGAAGCAGTTTCGGATAATGCTGGTGTTTATCTAATTCCGGCATTCAGTGGATTGGGAGCTCCCCATTGGCAAATGAACCGAAAAGCATCCATCGAAGGCATGACTTTCGGCACGACTAAAAACCACATTGTTCGGGCGGCTTTGGAAAGTATTCCTTACCAGATAAAAGACGTAATAACCGCTATGGAACAAGATATGCAAGCTCCATTAAAGTCAATTTCGGTAAATGGTGGCATGACAAAAAACCAATTTGTCATCAAATTTTTAGTTGATTTATTAGGAATATCTTTGAAAAAACAACAAAATTCCGATGTCTCAGCTTTGGGAGCAGCGTATTTAGCAGGCTTGAAAAGTGGAGTTTATGAAAGCATTGAACAACTCCAAGCATTGAATAGATTGAATACTGAGGAGATTTTACCTACGCCCAATAATGAAATGGTATTAGCAGGGTATCAAGTTTGGTGCGAGCGGATAGGAAAATAGTTATTATTGTCATTACTTCTTTTATTTCCTGCAAGGTAGAACTAAAAGAAGTACACCAAAAAACATTGTTATTTTCCAAGCCAAAATGCTATTTCTCTTTTCTTTAAACCTGTCAAATAACTTTCCTGCCAAGTATCAGTGTATTTCAAGCCATTCCAAGTAGTAGTATTATCTTGGTTCAAAAATTGGAAATAACGATACCGATAATGATTGTAAACCGACATGATATGAACGGCATATTCCTCCGCTAATTTTTTATTTCCTCGAATAATATTCAAATTATCATCATTCGATTTACTCGCTTTTTCACCCAAGTTATGAGAACCTGTCATCAAAATAGGATTCTCTGAAAATGGGTCAATGAGAATAACTTTACTGTGAATAACAACCATTTTACCCGCTATTTCTTTACGAGAAAATCGGTTTCCCAATTTGATATTTTTTGGAATAATAGCATTAAAATCAGTAGGTTCTTGCTTACCTCGATTGACAAATATCAACGGATTTTCTTTAGTTCCAGGGTCTTGATTAATTATTCCGTGGACGAATAAATTTGTATCCGCTGCATTTTTATCGAGAATTGCGTTGAATAAGGTATTTTTAACCCCAGGATTGAACATCAGAAACAAAATCCCCTGTTTAGCATTATTAATCAATGCTCTCGCCTCAACCATATCAACAAAATCGTTTACTGAAGTAAACCATGTTTTTATACCAATAGCAGGGTTTTCACTCGGAGTAGAATTTTGAAGACTAAATGTTTTCGGATAATCATTCCCTGCCTCTTTTATTCTTTTCCATTCTTCGAAATAATACTCAGCCACAATTTCATCCTCAATAATAACACCATTATTTATCTGAGCAAACATTCCATTTTTACTCCAATTTGTACTCCCCGTCAGCACCCTGATTGGCTTAATTTCCTCGCCTACCTTTTTACAAACCACCAAAAATTTATTGTGTGCAAAGTGGCTACCCGTTACCATTCTATCCAACAAACTAATAATATCTTTTAACGCTGCTCTGGCATCCTTATTCGGGTCAGGTTCGGTAGCTTTAAAAGCTCCATTCGCCAAAATAACATTTGCTCTTTTCTTTAGTTTTTTTAATTTACCAACCAACGTTGGTTCGTTCAATTCATAAAGGGCAGCATAAATGACCAAAGTTTCATCATTAAATACATTATCTAATAACCTATAAATATTGAACGACAAATTACCTCCTAAAAAAGCTCTGGTTTTTGAAGTTTCATCCGCTAATACTTGATCTAAATTCTTACTTCTATCCTTTTCGGGAACATTCTGCATTTTATTAATCAAAAACTGGGATGAAACCAGCCCTCGGTTGAAAGATGCTTTGAATACTTTACCAGTTTCAATCACAATTTCATTTGACCAATCTGAGGCTTTTGTTTCGTCTTTGACCAAATGATTTCCATTCCAAATCATGGGAATGACTTTGTAAGAAGCAGCATCGCCCGTTTTTACGAAAAAATCCGTCCAAACAAATTTCTGAATCGGCCATTCCGTAGAAGACCGATGCTCACCTTCTTTGGGAGTTTGATCTTCAAAACCAACATAAGATTGAACAGGTTCGGCGGCCGTGTCTGATTCGCCTTTCAATTTTCGGTAAAGAGCAAAACCATAACAATCTTTTATTTTTTCATTGGATTGCCAAACAACAACGGCATCATCATTATTGGCGAATGCTTGAATAGAAGGTTTCATTTTTCAAATTTAATTGTAAATCATTAAGAAGAAAACAGAAATAACGGGGAACGAACAATCAATAAACATCTGGATGTTAGACATTTACACAATAAATTAAATGGTTTTTCAAGTAATAACAAATAGAACTTGATATTATTTATTTAAAGGTAAAATGAAGCTATACCTTGCACTTTATTCTCTTCCAAAGTCAAGAAAATAAGTAACAATTCTCCAAACTATCTTAATTGAAAAAGCCTTCAACCGTGAAGATTGAAGGCTTTTGACATTTATACTTTAAAAAATATTACAACATCACTGGCAAACCCGTCCGAACCGATTCGTCGCAGGCAAAAGCGATGCGAAGACTATTTACAGCATCTTCGACATGGTCAGTCAAATCAATATTTTCGGAAATGGCTTTCAAGAAAAATCGTTGTTCACGATTGCAGAGTTCTTGGTGGTCAGGTTCGTCGGTGAGATTAATCCATTCATCGGGCTTTATGAACTCATTTTCAGAATCAATATTGGCATAATGCACTCTCAACGATTCCGTTTTAGTGTGCGAATCGACATTATCCGATTTGCCAACACCGCCTGCTTCTTTGGCCACGATTGACACACAGCCTTTTGGCCCGATAACATCCTTAATAAAAAATGCGGTTTCGCTCATCATCGGTCCCCAGCCAGCTTCATACCAACCCACCGAACCGTCTTCAAAACGAATCTGTAATTGCCCATAATTGTAATTTCCTTCGGGAATATCTTCGGTCAATCTTGCTCCAATAGCATTTACTTGAATTGGTTTAGAACGAGTCATTTGGCACATCACATCAATATAATGAACTCCACAATCAACAATTGGACTCAAACTTTTCATTAAATTACGGTGCACATTCCACATATTTCCGTGACTTTGCTGGTTGAGATTCATTCGCATTACCAACGGTTTTCCCATTTCTTGGGCAATTTCAACAAATTTTTCCCAAGAAGGGTGATGTCTTAAAATATACCCCACGGCAACTTTTTTACCTTTTAATGCTGCTAAATCCGCTACTCTTTTTGCTGCTTCTACAGTATCAGCCAATGGTTTTTCAATAAAAACGTGGCAATTAGCCTCTAAAGCCATTAGGGCAAAAGTCTCATGCGTATCGGGATAAGTTGAAATACAAACCGCATCAGGTTCTGTGGTTTTCAAGGCTTCGGCGTAATCACTAAAAAGCGGATAATTACCGCCCAAACGCTCATTGAGAACTTCTTTGCTTTTGCCAGTAGAAACGATTCCGCAAATTTCAAAGCCTTCGATATTTTGATAAGCAATAGCATGAGAAGCTCCCATGTTTCCGCAACCCACTACAAGCACTCTTAAAGGTTGTTTTTGAGATGTCATAAAATGTAAAAGTTAAAAGTATGTTGAGAAAATGATGCCCTAAAGTGAGACATTTAAAATATTTATTTTTCTATAAAATCAATTATTTCATCCGAAAAGGCTTGTGTTCGGTAAGTACCATTATGATTCCCTTTTACAGTTTTCAGCGTAGCTTTTCTAAAATAAGTTTGGAGAATTTTCGGGTCGCCATTATCAAGGTCTTCGTCGCCACAAATAATTAAAACCGATTTTTTATATTTCATCAAATCGGATGGCAAAGTGACTGGTTGGTATTTCTGGAGAAAACCCAATGCAATGGTATCCACTCCAATCGACTTGGCATAATTAACCGCTCCTGCCGTTTCGGGATGTAAATGTGCTTTTCCACTAAAAGCATCCGCAAACATTTTTCGTCTGTCCCAATCTGGATTCGTAAAATACTGTCCAATCCCACCCAAAATAGCTTTAGTTACTCTTTTATCTTTAGTCAACAATTTAGCAGCCACAATCGCTCCTCTCGAATAACCAACTAACGTGTAATCCTTTATTTCAAGGGCCGAAATAATACCCATTAAATCTCTAACTTCGGCATCATTTTGATAGTATTTATCCTCGTGAGGTTTATCTGATGCACCATTTCCACGAAGGTCTGGCACAATTACTCGGAAGCCTTTAGCAATCAAATTTTTATACAATTCCGTCTTTCGCCAATTTGCCCCCGTATTGATAAAACCGTGCAGTAAAAGAATTGGCTTACCCCTTCCTGTATCTTCGTAAGCAATTTTTTGTCCGTCAAAAGATTCTAAATATTTAAATTTCTGGGCATTACTCAGAAAAGAAGAAATCATCAAAATGAACAATAACATTATCGTTCGAGGCAAGTTTTTTAGTTTTTTCATAAATGATGAAGGTTTGAAGTTTAAATAATTTAAGCTAAAATCGTTTAAATTTCCTCAAAAAAATTCGATAATTAAGTCTGAATTATATGGTTTGAAAAATAAAAATGTCTTCCCGTTAAAAAAAAACGAAAAACTTAACCTAATTATGAACGAATCGTAACACGCTAATGATTAATAGGTTCTTCGGTTTCACCTTTTTTACTTAATTTTGTAAAATAATCCGAACTATCAAACATTCATGTACTCAACCCGTAACCTTTCAATTATCTCCTCAATCATATTATTGATATTTTTAGCGATAAGTTTTTTTTACGGAATTATTTCGCCTCCTCCATTAATTACTTACACAACAGACGAAAATTTCATCGGAGAATCGGGGATTTTTCTTTTGTTCGGAAATACTCCCCGAGCATTGGAATGGGCCGCCTTACCAAGTACATTTATTGCTTATTTTTTATTCTTGCTTTGGTGTGGTATATCGCTGATACAGCATTTATCATCCGTTCATGGGTTAACGGATATTTTAACGTTGTTAGATACAAATGCTTTTTATTACCTAAATCATCGGGAAGAATTTGTGATTTGGGAACGAGCCATTCAAATTGTTTTGGTCGGATTTATCATCTACCAAACGATTCAATTTATCATTCACTCAAAACATACTTCGCTCAATCGGGATACAAAAATAATGTTAACCTTACTTTGCGTATCGGCGGATGTTATTTGGTTATCGATTCCCCTTATTCGTCCCGAAGCTCTTTCTGGAAGTTTATTTTTATACATTACGGTCTGTATTCTTTTTAGTGAGAAAATTACTCCAAAACTTGCCACAAAGCTTTTATTACTCTTTATCCTAACTTTTACGCAAAGACTTATTTATTTATTTTTGAGTCCATTTGTGATTATTGGACTTTTTATTCAACTCAGCAATCAAAAAAATAATTGGAAAGTTTATTTGAATTATTTACTGATTGTGATTCTTGCTTTTTTTGCTTTGATGCCATTTATAATCAGTGATACATTGGTGGTTTTAAAGTCATTTTTGGGCGGAGTTTTTATCAAAGTAAATCACGACCAAATGGATACTTATTTTAACATGAACTACATTCATGACTTTTTGAGTAAGCCCATTAATGCCTTCTTCTCAGTTTGTGCCATGATAGGAATGTGGTTTTTGTATAAAAAACATACTTCCAAATTAGTCGTGTTAGTATTTATTGGCAACTTCCTTTTTTATCTATTTTCATCCTTAAAGGCAGCTCAATTGTATCCATCGCATACATTTCCTTTGGTGATGATGGGGCTGATATTAATTGCATTTGGGATAGGGAATACTATAAAGCTGAATAAAAACTGGAAAATTGCCTTGGTAGGTACTTTATTTTTTGTCAATACATGTTTTTCAATTTATCAAAATAACACAGAAATTGGTCAACAACAACAAAATCTGGCGGATACCATTTCTTGGGTAAAATCATTAAAGAATAATGAGAAAATCGCTTTAGAACTTGATTTTGACGGTTTAATTCCCAAAAACAAAGCTTGTCTTTTACGTGAATACGAAGCCAATGCCAGTGATTATTACCGAATGAACAAACTGCATAATCTGCTTAAATTACCGCATTCAGATTCTGTCAATCGGTTTTCCTTACCCATAGTAGCTCAATCATTTGCCTTTGAAGACGAAAAGTTATTTGATACACAATATCAAATTGCCTTAAAATACGTTAACACAGACTCTTCCAAACGTTTTGATATGGATTTTTTCTTTGAAAGTAACAACAATATGAGTCATTGTTTGGTAAGAGAAGACGCTTTGGCCAAGTTTAAAGCAGGAAAATATCATTACTTGATTTCAAAACATAAACTACCCGATTATTCAGCCGTAAAATCATTTGAAAAAGGCGGAGGAGATCGCTTTTTTGTTTATGAATTCAACCGTATTAACTAAAGAATATCATTACCCTTTGTCATAAAGCTCATTTTACACTAATTGTTCGTAATTTTACAGCATGGATACTTATTTTAATATTAAATATAGTCGTCAATTTTTAGGCATTTTCATGGTCTTCATGGGAAGTCCGTTGATATTTTTCTTCAAAGAAGTAGCGGGCTTCAGTGGAGGTTCCGTATTTACGATTGGCAGTTTGATTATAGGATTAGCTTTGATGGTTTCTCCAAAAGAAATTTTCCGTAAGTTTTATAAGCCCAATTTACCTTTATACCGACTTGCTTCTATTTTCATCTTTGTAGTAATTTAAGTTTTCTTTTTATGCTCTTTTTGCC
>JAZKDE010000098.1:8465-39084 GCA_040387735.1 Bacteroidota bacterium
TTTGGGGAATTATATGTTTATTTTCACGTTTTTCATTTTGCTTCTAAGCGTTTCAAACGATATAAAAGATTACTTTTTGCCCATCGTCGTGTTCCTCACATTTTTAGGCAGTGTGTGTTTGATTTACTCCATGGCAACCAATCCGTACTTTATCATCGGACAACGGGCATCTGTAGTTTTTGGGGATGGTTCAACTACGGCCAGTGGAAATCCCCACGTTTACGCTCGAAATGCCTTTGGTGGAGTATTTGCCTCCTATTTAATGCTTCGGTCTAAAAACTTTTTGTGGAAAGTATTTTCGTTGAGCAATTTAGTTTTATCGGTTGTAGTCTTGGTTTTGACGCAAGCAAGATCCATTTTATTAGCTTTTTTCTTTACCGTTGCTATTTTTTGTTACTATAATATTTCGGCAAAAAGTGTAAAAAATGTATTTGTGGGTATTTTTAAACCTCAAAATTTAATTTTAATCATTTTATTATTTTCGGGTTTTACCTATTTCATTAGTACACAAGCAAAATTAGTCTCTATCATCAATCTGTATTACGATGCCTTTACGATAACTTTTACGAAAGCAATCTTAACGGCAACTGGTATGGCAGAAGACGCAAAAAGTATTGACTATTCTGCGATGGGTAGGGTAAATAGTTTTGCGGAATTCAAAAAGATATTCTTTGAAACACCGTGGCAATTGATTTTAGGAAAGGGTTATCGTTTTTTATACATGGATATTCCGCTTTTAGAAACTTGGATTGACTGCGGAATCGTTGCTTTTATCAGTTTTGCAACGCTAAATTGGGTAATTTTCAAAGAAGCTTTACGAGCTATAAAAGATGGTACAAATCCGCTAACGACCTTTCTTGGGTATTTTTATATGTGTTATTTCGTGGGATTATTCACGGGTGGCGAACCTTATGGAACGCCTTATTGGTTCATTTTCTGTATGATGATTCGCTTTTTAGGGATAAAATATTTAGAAAGAATTCCCAATCCATTGAAAAGTAAATCGCCCAATTCTTCCCCAGTAATTACTGCCTAAATGAAGATTTTAATTGTACACAATCAACTTTGGGCTCATTATAAAGCAATAATTTTCAATGAGTTGCAACAGATTATTTCGTCTAAACAAGATGATAAATTAATCGTTGTTCAAATAGCCTCCATTGAAAAAAGCAGGGTAAATTTAGGAGATTTAGACACCTCAATTCATCAATATCCTTACAAACTTCTGCACGAAGGAACACTTGAAGATGTTGGACTTTGGCAGAAAGTTTCGGGAATATTAAGCGAAATTAGAGCATTCAAACCAGACGTAGTAAACTTAACTGGTTATTACGATTTGGCATCTTGGGCAGTGTTATTATACTGCAAAATTCATGGAATTAAAACGGTTCTTTCCAATGAATCAACCGCTGGCGACCATGCACGAGTAAAGTCAAAAGAGTGGATTAAATCCTTGATTATCAAACAATTTGACGGATATTTCAACTTTGGCACCTTATCCAAAAACTATCTTTTAGAGCTTGGTGGGAAACTCGAAAAAATGTTAGTCAACCGAAATTGTGTTGATAATAATGTCCTTCAAGAAATTTATGAAAAACATATTTCTACTCGCAATGAAAAACAAAATGAATTAGGACTCGCACCGCAAAACTTCATTTTTGTGGGTCGTTTAATTGACTATAAAAATCTATTTCATTTTTTAGAAGCTTTTCTATCCGCTCAGCAAAAAACGCATGAAAATTGGGGCGTAGTCATACTCGGCGACGGAGAACAAAAAGACGATTTAAAGAAATTTGTTAGCGAAAAAAATATTCAAAAAGTCAGTTTTCAAAAGGGGGTTTCTTGGCAACAAGTTCCTGAATATCTGGCACTCAGTGACGTTTTAGTTTTGCCAAGTTACTCAGAACCTTGGGGTTTGGTAGTCAATGAAGCAATGGCTTGTGGCTTACCCATTTTAGTTTCAGAAAAATGTGGTTGTGCCATTGACTTGGTAAAAAATGGCAAAAATGGTTTTACATTTTCTCCATACAATATCGAAGAAATGTCTTCACTCCTTTTGAAATTCATAAATCAGGAAGTTGATTTGGAGCAAATGGGAAAGGTTTCTAAACAAATAATTCAAGAATATTCTCCCGAAAACGTGGCAAAAGAAATGTATGACGGATACGTTCAGGTTGTGAAATAAACTCAACATCTTAAAGTAAAAACAATTTAACCCAAGACTTCTGAAAACTATTTACTCAAAAATGTCCTCAAAAAAAATCATTAATTCCATCCAATTTTTAAGAGGTTTTGCGGCTTTAGCAGTAGTTATCCACCACACGGGTGGGTACGTAAAGCGTTATTTTGAACCAACACTTTTACTGGGAGATTATTTCGGAATCGGTTTTGCGGGCGTAGATTTATTTTTCGTTATCAGCGGATTTATTATTCACTTTACGAGTAAAAACTATCTGAATAATCCCTCAAAACTGAAAGATTATCTCAAAAAACGTTTCGTGAGAGTTTACCCGATTTATTGGCTTATTACAAGTACCTTATTTTTCTTAGGTTGGCTGATTACCAATATTTTACACAAAAACGTTTTCAGCATTGGTTATCCGCATACCTTTTGGGCTTACTTACAAACGTATTCACTTTTCCCCCTGCATTTTGCGATTAATCCAGTTACTTGGACGCTTAGTTACGAGCTATTTTTCTACCTCGGATTTTCAATATTAATTATTTCAAAAAGGCTATGGTTTATTCCAGTTAGTATTTTATTGGTGTCTTTTTACAATATTTTCATTAACCCTTCTAACCGAGATTTAAACTATTTTAATTTTGTATTTAGTGGATATAACTTTGAGTTTATGCTCGGATATTTGATTTTCCAGTATTATGAAAAAGTTAAATTACCCAATATTTTATCGGTGATTTTGATTCTCTTTGCTCTCGGAATTATTCTCTATTTTGGATATTCAGTTAGTGATGTGGATGCCTACAAACGAGTTTTAACATTCGGTTTACCTTCAGGAATGATATTATTGACTTTGCTACATTTAGAGCAAAATCAAGCGATTTCATTTCCCAAATTCAGTATTATTCTCGGTGATGCGTCGTATTCATTATATCTCATTCACTTTCCTATGATGCTGTTAATGAACAAGTTACCTCAAATAGCAGGTTATTCATTGAATGCAAATCAAGAGGTTTTTTACAGTTATTTTATCATCATTTCCATCGTATTCACCAGTATTTATTTACACAAATGGATAGAAAAACCAATGTCAAAAAAACTAACTATCCTTTTGAAAGCATAAATTGCTGGGATTGAGCAACCAAACCACGAACAACTATTTCTTAACCCTTACTTATGTGGTTACAAAAATGAAAATATTAAACATTTGCGGATATTCTTGGGATATTGGCGGTCCTCCCAAAATCATTTATGACCATGCAGTTGTCCAAATGAAATTAGGAGCAGAGGTAACAATTCTCACGCCCATTTCAGCAGGACAGAAAATCTACGCTTTACCAGAAGGGGCAAAAATTGTCACTTGCCAACGTCATTGGTTTTCAAAATTTTGGGCTGAATTCTCACCAGAATTATACCGATGGATTAAAGAACACGGCAATGAATACGATATTATTCATATTCACGGGGTTTGGCATTTTGCGGGCGTTGCTCCGTATTTGGCAGGTATAAAAACGGCAAAATGTATTACCATTCACGGCTTACTCGACCGCTGGACGATTGGAAAAGGTTACTGGAAGAAATATTTATTCGGACTACTTTTCCAAAAGAAAATCATAAAAAATACTGAATTAATTCAGATAAATAATACCGACGAAGCCTTAGATTTAAAGAGATTTTTAGGGTTTGAGCATCCGAATGTAAGAATAATTCCGAATGGAATGAATTTGAGCAATTTCGCAAAACTTCCCGGAAAAAATACATTTCGGAAAAAATTTCAAATCCCCAACGATAAGAAAATCATTCTTTTTCTGAGTCGAATTAATCTCAAAAAAGGATTAGATTTATTACTTCCCGCTTTTAAAAAAGTCGCTTCACAACGAAATGACTGTTTATTAGTGATGGCAGGGCCAGACGACGGTTATTTGTCCGAAACCAAAAAATTCATTGAGGAAAATGCCTTGGAAGACCGCATTAAGTTAGTCGGAATGCTCACGGGAGATGATAAATTAGCCGCTTTTTCTGATGCTGATATTTTTGCTCTTCCTTCCCATTCAGAAGGTTTTTCGATTGCCACTTTGGAAGCTTTAATTTCAGGTGTACCTTCACTCCTTTCCGACCGAGTGGGTTTTGGAGAAGCCATTAAAGAGACAAATTCCGCTCATTTAGTCGAATTAAATCCAGAAAGCATTACACTCGGACTCCATAAAATGTTGGATAATAAGGACTATTGTGAAATTTTAGCCAAAAATGGAATAGCTTTAGTGAAAGATAGATATGACATTGAATTGGTAGCTAAAAAATTATACGAAGAGTTCGAGAAAATTGTAAAAAAATAACGGGGTCTCCTCGCTATTAAAACATTTATTCACCCATAAAAGATGCAAGATATTTCAGTCATTATCCTAACATTCAACGAAGAAAAACACATCGAACGGTGTATAAAATCTTTGTTATTGTTTACTGATAAAATTTTTATTGTTGACTCTGGATCTACGGATAAAACCGTTGCTATTGCAGAATCTTTGGGGGCAAAAGTGGCTCAAAATCAGTGGATTAATTACGCTACGCAATTTAATTATGGGATTGAAAATAACCCTTTCAAGACCAAATGGCTAATGAGAATGGATTCGGATGAATACGTTTTACCCGAATTAGCGGCAGAGATAAATCAGAATTTAACCACTACTCCCACTGAAATCAGTGGAATGTACATTAAAAGACGGGTTATGTTTTTTGATAAATGGATTCGTCATGGAGCATATTACCCGATTTGGTTACTGAGAATTTGGCGAAGCGGTCACGGAATTTGTGAAGAGAGTTGGATGGATGAACACATAAAGTTATTTGAAGGAAAGTCAATTCAAATGGAAAATGATATTGTTGACCATAATTTGAATAATCTGACTTGGTGGACGCAAAAACACAATTTATACGCCATTCGAGAAGTCATTGATTTGTTGAATATCAAATATAATTTTCGTGATTTTGAAGCGGTTGAACCTAAATTATTTGGAACACAAGAACAGCGTAAACGGTATTTGAAAGTAAAATATGCCTCCGTACCTTTGTTTACCAGACCAATTTTCTACTTTGTCTATCGATATTTTATTAGATTAGGATTTTTAGATGGTAAACAAGGTTTGATGTGGCACTTTTTACAAGGCTTTTGGTACAGATTTTTAGTAGATGCCAAAATTTACGAAGTTTATCATCGAGTTGGGCGAGACAAACAAGCTATTAAAGATTTTTTCAAAACCGAATACGGAAAAGATTTAGAGAAATGAGAATTGAAACAGATTTATCAAAATTTAATAACGACTGGTATAATCCTGGCAGTAAAATCAAACTTTTGTCGTGGTTTTTGGTCAATAGCCTGATAATCAACAATTATTTACCCATACCAGTATCCCTTAAAATATTTGTCTTGAGATTATTCGGAGCAAAAATTGGGCATAAAGTTATGATTAAACCCAAAGTGAACATTAAATATCCTTGGTTATTGGAGCTTGGAAATTATGTTTGGATTGGAGAATTAGTTTGGATTGATAATTTTGTAAAAGTTACCATCGAAGATAATTCTTGTATTTCGCAAGGGGCAATGTTATTGACAGGCAACCATAACTACAAAAAAAATACCTTTGACTTGATACCAGGCGAAATATATTTAGAAAAAGGCGTTTGGATTGGAGCAAAATCAGTCGTTTGTGGCGGTGTAAAATGCAAAAGTCATGCTGTTTTAGCGGTAAATTCGGTAGCAACAAAAGACTTAAAATCATATACTATATATCAGGGTAATCCTGCAATTGAAATAAGAGAGAGAGTAATTTTTGAGTGATAGTTTTGGTATTTATGAGTATTTCTTGTAAATTATCGTACTTTTCCTAATTAACCTCCCTCACTATAATAGTTTGAATTTAAAATATAAGAAATTCGGCAAACTACCCATTCAACCTCAATGAGCAACTTTTTTTTGACCTTGTACAACGATAGACTTTTTCAGATTATTGTATCTGCATTAGTTGCGTGTGCCTTCTCAGTTACAGCGATTCCAGTAATTATCAAAATTTCACGTTTGAAAAATTTGATGGCTGACCCCGGTGAGAGAAGTTCACACATCACCAAAACGCCTACCTTAGGGGGGGTTGCCATTTTTGCGGCCACCCTAATTAGTTATTTTCTTTGGGAAAATCCCGATGAAGGGCAAATTATTCACCTTTCTATTTCAGCCATTGTAATTCTTTTCTTCTTGGGTGTTAAAGATGATATTCTAATTTTGTCGCCAAAAAAGAAAATGTTTGTTCAAATTGGAGCGTCGGGATTAGTAGTAATTTTGGCCGATTTAAGAATTGAAAACCTTTTTGGAATATTTGGTATCAATGAAATTTCGTATTTTATTAGTTTGCCATTAACCATCTTCATTTTCATTGCTCTCATCAATGCCATTAATCTTATTGACGGTATTGATGGCTTAGCGGGTGGAATCGGAATGATTTCGGGCGGAATGTTTGGTTTGTGGTTTTATTTGAATGGACACTACGCTTTGGCGTGTTTAGCCTCTTCATTAGCAGGTTCTTTAGTTGGTTTTTTACGTTTCAATTATTCCAGAACCTCAAAGATATTTATGGGCGATACAGGTTCTTTACTCGTAGGATTCTTGTTAACGATGTTTGCTTTGAAATTCATCCAACTTAACATTGAGTACCGTTTTAATCCGAATGCCTCTTTTTCAGCTCCAATATTGGCAATAGTAGTTTTGATTGTACCAATTTTTGATACATTAAGAGTTTTTATTATTCGCCTTAAAGATAAAAAATCTCCGTTTGTTGGTGATAGAAATCACCTTCACCACATTTTAATTGACAGTGGACTAAGTCACTTTCAAGCATCAGTAATTCTCTGGACTTTCACATTAATTTCAACAATCCTCTTTTTGACAATCAGCAAATCGACTGATAATACCACCTCATTGTATATTCTTTTGGCATTATTTGGTGTGTATATGTGGATTTCTCATATCTTGAAAAATAATAATGCCATTAAAAAAGAGGAGAATATTAAAAAAGATATCGAAGCAACGGATATCACAAAACCAATTTTACCCAAGAAAGAATTGGCCGCTTCATGATACGAAAATTAAGGCTTAGCAATCATTTTTAAGCCTATAATTCCAATCATAATTAGAGCCAAAAAGAAGAATTCAATTAGACTTAGTTTGTCATGAAAAAATAGTAAATCTATTATTTTAATAAAAATCATCGAAACGGCTGTCCAAACGGCAAATGCCATTGACGTTGGAATCGTCTTCATTGCGATTGAGAAATAGTAAGTATTGGCCACTCCAAATACAATGTAGCCCAACAAGGGCAACCAAATATGTAATCCCTCTGGTTTAATAAAATTGTTGAAAGTAAGCGTTTTGAATTTTGCAAAAAACAAAAACTTTAGTGAAAACATCCAACCAGCTTCCAGAGCTGCTGCCAAAATAAGATATAACCAAGCCATTTATTAATTTTTTAGTGCTTTTTAGTGCTTTGCCCAATGTTAAAAATACCGACATAAATAGAACCACTTTCGTCACATTATGAACAATATTGATTGCGATTACTACAAAAATACAGTATAAGTATTATCACAGTATTACGACTAAATTAAGTAATGATTTAAGCGTTTGTGGTATTATAAAGATGGGAAACTCGCAGAAAGTAAAGTTGTGAATTGTAAAAGGAAAAGCCTTATACAATTTTGGACACTAATTACATAATTCACACATTTAGATTATTGACTACCTAAAGTTAAACATTTGGGAATGGAAAGAAGCATGAGCAACGATAAAATGTATTCATTCACCTTTGATAGTTTTCATCACAAAACAAAAAAGTCCTCTACCTTGAAGTAGAAGACTTTTTTGTTTTATGACGAAACTCCGTTTGATGAATTCACGTACTATTTTATTCTTCCGATTTATTTTTCAACTTCATCAAAAGCGTGTAAGCACCTTTAATCACAATTTGTTTATCCGTAAAAGCTTCCTTATTTTTTACTTCAATAAAGCCATTTTCTTTCGTACCCGTTTCCACTTTAACCATTTGAAATTGGTTTTTATCCTTCACCACAAATACGTAATTTGAGCCTTCAAAATTGACCACCGCATCTTCTGGAATGGAAGACGCATTGGTAGATTTCACCTCAAGATCAGCATTCATATACATTCCTGGGAGTAAAGTTTTGTCGTATTTTTCAAAATGACAGTGAACATCAACGGCTCTTTCGGGAGAAATATCACGGCTAATCAAGATAATTTCACAATCATACTTTTTATCGGGGAAATTATTACTGTAAGCAATCAATTTTTGCCCAATCGCCAATTTATCAATATCTTTTTCAAAAACTTTTAAGTTTAAATGAAAATCAGACGGGTTAATTAGCTCAAAAAGTACATCAGTTGGATTCACATATTTACCAATATTCACATTCACTTTCGATACAAATCCACTTATTTGTGAATATAATTTCACATTATTAGAAATGGTATTTTCCGTTAGTTTTTGTGTATTAATATTAATCAATTTCAATTTTTCGCCCAAAGCACTCAAGGTTATTAGCAGTGATTTATACTCCATTTCCGTTTGTTGAAAAAGTTTATCACTGGTTGCTTTACTGGTATTCAGCTCTTTCTGGCGTATATATTCGGCTTTGGCGAACTCCAATTTATTCTTCGTAGTCAGATAATCCTGTTGCAACTGAATATATTGTTGGTCTTCCATTATCGCAATTAATTCCCCTTTATTGATGTGCATTCCTGGCAATAATTTGGTAGATTTTAAGTAGCCCCCCAAAGGCATACTCACCGAAATTAAATTTTGTGGCGGAACGTCAATTTTACCATTTAGTTTAACTACCGTAGAAATACTTCTGCGTTCTATTTTACCCAATTCAATTTTTGCCAAAGCCAGTTGAGCATCCGTAAGCGTGGCAATATCGCCTTCAATTACCGTTGACGTTTGCGTGGATTCTTCCGTTGTTTTCTTGCTACCGCAGGCAACGAGCAAGAAAATGATAAAAACGATGATTATATTTTTCATGATACTATTATTTCGATGTTAAGTAATTGATTGAAATGATGCTTTCGTTGAGCATTTTTATGGCATCCAAATGATTGGACTGAATGGCAATTGATTGGTTGATAAGCACTACCCAATCCAGATAATTAATGTCACCATTGATAAATTGTTTATTAGCAGTGGCTACAATCAAATTGGCATTTTTCAAGCCCGAATTTTCAAAATAATTTACGGCGTGAAGATTGGTTTGATATTGCAAAAAAGCATTTTGATAATCCTTTCTCAGTTGTTGAAATTGTTGCTGAAAATTATTATCGGCAATGGTTTCCGTCACTTTAGAAGCATTTATTCTCGCTTTTTGAGCACCCGCAAAAATGGGAATTCCAACGCCAATTTGAGTAGAATTGAATCGAGTAGAAGCGCTATAAATGATATTATCCGCTCCCGTTCCTCGGATACTCATGCTATTAATTCCGAGGCTCAAATTGGGTAATAACCTTGATTTCTCTAAGGTAGTATTTGCCGTTGCCACCAATTTTTGCTGTTGAAAAACCTTCAGCAAAGGATGTTGACTAACAACAGCACTATCAAGACTGATGGGGAAATCAATTTTTGCGTTGGTTGCCAAAGGCTCATAATTTGTTTCGGTATTCAAGGTTAATTGAAATTGAAGTTTTACTAATTCAATTTCTTGCTGCAATGCTTTTAATTGCAATTGAATATTGCCTCTCTGCAATTCAGCCGTAGTATTTTCTAAAATATTACTTTCACCTTTGGCTAAACGCAAATTAGTTTTTGACAAGAATTCAGCGTAAATACTATCCGCTTTTACGAGTAATTTTTCCTTTTCTCGAAAAAGAATAATCGTATAAAAAAGTTGCGTTACAGCTCGTTTTAGTTCAATTTCTCGTAATGCAATCGTCAAAACTGCCGTCTTCCACTCCTCATTCAATAACTTTTTTTGATTGGTATAAACCGTTGGAAAACTAATAGACTGAGAAATGCCGAAACGAGTATCGGTGTAAGCACTATTTATTTGTCCCGCTTCTGCCGAAAAGTTGGCCTGCGGAATATTTAATGACGATTTAATGAGTTTTTCCTGATATTCAGATTTCAATTTCTCATTTTTCACCATCAAATTATTTCTCAATGCCATGTCAATTCCGTCTTGCAAAGTGATTTTATCCTGAGCCGACGTACTAAATCCACCGCATAATAGTAAGAGAATAATCACAGCGACCGACTTCGTATTGGCTTTTGAACTACCCGTTTTTTCAAAAATGATGTAAAGAATTGGGAGAACAAAAAGCGTTAAAAAGGTTGCCAACATCAATCCGCCAATCACCACCGTAGCCAAAGGACGCTGAACTTCTGCACCTGCACCATTACTGACTGCCATTGGTAAAAAGCCCAAAGATGCCACAAAAGCCGTCATCATCACGGGACGTAAACGAACTTTTGCACCCGTTACTACGACTTCTTTCAAATCCGTCATACCATCTTTTTGCAGACGATTGAACTCCGCAATCAAAACAATTCCGTTTAAAACTGCCACCCCAAAAAGGGCGATAAAACCAACGCCCGCACTAATACTGAAAGGCATTCCACGCAAAGCCAAAAAGAAAATTCCACCAATCGCCGAAAGTGGAATGGCGGTATAAATCAACAAACCGTGTTTTACGGAATTGAAAGCAAAAAATAACAAGAGAAAAATCAATACCAACGAAACGGGAACGGCAATCATCAACCGTTGTTTGGCGGCATTCAAATTTTCAAATGCACCTCCGTAAGTAACATAATAACCCGTTGGGAATTTTATTTTGGCATCAATTTTTTGCTGTAATTCGGTAACAATCGTTTGTACATCTCTGCCTTTTACGTTGAAACCAACCACAATTCTCCGTTTTGCATCTTCCCGCTGAATCTGGTTTGGACCGTTTTTGATTTCAATTTTAGCCAATTGATTCAATGGAATTTGCGTTCCTTGGGGCGTTGGAATCAGCAAATTCTGAACGTCTTCTAAGTTTTTTCGCTTATCCATATTCAATCTAACCATTAAATTGAAACGTTTTTCTCCTTCAAAAACCAAACCCGTACTTTGTCCCGCAAATGCCGTATTAAGGACTTTATTGATGTCGGCAATATTCAAATTATATTGGGCAATTGTCGCTCTATTATACTCAATCAAGATTTGGGGCATTCCCGTTACAGGCTCAATAAAAAGGTTTTGACTTCCTTGAACGCTGTTGACAATCTTCCCTAAACGTTCGGCGTAAAGTGCCAAAGTGTCTAAATCCTCCCCAAAAATTTTAAGTACAACATCTTGCCTCGCTCCCGTCATCAATTCATTAAATCGCATTTGTACAGGGAACTGAAATCCCGTAGTTATACCTGGAACATCTTGCAAAGCAACGGTCATTTTCTCGGATAATTCACTGAAGGTTTTTGCTGAAGTCCATTCCGATTTATCCTTCAAAATCACCATCATATCACTGGCTTCCATGGGCATTGGGTCGGTTGGGACTTCACCACTACCAATTTTAGTTACCACTTTTTCAACTTCTGGAAATTGAGTTTTGAGAATGTGAGCGGCTTTTTGCGTACTCTCGATGGTGGTACTTAAATTACTTCCCGTCAAAACTCTGGTATCTACCGCAAAATCGCCTTCTTCCAACGCAGGAATAAATTCTCCACCTAATGAGCGGAGAATAAAAATCCCCAAAACAAAAAGCAAAACCACGATTGAGATAACTATTTTCGGGAAATTTAAAATCTTTTTTAGTGAATTTTCGTAGCCACTTTCCACCCAAGCCATCACTTTATCCGAGATATTGGGTTTATGTTTTACCGTTTTACTCAACACCAAAGCACTCATCATGGGGATATACGTGAGCGAAAGTACGAACGCTCCCAATAACGCAAAAGCTACCGTTTGGGCCATTGGCTTGAACATTTTCCCTTCAATTCCCTGTAACGTAAAGATGGGCAGATACACAATCAAGATGATAATTTGGCCAAAAACGGCACTGTTCATCATTTTACTTGCCGAAGAATTCACCTGCGCATCCATCTCACTTTGCGACAATTTTTTGATGTGTTCAAACTTCTGGCTGTGAGATAATTGGTGCATGACGGCTTCCACAATAATGACGGCACCATCCACAATTAAACCAAAATCCAACGCTCCGAGACTCATTAAATTTCCACTTACCCCAAACGTATTCATTAAAATAATGGCAAATAGCATCGCTAAGGGAATAACTGAGGCAACCAATAAACCCGCACGGAAATTTCCGAGGAATAAAACAAGGATAAATACCACGATTAAAGCACCTTCTAAAAGATTCTTTTCAACCGTTCCAATGGCATTATTTACCATTTTAGTGCGGTCTAAAAACGGCTCAATGACCACGCCTTCGGGTAATGTTTTCTGGATTTGAGCAACTCTTTCCTTGACATTTTTGATAACTTCACTGCTATTGGCTCCCTTCAACATCATTACCACCGCTCCCGCAACTTCGCCTTTGTCATTATAACACATCGCACCGTATCGAGTGGCGTAACCAATATTTACATCGGCAACTTCTCTAATAAAAACGGGGGTTCCACTTGAAGTTGCTTTCACGGCGATGTTCTCAATATCTTCTTTATTGCCAATTAATCCTTCGCTTCGAATAAATAAAACCGTAGGACCTTTTTCAATATAAGCACCGCCCGTGTTTTGATTATTTTTTTCTAAAGCAGTAAAAACATCGTTAATCGTCAGGTTGTACGCTTGTAATTTGTTGGGATTTACCGATATTTCAAACTGCTTCAATTTTCCGCCAAAACTACCAACTTCTGCTACGCCTTTCACGCCTAAAAGTTGGCGACGAACAATCCAATCTTGAATAGTTCGGAGTTCGGTGGCATCGTATTTATTTTCGTAACCTTCTTTTGGGCGAACTACGTATTGATAAATTTCACCCAAACCTGTTGAAATTGGCCCTAATTCTGGTGTTCCAATTCCTGGTGGAATTATCGACTGCACTTTTTGCAATCGTTCGGCTACCTGTTGTCTCGCCCAATAAATATCCGTCGCATCGTCAAAAACGATGGTTACCAAAGACAGTCCAAAGCGAGAAAAACTTCTGATTTCCTTTAATCCGTTAATGTTACTATTAGCTTGTTCAATTGGAAAAGTCACCAATCTTTCAATATCCGTAGCGCCAAAAGAAGGGGCAACCGTAATAACTTGCACCTGATTATTGGTAATATCTGGCACCGCATCAATGGGAAGTTTGGTCGTTTCGTAAACGCCATAACCTAAAAGGGCAATCACAAATAGCCCTATAATGAGTTTATTCCCGATGGAAAACTCAATGATTTTATTAAGCATAATTTAACCTGATAATCAGTATTTTGATTAAAATTCTTAAAAACTCAAAAGCCCAAACACTATAAGGTATTTGAGTAACACTAAAACGTGATTAGTTAGATTTTGGCGGTTGCCAAATATTGGAAAGGTACGAAGAAGCGAAAAAAACTTTTTTGCAAATAATAAGAGACTTTAACTCCACAAAAATAGGCTTAAAATTAAGTTTAATATTAACAATTGTATTTTCTACGAAAGCTACAATATTAGTACTAACACTACTGTTGTGAGTTTTGAAAGGCAATTTCATATCCTTTTCATAATCACCATCTTTATCATCGGCCTCAGTGTAGTGAAGATAAATAAAATCAAAAAAGGTAATATCTTTATTTTGCTGGCTATGCTCCATAAAATGTTCTATCAGAAATGGTAATTTCAACAACTGATAAAGTTCAGTAGTTGCCATCTGATAAAACAGAACGAGCGATATGGCAATGATTTTTTTCAATTGCGTAAAGATAATCAATTTTTTAATACGTAAAATACAGACGTATGAATAAACGTAAACTGTCCAAAATAAGAGAAATAAAAGGTCGATATTGGAATCGACCCGAAGCGAGATTATTTGGTAATTATTACCCGAATAACCTTGCCACAAAAAATGCTGCCCCAGCCGCAACGGCACCAATTAAAGTAACCTTCAACGCTCCAATCAAAGGATTTTGACCAGTTACTTTACTCTTAAGGAAACCAAAAATGAATAAAGTGATTAACGTTAAAATTACCGAATACATCAAACCTGCTTCGGCATCTTTTACAAAGAAATACGGCGACAAGGGAATAATTCCACCAAACATATACGCAATTCCAATCGTTAATGCTGAGTTTCTGGCTCGGTTAATATCAGGTTTTTCTAAGCCTAATTCAAATTTCATCATAAAACCAGTCCATTTTTCTTCACTTTTAGCAAGAATATCAACGACCATATTTTGAGCATTTTCATCTAAGCCATAATTCGCAAAAATATTTTTCACTTCCTGTTTTTCTATTTCAGGAACCCGTTTTACTTCGTCTAATTCTCTCTTCAATTCCGAATCATAGTGTTCTACCTCGGTTCTACCCGCCAAATATCCACCTAACCCCATTGCAATTGAACCTGCCACAATTTCGGCAATACCCGCCGTTGTGATTATGCCTGTATCGGTAACGGCCCCAGACAAACCCGCTGCTAAAGCAAACGGGACAGTCAATCCATCAGATACCCCGATTACAATATCCTTAATAAATTCAGAACTTTGTAAATGTTTTTCTTCCATAGTGAGTAAAATACTTTAGTTATTAGAATGTGATGTTAAATCAAAAATTTGTTAAAAAATAAAACAGGAAATCTCATTTTCATAAAAGTCATACAACAATCTTATGAAGATGAGATTTACCTTAAATTTCACGTTGAAACGGAATTTATTTCAAAGTAAAGTTTATTGAATTACGATATTGTCAAAATAACAGTGTCCAGCAAGCGTTGGCGAAGTAGTCGTTTCATTTGCTTTAGAAACAATTTTCAAAAACTGACTTGTTCCTCCCGTTGGAATTGTAAAAGATGCCGTTCTTGTTGTCAATGGAGTTGCCGTTGCCATCAAAGGAACGGTGTCAATTAACGTTTCAACTCCCGTAAAAGCATCAACCAAAATCACTTGAATTCCTGAATTAGCAATGGAAGTTGCGGTCGTAATAGTTGTGTAAGTCATTTTATAATTACCTGCTCCAGGGAAAGCAATAGCAGAAGTAGTCTGGTATTTGACGAGATATGTTTTGGGTCTTACCGTCGCTAAAAGATTGGCTTGATCCAATCTCTTACTTCCCGAATATAAAGTAGCGTATCCTGTTGACCATGACCACACGTAAACTGACCAACCAATAGGCGTTGCTTCAAAATCATTACTGTAAACGATAGCGGCAGTTCTTGCTCCTTTCGAAGAAGCAGTTGAAGCTGGAGTTAGACTGTCATTTGTTTGGCAAGCGAAAAGTAAAACACCTAAAGCGAGCGATAATAAAATACTTTGTTTCATTGGAATTAATTGTTTTGTTTTAGTTAAAAGATTAAAATACATATTTAACTCAAAACTTTATTTGCACTAATTCAAAACCGCTCTTATCCCTCATCAGGGTTAATAAAATACATCATTTTATTGGAGTTAGGTCGGGTTTTGATATTACTGAAATTGCTTGGTTTTAATATATTTGCTTCAAGACAATTTTCAATTTAAAATGGTGGGGTGAAGCGTAAAAAAAATATATTAACGATGAAACTCGCAATTAATCCAACAACAATCAACTAAAATTCAAATTCTTAGAATAATATACTCCAAAAGCTATCAAGGCTATTGCACCAATCAATCGTTTTATTTTTTGACTCAACTATCTTTTAGAAAATTGATAATTGACCCCAAACTTCAAACCTATACCGTTTACATAAGTCCGAATTGGCATATTATTTATTAAACTTTTCATAGTTGTTTGGTAATATGGCTCTACAAAACATTGAAAATTCCTACCAAAACTAAATGCTGCACCAAGTCCCAAATTGAGTCCTGTATAAGGATTTATATTACTAAAATTATTGAGCGTTACATAAAAATCGTGAGTGTCAGGTTCGTAAACTTCCAAAAGGAGTTGTTGTTTGGATGGAATTGCATAAAATCCACCACCAATCGCATAGAAACTTAGCCCAGCTCCTCTCCAACCAAATCCACGAATACTACGCTCATAAAATTGATACTTAAGCGAAAGTGGTATTCTAATAAATTCAGAAAAATGCCCTTTATCACCTTCCACAAACACACTACTACCGACCCTCGGGTTTGCCGTCATTTCAGAAGTAGGTAATTGAACCGTTCCAAAAACAGTATGTCTCAAAAAAATGGGGTTCCCATCAATTCCACTTTCTGCCGTTACCACTTCCTTTCCCATATTTTGGTGGACAAAATTTATATTTTGCACTTCCACGCCTGAAATGATTGAAAGTTTTTCTCTCACCTTAAAACCAACTCTCAGTCCAAGTGTTGTACTACTACTAATTTCTTCATCTCCCAATCCAAAAGCCTGAATAGCGTCGTTACGAATATCAACGGTATTATTTTCGGGTGAAATATACACTCCTAACATAAGTCTATCCACAAATGGAATCGTGATTTTTTGAGGTTTTATCGTCGGCTTTACTGGCGACTTAAATTTCAAAAATGGCTTTTTCCAAAAAATATCCGACTGGTAAGGTTTAGACTTTAAAGATTCATACGACAACGGTTCAGGGATTGGATTCTCTAAAACATCAGCGGCATTTTCAATTTCTGCATTACTGTTTTGCAAAGAAAGACTTTCAACGATTGATTTAATATTATTTGGTGTGTTAATAGTACGTTCAAGTTCTGGGGTATTTATAGTTTTCAGATTTCTTGTTCTACTTAATGCCAAATAAGTTGGCGACTCACTTACAGTTAAATTTTCCTTCGTTACTTGTTTTTTATGTATTGGTAATCCCACAGTAAAAGTTTGGTCATCTGCTAATGTTTGAGGGTTGTGATTATTATTTTCTTTATTTGTGAGTGATTTGGGATAAATAAACAAAGGAACTTTAAGGTATTTAGTTTGTAACCTTGTTATGTAAATGGTATCCGTTTGATAAACTTTTAGGATTTTTTCAGTAGTTAAGTTTTGATAATGTTCATCTGGTTTTTTCAGTAAAAAGAATATACATCCGCCCAGCAAAAATGCCATAATTGCAAGTGAACCCTTGAGCCATCGGTTTTGAAACTGAGAGCTTTGAAGATTTTTTTGTAATATATTTGCCCTTACACCATCCAAATTAGGCAACGGTGTTTGAAGGGCCATTTGTTCAATATTAATCCGAAAAGTCTCGTCAATATTATATCTTACGTTTTCGTTCATTTTAAACGAGTTTTAGCTTCTTTATTGATGGTGTTTATTTTTAGTTGAAGTAGTCGTCGGGCATCTTGGAGGTTTGATTTCGAAGTACCTTCTCCGATGCCTAATTTTTTGGCAATTTCTTGGTGTTTATATCCTTCAAATACATACAAATTAAATACCATTCGATAACTTGGAGGTAGCGTTTGAACCAGTGCCAACAATTCTTTATTATTCAACTGACTTTCTACATCGACGATGGATTCGCAGGGGATTTCGTGATGCACTACGCCAATATCATCGGTTTGGTGTTGAATTTTACTTACTTTTTTATAATTGTTCAATGCTTCATTTACCATAATCCTCCGAATCCAACCTTCAAGCGAACCTTCATTTCGAAATCGGTGCAGCTCTTCAAATACCTTAATAAAGCCTTCTTGCAAAAGATCCTTGGCATCATCAAAATCTGTTACATACCGAGAACACAAGACCAACATCTTAGGAGCATATTGTGCATACAACGTATTATAGCCAGAGGCCTCACCTTTTAAACAGGATTTTATAAGTTGATGTTCTTGCAAGTTTTAAAGAGTTTTATGGTATCTTTTGAAAAAAGAGCTTGGGTAATCGGTCATTATTAACCAAGCTCAGGCATGTAGTTTATATATCAGATGTGCTTGTGTTTATACCAATAATCGCATCATTCAACTATCCCTACAACTCATTTTAGTGGTTCGTATTTAGTGAAATATCTGTCAACAATCATCAAGTCGGGTGATCGTTAATTGACAATTAGACTTTTCAACAACAAGACAAAAAATATATTGAAATGGTGGGGTGATAAGAAATGAATATTTTGGAGAAGATTAAAAAAATGAGGAAAGCTACCTTTTTGGGCAGTTTTACGGAGCTACCTATATGTATTATTCCGTAATTTTATTTGTATTTTATCAATATGATTAACAAACTAAACCTTGAGAGAGTCTTAAAAATGCAGAGATTACCTCCGAAAGCACTGAAAAAATATCATTTGTTCCTGAATCGACGAAAATGCTATCGTAACTTTGAGGCAATATTTTGATGATAACTTTTCGTTATAATATTGACAAAACTGTAATTTTCATTAATCAAAACCCCATTGATTCAGCTTAAATCTTCATCATTTTAAAAAAAAACCTCTAAAATACTCACATGACCTATGGCTATAACAAAACTATTCAAAGACTTTTCAGAGAGTGAAAAATCGGGAGGCTTAACGCTTATTGCTTGTACCATTATTTCGATGGTTTTAGCCAATTCAGTTTTAGGAATAAATTATACCCATTTTTGGCACTCCGATTTTGCGGGACAAAGCGTGGAATATTGGATAAATGATGGTTTGATGACTATTTTCTTTTTACTCATCGGACTGGAATTAGAGCGAGAAATTTACATTGGCGAGCTTTCCCATATCAAAGATGCTTTACTGCCCATTTTTGGAGCTTTGGGCGGAATGCTAATTCCAGCGGGAATATATTTGTTTCTCAATTTCGGAACACCAACTCAAGGAGGTGCAGGAATTCCTATGGCAACGGATATTGCTTTTGCCTTGGGAGTTTTGTCTCTATTGGGTAATAAAGTCCCTACATCGCTCAAAATATTTCTCACAGCTTTAGCGGTAATTGACGATTTAGGAGCCATCTTGGTCATTGCGATATTCTACACTAAAGCCATCATTTGGGCAAATTTATTCATTGCCACGGGGATTTTCGGGTTTCTTATTATTCTTAATCGTCTAAAAATCAGAAACTTAATTCCGTATTTAATTGGTGGGATCGCCATGTGGTATTTTATGCTAAATTCTGGTGTTCACGCTACTATCACGGGAGTTCTTTTGGCATTTGCAATACCATTTGGTAACGGAGACGAAAAATCAACCTCTTATATTTTACAGCATTTTTTACACAAACCTGTAGCATTTATTATTCTGCCATTATTTGCATTGGCGAATACCGCTATCATGGTAAATACCAGTTTGGGTGAAATAATTTCGCAAAATTTTAGCTTAGGAATTGCCCTCGGACTCATTGTCGGAAAACCCATTGGCATTGTATTATTCAGTTTTTTAGCGGTTTTATTGGGCATTTGCAAATTACCCGATGACTTGAATTGGAAATCAATTATTGGTGTCGGATTCTTAGGTGGCATCGGATTTACAATGTCCATTTTTATTACTTTGCTGGCTTTTGACAATTTTTCACTACAAAATAATTCAAAAATAGTTATTCTTATTGCTTCGGTAATTGCAGCAATTATTGGATTTATTTCATTACAGGTTTTTCTTAAAAAACCATCAATACAAGAATCAACGAAATAATAAAACGCCTCAATTCGTGAATTTATAAAAGAGGATGAATCAATGCTCTTTTATAAATTAAAAATACATCGTAATATTGCAATGTAATAATACATAAAATGGGAATCACAAAAACTGAATACTTTTCCACTCAGCAAAATGAACTGGCAAATATCTTAAAAGCCCTCGCTCACCCCGCCAGAGTTGCCATTATTGACTATTTACTCTCAGTTGATGCGTGTATTTGTAGTGATATTGTCAATGAACTACCACTGGCACAACCGACTATTTCACAGCATTTGAAGGAGCTAAAAAACGCTGGAATTATTAAAGGCAGTATTGAAGGAAAATCTATTTGCTATTGCATTGACGAAAAAAATATTAAAATATTAAGAGAATATTTTGATAGCATTTTATCCTCCCTCAGAAATAACGTCAAAAATTGTCAATCATAGGAGGGATTTCCATCAAGGCGTTAAAGTATCTTTTGAATAAAGTCAATTATGAAAATTGCCCTTTTATCTGACATTCACGCTAATATTCAAGCATTTGAAAAAGCGTTAGAAAGTATTGACCAACAAAAACCCGATACTATTTATTGTTTGGGTGATTTGGTGGGTTACCACGTTTTCCCTAATGAAGTCATTAATGAAATTAGAAAACGACGTATTGCTACCATTGCAGGAAATCACGATGTTAAGGTAAAAAAACTGACGGAGCAGCAATTAGCAGAAATGGGCAAAAATTACGCTTATGGGATCATTGGGCAGGAAGAAAAAGCATATTTAGCAACTTTGCCCGCTCATATTCAAGTAGATTTTGAACTGAATGACAATAATCTGAAAATGCTTTTGGTACACGGAAGTCCAAAAAGTAATACAGAATATCTTTTGGAAGATAAAGACGAAAGCGATTTTATCAAAGTATTTAAAGATGCGGGCGTTGATATTTTATGTTTTGGTCATTCGCACAAACCTTACCACCGAGTTTTATCCGAAACCATTGACAATACAACCCGATATTTTCACGCAATCAATACGGGTTCAGTTGGCAAACCTAAAGATGGCAATCCACAAGGCGGTTACGTAATGCTCCACATTAGTCCCAATAGTAATAATTACGATAAAGAAAGCCTTCAAATTCAATTTATTCGTTTTGATTACGATGTTGAATTCTCCGCAAAAGCCCTTGAAAATAGTCCATTACCCGATGAATTAGCGGAAAGACTAAGAAAATCATACTAATTTTTAAAGCAATAAACCAACCATTTATGAGTGCCATCAATTGTAATCCAACTCAACGAAAAAAACTGAGTTTTTTAGACCAATATTTAACCCTTTGGATATTTTTAGCCATGTTTATTGGCGTAGGCATTGGCTATTTTGCTCCTGATTCTTCTCAATTTATTAATTCATTTTCGAGTGGAACGACTAATATTCCTTTGGCAATTGGTCTAATCTTGATGATGTATCCGCCTTTGGCAAAAGTACGTTTTGAGAATATGGGGGAAGTCTTCAAAAATACGAAAATATTAAGTGTTTCGCTCTTGTTAAATTGGATAATCGGGCCAATATTAATGTTCATTTTAGCGATTATTTTCTTCCATAATCAACCTGAATACATGGTTGGTTTGATTTTAATCGGTATTGCTCGGTGTATTGCTATGGTTATCGTTTGGAATGAATTAGCAGAAGGAAATCGTGAATATGCCGCTGGTTTAGTAGCGTTGAACAGCGTTTTTCAAATCCTTTTTTACAGCTTTTATGCGTATCTTTTTATTACGGTTTTACCTCCGTATTTCGGGGTAAAAAGTATGGAAATTAACATTACTATCAGACAAATTGCCGAAAGTGTTTTGATTTACTTGGGCATTCCTTTTTTTGCGGGTATTATTAGTAGATATTTCTTTATTAAATGGAAAGGTATTGAATGGTTCAATAATAAATATGTTCCGTTCATCTCTCCCATTACCTTAATCGCTTTGCTTTTCACGATTGTTTTAATGTTCAGTTTGAAAGGAAAATTAATCGTACAAATTCCTTTTGATGTCCTGAAAATAGCCATTCCATTGGTGATATATTTTATCATCATGTTTTTAGTAAGTTTTGTAATTGGGAAAAAAATGGGAGCCGATTATTCTAAAAACACGGCAATTTCATTCACCGCAACGGGTAATAATTTCGAGTTAGCCATTGCCGTAGCCATCGGAATATTTGGCATCAATAGTGGACAAGCTTTTGCGGGTGTAATTGGCCCTTTGGTAGAAGTTCCCGCTTTGATTTTATTAGTTAGAGTTGCATTTTGGTTTAAGAAGAAGTGGTATTCGGAAGAAAAATAGAGTACTTTTATTTTAAAAAAGAAACCCGTTGTCAAATTTGACAACGGGTTTCTTTTTTAAAATGGTATATTATGAGAAAAAATCTATTGAAAATACTATTTTACTTCCGTCAAGACATCTTTATAACTCACCAATTTTATACCTTTTTGTAGGATTGCCGCTTTTACTTTTTCACTCGTAAAGAAGGTTGTAACATCTTGTCTTCCTTGTGCAACATCCTCATAACCAATGTGGTAAACTGCTCTCAATTCATCATTATCAATACCTGGATGTTCTACAAAAACGTACGTTTTACCTTGTTCCAACTTATCAAGCATCGAGATAAAAGCATCGATTCGCTCTTCGGTTGTTTTGTTTTTAAATTCAAAACCAGTGTAGCCAATGTTGTTATCTTTCAAAGATTCTACATCCACCATTTTTAGATTATATTCTTTAGCGACTCTCCGTGCCATTACCTTAACTTCTTCAGTAAAACCAGTACTACCCATGTGTCCAGAAATATGGCTCAAACGAGGAATGTACTTCAACGCCAATTCAATTTGAGCTTTTAATTCTTTCTCAATATCAGCCATTTTCCAATCATTATCAGTCACCGCTTGGTGAGGATAATTATTATTGTGAAAAAGCATTGGGTAAAAATAACCGTCTTTATTTCTCAAACTTGGAGCATCCGTCAAAGGTCGCCATTTGATGTTATCCCATTCACTGGTAATGGCAAAATGTAAGCCCACGTCTACTTTTGGGTTTTGAGCTAATAATTTTACAGCTTCTGGAAACCACGGAGAAGGTGCGATAATTTCGATGGAAGTTTCAATGCCTTCTTTATAACATTTTATCAAAGCTTCATTTCCCGAATGCGAATATCCCATGTCATCACCTCTAATAATTAACCGTGGCGAGTTAATAGAATTTTTACTCAAAATGCCTTTTGAAATGAATCGTTTAGCTTTTTGATTGAAAATACTTTGAAAATCAAGACTTACTTTATCTCCTTCAAAGCTACAAATAATGGTTTCCGTGTGGGGACTTTCGATGTAGCGAAGCGTCAACTCTAAAGTATTTTCATCCTTCCAAGTATAGCTGCCCGCTACTTTGAAACGAGCTAATCCAACTCGATTTGCTTTTGCACCCGCCACTAAATAAGGGCCAAATTTAGTAGTTTCTCCAATATCCCATTTCCCCGAGCCAAATGAAATCTGATGAGTTGTAGAATCAGTTTTTAGACTCAATAAACAACTTTCATTCTTAAAATCGAATACAACACCTACCAGCGTTTTATCATTAGAAATTATACCAAAAGTTTTACCAGAAATCTTTGATTCTTGAGTAGGAAGGGCATTTTTAGCGGGAATGATAAGTGCTAAAGTAGCTTCTTTTTCTTTTAAACTTGCCAGTAAATTAGTATTTGAAGGTAATTTTTTAGGTTGAAAAGCGGGCAAAAGATACTTCCAAATTAAGTTAATTTCTCCCTGCATATCAGGAGCTTCGGCGGTAACTGCAATTACTACCTCTTTTTCTGGCAGAACAATAATGTATTGTCCATTTGCTCCATCCGCCCGAAAACCATTGTTTCTACAACGCCACATTTGATAACAATAACCTTGCAACCAATCACTTGAATCTTTTTTTGCTTGTGGTGCGTCAGGGTTTTGCATAATTTTCATGGTCGAAGCTTCTTCAATCCATGCGGCAGGTAAGATTTGTTTTCCTTTCCAAATTCCTTTTTGAAGGAACAATTGACCAAACTTTGCCATGTCTTCCGTTTTCAATCGCAATCCCCAACCGCCAGTATTGATGCCTTTCGGGTCAATTTCCCAATCAATTCCTGTAATGCCTAAAGGGTCGAATAATCTTGGCTTGAGATAATCAATAATTTTTTGTCCAGTCACTTTCTGCACAATCGCCGAAAGCATATAAGTAGCGAGAGAATTGTACAAAAACTTAGTTCCTGGTTGGTATTTGATGGGCGTTTTTAGAAATTCCTTCACCCAATTATCACTCGTAGCCACAATTGAAGTTGGTTCTTTTTCATGTCCAACACTCATTGTCAATAAATCTTTGACCCGAAGTTCCGCTAAATTTGGACTGATATCAGCGGGTAAATCATCAGGAAAAAACGAAATAACTTTATCATTAACCGTCAGTTTGTTTTCAGTTACCGCAAAACCAATTGCAGTTGCTGTAAAACTTTTACTCGTCGAATACATTGTGTGTTTTAAATCGGCACGATATGGATTCCACCAACTTTCAGCTACGACTTTACCGTGTCGCAAAACCATAAAACTATGGAATTCATGCTTACTTTTTGAAATGGCATCAATAAAATTGACAATTCCTTCGGAGTAAACACCTTCGGCTTCGGGCGTACTTCGTGGGAGAGAGGTATTTTTTTGAGCAAGTAATTGAATGCTAAAAAAAAGGAGAAATAATATTTTTTTCATTGAAATACAGGTTGAATATGGAAAACGAGATTGTTTTAAAACAAAAGTAAACATTTACCGTAAAATCCTGTGTGTCTCAATCATGCCTTCCATTTTTATTATCTTGCAGCAGTTCTATTCGAAGTCATTCTTGTGTTATTTTAATTCAAATTCTTAGATTTTAAGCTGTAAATACTAAGTCCAGTTATCAAAAGTGGAATAGAGAAAAGACTAAATAACGTGGTAATATTTAGCCCAAAGTCTGATAAAACTCCGAATAAAGTTGGTCCTAAAATTGCCCCAAAACGCCCTACTCCTATTGACAATCCAATTCCTGTTGACCGAATCTCACTATCATACACTCTGGAAATAGTTGGATAAATACCATTGAATCCCCCTTGCACAAATATGCCAATCAAGAAAATCATGATGAAAATTATTTCAGTGGTCAGCGTAATATTTCCATAAATAAGCATCGTGGTAAATGCTAAAATCATAAATGATAGAACGGTTTTTCTAAGTCCAAATTTAGCCGAAATCATTCCTAAAACCGTCGTTCCAATCGCAGCCCCTGCATTCAGAGCAATGCCTACATAGGTTGCCATTTCAAAAGGTAATCCTGCATCTTTCGCAATATTCGGAATCCAACTCATTAACGTATAAAGCGTTAGAAAACCGAAGAAAATAGCCGTCCAAAGTTTGAACGTTGAACTTTTATATTCCGCTGAAAAAAGCATTTTTACGGGAGCGGCTGCCAAAAAATCGGGTTTGTCAGGCAGAGAATTGATACATTCATGCCCCATTTTTTCGAGTAAAATATTAATTTTTTGGGAGGCATTTTTGGGTTGTTTTTTACCTAAAAATTCTAAAGAATCCGTCATGTAAATAATTACTCCAATCAACATAACCAAAGAAATACATCCCGCAAAAAGAAAGGCAAACCTCCACCCAAAAGTAGGAATAGCATAAGCACAGAAAAAACCCGTAAATATTGCCCCGACTGGCCAACCTGCTTGGACTAAACCTACGTTAAAATCTCGGTATTTATTATTGGAAAATTCTGAAGCAGTTGCCGCCATAGTTGGTAAAATCCCGCCAATCCCTAAGCCTGTCAAAAATCTTAATGCTAATAATTGTTGGTAAGCAGCACAAATGGCAACCAATAACATTCCAGCAGTTATGAGAATTAAGGAGATAATAAATACTTTTCTTCGACCAATTTTATCTCCCAAAGGAGCCAAGAAAAACGCTCCAACGGTCATTCCTGCTAATCCTGCACTGAAAATATACCCCAATTCTGTTTTTGAAAGGCCCCATTCTTTCGCAATTTCTGAACCCGAAAAAGAAACGACAAGTACGTCAATTCCATCATTCATATTCAATACAAAACAAATCGCCACGATGATTAATTGAAAGGTACTCATCGGGCTATTATCAATGAGATCTTTAAACTTTACTTGTAAATTTTCGTAAGTCATGGTTAGTTTTAGCTTTCGCTGGTTGTATTTTGACAATCAAATGTGATTGCTTAAATCTTAATAATTTAACGCAATGGCGTGTCGTTGTTCCGTAACATTCTGATTTGCTTCTCTAAATTTTGCGGGAGAAATCCCCGTTTGTTTCTTATAAAAACGACAAAAATAACTGACATCTTTAAACGCTAATTGATACGCAATTTGTGAAATTGTCATGTCGGTATGCGTCATCAAAACCATTGATTCATTGACGAGATATTTGCTAATAACTTGCTTGGTAGATTCCCCCGCAATGATCTGACAAACTCGATTGAGGTGCGTTTTGCTAATGCCTAAATTTTTCGTAAACTCATCAATACTTTTGTTGGTCGGCACTACTTTTTTAATCATTTTCATAAATTCTTTGTAATAAGCTAATTCACGAGTGGAGGCAACATATTCCTTTTCAGACTCAATCATTAACCTAAAAATTTTTATCAATAATAACAGTAATAAGGTTTCTAAAAATAACGCTTCTTTTTCGGCTTGTAGAGACAGTTCTTTGAGCATTCGCCGAATTGAATCCATGACATCCGTAAATTCTTCGGGATAATTATTCATATTTAGTAGTCGAACACGATTAATTTCAAATAATAATTCTTTGTCGTGATTCGTGATTTTATCAATAATTGCCGAAGAAACCGAAAGTGTATAACCTTTTATGTCATCGTTAAATTGAAAACCATGCAAGTTATTTTCGGGCATAATAATAAGGTTTTTTCCCGAAAATTTCTTTGATTTTTCATTAATAATTAACGTTCCGGAACCCGATTCGATAAAGAAAAACTGGTACAAACTACTGTGAAAATGCGGTTTAATTTCCCAATTATATTTCCGACAACTATAATCTATAGCAACTAAATTGAGAAAATCAGCCGAAACCGTTGATTGTTCTCGACCGTATAATCCGAAGTTTTTTATTTCCAATTTCATATTTGGGTACTACAATTAATAACTCATTACTTTTTAACTATTTTAAACTCTCCACTAATAAATATAAAGCATTGGGAATGACTAAAATTACTCCTTCGAGTTTGTAATTTTCAAAAAGAGCTTCGAGAGTATTAAAAGAATTGGAAGTTTAAAAGACTCATAACCTAAAATTTCGGGTGATTATTAAACCACCCGAATTATAGTCATATATTTAATTGTATTTCCTTTTCAACTGAATTTGGAAAACGCAATATTAAAATTATTCAACTACGTTTTCAATCAAAAAAGCCCTATTCATTAGCAACGTATTTATTCTTAATGAAAGATGAAGAGGAATTGCAAAATTCTCATTATTGTACAATTTTTAATTATTTTATTTATATAAAATTCAATAAAGGTAAATGCTAATAAATGCCATAATGGTTTGATTGTACCCAAATTTTACCAAAAGTACCAAGATAGTATCTCAGAGATAATTTTGGAATACTGCATCAATCCACTTTTATTTTATGAAATAATAAGGGTTTAATTTTCAATTCAGAATCCGTCTTTTTAGTCTTTTTTTAAATTTAGTACTATTGTAATAAATTATTTTGGTATTATCATTAAATAGTATGGTACTTTTTAACCATTAATATCATTATTTACGATTCACTACTCATATTTGTTGGAAATAAAAACGTAAAAATCCTTAAATAATAAAACTATGTTTGGAGCTTTTTTAGAAAAACCAAATGAAATTAGCCTTAAAGAGGTAAATAAACCTGAGCCAAAATTTGGGGAAGTAAGAATAAAATTATTTAAAGTCGGTATTTGTGGCTCTGACATACACCTTTTTTTGGGACACAGAACATTAGACAAACCAACCATTATTGGACATGAGGGACTGGGATATATTGATAAAATTGGGGAAGGTATTGAAGGTAGAACGATAGGTGAACGAGTGGTAATTGAACCGAATATTCCTTGTCAAAAATGTCATCATTGCATGGGTGGACACGGGAATATATGTCCTAATAAACGAGTTATTGGTTTAAATGAATCGGGCTGTTTTGCTGAATATATTGCTATTCCTGCCAATTTTGCGTGGAAAGTACCAAATGAAATGTCGGATGAGGATGCCGTGTGTATTGAGCCTACGGCGGTGGCAGTTCATGCCCTATTTTCATCAAAAGCAAAACCTGGTGATACCATTGCAGTCATTGGTTTGGGAGCGATTGGATTATTGGTAACTCAACTTGCTTTAGCATTGGGATATAAAGTTTTTGTAACCGAAATCAATGCGTCGAAAGTAAAAATGGCAACTGATTTAGGAGCAATTCCACTTATTGTAGCAGGTAATGCGGATACGCAAATCGAGTTTATTTCAAAGACTTGGGAAGACAATATGGTAGCGGCAGTTTTTGAATGTGCAGGAGCAGCTCAAACGGCATCTTTAGCAACAGCGGCAGCACCTCGTGGCTCAGAAATTGTTCTCGTGGGGCTTTCGGGAAATTTGGCCACCTTTCGACCTTTGAAAATTGCCAGAGAAGGTATTCACATCGTTCCTTCTATTATTTATGACCACCCATTTGATTTCAAAAGAACGTTGCAACTCATTAGTGCTAAAGTAATTAACCCAAGTTATATTATTTCGAGCTATACGACTTTAGAAAACCTTCAAAATGCTTTAGAATTAGCCGCTCAGGGTAATGAAAGTAAGATTATCATTAATATTTAAACATTCAAGTGCTTCGGTTTCCTTTTCAATGGCTATACTTGAAAAGCCAAAATTAGGGTATTATCGACAAATTTGCCTATGTCAACTTGTCGATAATACCAGATTGATTTTTTCACCCAAAAATAGACTTCCAAATAACATCATAAACATCAGTTGCCAAAATATCTTTATCCGAAATTTTTTGGTCAGAAATCAAAATTGGATAAAATTCTTTACCCGCTAATGTTCCTCCGTGAGAACCTTTTACCAACGTAGCATCTAAAGGAATTACATCCATTAAATATCTGAATCCCAATAGCTTACGAGCTAATTTGTAAGCAGCTCGTAGTTTTATGAATGGATTTTTTGGATTCATAAACATTTCCACGGGGTCATATCCTGGCTTTTTATGAATGTCCACCAATCTTGCAAAATCGGGAGCTTTGGCATCATCAAGCCAATAATAATAGGTAAACCAAGCGTCTGGTTCTGCCATCACAACTAAATCTCCTGAACGTTCATGGTCGAGATGATGTTCCTTTTTACCTTCTTCGTCCAACAC
Organism: Bacteroidota bacterium; assembly: GCA_040387735.1. Taxonomy (GTDB): domain Bacteria; phylum Bacteroidota; class Bacteroidia; order Cytophagales; family Spirosomataceae; genus Arcicella. The sequence continues at coordinate 37,782 of JAZKDE010000098.1, forward strand.
CAAAGCAATTCCTTGGGTGTTTTCTAAAATGGTTTTAACTCGCTCTTTTTCCGATAAATCATTAAAATAGATATGGGCAATTTGATGGTCGGCGGTTGCAAATGCTTTAGAAATTCCAGCATCCAACAACTCTAAACCTTGCTCAATTCTGATTGAAATTAAATCATTTTCTCTTAAAATTCGATTAATATGAATTGGGCGAGTGACATTATTTATTCCGTATTCCGACAGTAAAATAATGTTTGCCCCTGTGCTTTTATAATGACTTACTAACTCTTCAACCAATTTGTCAATTTCGCCTAATTCTTTACTGATTTTTGAAAAATCAACGCCAAATTTTTGCAAACAATAATCTAAATGTGGCAAATAAATGAGCGATAAAGTGGGGTCTTCGGCTTTATCCACCCAAATTGAAGCATCAGCAATCCACTTAGAAGATTTGATGTTGGCATTGGGACCCCAAAAACTAAATAATGGAAATGTACCTAATACGGCTTGAAGTTTATCCCGTAAATCTGCGGGTTGTGAATAACAATCGGGAGCCTTTACACCATCAGCGTGATATTGTGGGCGAGGAGTTACGCTAAAATCAGCCGAAGAATACATATTATACCACCAAAACATTTTGGAACAAGTAAACTTCGGATTGTTCTTTTTGGCGGCTTCCCAAATTTTTTCGCCTTTCACTAATTTATTCGATTGCTTCCAAAATTTGACTTCACTATCGTCACGGTCATACCAACCATTTCCCACAATTCCGTGCGTATCTGGGAATTTCCCAGTAACATAACAACTTTGAGCCGTGGTCGTTACGGCAGGGAAAACGGGCTTAATATGCGTTAAATGATGTTCTGAAAGATACTTTTTCAAAAAAGGCGTGTGTTCGCCAATTAGACTTGTACTAAGTCCTACTATATCAATGACTACTGTTTTTTGCATAATGTTGATGAGTTTAGTACCACAGACTTCAGTCTGTATGATAAGTATGACCTTTCAGACCAAAGTTTGTGTTACTGAGCCAAAATACTTTGTACCCAAGCAATTTCACGAATAATAGATTCATTCAGCGGCACTTGCACCGAGGCTGGTAAAACACCCCAAGTATAAGTTTCTATTTCTAAATGATTAGTAAAAGGCGTTGCTTTTTGAATCGCTAAGGTTTTAACAATTTCTGATTGCGTTGAACTCAACAATCCATACGTTTCCAAGAATAATGGTACGTGAAAATGTACTCGCCACTGGGTATGATTTCCGTCTTCAAAACTATCAATGGCTTGTTTTAAGTCGGGATATTTATCAAATT
>JAZKDE010000099.1:0-46037 GCA_040387735.1 Bacteroidota bacterium
TCTATCATTGATTCGCCCGATGAACAAACCCTATCTACTTATTCGCAAGTAGTTTTCCAAAATACGCCTTACAGCAAGCAAAAAGAGGCTTTGGCAATGGGCGAAGCAGGAAACCCCATTCCAATGAAAGTTGGGGATAAATCACCAATCAAATACGTCTTTTATATCATCAAAGAAAACAGAACTTACGACCAAGTTTTGGGAGATATTAAAGAAGGGAATGGCGATCCACAACTTTGTATTTTCCCTGAAAGATTAACACCAAATCAACATAAATTGGTAAAAGATTTTGTCTTATTGGATAATTTTTACGTAGATGCCGAAGTTTCAGCCGATGGACACAATTGGTCAACCGCTGCTTATGCTAATGACTACGTTGAAAAAAACTGGGTTACAAGTTACGGCGGACGTGGTGGCTCTTACGATTTTGAAGGTCAACGAGAAATAGCCTATCCTAAAAATGGTTTCATTTGGGATTTTTGTAAAAGAGCTAATATTCCATTCAGAACCTACGGAGAGTTTGCGGATGGTGGAGAGGCAAATTATGCAGGAGTAAAGGGTAATGTTTGCAAAAAATACAAAGGTTGGGACATGAATTTCAAAGATTCTGACCGTGAAAAACAGTGGGAAGCCGATTTTGATTCACTTTTAGCAATCAATGCCGTTCCACGATTCAGCAGCCTTCGTATGGGAAATGACCATACTTCTGGTTCTCGAAAAGGTGCTTTTAGTGTTGAAGCAGCCATTGCTGACAATGATTTGGCAGTTGGAAAATTTATTGAACACCTTTCAAAATCTAAAATATGGAAAGAATCAGCCGTATTTATTTTAGAAGATGATGCTCAAAATGGCTCAGACCACGTGGATGCTCACCGTTCAACAGCGTATGTGATTAGCCCTTACACCAAAAGGAAATTTGTTGACCACACGATGTATTCAACTTCGGGAATGTTGAGAACGATGGAATTAATTTTGGGAATACCACCAATGAGTCAGTATGATGCCGCTGCTACGCCATTATTTAAGTGTTTTTCAAAGAATATCGACTTAACACCATACATTGCATTGGCTGAAAATGCGGATATAAATGAAAGAAACACTGCCCTCAACACAGGAAAAAGACGTGTAAATTTCGACTTTTCGCACGAAGATGCTGCTCCAGACTTGGCGTTTAATGAAGATATTTGGAAAGTAATGCGAGGCGAAAAAAGCAAAATGCCTGCTCCAAAAAGAAGTGCTTTTGTCAAAATCCCTGCAAAAGTAGAGAAAGAAGATGATGATGATTAAGTATAGTCCAAATATAAAAATCCCCATAAATCGCTTCATGGGGATTTTTATTGAGATAAACTTCTTTAAAACTTATACATCAATGTCGTGATTAAACTTCTACCAACGCCATTAATACCAGAACCGTGCGTTCGATAATCAACATCAAATAAATTTTGGAATGAACCAATTAAACTAAAATTTTGATACTCATATCCCGAATAAATATTTACTACATTCCATCCGTTTGTTCCACCCTTCGCAATTCTATTATCATCTTTATCGCCTTGTGCTAAACGGTCTTGCTTTCCCGCAAAAATATCTTCCAATTTAACAAAGAAAGCTTTTCCAGCTTGATAGTGTAAGCCTATTCGTCCCGTTAATGGTGGAATTCTTCTTACAGGTTCATTTTTAGTTTCATTCTGACCATAAGTATAAGTTAAATCCGTGTAAGTTCTCAAATTGTCACTAACAAACCATTCTGTACTCCACTCGAAGCCTTGAATGTAAGCCTTTTCAACATTCTCTTTTCTATAAACTTGATAATCATTTATTTTTTGTCCTTCAACTTTTACTCTTGTAATCAAATTTCGTAGCTGATTATGATACAAAGAAAGCGTTGAAGAAAATGTTGAGGTTTTCAATTTATATCCAAACTCAAAATTATATGAGTTTTCGGGTTTCAGTGAAGCAGTCGGCAGTTCATAACGAAAATCCACGATACCTAATGTTCCCATATCATCAATATTAGGAGCTCTAAATCCTGTGTTAAACGTCACATACGTCAATGAATGATTAGCAAGATGATAACCTAAACCTAAATTTCCAACCCACGCTTGTGGCTTCACATTCACTTTTCCCAAAGTTTGGTCATTTACATCAATTGAATACGCATTAAAACGAGTGCCAAAATCTAAATCCCATTGATTAATATTTACGTGATGTAATGAGTAAAAAGCATAACTCTGAAAGCTTGAACCATCTGGGTATAAACCTCTACCATTGGTTGTCAAATTTGTTTTTTGGTCAATATCTCGTTTAGTGCTATTAATCTTATCGGCATAATATTCAATACCAGAACTTGCAGTCCAATTTGGTAAAATATCAGACTGAACATTTACAAATGACCCAAAAGTTTTCACTTGGTCATTCTCAGTTCTATAAACACTCGAACCATTCTTTTGAGAATTCCTCCCCTCTTCCGTGCCTTGATAAGACATATTTAAAGCAATATTTTTCGCCAATTTATTACCAGTAGCAAAGTCAAGTTGGACATAAGAAAGACTTCTTTTCTGTGGAGACATTTCATTAATCATGAAATTTTCTAACCTTACTTTATGATAAATAGGTACGCTTGTTTGCTCTAAACTTTGATGTACAGCGGTTAGGCCAATCCTGCTCGAAAGAATAAACTTAGCCTTAAAATCGTATGCAATTTCATTATAGCCCGAAGGAGTTTGAATGCCAGTTGTATCTCCACCGATTAAATCTCCAAATTTCCTTACACTCAGTCCACCTTTAATGGCAAATTTTTGTGTGGCAAATGTCAATTCCGTTCGTAGTGTCTTTTCTAAATTTGACGTTCCATAACGGACTAAAGCATTACCACCAATAGTAGGTTTATTATTGGTAAAAATAGGGTTTGATGTACGAATTTGTAGCGTACCACCCAAAGCATCTGAACCATATTGCACCGAACCACCACCACGATAAATATCTAAACTTTGAATCAAAAAAGGATCAACAGTATTTAAATATTGATTAGGTCCATATCGAAAAGTACTGTTATTCAAACGTATTCCATCTATTAATAACAAAGTCTGATTGCCTGTCAAACCACGCATAAATACCGAGCCACCTCCATGATTTGTTTTTTGGACAAAAACTCCAACCGCACCAAATAAACTTTCTGGAGTACTTCTAAATTGATAGTTCTTTAGATTTTTCGCATTAATAACCGATACTGAACCCATCGTATTAAATACTTTTTGTTCATTTCGTTGAGCAATTACAGTTACTTCATCTAATGAAGTACTATAAGTTTTAAGGGCTGAATCAGAAGGTGTCGTTAGATTCAGCATGAGGTAAGTAAAAAATTTCATTATATTTTGCCGTTAATGAGGTTAATTAAAAATCATTTCTGAATTACAAATTTTCAATATTTTAACCATAACACCAATTACTAATCTTTACTAAATAATTAATTCTATAACATGACAATCTATAATGGTTATTTTTAAGCAAAAAAGGGTTTCAACCGAAGTCAAAACCCTTTTAAAATATTTTTATCAGAATTACTCTGCTGCTTTCTCTTCTTCAGAAGTTTCAGTAGCAGGAGTTTCGTCTTCAACAACTTCAGCAGAAGGAGCTTCAGTAGCAGGAGCCGATGCTTCAACAGCATCAGATTCTTTCTTAGCACCGCTTCTACGACCACGACGAGTTTTAGTAGCTTTTTCAGTAGCTGCTGCTAACATCGTTTCGTTGAAATCAACTAATTCCATCATGCACATCTCAGCATTATCACCAAGACGATTTCCTAATTTAATAATTCTTGTGTAACCACCTGGGCGAGTTGCAACTTTCTCAGCAACAATACCAAAAAGTTCTTTGATAGCTTCTTTGCTTTGTAAATAAGAGAATACAACACGACGGTTGTTAGTATCATCAGTCTTAGCTTTTGTAATCAAAGGCTCAGCATACTTTCTCAATTCTTTCGCTTTCGCTACTGTTGTTTCAATTCTTTTGTGAAGAATCAAAGAAGTTGCCATGTTTGATAACATAGCGGCTCTGTGAGGAGCAGTTCTACCTAAATGGTTGTTTTTTTTACCGTGTCTCATTGTATTGGAGTAAGTTTAAAATGACTAATAATTCACCCAGCGGAAGATTATCTATCATTGCGGTTAAGTTAATTCACATCAACTCACCTATTACTGCTTTAGTTAAAAATAAAAATTTGAGAATGCGAACAGATTGTAACATCTAAATCTCATTCTCAAATCAAAAATTAAAATCAATCTTCATCTAAACGGTAACGAACAACGTCCATACCAAAATGAAGTCCTTTATCTTCAATCAATTGTTCCAATTCAGTCAATGATTTCTTACCGAAATTACGGAATTTCATCATATCAGAAATTTCTAATCTTGCTAAATCTCCTAATGTTTTCACATCAGCCGACTTCAAGCAGTTGTAAGCACGTACCGACAAATCTAAATCTGCCAATGGGGTTTTCAACAACTTTCTCATGTGCAACATTTCTTCATCAACTACATTATCTTCTTCTGCCTTCATTGACTCAAAAGTCATTGTTTGGTCAGAGAACAACATAAAGTGTTGAATTAAAATATACGCAGCTCCTTTCAAGGCATCTTCTGGGTGGATTGAACCATCTGTTTCAATATCCACTACCAATTTTTCATAATCCGTTTTTTGCTCAACACGAGTGTTTTCAATGCTAAATTTTACGTTTTTGATAGGCGTATAAATAGCATCAATCGGAATATGTCCAAATGGAGGTTCAGAATTCCTTGTTTCGTCAGAAGGTACATAACCACGACCTTTCTCCACGATGATTTCCATTTCAAATTCCTTTGATTCATCAAGCGTACAGATAACTAAATCTGGATTCAAAATGTCAAAATAATTTGTAAATTTAGAAATATCACCTGCTTTCAAAGTCGATTGACCTTTAACTCTAACGTTAATCTTGTTTTCGAGGATTTCCTGTGATTTCTTAAAACGAACTTTTTTCAAGTTCAAGATAATCTCAGTCATATCTTCAATCACGCCTTCAATGGCTGAAAATTCGTGCTGAACTCCGCCAACCTTTACGCTTGTAATAGCGTAGCCTTCTAACGAAGACAATAAGATTCTACGAAGTGCATTACCGATTGTAACGCCATAGCCTTTTTCGAGTGGCTTAAACTCAAATAACCCGTGAAAGTCGTCGGCTTTTTCCATGACAACTTTATCGGGCATTTGGAATGCTAATATTGACATATTTCGTAGCGTAATTTACCTTGGAATGTATTAAGAATAGAGTAACCGATTCGCAATTTACGAATAAACTCTGTGATTTTATTAAAAATTGACAAATATATTTAATAAAATACTTGACAAATATAAAGTTATCGTTTATATTACAAGTTTACAAAAATATTAGTTCCAACTTAAATAGTTTAAATGACTTGCAAAAAGCGTATTATTTAAACTACTAAAACATATTTGACAGCATCAATTAATACTGCCAAATATGTTCACAAAGAATATATTGCTAATGAAATATTGAAATATTTCATCAAAAACTCGATTACTTAGAGTAAAGTTCGACGATTGCCTGTTCGTTGAAATTCTCAGGAATATCAGAACGTTCTGGGTAAGAAATAAATTTACCAGTCAAAGTTGGAGCATCCCACTCTAACCAGTTAAAGCGTTTTCCAGCTTTACCAGCTAATGAGTTTGTAACTACTTCTAAAGATTTTGATTTCTCACGAACGCTTACTAACTGACCAGGCTTCAATGAATATGATGGAATATTTACAATATCACCATCAACTAAAATATGCTTGTGAATTACTAATTGACGTGCCGCACGACGTGTTGGAGCAATTCCTAAACGATATACAGTGTTATCTAAACGTGCTTCACAAAGTTTTAAAAGGTTTTCACCCTTAATACCTTCTCTTACTGCAGCTTTGTGGAATAAGTTCTCAAATTGTTTTTCAAGAATTCCGTAAGTATATTTCACTTTTTGCTTTTCTTTTAATTGCAAAGCATATTCTGAAACTTTTCCACGTTTTCCTTTCCCGTGTTGACCTGGACCATAGTTTTTGCGAGCTAACGCTTTACTTGGACCTAAGATTGGCTCGCCGAAACGACGAGCAATTTTTGATTTTGGACCTGTGTATCTTGCCATTATTTTGTAAAATTGAGTCAACAGCCCTCTTCTGACCGTTGAAGTAATTATGAAACATAAAGAAACGAAGGGCAATAATTACTAATTACCCTTCGCTATATTTTTGATTTTCAGAAAGAAATAGAATTACTAAATCTTGTTCTAAAATTAAACTCTACGACGTTTTGGAGGACGACATCCATTGTGAGGAAGTGGCGTAATATCTTTAATAGATAATACTTCAATACCAGCATTAGAAACAGTTCTAATAGCTGACTCACGACCAGCACCAGGGCCTTTCACAAAAACCTCTGCTTTTTTCATACCTGCCTCAACAGCCACAGCGGCACAGTTTGAAGCTGCCATTTGAGCGGCATAAGGAGTGTTTTTCTTAGAACCTTTGAAGCCCATTTTACCAGCAGATGCCCAAGAGATTACTTGTCCTTGAGTATTAGTGATAGAGATGATAATATTATTGAAAGAAGCTTTGATGTGTACTTGACCAATTTGTTCAATTACGACAACTCTTTTCTTTGCTTTGTCTTTTCTTTTAGCCTGTGCCATTTTGTTGTTTGTTTTTTCCAGTTTTGAGTACGTACATTCTAAAGAATAACCTTCTCATCTTAGAACTTTAGCGAATTGGAATAACTCAGTATCCTCAATCTCAGCTTAATTTTTACTTAGTTGCTTTTTTCTTATTGGCAATAGTCTTACGTTTACCTTTACGAGTACGAGAGTTATTTTTCGTTCTCTGTCCACGTAATGGAAGACCTTTACGGTGACGTAAACCACGATAACAACCAATGTCCATCAAACGTTTGATGTTCAACTGGACTTCAGAACGAAGTTGACCTTCAGTTTTGAATTCGCCAGCGATAATCGCACGGATAGCACTCGCTTCATCATCGTTCCATTCGCCAGCTTTTTTGTCGAAAGAAATTTCAGCTTGTGTTAAAATTTTCTGAGCAGTGCTACGACCTATACCGAAAATATATGTCAAAGCAATTTCGCCTCTTTTTTTATCGGGAATATCAACCCCTGCAATACGAGCCATACTTTTTTTAGCTTTTAGATTTTAAATAAGGACGTTTCACAACTCCCTACTACATTAATCATCCTTGTCTTTGTTTGAACTTTGGATTTTTCTTGTTTATAACGTAAAGTTTTCCGTGACGACGAATTACTTTGCATTCAGCACTACGCTTCTTGATAGACGCTTTTACTTTCATTTTAGTAATTTATTTTTTACTTGTAACGATACACTATTCTTGCTTTACTCAAATCATAAGGTGACATTTCTAATTTCACCTTATCGCCAGGTAAGATTTTGATGTAATTCATCCGCATCTTTCCCGAAATATGGGCAATCACTTGATGGGTATTCTCCAACTCTACACGAAACATAGCGTTTGAGAGAGCCTCAATGATAATTCCATCTACTTCTATTGATGATTGTTTTGCCATAATTAAATATTAACGATGTACTCTGATTTACTTATTGCTTCTTCGATATACTTGAAGGTTGTCAAAATATCTGCTTGACCTTTCTTTACGGCAACTGTGTGTTCAAAGTGAGCAGAAGGTTTTCTATCTTGCGTTCTGATAGTCCAACCATCGTGTTCTTGGTGAATACTTTTTTTACCCTGATTTACCATTGGTTCAATAGCAATTACCATGTTCTCTTTTAATTTTGCTCCATCCCCACGTCTTCCATAGTTTGCTACTTCAGGTTTCTCGTGTAATGATTTCCCTACACCATGACCCACTAATTCTCTAACAATAGTAAATCCTAACTTTTCACAGTATGACTGGACAGCAAATCCAATATCGCCTATTCTCTTACCAAATACTGCTTGTTCAATTGCCAAAGCCAAAGATTCTTTCGTTGTTCTTAACAATTTCAATGTTTCTTCTTTAACGTTTCCTATTGCATAAGTGTAAGCACTATCCGCATGAAATCCATTTTTAAATACTCCACAATCTATCGAAACTATATCACCGTCTTTCAACTGATAATTACTTGGAATTCCATGAACTACTACATCATTTATTGAAATACAAAGTGAAGCTGGAAACTTGTTACCACTTACATTATAATTCAAGAATGAAGGATGCCCGTTATTATCTTTAATAAATTCGTAAGCGACCTTATCTAACTCTTTGGTAGTAATTCCAGGTTTAATTATTTGGGCAACCTCAGCGTGAGTTTGTCCTAAAATTACGCCATTGGCTCTTATTACCTCTAACTCTGCATTTGTTTTTAAAAAAATCATCTTATAAAGAGTCCTTTCAACTCCTCTTGATTTATACGGTAGCTTGTGTTCTACCTTGTACTCTACCTGATTGCATCAATCCTTCGTATTTGCGCATTAACAAGTAGCTTTCGATTTGTTGAAGGGTATCCAATACCACACCTACTAAAATCAACAATGATGTACCTCCAAAAAATGAAGCAAAGCCACGAGTGATTCCAAATAATCCAGCAACAGCAGGAAGTATTGCAATAATCGCCAACATAATAGCACCTGGAAGTGTAATTCTATCTAAAATATCAGCAATAAAATTTGATGTTGCCTCTCCTGGTTTAACACCCGGAACGAAACCTCCACCACGTTTCATATCATCTGAAATTTGAGTTGGATTAATTGAAATAGCTGTGTAAAAGAAAGTAAATACAATAATCAGAAAGGCGAATAATAAATTATATCCCCATGAACTTGGATCACCAAAGTTTTGAACAACTGATTGAGCAAATTCACTTCTATCGGCAAACTGTCCTGCTAATAAACCTGGGACAAACATTAAAGCTTGTGCAAAAATGATAGGCATAACACCTGCTGCATTGAGTTTCAAAGGGATGTATTGACGTTCTCCACCTACTGCCGCTGATGCTCTATTACCAACAACTTGCTTAGCATATTGAACCGGAATTCGGCGAACAGCTTGTGTTACCATCACAGCTCCCATTACTACAAAGAAAAGAGCAATCATTTCAATCAAGAACAATAAAGCTCCTGACATTCCTCGAGACTGAGCTTCTCCAATTATAGCACTTGGGAAACGTGATACAATACCAATCATAATGAGCATTGAAATACCATTACCAATTCCTTTATCTGTAATTTTTTCTCCTAACCACATACAAAACATTGTACCTGAAATTAAAATAATTACTGAGAAAATACGGAATGACCATGCACTAACGATGATAGCTTCAGCAGGAATAGTAGTTTGCAAATAAGCTGTTGCCTGAGCTGCAGTTACTAAAATAGTCAAAACACGAGTGATTTGATTTAATTTCTTACGTCCTGATTCACCATCTTTTTGCATTTTCTGAAAATAAGGTAATGCAATAGTTAGTAATTGTATAGCAATCGAAGCCGAGATATAAGGCATTATACCAAGTGCAAAAATTGAGGCATTATTGAAAGCTCCACCTGAGAACATATTCAATAATCCTAATAAACCTCCATCTCCTTTGGCATCTAATTTATTGGCATCTACTCCTGGCAATACAATGTATGAACCTAAGCGAAAAAAGGTAATAAACAACAGGGTATTAAGAATTCTACCTCTTAATTCCTCTATTGAGAAAATGTTTTTGATAGTGTTAATAAACTTGTTCATGCTATCTGTTTAAATAATCGTTAAGGAATAAAAATCCAAATTGTTCAACTTTTTCTTTAAATACAAATCTGTTGCCAGTTTTCACACGATTACTTAAATATTTCTGTTGCCTATCCTGATTAATTTGAAAATTTCCAGAAATTAAACCAAACTTAACTTCTGGAAATGTATGTTTTACCCAACAATTGCTTTACCACCAGCGGCTTCAATTGCAGCAGCAGCGGATGCAGAAAAACCTTTTACAGTTACTTCTAAAGCTGATTTAATTTCTCCACGTGAAAGGATTTTTACCAAGTCATTTTTAGAAACTAAACCATTGCTATATAATACATCGTGATTAATAACAGACAAACCTATCGTTTCTGATAAAGCTTGCAAAGTATCAAGATTGATAGCTTTGTATTCTACACGATTAATGTTCTTGAAACCGAATTTAGGAACACGACGTTGAAGTGGCATCTGTCCACCTTCAAAACCGCTTTTACGAGAGTAACCTGAACGTGATTTTGCACCTTTGTGTCCACGGGCAGAAGTAGCACCTATTCCAGAACCCTGACCACGACCTACTCTTTTTCTAACTTTAGTAGATCCCTGTGCGGGCTTTAATGAAGAAAGATTCATTGTAATATTTTGTTATAAGATTTGCTAAACGCTACCTCACCATGAGATAACTCGCTGTACTCAACTCCTAAAGGAATTTCTAATCAACCCTAAAAGGTTGGAGACATATTAGATATTTTCGATTACAATCATGTGTTTAACCGCACGAATCATTCCTTCGATTGCAGGGTTCAACTCTTTTTCAACGCTTTTGTTCATTTTTCCTAAACCCAATGCTTGCATTGTACGTTTCTGAACTGCTGGACGTTTGATTGTACTCTTAACTTGTGTAATTTTTACCTTTGACATGTTATTATTAGTCAAGTAGTTATCAGGAGCTAAGGATTAGGAGTTAGGAGTTTGAGCTGATTTTGAATTCAATAAGATGATAATTTATCACTGTGAACTCAATACTCAATACCTAATACCTAAAAACTAATACCTAAAAACTATCCGTTGAAAACTTTTGCTAATGATACTCCTCTTTGGAATGCTACAGTATGCGGATTTCTCATTTTCACAAGAGCATCTACTGTTGCCTTTACTACGTTATGTGGATTAGAAGAACCTTTTGATTTTGCTAATACATCATGAACACCAGCAGATTCTAATACAGCACGCATTGCACCACCAGCAATTACTCCAGTACCAGGAGCAGCAGGCTTCAACAATACAAACCCTCCAGAGAATTTACCAATTTGTTCGTGTGGTACACTTGCTTTCAAAAGGGCTACTTGGAATACATTTTTCTTTGCATCTTCGATTCCTTTTGCAATAGCGTCAGTTACTTCGTTTGCTTTACCTAAACCGAATCCAACAACGCCTTTGCCATCACCTACAACTACGATAGCTGAAAAACTGAATCTACGTCCACCTTTCACAACTTTCGCTACACGATTGATAGCAACGACTTTTTCTTTTAATTCGCCTTCGTTAACCTTAATTGGTTTTGATATTAATTGCGACATTTTTTCTGAATTTGAAAATTTGTGGATTTGAAAAGTGTTTTAAAATCTTAACACCGTTTCAAATTAACTCATTAGAATTTAAGACCTCCTTCTCTTGCACCTTCTGCTACTGCTTTAACACGTCCGTGATACAAGTATCCGTTACGGTCAAATACAACTGCAGAAATTCCTGCTGCCAAAGCCTTTTCAGCAACTTTTGCTCCTACTTGTTTAGCATTGTCAACGTTTCCGTTCGCCAATCCTAATTCTTGTGAAGAAGCTGCTGCTAATGTATGTCCTTTTACGTCATCAATTACTTGAGCATAGATACCTGTATTTGAACGAAAAACAGATAATCTTGGCTTTTCGGCAGTCCCAGAAATCTTTGCTCTGATTGAATGCTTGATACGTAATCTTCTTGAATCTTTTTGCGTAGCCATTGTAATGTTTATATGTTTTGTGGATTACCGACCCACGATTTAAATTTGAAAACTATATAATTTGAAAATTTGAAATATACTTAAGAATACGTTCAAATTTCCAAATCTATATACAAACAAATTATGATTATTTCTTACCACCAGTTTTACCGGCTTTTCTACGAATTTGCTCACCAACGAAACGAATACCTTTACCTTTGTAAGGTTCAATTTTGCGTAATGAACGAATCTTAGCTGATACTTGACCTACTAATTCTTTGTCAATACCTTCTAACATAACTTTCGGATTTTGTCCTTTTTCCATTGAAGTTGTTACTTTCAATTCAGATGGAATTTGAACAAAAACACCGTGAGAATAGCCCAATGCCAATTCAAGAATATTTCCTTGATTTGATGCTTTGTAACCTACCCCTACGATTTCCATTTCTGCTTTATATCCTTCACTCACACCAATAACCATGTTATTAATTAATGAACGATACAAACCATGTAATGCTTTGTGTCTTTTTTGCTCAGTTGGACGCTTAACTGTTAGTTCAGCACCTTCAATTTCAACTGTGATATCTGGATCAATTGTACGGTAAAGAGTTCCTTTTGGACCTTTTACCGAAACATTGTTTTTATCAACTGTAACAGCAACTCCTGCTGGAATAGTAATAATTTTCTTGCCAATTCTTGACATAACTTTGTTTTTTGAGCTTAAAATGGAAGTTTACTCAATTTGAAGATTTAAAATTTGCCAAGTTAAAAAATGAATAAACGCATTTTTCAACTACACAACACTCAAATCAACTAATTAAAACTCGCTTCTTTCAGCAGTGTGATATTAATAAACGTGGCAAAGAACTTCACCACCTACGTTCAACACACGAGCTTCTTTGTCGGTGATAACGCCTTTAGATGTTGAAAGAATCGCAATACCTAAGCCATTCAATACACGTGGTAATTCACCTGCACCTTTATACTTACGTAAGCCTGGCTTAGAAATTCTTTCTAATTTAACGATTGCCGACTGCTTTGTTGTAGGATTATACTTCAATGCAACTTTGATAGTACCCTGTACAGTTGTATCGTCAAATTTGTAGTTTTGAATATATCCTTTATCAAAAAGAACCTTAGTGATTTCTTTTTTGATGTTAGAAGCAGGGATTTCAACGATTCTGTGGCGTGCCTTGATGGCATTTCTCAATCGTGTTAAGTAATCTGCTATTGGATCTGTCATTGTTTTCGATATTTGAAACGAACCTCTTTTATGAAAAGGCTCGCAAAATTACGGAATTAAATTTATAAAGACAAGTTGCTTGTTAGTTTACCAGTCATAAAGTTTAAGAATTAAAGAGCTTTTCAACTTTTTAACTTTATAACGATTCAACTACTATAACTTCCGGAACTTGGAAACTCTTAATCTACCAGCTTGATTTTGTTACCCCTGGGATTAAACCGTCAGATGCCATTTGGCGAAACGTAACACGGTTGATACCGAATTTACGCATATAACCTCTTGGACGACCTGTCAATTTACAACGGTTGTGTAAACGTACTGGTGAAGCATTTTTAGGTAATTTGTCAAGTCCTGCATAATCACCCGCCGCTTTCAATGCTGCACGTTTGGCAGCATACTTAGCAACTGTTGCTTCTTTTTTTCTTTCTCTTGCTTTTACTGATTCTTTTGCCATTGTGTTTAGAATCTATGTTTTTTGAGTTTTGAGTTATGAGTTAATAAGTCATTACTTTTGACTCCTAACTCTTAACACCTATTTATTTCTTCTGATTTGCGAAAGGCATTCCCATTGATGATAACAATGCGTTTGCTTCCTCATCTGTTTCAGCAGTAGTCACGAAAGTAATATCCATACCAGAAATCTTACTTACTTTATCAATCGAAATCTCTGGAAAGATAATTTGTTCTTTTACACCTAATGTGTAGTTTCCACGTCCGTCAAAACCTTTGTCAGATACTCCTTTGAAGTCACGTACACGTGGAAGAGCTACTGTAAGAAGACGATCAAGAAATTCGTACATTCTATTTCCACGTAAAGTTACTTTTACACCAATTGGCATATTTTCACGCAGCTTAAAGTTTGAAATAGCTTTTTTAGACATTGTAGCAACTGCTTTTTGTCCAGCGATAAGGGTGATTTCATCAACACCTGTATCAATCAATTTCTTATCTGCAACAGCCGCTCCAATACCTTTGTTGATTACAACTTTAGTAATTTTTGGCACTTGCATTACTGATTTGTATTGAAATTTTTCCTTTAAAGCAGGTACGATTTCAGCTACATATCTATCTTTTAATCTTGTAGTTGTCATTTTATGAAACTTTTATGTGGATTTCCGACCCACTGTTCAACTATCAGTCAAATTAATTCCTGATTAAATAAATTTACCTGTTGCTTTTGAAAATCTTTGCAACTTTCCATTGTCGTTTACTTTACGACCAGTACGTATCGCTTTACCATTTTCAGCAACAGCTAAATTTGATACGTGAATTGAACCTTCACGTTTTTCGATAGCACCTTGTGGACTTGTAGAAGTTGGTTTCACGTGTTTTGTTTGAAGATTTACGCCTTCCACAATTGCACGATTTTTATCAACTAATACTTTCGTAATTACACCTGTCTGACCTTTTGAGTTTCCAGCGATAACGATAACCGTATCTCCAGATTTTATATGCAGTTTTGGCTGCTTATTAGATTTCTTTTGCATGATACATTTATGATTAAAGCACCTCTGGGGCTAATGAAACAATTTTCATAAATCCTGCGTCACGTAATTCACGTGCCACTGGTCCGAAGATACGAGTTCCACGTGGCTCGTCGTTGTTATTCAACAATACGACAGCGTTGTCCTCGAAACGGATATATGAACCATCTTTACGACGGATTTCTTTTTTAGTTCTTACTACTACGGCTTTTGAAACCGTACCTTTCTTCATACTTGATGACGATAAAGCTGCCTTTACAGTTACTACTACCTTATCACCAATTGAAGCGTATCTTTTTCCTGTACCGCCTAAAACACGGATTACAAGGACTTCTTTTGCTCCTGAGTTATCAGCTACGCCAGATCTTGATTCTTGTTGTAACATTGTTTTATATCTTAATTAAATTTGAATATTTGAAGATTTGATAATCTGAATAAACAGATTTTAAATTGACGAAAATTCAAATTTTATTTCGCTTTTTCAATAACTTCAACTAATCTCCAACGCTTGTTTTTTGAAAGTGGACGAGTCTCCATTACTTTCACCGTGTCGCCGATACCACACTCATTTTTTTCATCGTGAGCCATCAACTTTGAAGTTTTTTTCATAAACTTTCCGTAAAGTGGATGCTTAACTTTTCTTTCAATTGATACGGTGATAGATTTATCCATCTTATCACTTACCACACGTCCTACTCTGATTTTTCTCAGGTTTCTTTGTAATTCTTCCATGGTTGGATTTTAAATTGTTGTTATTAATTGACCCCAAGCAGTATATTGATGAGGTCTGTTTTTGTAAAGTTAGAGAATTTAAAAGGTCAAATAATTAAAGTAATTGAATAACAATAACGTTTAATTGTATACCCCATTTCGTTCTTAAACTTATTTCGCTGCTGTAATAGCAGTTTCCAAACGAGCAATCACTTTACGAGCCTCACGGATACGTAATGGATTTTCAATTGGAGAAATAGCATGAGCAAATTTCAAACGAGCCAAAGCATCTTTTTCAGAAGCTAATGTGTTATTTAATTCGTCTAAGCTTAACTTTTGGATTTCTGCGTTTTTCATGACTTTAATTTGATAATCTAAAAACTTGAAAATTTGAAAATTGATTTACTTTTTACACAGAGCATATTTAAAACGTTATAATCTGTTGTTTTCAAATTTTCAAATTCGATAATCTTCAAATTGACTATTCTTGATAATCTTTACGAACTACGAAAGATGTACGAAGTGGCAATTTTTGTGCTGCCAATCTAAGTGCTTCTTGTGCAACTGCTAAAGGAACACCTGATGATTCGAACAAAATTGTTCCTGGTTTGATACTGGCAACCCAATATTCTGGAGCACCCTTACCTTTACCCATACGAACCTCTGCAGGTTTCTTAGTGATAGGCTTATCTGGGAAAATACGAATCCAAACTTGTCCCTCACGTTTCATTGCACGAGTTACTGAAATACGAGCCGCTTCAATCTGACGAGCAGTGATGCGTCCTGGTTCCAAAGCTTTGATAGCGAATGACCCGAAGTCGATTTCATGACCACGTGTTGCCAATCCTCTTATTCTACCTTTCTGTTGCTTACGGAATTTGGTTCTTTTTGGTTGTAACATTGTTGTATTAAGTCTTTAAGTCGAACAGTCGTGAGTCGTAAGTTAATAACACTCACGACATCTGACTAAGATTTCTAATTATCTTTTTCCTCCTGGCTTGTTTCCACCGCCACGATTATTACCGCCTGGTTTATTACCACCACCACGGTTATTTGGATTACCTCCTGCTGGATTATTGTTGTTACGACGGTCGCCTTCGCCACCACGTCCACCACGTCCACCACCACGACGATCTCCATCTTCTCCACGTCCACCACGGTTGTTGCCACCACGTGAATCACCACCTCCAGCGGAGGCTTGTGATGCTGCAACACCTGCATTTGGAGAAAGGTCACGCTTTCCATAAACTTCACCACGGAATACCCATACTTTGATACCGATTTTTCCGTAAACTGTTAAAGCTTCTGATACTGCGTAATCGATATCCGCACGAAGTGTGTGCAAAGGAATACGCCCCTCTTTGTATCCTTCAGAACGTGCCATTTCCGCACCTCCTAAACGACCTGAAAGTTTCAATTTGATGCCTTGAGCTCCTACACGCATTGCTGATGCGATAGATTGCTTCATGGCACGACGGAATGAAATACGTGCTTCTAATTGTTGAGCGATTGTTTCGCCAATCAATTTAGCATCAATCTCAGGACGTTTAATTTCAAAAATATTGATTTGAACGTCTTTACCTGTGATTTTCTTTAATTCTTCCTTGATTTTATCTACTTCTTGTCCACCTTTACCAATTACAACACCCGGACGTGCCGTGTTAATTGTAAGGGTAATACGCTTTAAGGTACGCTCGATAATAACCTTAGAGATTGCTCCCTTAGGAATACGTGCGGCAACGTATTTACGGATTTTGTCGTCTTCTACTAATTTATCGGCAAAACTCTTTCCACCATACCAGTTAGAATCCCAACCTCTGACGATACCAAGTCTTAAACCAACGGGGTTTATCTTCTGTCCCATTTTGTGATATTTAGATTTCTTGTCTAATTATTCTGAAATTACTGTTGGTGCTGTTGCTGAAGCAACTACAAGCGTGATGTGGTTAGAACGTTTCAAGATTCTATGACCACGACCTTGCGGAGCTGGACGCAAACGTTTTAATGAACCACCGCCATCAACTGTAACGGTTTTTACGTATAAGTCAGCTTCTTCCAACTTAACGTCTTCATTTTTGTTTTGCCAGTTAGCAATAGCCGAGAGTAAAAGTTTCTCTACGTGTCTTGCACCAACTTTCGGCTCGTATTTCAAAATACCAAGAGCCTTTGTTACTTTCTGACCTCTAATCATATCTACTACGATTCTCATTTTCTGAGGGGAGGTCGGAATATTATTTAATTTAGCTACTGCTTCCATTTTTTGATTTCGGATTTCGGATTTTGGATTTTGGATTTCTGACCTTGGATTTTACTCCTAACTCGTTACTCTACATTCCGCATTCCAAATTATCTTTTGCCTTTATCTTTTTTTGCTGTGTGACCTCGGAAGTTACGAGTGGGAGCAAACTCACCCAATTTATGTCCAACCATGTTATCTGTTACAAAGACTGGAATAAACTTGTTTCCGTTGTGTACTGCGAAAGTATGTCCAACGAAATCAGGTGAAATCATCGAACGGCGTGACCAAGTCTTGATTACAGACTTTTTACCCGATTCGGTCATGACTTGTACCTTGTTGTCAAGGCGATAGTCTATATAAGGTCCTTTTTTTAATGAACGTGCCATCTACCTATTTTTTCTTTCTACTGATGATTAGACGATTTGATTGTTTGTTCGGTGTACGTGTTTTCTTACCTTTCGCTAATAAACCGTTACGTGAACGAGGGTGACCTCCTGATGAGCGTCCTTCACCACCACCCATTGGGTGATCGACAGGGTTCATAACAACACCACGAACTCTTGGACGACGACCTAACCAGCGGTGACGACCAGCTTTACCCAAATTGGTATTCATGTGGTCTGTATTAGAAACCGTCCCAATTGTTGCCAAACATCTTGACAATACTAAACGCATTTCACCTGACGGCAATTTTAACGTTGCGTATTTACTGTCACGAGCCAACAATTGAGCATAAGTACCAGCAGAACGTGCCATTTCAGCACCTCCACCTGGGCGAAGTTCAATAGCGTGTACAATTGTACCCGTTGGAATATTTGCTAAAGGAATAGTGTTACCTACTTCTGGAGCTGCAGTCGCAGATGAAATAACAGTCTGTCCGACTTTGATACCTGCTGGTGCAATAATGTACGCCTTCTCTCCATCAACATATTCGATAAGAGCGATACGAGCGGTACGGTTCGGGTCATATTCTACTGTTAAAACTGTCGCTTCAACATCGAATTTATTACGGAAGAAATCAACAATACGATAACGACGTTTGTGTCCTCCACCGATGTAACGCATGGCACGGTGTCCATCTGCATTACGACCACCTGTTCTTTTAATTGGGGCCAACAAAGGCTTGTACGGTTTCGAAGCTGTTATTTCTTCGAAAGTCGGTGCAATTCTTTGGCGTTGTCCCGGAGTTGTTGGTTTTATTTTTCTTGTAGCTGCCATTTCTGTGCTTTGTTCAATTTATCGGGATGAACTCCCATAGTTTTACAGTTATCAGTTATCAATAATCAGTATTAGAAAATCTGTTTACTGTGTTACCGTTAATTGTTCACTGTGATTAAATTCCATCATAGAAATCAATAACTTCACCTTTGGCGATAGTTACGATTGCTTTCTTGAATGTTGAAGTAATACCAGACGTTACTTTTGTTCTGGTGCTTCTTGATTTCTTCTTACCAAATTGGCGAAGGGTGTTTACGGCTGTTACCTCAACACCATACATTTTCTTAATCTCCTTTGCAATTTCGATTTTATTCGTTTTGCTGGCAACTTCGAAAACGTATTGACCGCCTTTCTGTAAGTCCTGAGATTTCTCAGTAAGAATTGGTCTTTTGATAATGCTCATTGTTTTCAGTCTTAAAGTCGTAAGTCACAAGTCGTAAGTTTTAATTTATACAACTTTAACTTCTAACTGCTATTATTTACTAAAAGATGATTCGATTGTTGAAATTGCTTCTTCTACAATAAGTAGTTGAGTTGCATTTACTAAATCATAAGTATTGACTTGGCCAGCCGTTCCAATATGCGTTTTTGGCAAATTACGACCTGACAAATAAATATTTTTATTGTCTTCTGGTAAGATCAATAATGTTTTCTTTCCTGCTAATGACAAAGCATCCAATAATGCTATATACGACTTAGTTTTTGGAGAATCGAAAGAGAAGTTCTCTAAGATAGTTATATTTCCAGACTGAGCTTTAACAGCAAATGCTGATTGACGAGCCAAAGATTTAACTTTCTTATTCAATTTGAATGAGTAATCTCTCGGTCTTGGTCCGAAAATACGTCCACCGCCTTTCATTAAAGGTGATTTAGCTGAACCTGCACGAGCACCACCCGTACCTTTTTGTTTCTTCAACTTACGAGTTGAACGAGAAACTTCTGCTCTTTCTTTTGATTTGTGAGTTCCTTGACGTTGGTTTGCCAAGAATTGCTTCACGTCTAACCAAACTACGTGTTCGTTTGGCTCGATGCCAAAGATTTCGTCAGAAAGCATTACTTTCTTTCCTGTTTCTTTGCCTTGTATATTTAAAACTGATAATTCCATTGTTTCTAATTTGAAAATTTGTTGATTTGATTAAATTTTAATGTAAAAAATAATTATTACTAATTACACCTTCAAATTTTCAAATCTATTTTTCAAGGATAACGTAAGAGTTCTTCGCTCCTGGGATTGAACCCGAAACTACGATAAGGTTTTTGTCCGCATAAACTTTCAATACTTGTAAGTTTTGAACTGTTACACGATTTCCACCTGTACGACCTGCCATGCGAATACCTTTGAATACACGAGATGGGAATGAACAAGCACCAATTGAACCTGGGTGACGACCACGGTTGTGCTGTCCGTGAGTTTGTCCACCTACCCCTGCAAATCCGTGACGCTTAACAACACCTTGAAAACCTTTACCTTTCGATGTTCCAACAGCATCTACAAAGTCTCCTTCTGCAAATAAATCTGCCGCAACGGTTTCCCCTAATGAAAGCTGTGTGTCAAAAGATTTAAACTCTACGAGTTTTTTCTTTGGAGTGGTACCTGCTTTTTTGAAGTGACCTAAAAGAGGTTGCGTTGTGTGCTTCTCTTTTTTCTCGCCATAGCCTAACTGAATAGCACTATAACCTTCTTTTTCTACTGTTTTTACTTGTGTTACTACACAAGGACCGGCTTCAATCAGCGTACAAGCAACGGCAGAACCGTCAGCGTTGTAGAGGCTGGTCATACCGATCTTCTTTCCGATAATTCCAGACATTTTATTATAATAAAACGTTAATAATTGATTGTAAATGAACGACTTACGAATGTCTCACGACAGTCTCCGTAAAACGGATTGCAAAGGTCGGAATTTTATTTGGCATAAACAAAATTGTACACAAATAAATTCACAGATACAAATGCGTAAGAAATGAGAGGGAAAGCAACAAGATAAGCTCGTGCAGGGACAGACATAAGTCTGTAATACGAAAGAATTTTCTTGTGTAGCTTAACATTATAATCACTGGCTGGGCATTCAACGTCGCAATCTAATATCAGTTCTAACACCATCGTTAATTTGGATAATTTCAAATTAACATTGTAAAAGTTTAACCTTTACTAAAAATTTAGAGAGTGTTTTATTTCCGTTAATTTTTAAGTTTTATCGAGTTCTGCCAACCCGTATAAAAATGAAGAAATAATTTGTTCTCTAAATGGGACTGCAAAATTAGTGGTTTCTTTTTGAATTACAAGGGGTTATGAAAAATATTTTTAAAAAAATATCAACTATTTTAAGGCAAGGCCTAAGGCAAAAATTATACCTCTATTTTACCATGCATAATAATGTATTTTATTATGGTTTGGGTACTACAAGATTTACAATTCAGATTCCCTTTGTCCGCTTACTAAAATTCGGCTGACAATACCAAAGTACTTGATTATCTTTGCAACCATATAAGGAGGATCGGTACATAAGAAAAGAAACTATTACTACCTATATCACCTGTAAGATTACAAAATAATATCTCATGAAAATATCCATTATTACTGTTTCTTTTAATAGTGCTAAAACTATTCGCCAAACCATTGAGAGCGTACTTGCACAGGATTATGATGATTTAGAATATATCGTGGTGGATGGTGCGTCAAAAGATGGAACGGTAGATATTCTGAAATCTTTTGGGGATAAAATCAAATTCACCTCTGAACCCGACAAAGGCATTTATGATGCACTCAATAAGGGCGTAAAGATGGCAACTGGTGTAGTAATTGGAACCATTGGAGGAGATGATTTCTATCCAAATAATCAAGTTATTAGTCACGTAGCAAAGACTTTTTTAGCATCACAAACCGATGCAGTTTACGGTGATAAACAATATGTAAATTTAGGAGATGATGAGACAATTGTACGTTATTGGCGTTCGGGTGAATACCTTCGTGAGAATTGGCTAAAAGGTTGGATGCCCCCCCACTTGTCTTTTTATCTAAAAAAATCAGCTTTTGAAAAATACGGCTACTACATTACAGATTTTACGTGTTCGGGAGATTATGAGTTGATGCTCAGAATGTTATTCAAAAATAAATTGTCGGCAAAGTACTTACCTGAGGTAGTAATGACGATGCGAAATGGAGGAACCAGTACCGCTTCGTGGAAGCATCGCTATCGTGCTAATATGGAAGACAGGAGGGCTTGGCAAATCAATAATCTGAAACCTCATTGGTACACCCTCTGGATGAAACCAATTGCCAAAATTGGACAATTATTTATGAAAATGTAGAACATGCTTTCTTGCCTGACTAATCTAAAATATTTCATATTTCCTGACAGATCAGAAGTCTGTCTTACTCAAAACAAAACTTATGCGTATAATTTTGCTTACCCAAGATGACCCATTTTATTTGGCTCAAAACATTGATTATTTAATTAAAAAACTACCCAAACATTCTGAAATTGTGGCTACGGTAGTTTTTGAGGTTTCGCCATTTGGTAAACGGGAATCGTTTACGGAGAAACTCAAAAAGACTTACGATATATTTGGCCTTGGATTCTTTGTGAATTATGGTGTTAAGTTCGTGATGTCAAAATTGAATCCTAACAAAAAGGTTAAGAATATTTTGGCAAAATATAAGGTTCCTTTAATCGAATTTGAAGGAAATATTAACCGAGCAGAGAATTTAGAGCTTTTGAAAGCTTATCAACCTGATTTATTGGTTTCAATTGCAGGAAATCAGATTTTTAAATTACCGTTGATTAATCTTGCAACTAAGGGTTGTTTGAATCTCCACACGGCTTTATTACCTAAATATCGGGGATTAATGCCTTCTTTTTGGGTCTTGAAGAATAACGAAAAATATACGGGAGTTTCCATTTTCTTTGTGGATGAGGGTATTGATAGTGGAGATATCTTAGTGCAAAAAAAGGTGGAAATTGGCAATAGAACCCAGGCCGAATTGATTGATTATACAAAATTATTGGGAATGGATGCGATTTTGGAATCCGTAGATAAAATACACACGGGCAATTATGAACTTATTCCGAACCCGAACGAAGAAATGACCTATTTTACTTTTCCAACCAAAGAAGATGTGAAGGCTTTTCTGGCGGCTGGAAAACGGTTTTATTAAAAGTAACGCAAGTTTTAACCTGCACAACTAATACATATAGGCTAAAGTCTGTGTTAATATTTTATGAATATTCTTACTTTTGATATAGAAGAGTGGTTTCACCTTTTGGATAATGATTCGACCAAAACGGAGGCTGATTGGGCAAAATACCCGAGCCGAATCCACGAAAATATGGAACGAATCTTTCAACTTTTGGAAGAAACAAATCAACAAGCAACATTTTTTTGTTTGGGTTGGGTTGCTCGCAAACACCCCGACGTTATACGTGCCATTGCGAAGCGTGGTTATGAAATTGCAACGCACTCAAATTTACATCAATTAGCCTACGAACAAAGTAGAACGGAATTTAAAAATGATTTAGAAACCTCAATAAAAGCTTTAGAGGACATTATTGGCAAAAAAATTCGAGCGTACAGAGCTCCAGGGTTTTCGATAAAACAAGAAAACAAATGGGTTTTTGAAGTCTTAATTGAAAATGGAATTGAAGTTGATTGTTCGGTTTTTCCGGCAAAACGTTCTCACGGTGGTTTTGAACAATTCGGCGTTGCTGAACCTTGTTGGATTGATGTTGACGGACTCCGCTTAAAGGAATTTCCGATAAATACGTTTAATACTTTAGGCAAGTCGCTAATCTTTTCGGGAGGTGGGTATTTTCGACTTCTCCCCTACCCTGTTTTGCAACAATTGACAAAACAATCAGATTATGTAATGACCTATTTTCACCCACGTGATTTTGATGCTAATCAGCCAATGATTGAAGAATTGAGTCGTTTACGTAAGTTTAAATCTTACTATGGTTTATCGGGTTGTTTGAATAAATTGAAAGATTTATTGATTGATTTTCCATTTACAGATTTGGCTTCGGCTGAGCAAATGGTGGATTGGGAAAAAGCTAAAATTGTAAAAATATGAATCTTAAATTCGATGCTGAGAAATATTTTGCTCAGCATCGGACTTTAGACATTTGCTATTCTAAATGGTTTTATCTCAAAACTCGCCCACACTTTTTGCTGAATATAAGGTTCATTATCAATCCAGTGTTGGAGTTGACTTTCTTCTTCAAACTGTAAAATCATCGTCGAACCTATCATTTTTCCTTCTTCATTGAGCATTGCCCCACCAATAATAAAATCCCCATTTTCCTTTAGCTTTTTTGCTCCTTCCAAATGAAAAGGTCTTACATTCATTCGGTGTTCTAAGGCGTTTTCACCGTTGCCATCATAGGCAGTTATCAAGTATTGCTTCATAGTATTAATATAATTTTAATTTTGTAATCAATCGTAAAATAACGATTTGATGAGTGACTTTTAAAAATTAAACTGTCTCAACCCAGAGATCATTTTCAATGGATTTTATTCAAATTTTCCATCTATATAATTCTTTGTGGCTGTAAACAAAGAGTTATTTTGCATTTTTTTTCTTACTTTGTTTAATTTATTAGTGTTTTTTCTACTTTTATACAGTTAATTACCATTTGATAAGAGTACGTATGCTAAAAAAATCGTTTTTTTGATGTTGCTATTATTCCTAAGTATTACGATCCGCCGATTACCCTAAATATTATGACCCCAAATTTTATACAGTTTATTAAGCAGATTGTTCCATTTACTGACAATGAAATACAAAAAGCAAACCCATTTTTTACGGAAACTATACTGAGAAAAGGTGATTTTTGGGTAAAAGAAGGTGAGTATAATGCTGATATACTTTTTGTCAATAAAGGTATGCTTCGTTCCTATTTTATGAAAGATGAAATAGAGAAAACTTTTGATTTGACCATCGAAAATCAATTAGTTACTTCTACACAATCCTATTCTTTTGGGCTTCCCAGTAAAGATTTTATTCAAGCGGTAGAGGATACATATTTGTGTATTATTTCAAAAGAAAATTTAGATGCTCTTTATGCTCAATCAAGCAAATGGGAAAGACTTGGTAGACTTCTTTTTGAGGCTTATACCATTGGACAAGAAATTAGATTGCGTTCTTTTATAGCAGAAACGGCTCAGGAACGCTATGAGCGATTGGCAGAAATACAACCAGAATTAATCCGAAGAACTCCACAAATTTACTTAGCAAACTTTTTAGGCATTACACCACAATCTTTGAGTCGTTTGCGTAGAAAAATAGTGAATACTTAGAGAAAAAAGGGAGACAGGAGAAAATGGATACAGTTTTATAGACTCTATTTCCATTAATCCTGTCTCCATTTTTCGCTCTCCTTCAAGATTTACCAGTTCAAAATTACCTTCTCAATTACATCACAAGCCTCATTCATTTGCGATTCTGTGATAACTAATGGTGGAGCAAAACGGATTTTATTTCCATGCGTTGGTTTTGCCAAAAGTCCATTTTCTTTGAAAGCCATACACATATTCCAAGCGGTTTCTCCTTCTTCTGAATCATTGATTTCAATGGCATTCAAAAGCCCTTTCCCTCTCACAATGGTCAATAAATCAGGGCGTTTTGCCATAATATTCGTCATTCTTTTTCTGAATAATTGCCCCATTTCTTCCGAATTTTCAGCTAATTTTTCATCTTGAACGACCTTCAAAGCAGCAACCGTAACAGCACAAGCCAAAGGATTTCCCCCGTAAGTTGAACCGTGTTCTCCTGGTTTGATAGTCAACATGATTTCGTCACGACAAAGCACTGCCGAAACGGGATATGTTCCACCCGAAAGTGCTTTTCCGAGAATCAAAATATCTGGTTGAAAACCTTCGTGGTCGCAAGCCAAACGTTTTCCTGTACGTGCAATACCCGTTTGTACTTCATCAGCAATGAAAAGCACGTTTTTCTCACGACACATTTCGTAGGCTTTTTTCAAATATCCTTCGTCAGGAACAACTACGCCCGCTTCTCCTTGAATGGGTTCAACCATAAAACCTGCCACATTAGGGTCTTTCAAAACCTCCGCCAAAGCTTCTAAATCGTTGTATGGAATAATTTCATAACCTTGTAAAAGTGGCCCATAATCAGAATAACTTGAAGGGTCGGTTGACGATGAAATGGCGGCAATGGTACGTCCCCAGAAGTTACCTGCGGCATAAACCGTTTTAGCTTGGTCTTGCGGAACGCCTTTTACTTTGTATGCCCATTTACGGGTTAATTTCAAGGCTGTCTCCCCTCCTTCTGCTCCTGAGTTCATCATCAAAACTTTGTCGTAACCGAAGTATTCACACAAGAATTTCTCACAAATACCTAATTGGTCATTGTAAAATGCTCTTGAAGTTAAGGTTAAATTTTGAGCTTGGGCAACTAAGGCTTGAATAATTTTGGGGTGACAATGCCCTTGGTTTACAGCACTATAAGCAGAAAGGAAATCGAAATATCGTTCACCCTCTACGTCCCAAACGAATACACCTTCTCCACGTTGAAGAACTACGGGCATGGGATGATAATTATGAGCTCCGAAACGGTCTTCGAGTTGAATGGCCTTGTTAGATGCTGACTGTATATTGATATTTTGTGTTGCGGAAGTCATGGAAATTAGTATTAGTAGAGACAAGGCAATGCCTTGTCTACATTAGTTTATCTGAAAATGATTTGAATTGATATTTTACGATTATTCTGGGATTAGACAAGGCATTGCCTTGTCTCTACTAATCGACATTTTGTAAAGGAGGTAATTACAGATTATAATAACCAAAAAGGCTGATAACGTACAAGATTTGTACAGAAACCGTGAGAATACGGTGAATTTTGCAGAAATGCCCATAAAGCGAACTCGTAGTAAACACACGGCTCTTCGTCTTTTGAGCAAAGAGTTTAAATCCGTAATGATATTTACTTTGATATTCGTTCATATTCCTCAAAAATACGAAAGAATAAACTTTTTTCAAAAATGCTTGTTGAAGGTTTAATGGAAAAGAAGACAAAAAATAAGCAAGAATCCAACCGAGGGCTATTAAAAGAAGATATTTATCTGAATGAACAAGGCTTTATGGTTTTTACGGAAGCCTATCACCTAAAACGTGGATATTGTTGCAAGAATGGGTGTAAGCATTGTCCTTATGGGTTTTCAAAACATAATATTTGACTCACAGGTATTTCCAAAGCATCGGCAATTTCCTTCAAGTAAAATATTGAAGGATTTATTTTACCGTTTTCTAATCTTTCAACGCTTTGACGGTCTTTGAAACAAGCACGGGCAAGGTCGGATTGACTCCAATTCTTTTCAGAACGCAGTTTCACCACATTTTCTCCTAATTTATTTAAGAATTCCCTTTTGTCCATTGCTTGATTTTAGCAAGTGGCAAGTTGGAAATTGATTAAAAGAATTTTGTCATCGGATTAATTGACAAATTGAAATTTTATTGCTAATTTGAAGGATGTTACGAATTAATACAGTTCCAAATAAAATTAAAATCATGGACATAATAAAAGGCAAGGCAGTATTACTAATAAACTTCACATTTCATACTATATCAAGATATAATACAATCTTCAAATTACAGGAAAATTTGTTAAGGTTAGTAAGCGACAATTGTTGTAAAAAATGTGACACATTTAATGGTCTTGAAGTTTATGAATGGGTGAAAGAACATACATTAATACAAGATACTCCCATTGATTTTGTTGGGAATTTTATAGTTTCATATAACGAAATTGAACTTATTGTAACTTACATAAATATCGATAATTAATTGAAAAATAATAAGAAAACATTATCTCATTTTTACATTAAATACAACTATTATGACAACATTCATCAAAATTTTTCTATCATTCATAGCATTTTTTATATGTGGAAATTTTGCAATAGGTTGCAATAAAGCAACACAATTAAATCCAGCAGCAAGAATAGGAGGTATTTTTCCTATATTACTTTTAGTGGGCGCACTAATTGGAATTTGGAAGTATAATCCAAATAAAAATAATCCAAAAGACCCAGGAAAATTATAAAATATGTTAAATGATTATTATTCTATTTTAGAAACAACATATCCATCTAATCAATTAGAGATTAAAAAACAGTATAGATTGCTTGCGAAGAAATGGCATCCTGATATAAATTCAGCATTAGATGCAACAATTAAAATGCAAATTATTACAGAAGCATATTATGTTTTAAGTAATAACAGAGCTAAACAACTGTACGATGACGAGTATTTGAAAAAATATGGAAGCAAAAGCGATTTTGGAAGCAGAGAAAATACCAATAGAAATAATTATGATAAAAATACTGATTCAAATATTATCAATGACGAATTAATTGATTGGATTAATAAGGCAAAAATAAAATCTAATGAATTTGTGACACAGGTAATCAACACTACAAAAGGTGCATCATTATTAGGTATTAAAACCGCAGGTAAAGCATTTTTAAAAATAATTTTATAGTCCAATGATACTATCAAAAGAAAAAGCATCACCCTTTAAATACAATTCAAGATTAGACAATTCTAACAATGAAATTCTGTTTAAGGACAAAGTAGAAAGAGCTAAAAAGTTCTTAATTGGAAAAGGAATGTTAGTCGTAAATCAAGATAATTTATTAAACAAAAATGCCTCTGAATAAATCCAGAGGCATTTTTGTTTAAATATCACATTTCGATTACCTCAAAAACTCATAAATCCCAGCCACGCCTTGTCCTCCACCTACACAGGCAGAAACCATTCCGTATTTCTGATTTCTACGTCGCATTTCGTTGAATAATTGAACGGATAATTTCGCTCCCGAACAGCCCAGCGGGTGTCCAAGGGCAATGGCTCCTCCGTTCATATTGATTTTTGAACGGTCTAAATCCAATTCTTTAATTACCGCCAACGATTGTGCCGCAAAAGCTTCGTTCAATTCTATTTGGTCAATATCACCAATTTTTAACCCTGCTCTTTTCAATGCCAATGGAATAGCGGCAACAGGTCCAATTCCCATGATGCGTGGCTCTACGCCTGCGGTTGTGTAGGTAATCATACGAGCAATTGGTTCAAGATTTAACTCTTTTACCATCGCTTCAGACATGACCATAACGAAAGATGCACCATCAGATGTTTGTGATGAATTCCCTGCCGTTACGCTTCCACCTGCTGCAAAAACGGGTTTTAGATTTGTTAAGGCTTGCATAGTTGTTCCAGCTCTTGGTCCTTCATCTGTATCAACGATTGATTCACGGGTCTTTTTCTTTCCTGTGTTGGCATCAAAATACGTTTCTTTAACGGTTATTGGCACAATTTCATCCTTGAAAAGTCCAGCGGCTTGGGCGGCTAATGCCTTTGTATGTGATTCCACGGCAAATTCATCTTGCTCTTCACGAGTAATTTTAAACTGCTCCGAAACTTGTTCAGCCGTCAAACCCATTCCGATATAATAATCAGGATTTTTTTGAGCAATGTCAAAATTCAATGCCATTTTATAACCCGTTGTGGGTACTAATGACATAGATTCTGCTCCACCTGCAATGATACAATCGGCAATTCCTGCGTGAATTTTTGCCGATGCCAAAGCAATTGCCTCCAAACCAGAACCACAATAACGATTAATGGTAAAACCTGGAACATTTTTAGGTAATGACAAAAGGGCAATGTATCTCGCAATTTGCATTCCCTGTTCTGCTTCCGGAACGGCATTTCCCACGATGAGGTCATCCACACGAGTTGGGTCTAATGCAGGAACTTGTGCTACCAAATGTTTGATAACTTCAGCTGCCAAATCATCTGGTCTTGTAAAACGGAAAACACCTCTTGGGGCTTTTCCAACTGCGGTACGGTAGCCCGCTACTATGTATGCATTCATGATTTTTGTCTTTTAAAATGATTAATTCCTCGGTGGTTTCCCTCCATTCAACAAACCCTGCAAACGTTCCAAAGTCTTTTTCTCTCCGCAAAGTGAAAGGAACGCTTCTCTTTCTAAATCCAATAAATATTGTTCCGTTACATTTTGGGCGTAACTCAAATCACCGCCTGAGATAACGTAGGCTAATTTATCGGCAATTTTCGCATCATGTTCTGAGATATATCTTCCCATTTTCATGCCTTGAACACCTGCTTTGAATAAGGCAATTCCTGCTTTTCCTTGTACACGAATGTCGTTACGTTGTTTGGGTTGCGTATAACCTGCATCCGCTAATTCAACAGCGGCTTGTTTAGCATCGGCAATTAATCTTGCACGGCTCACCACAATTTCATCTCCACGACGCAAGTAGTTCATTTCCAAGGCTTCTTGGGCTGACGTACTCACTTTTGCCGTAGCAATATTCATAAATGCAGCTTGCAAAGTATTCAATTCTGGGTCGCCCGATGCGTATAAATCTGAGCAACGAAGTGCCATTTCCTTCGTACCTCCCCCCGCAGGAATTAAACCAACGCCCACTTCCACGAGTCCCATGTAGGTTTCAGCCGTTGCTACCACTCGGTCAGCGTGCAAAGAAATTTCGCAACCGCCACCCAAAGCCAAGGTATGCGGAGCAACCACCACTGGAATTGACGAATAACGTACTCGCATCATCGTTTGTTGAAACTGAGCAATCATCATGTTTATTTCATCGAATTCTTGTTCGATGGCGTACATAAATAACATCGCCAAATTTGCTCCTGCTGAGAATGCTTCTGTACTGTCATTTCCGATTACCAAACCTCTAAAATCTTTTTCGGCTAAAGATATTCCTTTTTGAACGCCTTCGATAACGCCCGCTCCAAAAGTGTTCATTTTCGAACGGAATTCTAAGCCTAAAATGCCTTCTCCTAAATCATAAACGGTACTTTCGCCATTTTTCCACACGACATTATCTGAAAGATTTTCAAGAATAATGAATGATTCTGTGCCTGGAATTATTTTGTAGCTTTTGCTTGGAATATCATAATACAAACGTTTTCCGCCTTCGTTTTTATAGAACGTTTTTGCTCCAGAAGCCAACATTTCATTTACCCATTCGGCGGGTTTCATTCCTTCAGTTGCCATTAATTCGATGCCTTTTTCTACACCAATGGCATCCCAAGTAGCAAACAAGCCCATTTCCCAACCAAAACCTGCACAAATGGCGGCATCAATTCGGTATAATTCGTCTGAAATTTCGGGAATTCTAAAAGTTACGTATCTAAAACCGTCTAAGATGGTCTTTCTGTAAAATTCTCCTGCTTTGGTTTTATCGGCTAATAATACTGCAAAACGGTCTTTTAAGGCTAAATTTTTCGTTTTTTCAAAAACATCAAATTTTACTTTTTGCGAAGGTTCGTATTCAAAAGTTTTGAGGTTTAAGGCTAAAATCTCCGATTTAGCGCCCGCTCCTTTTATTTTCTTATAAAAACCTTGACCCGTTTTGTCGCCCAACCATTTATTTTCCTGTAATTTTTTCATCATTTCAGGCAAAATAAAAGTGTCTTTCGACTCATCGTTGGTCAATCCTGCGTAAAGATTATTAGATACATTGATGGTGGTATCCAAACCTACCACGTCCGACAAACGGAATGTTCCCGATTTCGGACGACCAACTACTACGGAGGTCAATTTATCTACTTCCTCCACCGTCAAACCCAATTCTTCGACCACTTTCATGGTTTTCATCATTGAATAAATGCCGACACGGTTGGCAATAAATGCGGGGGTATCTTTACATAAAACGGTGGTTTTTCCCAAGAAACGGTCGCCGTAGTGCATTAAGAAATCTGTAACCGCAGGGTCAGTTGTAGCCGTTGGGATGATTTCCAACAATTTCAAATATCTTGGCGGATTGAAGAAGTGACTTCCGCAAAAATGCTTCTGAAAGTCCTCAGAACGACCTTCTGCCATCAAATGAATGGGAATTCCCGATGTATTTGAAGTTACTAACGTTCCCGTTTTACGCAAAGCATCCACTTTTTCGTAAAGCGATTGTTTGATAGCGAGATTCTCCACAATTACCTCAATCACCCAATCGTAATTTTTAATTTCGGCGAGATTATCATCAAAATTTCCCAATTTGACACGGTTCGCAAACGAAGGCGAATACAATGCCGCAGGATTAGATTTGAGGGTGTTTTGGAACGCTTCGTTCACGATACGGTTACGCACCGCTGGGTGTTCGGTGGTTAGTCCTTTGGCTTTTTCGGCATCGTTGGGTTCTCTCGGAACGATGTCCAAAAGCAAGACCTCCACGCCAATATTAGCAAAATGGCAAGCAATACGGCTTCCCATAATTCCTGAGCCAAGTACGGCTACTTTTCTAATTGAACGGTTCATTTTTTTCAGTTATCAGTAAACAATGAACAGTTATCAGTTAGTAAACCGTAAAACTTTATGCGCTATTTTTAGAAATTTTCTTTCAAATATTCTAAAATAACTGTTTATCGTTCACTGATAACTGTGATACTGTAAAGTTAGTATTTTTTTAAAATGTTATGCAAGCATACTATTTTATTTTTATAAAAATTTAAAGAAATATTTGTTTTTCAAGCACCCTAAGTTCAATATTATAACCTGCTATATTTTACAACACTGTGTTATTTATTTTTTATCCGTAATTTTGCACCTCAATTTTATGATGCAATGACTATTCAAGAAGAAATACACAAACGCCGTACATTCGGAATTATCTCTCACCCCGATGCGGGCAAAACTACGCTTACGGAAAAACTCCTACTTTTTGGGGGGGCAATCCAGACGGCGGGAGCGGTAAAATCTAATAAAATCAAAAAAGGGGCAACTTCCGATTTCATGGAAATTGAACGCCAAAGAGGTATCTCGGTGGCAACTTCGGTAATGACCTTTGAATATAATGACCTCAAAATCAATATTTTGGATACGCCAGGTCACAAAGATTTTGCGGAAGACACTTACCGTACTTTAACGGCCGTAGATTCTGTAATCTTGGTAATTGACTGCGTGAAAGGCGTTGAGGAACAAACGGAAAAATTGATGGAAGTGTGTCGGATGAGAAATACGCCGGTAATTATTTTTATCAATAAAATGGATAGAGAAGGTCGCTATGCCTTTGATTTATTGGATGAATTAGAACAGAAATTAGGAATTAAAGTTCGTCCGTTGACTTGGCCAATTAATATCGGAGCGAATTTCAAGGGAGTTTATAATCTGTACGAAAAGTCTTTGAATTTATTTAGTGCCAATAAAACCAGAATTGAAAAAGAGGTTTTGGCGGTTGATATTTGGTCGGATGAATTGGATAAAAAAGTTGGTAAAAAAGATGCTGACCAATTGCGTGAAGACGTTGAATTGATTGAGGGTGTTTATGGTGATTTTGACCGTAAAACTTATCTTTCGGGTGAAATTGCACCTGTTTTCTTTGGTTCGGCGGTGAATAATTTTGGCGTACAGGAGTTGTTGGATACTTTTACAGAAATTGCTCCGAGTACACAACCACGCCAAACGGATGTACGAGTTGTTGAACCAGAAGAGAAAAAATTCACAGGATTTGTCTTCAAAATTCACGCCAATCTTGACCCTAAACATCGTGATCGAATTGCTTTTATGCGGGTTTGTTCGGGGACTTTTGAGCGTAATAAATTTTACAAACACGTTCGTTTAGATAAAAATCTTCGTTTTAATAATCCTTATACTTTTATGGCTCAGGATAAAGAGGTTATCGAAGAAGGTTTCCCCGGTGATGTGATTGGTTTGTATGATACAGGTAATTTCAAAATTGGTGATACCATGACGGAGGGTGAAAACCTACAATATCAAGGGATTCCAAGTTTTTCTCCAGAGATTTTCAAGGAATTAATGAATCTTGACCCGATGAAATCTAAACAATTGGAGAAGGGAATTATGCAATTAACGGATGAAGGGGTTGCGCAATTATTCCTGCAACCACAATTAGGAAATCGTAAAATTGTGGGAACAGTTGGGGAACTTCAATACGAAGTAATTCAATATCGTTTGGAACATGAATACGGAGCAAAATGCCGTTTCGACCACCGTGACATTGCAAGAGCCTGTTGGATAACCTCAGAAGACCCGAAGAAATTAGCGGAGTTTGTACGTTTAAAAGGGCAGAATATTGCGCAAGATAAAGATGAAAACTACGTGTTTTTGGCAGAATCTGATTGGATTTTGAGAATGAACATCCAGAACAATCCAGATATTCAATTTCACTTTACTTCAGAGTTTAAAAGAGCAGTTGAAGCATAAAACAAAAAGGCGAGAAATTTTCTCGCCTTTTTGTTTATATAAAATGTTTGATTAGAATTTGAATGTCAAACCAGCACGAGCATTTGAAACACCACTATAACCTAATTCTAAAACTGCTCCAATATTGTCAGAGAAGAAATATCTACCTCCGATAAAGTAGTTAAAATCTAAACCATTACCATAGCTATAACCAACGCCATTATAACCATCCTTCCAGCTAAATGAACGGTATCCTAAACCTAAGCCACCATAAACATCAACTTTATCAGAATTTATTTTAAGAATCTCTCCTAAATGGTAAGCTCCTCTTGCTCCAATATAAAATGCAGTAAATCCAAGGCCTGAGCCGTAATTACCTGAAGCATAGTCAGCCTGTCCACCAACACTAATCGCATCAGTTATTCCTACTTCAAATGAAGCTCCTAAAGGCAAACCTGTGCTATAATATGAATTTAAGCCCACTGTTGCGTTTAAAAATTTGTCTCCTTCCTTAAATGCCTGTGAAAAACTTTTAGACGAAGTGGTTAACAATACTGCGAGAAGGAAGGAAAAAGTTAGTAATTTTTTCATGTTATAAAAAATTAAGGGTTGAAAATTGATTTAGTGTTATTAACAATTGAAGATTATTCGATTAAAATACTCAAATATCTAACGACACAAATTAAATACTTTTTAAACTTACAGCAAGCGTAAACTTAGTAAGCGGTCATGTTTGTTTCGTATTTGGGCAGGAATGACTCATAAAATCGTTCTACTGCAAGCACAAATCTGATTGAAGCACTAACAGAAAAGTTGTCCAACAAAGGTGTATTACTTTTTTGATGCTTAACATGATAAATGTCATAACAAAAACTTTGTATCACCTTTTGAACAATGCTAATGTCAATTTTGGTGCTGATTGCCTATTTCAATCCCAAATCTTCCTGAATAGCAGAAACCTTTGCTTTCAAACTTGCAAGTACACTTTCAAAGTCCTCAGGACGATTCAATGGAGCATTTACCGAAACGTAAAACTTAATCTTTGGTTCTGTTCCCGATGGACGAGCCGAAACTTTGGTACCATCTGCCAAAACCAACTGAATGACATTAGAAGATTCCATTCCTAATCCTTCTGGGATATTGGTAATTTCACCCGTTTTAAGGTCTTTTGAAGTCAAATTATTGTAATCCAATACCGTAATTGGCTCTGAACCTGCCACGGTTGCAGGAATATTTGCCCGTAAATTCACCATCATTTGCTGAATTTCCTCTGCTCCTGCTTTCCCTTTTTTGGTTAATGAAATCAATCCTTCGTAATAGAATCCATTTTCCATGTACATTTCCGTCAAGAAATCGAATAATGACTTGCCGTTGTCTTTTGCATAAGCGGTCAATTCAGCAATCATAGCACATGAAGCAACGGCATCTTTATCACGCACGGCATCTCCAATTAAATATCCGTAAGACTCTTCGCCTCCGCCAATAAATTTCTCTTTGCCCTCTAATTCACGGATTACCGCCGCAATATATTTAAAACCAGTAAGCGTATTGTAACATTTTACGCCCTGTCTTTCACACATTTTATCAATAATATTGGTCGTAACGATGGTTTTAGCTACAAATTCATTACCTGTCAATTTGCCTGCTTTTTTCCAAGCATCCAATAAATAATAGATAATCAAACTTGCCATTTGATTACCATTGAGCAATACCCATTCTCCCGCTGGATTTTTTACAGCCGCTCCTACACGGTCAGCATCAGGGTCGGTAGCAATTACTAAATCTGCATCCAATTCTCTTGCTTGTTCCATCGCCAAAGACATAGCTTCTGCTTCTTCTGGATTAGGGTAAATTACCGTCGGAAAATTTCCATCTGGTTCAGCTTGAGCTGCTACAACACTCACATTTTCAAAACCGAGCAATTGTAAAGCCTTCGGCACAAGCGTAATACCTGTTCCGTGAATAGAAGAATAGACAATTCTTAACTCCGACTGACGAGCAATAACATCGGGATTGATTGAATTATGCTCAATTGTTTTCAAGTATTCAGCATCCACATCTTCCCCAATCATGGTGATTAAAGCTGGATTTCCGACAAAATTAATTTCATCAACAGACTGGATTTTGTTTACTTCCGCCACAATGTTTTTATCGTGCGGAGCAACTACTTGCGAACCGTCGTTCCAATACGCTTTATACCCATTATATTCCCGTGGATTATGCGAAGCCGTAACTACTAAACCTCCCTGACAACCCAAATGACGAATAGCAAATGACAATTCTGGCGTTGGACGTAACTCCTTGAACAAAAATACTTTGATACCATTTGCAGAAAAAATATCAGCCGCTACACGAGCAAAATACGCTGAATTATTACGTGAATCATGGGCAATAGCAACGCTGGTATTGGCACCAACAACCCGATTAATATAATTGGCAAACCCCTGCGTAGCACTTCCAACGGTATATTTATTCATACGGTTGCAACCAACACCCATTTCTCCACGCATTCCACCCGTTCCGAATTCAAGGTCTTTGTAGAAAGAATCCGTCAATTCGGTTTCTTTATTATCATCTAATAATTCTTGGATTTTAGCTTTGGTATCAGTATCATAATTACCAGTAAGCCACGAATTGATTTTTTGTTGGGTAAGAGCGTCTAAGCCTGTTGACATATCTTTGGATTGTTAATTTGAATTCTGAGATTATTTTACGGAGCAAAGATAAAAATTATTTTTGGATTGAATAATTATCCGTGATTTTAGTATTCAGACAAAATATCTTGTGGCATTCATCCCAAAAATAAGAATAAAGTATGGCGTTCATGAAATTTAGATTATTTTTTGATAAACAAAAAAAGAACACAAAAGTTAATTGGTAATTAAGCGCGTATTTTTTAAATTGTATTTGAGTATTATCACAATAAATCAATAACTAAAACAAACTAAAACGTAAGAGTATGAACAAACGACTACTAATGATTATCGGATTATTGCTAACCACACTATTCCAGATAATTGCACAAGAAAGAGTCATCGTGGGGAAAGTTGTTTCCTCAGAAGATGGCTCAGCCCTACCAGGAGTGAGCGTTACTGTCAAAGGAACGACCCGTGGCGTAACCACTGACTCAAATGGAGCGTACAAAATTAGTGTTCCCAACACGGCAAAATTAGCCTTTAGTTTTGTGGGATACACAGCACAGGATGTTACAGTAGGAGCTAAATCGGAAATCAATATGGTTTTGCGTTCAGCCGCTACTGATTTGGAAGAAGTAGTAATTGTGGGTTATGGAACACAAGCTAAAAGTAAAGCCACTTATTCAGTATCAACTATCAAAAGCGAAAGCATTAGAGACATACCAGTTACTGGTCTTGACCAAGCAATGCAAGGGCGTGCAGCGGGTGTTCTGGTAACTTCAAGCTCGGGAACTCCAGGCGGTGGTGTAAATGTTCGTTTGCGTGGTGGTAGCTCAATTACGGCGAGTAATGAGCCATTGTACGTTGTTGATGGAATTCCAATTAACACGGGTAGTTTTTCACAATTAGGCTTTGGAAACCAAACAACGAATGCTCTTAATGACATTCCTCCGTCTGATATTGAATCAATTGACATTTTGAAAGATGCAGCGGCTTCGGCTATTTATGGTTCTCGTGCCGCCAATGGTGTTGTCTTGATTACTACGAAAAAAGGAAAGGCTGGGAAAACTCAAATCAACTTTAATTATTCAGCGGGTAGTTCCCAAAAATACAATACCACGTTAAAAAGCATTTCGGGTGCTGAGGAAACTAAATTGTTGCAAGAAATGGTAATTAATCGCTACGGGGTTACAGATGCAAGCGGTAACCTTACAACTCCAGCTTTTGGTACAGGTACTGCTTCATGGGCTTCTCCAGCTGATGCGGCCGCATTTTTTTACTCAGCAGATGCAAATGCTTACGTTGACCAAAATACAAGTGGTAAATTATTCTACGTAAATTCTGACCAAGAAAAAGCAAGAGGAATCAGAACCGTTGATGTATTTAAAGACCCAACTAAAGCAAATAGTACTAATTGGCAAGACCAAATTTTTAGAACTGCCCCAATTAAGCAGTATGACATTTCGGCAAGAGGTGGGAATGAAAAAACCACATTCTTTGCTTCTGGCTCAATTTTCGACCAATCAGGGATTATTGTTGGTTCGGATTATAAGAGATACACGGGTAGAATCAACGTTGATAACCAAGTGAGTAAAAGAGTAAAAATTGGTGCTCAATTAGGCTATACTTACGGCTATTCTAATCGTATCAACAATGATAATAACATTTACGGAGTATTGAGTACGGCTATTTTGATGGCATCGGACATTCCCGTTAGATTTTCCAACGGTTCTTACGGAAAAGACGTACTTTCTTCAACGGAAAACCCCGTTGCAGCCGCTTATGAACCATATAACCAAACAACTTTTGGCCGTTTATTAGGAGGTCTTAGTGCAGATGTAGAAATCATAAAAGGATTAAAATTCAAATCATCTTGGAATATTGACCAAGTTACTTTTAAGGATGATAGATTTTTACCAAATACGCTTAATGCTGCTTCTGGATTAAACGGTTCGGGTACAGCTACCAGTGGTGGAGCGTTGAATTTAAGCACAAGTAATTATTTTACGTTCAATTATTCCCTCAAAAACATTCACAATGTCATTGTGACCGCAGGGGCTGACTATCAGCAATCAGCTTATGACTTTGTTTATGGTTCAGCAACGGGATTTCCAGGCAACTCAATCAAAAAACTATCAGCGGGAGCAACTAAAACCGATGCGGGTTCTGACGGAAACTCGTGGGGATTAGTTTCCTATTACGGTCGTTTGAGTTATGACTATGACGGCAAATATTTGCTGCAAGGAGTATTCAGAGCGGATGCTTCGTCACGTTTTGGTAAAGACAACCAGTGGGGATATTTTCCATCTGTTTCGGCGGCATGGCGTGTAAACAAAGAAAAATTCATGGATGAAGTTGCGGTTGTTAGCGACTTAAAAATTAGAGGAAGTTTTGGCGTAACAGGAAACTCGGAAATTCCAAATTTTGGCTCACGTGGTTTATTGGGTTCGGGAAGTGCGTATCAATTACAAGCTGCTTTGACACCAAGTCAATTGGCAAACAATGCCTTGAAATGGGAAACTACTACCACATCTGAAGTTGGGATTGACCTTGGGTTACTCAAAAATAGAATCACACTTTCGGCGGGTTATTACTTCAAATATACCAAAGACTTATTGCTAAATGTTAACATTCCTTCAACATCTGGTTTTACAACGGTGTTACAGAACTTTGGAGAAATGCAAAACAAAGGATTTGAATTCGCCATCACCACTGAAAATATCAAAGGAAAAGATTTCAACTGGATAACAAATATTAATATCACCGCTAATGAGAACTTAGTTAAAAAGATTTTTGGTAATCCATTCGCCGCAGGATTTGGTAGTTGGGTTGCACAAGACGAAGCATTGGGTGCTTTTAGAGGATATAAAGTTGATAAAATTTTCCAAACTCAGGAAGAAATTGATGCTGCTAATGCCGCCGCTAAAGCCGCAGGCGGAACCATTTATCAATCAGCAAGTACAAAACCTGGTGATATAAAATTTGTGGATATTAACGGAGACGGACGTATTACCAGTGATGACCAAGCAATTTTAGGGTCAGCTCAACCAAAATTCTTTGGTAGTATTTCCAATGATTTCACTTACAAAGGATTCGATTTAAGAATATTCTTCCAATTCGTTTCGGGTAATAAACTTCTAAATTACACTCGTAACTTCTCGGAAGGAATGAACAGTGTTTTTGGACAAACCGAAGCGGTTTTAAATCGTTGGACTCCAACAAATACAAATACAACTGTACCAAGAGCGGTTTGGGGTGACCCTAACAATAACCGAAGAGTATCTGACCTCTTTGTAGAAGATGGTTCGTATATGCGTTTGAAAAATTTAATATTTGGTTACACCGTTCCAAGAAGTTTAACCAACAAAATCAAAGTTGATAAAATCAGATTTTATGTTCAAGCACAAAATCTGTTAACATTCACGAACTACAAAGGAATGGATCCTGAAGTTAGTACTTTCAACACCAGCAATGTCGCTATTGGTTCGGGTACAGGAAATACGACTGCCAACGCAGCTCAAGGGACAGATTTCTTGACTTTTCCGCAAGCCAGAACTTATACTTTTGGGGTGAATATCGGATTCTAAACATATTATTAATTTCAAAAAGATTATACGAACATGAATAAATATAAAATACTAATCATAAGTGCTTTTGTGTTGGGGCTAACTGCCTGCGAGCAAGTGCTTGTTCAAGAACCACAAAGTCAAGTAACAACTGATATTAAAGACGCCGCAACGGCAAGAGCTGTCATGAATGGAGCCTATAATGGACTTCAATCAGCCGATTATCTTGGCACTCGTTACCAATTACTACCCGACCTTCAAGGTGGTAATTTACGCTGGACTGGTACTTTTGGAGATTTCAGTGAAATTTCCAATCGCTCTATTTTAACGAATAATGCGTCTGTCACCAATATGTGGATTCGGATTTATAACACCATTTTAAGAGACAATATTGTCATTAAGTCAACGCCAAACGTTCAAGATGGGAGTTTCTCTGATACTGAAAAGAAGCAAATTGTAGCAGAAGCACGTGTCATGAGGGCCTTAAACTATTTCAATTTGGTAAGATGGTGGGGAGGAGTTCCAATTATTACCGAACCAACGGTTTCTCTTGATGGATTAAATATCTCCAAAAATTCAGCAACTGAGGTGTATAAGCAAATCTATGCCGACATTGACGCTGCATTTCCCGACTTGTTAACTTCTAATAAAGGACGAGTAACCAAAGGAACTGCCTTGGCATTGAAATGTCGTGCGGCTTTGTACCAAAAAGATTATTCAACGGTTGTTTCGGTAGCCAATCAAATTCAGGCGTTAAATCAGTACGCTTTGGTAACTCCATTTCAAAGTATATTCTCAGTACAAAATACCAAAGAAAGCATTTGGGAATTGAATTTCGAGACAACCAATAGTAATTCACTTGCGTTCTTCTTATTTTCATCTCAATTGGGTGGACGTAATGAAGTTCGTCCTTCTCCAACGTTAACGGCGGCTTATGCTCTAACCGACACCCGTCGTATTTTGACAACTTCTTATGACGTTCAGTTGAAATATTACCGTATCAACGGAACAGATTTTCCAATTGTATTCCGTTACGCCGAAGTATTATTGAACAAAGCCGAAGCATTAGCTGAATTGGGAAATACTGCTGAAGCATTAACTTTAGTAAACCAAATTCGTACCCGTGCGGGCTTAACCGCTGTCGCAACAACTTTAGCTGGACAAGAATTAAAAGATGAGATTTTCCTACAAAGGAGATTAGAGTTAGCACTGGAAGGACATTATTTCTTTGATTTAGTTCGTACTGGTAGAGCCTCAAAAACATTGACAAACTGGAACGATAATCAAGCATTATTACCAATTCCAGACCGTGAAATAAAAGCTAATCCAGCACTTACAGGGCAACAAAACCCGGGATATTAATTCCAATAAGTGATTGATTTAGAAATCATTTCTCGAAAAACAAAAACCTTCCTGATAAATACTCAGGAAGGTTTTTTATTGATTTTTTTACAGAATCAAAATCCAATCGTTATATTTATCGTTATGTAGTTATTAAGGCAACCTTTCCTCAACAAAACCTGTCTTAATATTACGATACTGCTCAATGTTTTCACTACTTACCATGAAAAAACTTTTCCTCTCCGCTGTATTAATGCTCTGTTATGGACTTAGCTATGGACAAAAAAAACTGGATACTTATTCTATACCTGGTATAGTTATAGAATGTCCCATACCCGATTTTTCAAAGCCTTATCAGCGTACTTACGTACCGCCTCCCATTGAGTATCTCCGTAAATTCGATAAAAACGCACGCCCTCAAGCTGACCGCTCGAAATTCATCGTAACCTACGTTGACTTTCCCGTTGATGCCCAAGCCGCATTTCAGAGAGCGGTGGATATTTGGCAGTCTATTCTGGTTTCAGATGTACCAATTCGTTTAACCGCCCGTTGGGAAAGTTTGGGGAGAAGCGTATTGGGGTCTGCATCAGCAAATTCACTTTACCGTGATTTTGCGGGAGCGAACAAAGCCTTTACTTACTACCCAATTGCCATGGCCGAAAAAATGGCTCACAAAGAACTTAATGGGAGTGACCCTGATATTGTCGCTCGGTTCAATGCTGATTTTAACTGGTATTTAGGAACTGATGGTAATCCTCCTAAAAATCGTCAGGATTTTGTATCAACTGTGCTTCATGAAATTGGGCATGGTTTAGGTTTTTTTGGGTCTTTAAGACCTCTTGATAGTGACCCGACTCAAGGCATTGTTACCAGTGG
This sequence comes from Bacteroidota bacterium, assembly GCA_040387735.1. GTDB lineage: Bacteria > Bacteroidota > Bacteroidia > Cytophagales > Spirosomataceae > Arcicella. The sequence goes on from JAZKDE010000099.1 coordinate 42,263, forward strand.
AGGAATTCCGTATATTTTTGACCATTTTGCAGAAAATGCAACAAACCAAAAATTACTTAATACTGATGTTTTCAAAAACCCTTCAACGGCACTTTATAAAGCATTAACTGGCGGTAGTCTTTATATTAACTCTCCTGATATTTTGAAATCCAATGACTCAATTCCTGGGCGTTTGTATGTACCAGGAGCGTATTCGGCGGGTTCAAGTTATAGCCATTTAGATGAAACTACTTATAAAACAGGCACAATCAACGCCACAATGACTCCATTTGGTGACAATGGCGAAGTGAATGCCAATCCTGGTCCAATCGTTTTAGCATTTTTTAGAGAAATGGGCTGGACTGGCTCTTCAATTACTCACAAAAGATATACCGATTTAGAAGATTTAACGAAGCCAATAACTTTTGATGTAAAAATATATAGCGACACTACTTACAAGCCAGAATCGGTAAAGCTATTTTATAGTTTGGGAGACGTTAAAGCTTCCCCAACGGAGGTTAAATTAACCAGAAAAGGAATATCTGACGATTATACTTTTACTTTACCAACCGACGGAAAAGAAAAGGTAATTTCCTATTATTTTACGGCTGAAGACAATGCAGGACGTAAGATGATAACACCAGCACAAGCACCACAAACAATCGTAACGAAAATTGGTACTTCTACGGTTAGTTTTGAAACGCCGTACAAGTTTAAAGTCGGAGCGGATACCACTAAACCTGATGTATCTTTTGCGAATAATTTATCTTCTATTTTTCCATCGGATACCAAAATAACACTACCCGATTTAACGGCAACAGATAATATTGGAGTTGATACGGTTTACGTGGAATATCAAATAGACGGAAAAATACTACCTTCATTTGGATTGAAAAGAGGAACGGCCATCGAATTAATTTCTGGTGGCTTTGGAAATAGTTTTACGGGGACTTTCGATTTTACTTCACTTAGTCTGAAAGGTGGTGAAAAAATATCTTACCGCATCGTTGTAGTGGATAAAAGTAAAGCTAAAAATAAAGTCATTTCACCTAAAACTGGCTTCTACGACATTCAAGTTCAGAAAATTTTGAGTGCGGTTAGTAAATATACTACTGATTTTGAAGCCACTCCGAAGGAGGATTTCTTCTTGAAAGGATTTGCAGTGAAAGCATTTGGAAACAGTTTAAATGCGGGTACTTCACTTCAATCTGACCACCCTTATGCAGATGGTTCCGAAAATAATTACCCAAATAGCACAACGGATAAATACACTAATTCTACTGTAAGTTTATTGAAACCAATTATTTTAAGAAGTGATACCGCAAATATTTATTTCGATGAAATTGCCTTGGTTGAACCTGGTGACGACGGTATACTTTTCCAAACCAATGGAGCTGTTAATAGAAATTTTTATGATTACGTTATCGTAGAAGGCTCAAAAGATGGTGGGAAAACGTGGATTTGGTTTCAAGATGGTTGGGATTGTAATGCCCAAACTACTTGGAGAAAAACTTGGGACAGTAATTTAGATGCCAACGGAAATTCCTTGGCTATTCCAGATGCCAGTTTATATAAGCCTCGGGTTATTAATATGTTACAATCGGGCGATTTTAAAGGTGGAGACCAAATTTTGGTTCGCTTCAGAATGTTAGCTGATGCAGGTGGCTACGGTTGGGGATGGTCAATTGACAATTTGAATATTCAAGGTAATAATCCAAGACCAACTCAAGTAGCAAAACCATTAGCTAGTGAACCTACCGTTGAACAAACAGAATTGAAATTAATGCCCAATCCGAGTGTTTCTGGACAGTTTCTGCTAACTGCCAAATTTGAAAAACAGATTGGCAATTTAACTCTTTCTGTGGGTACAATGTCTGGAAATGAAGTTTCTTCTATGGAATTCCAAGGTGTTGGTAGAGAATTGAATCAAATTATTGACCTTTCTCGTTTCGTTGGAGGAACGTACTTAATTCGTATGCAAGCGGGCCAAGAAACGATTGTTCGTAAGGCTGTTTATTTAAAATAACCCAAAATTAAGCTAAAAAGGTAAGTATTGAAATCGTAAGAACTTGAAATATTCTTATTTTTCATTACTTACCTTTTCCATTTTTTATCATTATCTCTTTTTTAGCTTATCTTTGCAACCTGTTATTTGTTATCCGTTATTTGTTATTCATCACTAAGGAGTAAATTAGAGCAAAGTCCAATAACATAAAGCCCTAATTGCCAAACCCTTACAACTAACAATTAATACCCAAACCACCAAAAATATGTCTTGGTTTACCAGAAAAGATAAGGGTATCTTAACCCCCACAGAATCAAAACGTGAAGCCCCCGATGGACTTTGGTATCAATGCCCATCTTGCAAAAAAGCAATGCACACCCGTGAGCATCGTCTTTTAGCTTATACCTGTTCAAATTGCGGTTATCACGAAAAAATAGGCTCTCAGGAGTATTTTGAGCTACTTTTTGACCAAACAAAATATACCGAACTTGATGCAATGTTGTCATCAGGTGACCCTTTGAGCTTCGTGGATACCAAAAAATATCCAGATCGTATCAAAGCAACTGAAAAGAAAACGGGCTTGAAAGATGCCGTAAGAACGGCCTACGGAAAGATGGATGATAAAGACATTGTGATTTCGGCAATGGACTTTTCTTTTATCGGCGGTTCGATGGGTTCTGTCGTAGGAGAGAAAATTGCGAGAGGAATTGATTATGCTTTAGAACATAAAATTCCATTTTTAATGATTTCTCGTTCGGGCGGTGCCAGAATGATGGAAGCAGGATTTTCGTTAATGCAAATGGCGAAAACTTCGGCAAAATTAGCCCTATTGGCAGAAGCGGGAATTCCGTACATTTCACTTTTAACTGACCCAACTACGGGCGGAGTAACGGCTTCCTATGCCATGTTAGGCGATTTTAATATCTCTGAACCGGGTGCGCTAATCGGATTTGCGGGCCCAAGAGTAATCCGTGAAACGATTGGAAAAGACCTTCCAAAAGGTTTCCAAAGTGCCGAATTCGTACTTGAACACGGTTTCCTTGATTTTATCGTTGATAGAAAAGACTTAAAAGATAAGCTTTCTTCTTTATTAGGAATGTTAGCTTAAATTTTCGATTTGAGATTTGGGATTTACAACAATAAAATCCCAAATCCTAAATCGAAAATCAATTTATCACATTCCCCCACCTTTCTTGCAACAACCTGGTAATTTATCATATCCAGCCGTTTCTGCTACTACCACATCGGCATCATAACCAACTTCTGAAATTGCCTTTTTTATTTTTTCTAACGATGTTTTCTTTGGATTAAACATTACCGTTACCACTTTGTCTTTACTTTCAACATCCAAATTCACGTCGGTTACCCCTTTGGTAAATGCCAACTTTTTTTCAATGCGTTCTTTGCACATTTCGCAAATGGCAGAAGTTTTGATTTTGACGGTTTGCGGCTTGGGTGAATCCGCAAAAGTGATTACTGAAACCAATAAAATGACGAATAACATTAGATTCTTTTTCATAATAATTTATTTTTAAGTGATTGATAATTCATTGGGGTTGAGAATTAGCATTTCCGTTCAAAACCCTATTTTCTACAAGTTTAACAAGACTATTCCAATCAAGACCATCAACGAATTTTCGACAATGGTTACGGTACTCATGGGTAAATTAAATACTGAACCCAAGCACGCACAACGGATTTTTCGTTTATCCACCACACTCTGAATTACGCCCAACGCTCCAAATCCCATAATGACAATATCAGCGATGTAAACCCATTGCGTTTGAAAAT
>JAZKDE010000100.1:0-18462 GCA_040387735.1 Bacteroidota bacterium
ATAGTTCGGCAAGTATGTCCAATAGATTGTAAATCTTTATTCTTTTTGATAATTATTGGTTTGCAAATTTCAGAAATGGCATGAATGGCATCTTCTGTGAGATGATTGTAACGATTGAAATATGCAAATAACTCTTCCACGGTTTGAGGGATAATAGTTCAATGTCCAAACAGTAATTTGCCATTTTGTGTTCCTTCGTAAGGAATACTCGGAACCCGCAAATGGGGCAAAACCACCAACTGTAACATATATCACTGAAAATGTATTTGCAAAGACTGAACTTTACATCCGAAGTTTAAAATACTAAATAATACTTATCATAGTTGATTTTCTTAAGCCAAAAAAATCACGAAGGGATGCAGTATTACAGTTACGAAAAAATTGATAATAACAAAAATAAATATGTTTATTATGAAGAAATTAAGTGAATATAAATGGATTATACTCGGTTCTGTCTTAGGAGGAATTGGAGGTTATTTTTACTGGAAAGATGTAGGTTGTACTTCGGGAAAGTGTATTATCCAATCTAATTGGCAAGTCATGATACCCTATGGAATGTTAACGGGTTATTTTATTTCGGATTTTATTCTAACAACTATACGAAAAATAAATAATAAGACAAAGTTAAACGATTTATAATTAAATAATTACAACTCATTTTTATGAAATTTTACATAATAATATTTGGAATTACCTTTTCTATTTTACTCAATAATTGTAAAAGCGGAAACTCTCAAAATAACGATACTACTCTATCGGCAAAAGCATTTTCTGATAAAATTAAAGCATTGCCAAATGCTCCTATTGTGGATGTGAGAACGCCCGATGAGTTTTCAAAAGGACACTTGGTAAATGCCAAAAATATTGACTGGAATAGTAACGATTTTAGTCAAGAAATATCAACTTTAGATAAATCGAAACCCATTTTTGTCTATTGTCTCAGTGGCGGAAGAAGTTCGTCGGCGGCAAATCAAATGCGTTCGGAAGGATTTACACAAGTCTATGAACTTGACGGCGGAATTATGAAATGGCGAGTTGATAACTTGCCAGAAACGACTGAAAGTCAAGCTCCGAAAGTTGCAGGAATGAGTAAGACAAAATTTGAAGAAGAACTAAATTCTGATAAATTAGTTTTGGTAGATTTTTATGCTGACTGGTGTGGCCCTTGCCAAAAAATGAAACCGTTTTTGGATGAAATTTCCAAAGAAAATACCGATAAAGTTGTCGTCCTTCGGATAAATGCAGATGATAATCAGGAATTGTGTAAAAAGCTAAAAATTAGTACCTTACCAACTTTATCTCTCTATAAAAATAAAAAAATGGTTTGGTCAAAAACTGGTTTTATTAACAAACAAAACATTCTTGTAGCATTGAAAGAGAAATAATTGAACGTTTAAATTATCCTAAATTAAGAATAAAATGAGAAAGCACCTGGTCATCTTTAGTTGTTGAATATTTTAAAAATTAGACATTCAAAATGAGAAAATAATAATTCAGAAAAGATTAAATGTAGTCTTTCTATCGGACTAAAATTTATTTAAAAGCCCAAAAGTATCGCCAATAATGACGATGTTTTTGGGCTTTTAAACATTTACTTAATATTGAATTTGTATTATTTGTGCTATGATTTATATCAATATTGTGCAATATTTTATTATTATAATTGATATGTGCTATATATGTGTTACTAATGAAAACATAGTTGAGTGAAGTCAGAGGTAAATTTGTGCATCAATTTTTAATGCAAAATATATGAAGACAATGACAACTCAAAAAACAATGTGGCTGTTTACAGCAATGTTGTTTTATTTTTCGGAAGCCGTTTTGGCTCAATCGAAAAATAGTGGGATACCCTTTAAAGGGACAGATTTGGGGGCAATTCTTTTATTCCTTTTAGTTACGATACCCTTATTGATTTATGCCTTGAGAACCGCTCTTAGCATCACAAAAATTAGCCGTGATTTTGTTCATAAATCATCACCAATATTTGATAAAAGGCTATTTGAAAATCTCAATCTCGAACAGGTTGAAGTATTGATTAGTACCACTAAAAATCTAAATAAGAGCAATATAAATTCAGGATTGCCAACGAGCGGCCTGATTTTTATCATGGTATTCGCTCCTTTTTTATCAATGGCTCAGGAAGTTGCTCCTGCCAAACGGGAAACCTTATTTACGCAACCTGGCGTAATGATAACGCTGGTTTTACTGTTCATCCCGCTTTTAGTTGCCTTCTTCGTATTGGTCGGAAAAATTAAAAATATCCTTAATAACACCCGAAATGCTAAAATAAAAAAAGAAGCGCAAGCTATTGTGGCGAGTTTGGCAAATAAGGAAAATATTATAGATTTAGCCTTGTTAGAAAGTCGGAAAAAGGCCTTGGCTTTTCAGTTACAAAATACGGAATTAGCAGGTAATATTCAATCGCTTGATGAAAAAGGCTTACTCAATAATATCAGAATTGAAGAAGAAATACACCTTTTTTCCACCAAGAAAAACCCGATTCCCCGTCCAAAAATTGACCCAAAACTGACTCAATTAGTCTTGGCTTTTTTAGGTTCGGCTATCTTTTGGTTGGTTTTGGGAACAAGTGTCGGAGAATACGTAGGTATTAAATTCATTGCTCCAGATGTTGACTCATTTAGTTGGTTAAGTTTCGGTAGATTACGACCGATACATACAAATTTAGTTTTTTGGGGTTGGGCTTCTTTAGGAATGCTTGGTTTGGGTTATTATGTAGTACCAATGGTTGGTAATAATTCCTTGGCAAATATTAAAATGGGTTGGTATTCCTTAATTTTTATCAATACTTCCCATTTTTTAGGAACAATCTCGCTAATGGCGGGCATCAATAATGGCGGTGGCGAATACCGTGAATATGTGTGGCCAATCATGGCTCTATTCGCAATTGGTTTGGTGTTAAGCATGGTAAATTATCTTAGAACAATTGCCCAACGCAAAACCAAAGAAATCTATATTTCGAACTGGTATATTACTTCTGCGGTTATTTTCTTACCCATTATTGCCATCGTCTCTTACCTTCCTTTTTGGCAAAATGGCATCGGTGAAACCATCCTACAAGGGTTTTATATGCACCAAGCCGTTGGACTTTGGTTTATGATGTTTTGTTTGGGGTTGTTGTATTATTTTCTTCCTCAGCAATTCAATAAACCCATTTACTCTTACAGTTTGGGCGTTTTAGCTTTTTGGACTCAAATACTTTTTTACACACTTATTGGTACCCACCACTTTGTTTTTAGTGCTTTACCTTGGTGGTTACAAACAACTGCAATTGTGGGAAGTGTAGGAATGTTGATTCCCGTGACGTCTGGAACAATTAACTTTTTGATGACTTTTAAAGGCGGTTGGAACAAAGTGTCGAGTAGTTATTCTTTACCGTTTTTCTTGGTTGGCGTTATCTATTATTTCACTGGGTCGTATCAAGGAACGGCTGAGGCTTTTCGTTCTACAAATTTACTCTGGCACTTCACAGATTTCACCATTGCACACTCACACATCACGATGTATGGTATTATCACCTTCATTTTATTTGCGGGAATTTATGCTATTGTACCAAGACTTACAGGAAAAGAACCACCTCAGTTGATGGTGGGAGTTCATTTTTGGTTAGCATTGGTCGGCTTACAGTTTTATACCATTCCTTTAATGATTGGTGGAACACTCAAAGGTCTTTCATGGGCGGAAGGTAAACCCTTCATAGATAGCGTCATTTTGATGGCTCCATATTGGTTATGGCGAGCAATTGGAGGCTCTATGATGTGGCTTTCTCACCTTGTTTTGGCGTATAATTTTTACAAAATGCTATATACGAAAGAATCATTAAGTGTTGAAGATGAGGTTTTTGCAATTTTAAATTCAACGGTAAAACAAGCTTAATATAAAGATACGACAATGGAATTTTTCAATAATCACACAAAACTATTTCTATCCGCAGCAGCTCTTTTTACGCTTTTGATGTTGTTCGTAGCGATATTCCCAGCGGTAGAAAATCAGAATAATAATGCACCCTTGCCTAATAGTATCGCCTTGACGGACGACGAAATGGCGGGCAAAAAAGTATTCATCAGCGAAGGCTGTGTGGGCTGTCATTCTCAACAAGTCCGCAATGTGGAAATGGATAAAATGTGGGGCGACCGGCCAAATATTGCCGCCGATTACGCAGGTATTACCCGTACCAGTTTTTTCCAAAACACCGCAACACTCATGGGAACGGAGCGAACAGGACCAGATTTAACCAATATTGGAGTTCGTCAACCAAGCATAGATTGGCATTTACTTCACCTATACAATCCTCGTGCCGTCGTGCAACAATCAGTGATGGCGGCACACCCATGGTTATTTGAAATTAAAGAAAAACCCAATCCAGCCGATATTATTGTAAATGTTCCCGCTGAATTTATGGACGGAAAAACGGGAAAAGTTGTAGCAACTGAAAAGGCTTTACAATTAGTAGCTTATCTACAATCCTTGAAGCAAGTAGCTTTACCAGATGGCACTGAAACACCCGAGTTTTTATACAAAAAAGATAAAAAAATAGCCGAAAAAGGAGATAATTCCGATAGAGGTTTAGACGGAGCAGCTCTTTACGCAGCCAATTGTCAAAGTTGCCACCAACCCAATGGCGAAGGTCTGAAAGGAGCTTTCCCTCCTTTAAAGGGCAGTAAAATTGTCCTTGATGAAAACCCAGAATTGATGGTAAACATCATTATGAATGGCTATAATGCCCGAGAAGAATACGGTGTTATGCCAGCAGTCGGTACTAATAACAAATTAAAACCCGAAGAAATTACCGCCATTATGAACCACGAAAAAAGTAGTTGGGGCAATAATGCTCGGAAAGTAACACCCGAAGAAGTAAAAAAACTTATGGAAGTTGTAAAATCAGCGAAGGCTGTTCAATAATAGTTAACAATCAAGAAAATGAAAACAATCATTCTTTTCACGCTGTTCTTTTTCATGCAACGGCTATCTTTTGCTTGCGATGCTTGTGAAAAACAGCAACCCAAAATATTACGTGGAATCGCTCACGGAGCGGGTCCTGAAAGTGATTGGGATTACGTCATTGTTTGGGCTACAGTCGCAATCACCGTCATTTCGTTATTTTTCGCTATAAAATGGCTTATAAAACCAGGCGAAAATGAAGAATCTCACATCAAAAGAACCTTTCTAACTTTTGAATAAAATGGAACATAGAAGTAAAGTTGTCCTTTTTATGGATGATGACAAAGTCCCAATCGGGGAATTTGAAGCACCAGTAAAGTTTGAACTTGATACCCGCAAATTAACTGACGGGGAGCATATTCTCAAAATTATCAGTAAAGACCCCACGGGCAAAGAAGGAATAAAACGCATTAATTTCACTGTCAGAAACGGTCCTGCAATAGCAATTGAAGGTTTAAACGAGCATGACATAATCGATGGTGTGCAGCCGATTATGATAAATGCGTACGGAAAAGGTAATCAAAAACAATTTTTGATTGACGGTAGTGAGTCGCCCAAAAGTATTCCCTCGTGGCTTTGGGCGTGCTTAATTGTCTTTTTGGGCTGGGCTATCTTTTACGTATTAACATCTTGATAATACGCTTCAATACCAATAAGTTGCCTGTTTATAATTCAAAAATTAGTCTTTCGCAATTAAACCGCAGTTATATAAACTGCCATTATTAGAATTCCGTCTTATTGACTTTCTTCATCTAATTAATTTTTGATTGTTATAAACAGGCATTAATTCAACTATCATTAATACTCAAAGCAAAAGGTTTTAGAAGTACAAATGACAGTTTGATAAATTTTCAAGTCTTAAATCATTATTGTAAAATGAATATTTAAACGATTATTAGCCCTTAGTTCTCCGTTGGATAAATTCTGAGTAATTGGGCTTTGGTAATTTATTCCCGCTGACAACTTCTTGAAATAAGTTTCCATGCCAAAACTGCCGAAAAGGGTTTCTCCACCCGTTATACTATTTTTAATTCCTGATTTAACATCTAATGCAGAATTTTCATAAGAAATACCTAAATTGGGAATTAGCATTAAATCCGAACCAATATTGACAAAACGAATAGCTGAAATATTACTATTTATCCGATTCCCGAAGCGATACTCATTCGAATTTTGCGTGTTGATTTTATACGAAAAATCATAATTGAATCCCCACTTTTTGTACCGCATAGTGTAAAATAAATTTGCGGTAAAATCAGTACTTCCTGTTCCTAATTGAAAGTTTGGATTTGCCACTTCGTCATTACTCAAATAATCAAACTGAAACTTTCCCGTGGGTAATTTTACACCACCACCTACTAATAAATTATGATGAAATTTACGAGGAATAGTATCAGTTAAAGTGTTGACTAAATTATAATTTACCAAAACCGAAGCATCGCCAAGTCCTTGTGTATCAAGTTGTTTTCCTGTCTTAATAATTGTTTGCTTATTGAAATTATAAGGAATAAAAGCCAAGATTTGTATTTTTTTTACTGGATAAAACCTTGCCCATAGTTCAGTTTTCCAAAAATCTTCGTGGGTTTGTGACCCTAATAAATTCAAGTGTGTATCATAACTACGATACCCATAGCGTACTCCAAAAAAACTTTTGTGCGACTGTGGCATTATTCCCCAAAAAGAGCCTCCATTTCCGCATCCGCAAAGGTCACAAGCAAATGTTTTTTGATTGTCTAAAAAAAGATAAATCAAAAAAACTATAATGATATGTTTTTTCATTTTCAATTGGGTGTAAATCGTTTGTCTTCCAGAAATTTACGGTCGGTCAAAGTCTTAAGAAAAGCGATAATTTGAGTTTTTTCAGTATCTGATAACGAAATCCCTAATTTCCCGTTCTGTTGTAAAAGTGGGTCAAGATTTTGGGTATTCGTAACCGAACTACTGTAATGATTCAACACTTCCTCTAAGGTTTGAAAACGTCCGTCGTGCATATACGGTCTGGATGCTTCGATATTTCGTAAACTTGGTACTTTAAATTTATTTTTATCTTGCGGTTGCTCGGTAACTCTGGCTCTTCCATCGTCGTAAACTGGAACTATGGACACTTTTTTCTCCCCATTCACAATGGTAATAATTGACTGAGAACGTTCTGTGGGCGGTAAACCATTATTCCGAAAACTGCCATCGGTAAATAATTCGCCTGCATGACACGACGAACATTTTTGCTTAAAAACTACCATTCCAGTCAATTCCGTTTCGGACAAAGTGGCTCCTTCTTCTTTTCTATTATATTTATCGTACCGAGAATTCACAGAAACTAATGCCAACATAAACTGTGAAAGTGCTTTCAAAAATCGTTCGGAAGTAATCTCTGTTGTTCCAAACGCATTTTTAAACATCGGCGGATATTTGGTAGTCTTGCGAAGTTTTTCGAGAACGTTTCCTGTTTTTTCGTCCATTTCAACGGGATTTTCTATTGGAGAAATAGAAAAAAGGTCTAAATCAAATACGCCACCGTCCCAACCAAAGGTTTGTACCCAGGCCAAATTTTCAAGTGCAGGAGCATTTCTTAATCCTATTTGATTATCAATTCCATGACTCAAATCGTGCAAGTGATGGGTAAAAGCATAGTCTTGACGGTGACATTCTCCGCAGGAAATAGTACCATCCCGAGAGAGCAAACCTTCATAAAATAGACTTTTCCCTAAGTCGAAACCTTCTTGAGTAATTGGATTTTTTTCCAAATTATATGTAGGTTTTGGGAAATTTTCGGGAGCAACAAACAGCTTATCTGGCTGAACGGAAACCTGTTCTATTTTAGAACAGGCACTACAACAAAATATTAATATTATTTGTAAAATAACGTTCCAACTTGTGCTTATCGTTGACGGGTTGGAACGTTGTTCTATAAATACCAGTTTGAATTTTTCCATGATGAAAGAGAAACCTCACTCCTATTAAGAATGAGGCTTTTTGAGATTAAACTAAGTACATTTTCCAGAGTAAACCACCGATTAATATTATAACTGTGACTAAATGAAGCAGTAGAAAAACCCGTTGAAACTTCCTTTCAGAACGTAATTCTAACAATTCTTTCATTCTTTCTCCAAATGTTGGAGGTGGTGGAAGGACGATTCCTGTTCCTTCCAACCACATTGCCAATTCTTTTCGGGCTAACACTTTAATTACTGAACATCGTTATGGACATGATTAACCGAAAATATTTTTGCTACATTATTCGCTATTGGCACAGCCGCATCAATACCATGAACAAGAGTTGTAGTTGCTAATTTAAGGGTTGTGACACCATCAAAAACTTTTGCTATATCAACGTAAACATGAACTTCTGGAGCAATATTAGTACGAACTGTCGCTAAATCAGGTAGTGCTAAAGTAACGGTACGAAGATTACTTTTGGTAACCGATGTCCTGCCACCAAAACCGCCAACATGATATTCAAATTTCTTTAGTCCTGCCGAATTGGTCGGTGCTACCGATGAAATACCTTCAATTTTTGTAAAAATATATCCCGAATTCCATGCCCAATACATATTATCGTTGGAATAAGAAGTTGGGTCGAGTACGCCTATACGCTGACTTACATCTGAAATACTTTTCAGACTATCTACCCCCACCATAAAAGTTACCTCTTTATAATCACCAACGGGAATATCTTTTAATACAGTTTCTAATGTAGTGGCATCTGCTTGACGAACTAAAAAGTAATTGTTCGGAAATTTTACCACTGTACCATCGCTTTTTTTGAAGGAGATATTTGAGATAAAATAATTGAGGGTTGTTATCGTAAAGTCTTCTCCTGAAGCATTTTTATATGATCCCGTACCCAAAACTAAATCACTATTCCCAACTCGGTTACCGAAGTAAAGGGAGATAGAATTCTTATCATTTGGGTTGATTTCTTCCGTTTTTTTACATGAAATAATTGAAAAAGAGAGAATGCCAAGTACGGCTATGACTGATAAAATTTTATTAGTTTTCATTTTTTAGATAGAATATTTGATTGGATTTTAAAACCCAAGAAAAGGAAAGATACGTCAATACTCAATGCCTAATATTCAGGTAAAAAATACCCTAAATACTATTCATCGAACATTAAACATTAAAATTGAAGAGAGCATAATAAGCCCTAAAATAGGTCATCAATGACCTATGCGAAGCACGGAGGGTGAAAGAGAGGGGTAGTGAAATTATGATAATTCGGTAATTTATAGAAGAAGGTAGATTTAAGGACGATAACATTAAACGCCAAATCGCATGAAAGAACGGAAGTTGTTTCAAAAACTTCCTCCAAAATCTTCTTGATGGTTTGGCCTTGCTTTTCTGTTTGTTTTGTAGCGTTTTCTTCGGCGATTTTATGAAGTTTTTTTGCTAAATAACATTGACCATTACATTTTAATTGAGGCTTAAAGCGGTTTTCGCAAAGATTTTGGATGATATAATCTTTCCGTAACTCAAAATCCAAATAAACCACAGGCACCAGTAACGTCTTGACACTAATGAGTGCCAAGAGAAATAGTGCTATGTAGTTTTTTAAAACCATTAGTTTTTCTAAAATTGGATACAAATATACACACGAATCCATTACGGGTACGAATCTTTTTCACTTTTGAATATGCCAGTGAAAAATCAATCAGCGTGTTACAACGAAAGAAATACAAAATATTTCCACTGCCAGTTGAGTTATATCTCCCTTTGTGTATTGGCTGTTTTGCGATAGAAGACCCAGAAAATAACAGGGAAAACTAATAAAGTTAAAATGGTAGCGGTAACGAGTCCCCCAATGATTACAATGGCCAGTGGTTTTTGAGATTCAGAGCCAATTCCCGTACTGATTGCGGCCGGTAATAGTCCAATGGAAGCCATCAGAGCAGTCATGACAACAGGTCTTGTTCTAACTTTTACGGCTTCCAAAATGGCAATATCCAACCGCATTTTTTCTCTCAAGTTTTTATGAAATTCAGAAATCAGAATTACCCCGTTTTGAATACAAATCCCAAATAACGCAATGAACCCTACACCGCCTGAAATCCCAAAATTTATACCTGTTATATGAAGGGCAATGATTCCGCCAATGATAGCAAATGGTACATTGGCTAATACTAAAAGTGAATCTTTTATATTCCCAAACATGATGAATAATAGAACAAAAATGCCGACCAAACTAATTGGTATCATTTCACCTAACCTTTTGGTTGCTCTTACCTGATTTTCAAATTCTCCCGTCCAACCAATTGTATATCCCGTTGGAAGCTGAATTGTCTTTGCTATATTTTTCTGAGCATCCTCAATAGTACTTCCTAAATCTCTATCTCGAACTGAAAATTTTACGCCAATGAAGCGTTTGTTATTGTCTCGATAAATGAAAGCTGGCCCCGTTATTTTCTCAATGCTTGCAATTTCTTTAAGAGGGATTTTTACGCCTTGAATCGTAGGAACTTTAAGGTTTTTCATATCCTGTTCGTCCTTCCGATAATTTTTCAAATATCGAACTCTTACATCAAACTTCTTTTCGCCTTCATATTTTTGAGTTGCAGTTTTTCCACCAAATGCCATTTCTAATACTGCTTGAGCATCTGATAATGTAACGCCATAGGCAGCCATTTTTTCTCGGTCTAAAATAACACTAATTTCGGGCTGTCCAATATTTCGTAGAATTCCAACATCTTTTATCCCTTCTATTTTTTCGATTTGAGCAATCACTTGGTTGGCAATTACATCTAATTTCTCCAAATCATCACCGTATATTTTAATAGCATTAGATGCTTTTATCCCTGCGGCGGCTTCGGCAACATTATCAATAATTGGCTGAGAATAATTATATGTTATTCCTTGATATTCCTTTAATTTTAAGTCCATATCAGCGACAATTTGGTCAATACTTTTGCCCACTAATTCTTCCTTTGGTTTTAAATCGACCTGAAATTGCAAGAAATTAAATCCGTTCGGGTCGGTACCATCATTTGAACGTCCTTCTTGTGAAAGTACCTGTTTTACTGTTGGAAAAGCACCCAGTTCTTTTCTGATAATTCGTGCCATTTTTACGCTTTCTTGTTGAGAATAACTCATGGGTAACTCAGCAGTAACCCATAATGCTCCTTCGTTGAGTTGAGGCAAAAATTCTGTTCCTAAAAACTTAGCCGAAAAAAAAGTCAAACAGATTACTAAGGTGGAGATTAAAAGTGTGATTTTTTTGTGGGCAAAAGTCAACTTAAAGCCTTTTACAACCATATTATTCCAAAAATTCACGAAAGGATTATTTTTCTCCCGTACATTTTTATTCAAGAGTAAATGGGATAGAACAGGCACTAATGTTAAAGTAAATAATAAAGCCCCTAACAGAGCAAAACCCAAGGTATAAGCCAAAGGAGAGAACATTTTTCCCTCTACTTTTTGAAAAGCAAAAATTGGCATTAATGCTGTAATAATGATAAGTTTAGAGAAAAAAATGGCCTTTCCCAATTCAGTACCCGTTTTCTTAATTACACTTCCGATCGCAAGTTTATTGTAGGCTTGCATTCCCTTTTTATGGGCAATATGGTCGAGGGTAACAAAAATCCCTTCTACCATTACCACCGCTCCATCAATGATAATTCCAAAATCAACCGCTCCCAAAGAAAGTAAATTCGCACTCATTCCCTTCAATTTCAAGCACAAAAATGCAAAAAGTAATGAAAGCGGAATGATGATGGATACAGTGACGGTTGTCCGCCAATCTGCCATGAATAAAAACACAATTAAGGTTACAAATATGATTCCTTCGAACATATTGTGCATCACTGTAGTAGTGGTATAATTCATCAGATTATCACGGTCATAAAACGTTTCCATTTTAACATCTGAAGGTAAAATTCGCTCGTTCAGTTCGGTGATTTTACTTTTTACGTTGGCTAAAATCTCATTCGGGTTTTCACCTTTTCGCATCACAACAATTCCTTCTACTACGTCATCTTTGTCATTTAACCCCACTTGCCCAACTCTTGGCATAGCGGCTTCATGAACATCAGCGAGGTTTTTCACTAAAACTGGGTTTCCATTGGCATCATCCACGATGATATTCTCAATATCTTTAATTGAGCTAAGAAGTCCAATTCCTCTCACGACGTAAGCTTGTTTATTTTTCTCAATGACATCACCTCCAACGTTTAAATTTCCTTTATTGACGGCTTCATAAACTTGTAATGGGGTAATGTCATATTTTGATAAACGATTCGGGTCAACGCTGATTTCATAGGTTTTTTCTTGCCCTCCAAAAGCTACCAAATCGGCCACTCCAGCTACAGAACGGAGTTGTCGGTCAATAACCCAATTTTGTAGCGTGAGCAATTCTTTAGAATCTCTGGATTTACTGGTTAAAGTATATCTAAAAATCTCGCCCGTTGGTCCATAAGGCGGTTGAACATCGGGTTCTACTTCATCAGGAAGTGATACGTTTCGTAAAAGATTATTAACTTGTTGTCGGGCAAAAAAGTCTTCCACGCCGTCCTCAAAAATGATTTTAATAACAGAAAGCCCAAACATGGTAACGCTACGGACGCTGGTCTTTTTTTGAACCGAATTCATCGAAATTTCGATTGGGGTGGTAACAAAACGCTCAATTTCTTCGGCACTTCTTCCATTCCATTCGGTAACTATAATAATTTGTGTGTTAGTGACATCGGGAAAAGCTTCAATTGGCATATTTTGGAATGATATAAAACCAGAAATAGCTAAAACAATTACCCAAAAGAAAGTAAATGGCTTATTTTTAAGAGAAAATGCAATAATGTTTTTGATAAACTTATTCATAAAAACGGATGTAATTAGGGCTTAAATAAAATTTCATTAATCATTTAATTCATCATAAACCAATAATTGATTTGTAGTCATTACCTTTTCGCCTTGGGTTAATCCTGATGAAATAAAGATGGTATTACCTACTTGTCTGAATACTTCGACTTGTCGGGTTTCAATGTTATTGCGGTCTTTAAAAATCATGACAAAGTTTTTACTTTTATCAAAAATGACCGATTCAGAAGGAACAGCTAATATTTTTTTATTTTCAGCGTATGATAGTTTGATGCTGGCTCTCATCTCAGGTTTCAGTAAATAATCCTGATTACTGAGTTTTATCCGCACTTTCATCGCTTTGGTTTCGGGGTCGATGATATTAAAAATCTTATCAACTTTTCCGTGAAATACTTTGTCTGGATAACTAAGCGTAGTCACATCGGCATCAATCCCTAATTTCACTTGATTGATGTCACTTTCGTTGACATTAGCAATTGCCCAGACATCCTTTATTTCCGCAATATCAAAGACGTTATCAGTACGGTCGTTCCGAAGTTGCATATCTTGATTGATATTTTTTTGAATCACAAAACCGCTGAGCGGAGAACGAATTTCGTAAACCGCACCCCGTTTGATGTTATAAATTTGGTAGGTTTCTTCAATGCGATGCAGTTGTGATTTAGCTTTTTCTACCTGCGATTTCGCCTCAATGACATCTCGGTCAGCATTCAGTTTTCCTTCGAATAATTCAGTGGCTACTTTCAAATTATTCTTCGCAATCAATAAGTCATTTTTTGAATCTTCTAACTCTTTTTCAAAACCTGCAACTTCTGTACTATGAATGGTGGCGAGTAGCTGTCCCTTTTTTACATAATCGCCTAATTCGACAAAAACCTTCGTCACATTCCCACCAACAATTGGGTAAATCTCAATCATTTTGTTATTGTCAGCCGTAATCTTTCCGTAGAAAACGAGTTCATTTCTGAGATTTTGGAGTTCGACTGTTGTTGTGGTGGTGGTAGCAAGCATTTTATTACTCAGCACAAACGAAGTTCGAGTTTCTTCCTTTTTTTCAGTTTTTTCACAAGAAAAAAAACTGAAAAAAATAATTGATAAAGCAAGAATATTTTTCATCTTAGAATAAATTAGTGTTAACAATATGATTGAGTGATTCAGAAGAAAGAATGAGTTGTTTTTTCATTTCATTAAGTTGGAGAATACTCAGATTATAGCTCTCCATAAAGTCGGTAAACTCCAAAATAGTAATGTTTTGTCTTTTAAAGTTTTTAAGTACTCCTTCAAGAACTTCATTAAAATTTTCATTTATTGTTAGTCCGATTTGGTTATACTGGTCTTTTTGCAAATGCCATGTTTTATAAGCATTTGCAATCTGACTTTCTAATTCGAGCTTTTTTTGGTCCTTCAATAATTTAGACTGTGCTATTTGAGCTTCTGAAACTTGAATATTGCCCTTGTTTCGATTCCAGAGCGGAATAGGAATTCCAAGGGTTAAATTGATTTGATTCCCAAAAGCACCGCCTCTTTGGTCGTAAGAAATCCCTGCGGTAATGTCTGGGGTGGCTAAAGATTTTTGCCACTTTAGCATCAACTCTTGACTATCAATTATTTTTAAAAAACTTAGATATTCTGGGTTTATCTCCAAGCTTGTTTTTAATAAAAATTCAGTTTCGGGGACTAATTTTTGACTGTAAAGGTTTAGAAAACTAAAATCTTCAATGATGGGATTAATAGATTCAGACAGACCCGTAAGAATCTTTAGATTTTCTTGCTCCTGATAGATATTTTTTTGGAAGGAAATAAGATTGTTTTTAAGGTCAATGGAGATAGATTGTAGTCTGACAACATCTTTCATTGATATGTTTCTCTTTTGAGCTTGTACCGAGTAAGCCTTGATTAAAGTATCAATATTGGCAATTTGTGTTTCAATTCCTTTTACTTTTTGTTGCTCAAAGTATATCGTATAAAAGCTGTAGTGCAATTGGTATCGAAGATTCCGAAGGAGTTGTTCAAACTGCAATTCGGCAATACTGATGGTGGATTTGGCGAAATCAACTTCCTTTTTTTTCTTTTTTCCTAAATATATCAATTGTTGAATTGCAAAAGATTTTTGCCCTTGTTCGCCAATATCAAATACTCGGTTATCTTGGGGATTTATCGCATTCAGTTCAACTGAAACGACAGGTAACTCCCAAATTTTAGCTTGGATGACGTTGGCATTAGCAATTTTGATATTGTATTGCTCAGCGAGAAGTAGAAGATTATTTTGGCGAAATATTGACTCACAGTCGTCCAAGCTCAGATTCTTTTGAGAAAAAGCAAGACTATGAGTAACAATTATTAAAAAAATGTAAGCGGTTATTGTACGCATTGGTATCGAATCATTGTTTAGAAACAAAGATTCGATAACCAACCTTAAATTTGCCTTTAAGAGTACCTTAAAAAAAACTTAATTCGGGAAAATGACCTCAAAAAGATTAGTTTCTGGAAAAATTGCAGTGTAATTGATAGATGCTGAATGGTAATCTAATATACGTTTAGTGATACGGAGACCTAATCCTGAACCATTGATGTTGATGGCATTTTCTCCTCGCATAAATGGTTGGAATAGCTTTTTTTGTTCCGATTCTGAAATCAATTTCCCGAGATTAGAGATGCTAACTTTTAACTGTTTGTTAAGTGTTAGTCCAATAATTACTTTGGCCTGCCCATTTATTGAATATAAGGCAGCATTCTTTAACAAATTAATAAATACTATTTCAAGCAATGATTTTACTCCCAGAATATTCATCGCTTGTTCAATATCGTCTTCATCTATAATCTCAAAGCTTAAATCAAAAGTAGGTTCTTGCTTTTTTACTTGACGATTAGCAGAAAATATAATTTCATCAATTCGTATTTTATTGAATTTTCTATGAAGGTCTTCTTTATTTACTTTGGATAGCAATAACAGAGAGTTTACTAAATCAGATAATTGGTGAATTTCATCATTAACACTTTTTAGATATGTAATTGTGGTGGAAGAATGTTCTTTGTTTTGTAGTAAATTCTCAATTTTGAAGGCAATTCGAGTTAAGGGAGTTCTGATTTCATGAGACGCATTTGAGGTGAATTCTCGTTGAGCTTCAAAGGCCTTTTCGATAGTTGATAGTAAAGTATTGAAGGCTTTAGTCAGAAGATTTATTTCATCATTTCCTTGGGTTTCATGAAGTTGTACATTTAATTGATTGATAGAAATATTAGTAATTTGCTCTTGAAATACATCAAGCGGTTTTAAAAGCCTTTTGATAAAAAAATAGGTAGAAAGCCATACCAGCAACGTTCCAGTCAAGAAAGTAGTGAGAATTAGATAAAAAAGAAACGTGATTTTATTATTACCATATTTATCTTCTGCCGAGATTAAGACAAAATAATCATTCCTTTCGAAATCGTAAAAAATACCTAAAACGTCTTTTTCCTTTTCCTTTCTGAAAAATGATTTGTCTTTCTTTAATTGTTTTAAATCATTAATATTCCAAATTATAGTCGCATCGTCAATGCTACTATAAATCAGTTTGAATTTACTGTCAAAAACCAAGATTTTCTCGTTATAAAGTTTATTGATTGAGTTGCGGTCAATCAACTTAAGCAACTGATTATCAACTTCTTTAACTTCAACTAACAATTTGGTTGTTGTGAGGGCTTTTTCTCTTAGACGTTGTTCAAACTCCTCTTTTCGGAAATAAGAAAAAGAGAAAAATATAATCATTGAGGCCAGTCCAAAAAGTATTGAGAAGGCAACGGCAATGTTTATCGCAATCTTTTTTTTTAATGTCATTCCTTTTCATCTTTAAGATAATAGCCGAATCCTGAGCGAGTATGGATAAGTTTATTATCGTGATTTCGGTCAATCTTCTTTCTTAAAAAGTTAATATAAACCTCAATAGTATTCAAGTTTGTGTCAAAATGAATATCCCAAATTTGTTCAGCAATGTGTTGCTTTGAAAGAGTTCGCCCTTTTGCATTTGCTAATAACAGAATTAATTGATACTCTTTAGGTGTTAAGTCAATTAATTCTCCTTTTCGTTTAATTATCAATCCTGAGGTATTAATTTCTAAATCGTCAATTATTATAATATTATCAACGTCTTGAGGAATGACACTTCTACGAATTAAGGAAGTTAAACGCAAGTAAAGTTCTTCAAAATGAAACGGTTTCACTAAATAGTCATCTGCTCCTAAACCAAAAGCATCGGATTTATCTTGAATATCGCCATAAGCTGTAAGCATGATAATTGGCGTGTTTTTATTAGTTTCCCTAATTTGTTTACAGACATCCAGTCCATTTATTTTAGGGACATTTATATCTAAAAGGAAAATATCATACTCATTATTTTTAATTTGACGGAAAAATAATTCTCCATCAAATACTGTATCACAAGCTATTTTTTTAGACTGCAAAAAATGCTTTATTTCTGCTGAAAGAACGTAATCATCCTCTAATAGTAGTGTATTCATAGATTTATCAATTATCTCCTATTTATTTTTTTACTGAGATTTATGGAGTATCATCTAATTAAGGTATTCAATTTCTCAACAAAGAACGTCGATAAAGTCAAATATATTTCCTTTTCATCAGTGCGTTTCTCCAAAATCGTGTGGTATATCTCCTAAGATAACCCAGCTATATTTCTCTGCCAAAACCTGTGAATTATATAACATTCTCTAAAAATTATATAACTAAATTCTTTTAAATACCTGCACCTTTACTGGAATATACGTTAGTCACATTTTCTCGAAAAATTGAACGTATAAAGGTACATAACCATGTCGAATTATTGGCGTGTAACACATCTTTCGAACCTAACCATGAAAAAAGAATTGAATAAATTTCCTCAAAATAATATGGAAGCCCTGTACAGTGCTTTTATGCAGGCTCCTGTGGCGATGTGTATTTTCAGGGGAAAGAATTATCTCATTGATTTTGCGAATAATTTTTATCTGCAACTCATTGGTAGAGAAGCGGATATAATTGGTATACCGCTTTTTGAATCTTTCCCCGAACTACTTAATCAAGGATTAAAAGCCATTATTGATGGTGTAATTGAAAGTGGAAACCCGTATTATGTTAATGAACACCAACTTCGAATCATCAGAAACTCAATTGAAGAAATCCGTTTTTTTAACTGCACATATCAACCTTTTAGAGAGAAAAATGGTAAAATCACGGGGACAATCGTAGTTTTCACGGAAATAACAGAGCAAGTTAAATTACAAGAACTAAGTCTTGAAAAACAAAGAAGAACTGCTATCGACTTAGAGAATGCCAAATCTGAATTAGTTTTTCAGAAAGTAGAAAGAGGTAAAAGAGCGGAAGAATTAGGGATTGCTAATATTGAATTGGCTTTTCAGGATGACGAAAAAGAAAAACGAGCCGAAGAATTGAACATTGCTAATATTGAACTCGCTTTTCAAGATGATGAGAAAGAAAAACGAGCGGATGAGTTGATAATCGCTAATAAAGAACTTATTTTCCAAAATAATGAAAAAGAAAAAAGAGCAGCAGAACTCATTATTGCTAATGCAGAACTTATCTTTCAGAATAACGAAAAAGAAAAACGGGCTGAGGAATTAGGTATCGCTAACATTGAATTGGCTTTCCAAAATAATGAAAAAGAGAAAAGAGCCAACGAATTAGGAATTGCTAACATTGAA
>JAZKDE010000100.1:18562-22637 GCA_040387735.1 Bacteroidota bacterium
ATGAAAAAGAGAAAAGAGCCAACGAATTAGGAATTGCTAACATTGAATTGGCTTTCCAAAATAATGAAAAGGAGAAAAGAGCCAACGAATTAGGAATTGCTAATATAGAATTGGCTTTCCAAAATAATGAAAAAGAGAAAAGAGCCAACGAATTAGGAATTGCTAACATTGAATTGGCTTTTCAAAATAATGAAAAAGAGAAAAGAGCCAACGAATTAGGAATTGCTAATATAGAATTGGCCTTCCAAAATAATGAAAAGGAGAAACGGGCTGCGGAATTATTGATTGCTAATTATTCCAGAATTCTTATTGAAGCCAGTCTCGATCCTTTGGTAACTATAAATAACGAAGGAAAAATTACTGATATGAATGAGGCACTCACACTCATAACGGGAAAAACCCGTAAGGAACTCACCGATACTCATTTCAAAAGTTATTTTACCGACCCCAAAAAGGCTCATCAGGTATATTTAGAAGTCTTTTCTAAAGGTTTTGTGAAAGATTATCCCCTCACAATGAAAGACCTGAAACTTACAGATGTCCTTTTCAATGGCTCCGTTTATAATGACGAACAGGGAAATGTAAAGGGCGTAGTAATTGTGGCACGGGATGTTACGGACCAAAAAAGAATCAAACAAGAAATTATTGAAGCGAAGATATTTGCAGAGGAAGCCCAAGGAAAAGCTGAAATTGCTACGGAATTAGCCGTAAATGCGGTGAAAGCAAAACAGCAATTTTTGTCCAATATGAGTCACGAAATTCGTACACCTATGAATGCGATTATTGGATTTACGAAGGTAATTCTCAAAACGGACTTAACCGCCAAACAAAAAGAATACCTTTCAGCAATAAAAATTAGTGGAGATGCCCTTATTGTCTTAATTAATGATATTTTGGATTTGGCAAAAGTGGATGCTGGCAAAATGGATTTTGAGTCTACTCCCTTTAAATTGAAAGTATCTGTCTCCGCCATGTTGCATATATTTCAAACCAAAATTCAAGAAAAGAACTTGGAATTAATTACCGAATATGACTCTAAAATTCCAGAAGTTTTAGCGGGCGACCCTGTGCGTTTGCATCAAATAATTATGAATTTAGTGAGCAATGCAGTAAAATTTACTTCCAGTGGAAACATTACCGTAAAAGTTATTTTATTGGAAGAAGACGATGAAAAAGTAAAGATTGAATTTGCCGTAAAGGATACTGGAATTGGCATAACGGAAGATAAAATGGAACGAATTTTTGAGAATTTTCAGCAAGCATCCAGTGGTACATCAAGGCTTTATGGCGGTACGGGTTTGGGACTTGCCATCGTAAAACAGCTCGTAGAACGTCAAGAAGGGAGTATTAAAGTTGAAAGCACTGTTGGAGAAGGCTCTACATTTAGCTTTACATTAGATTTTCAGAAAACAAAAGCAAATGCCGAAGAAGTCATTGAAATGACAAAATTAGACAAAGAAACCAAAGATATAAAAGTGTTGGTGGTGGAAGATATGCCCCTCAATCAATTATTGATGAAGACGCTTTTGGATGATTTTGGTTTTGAACGAGACATTGCCGCCAACGGAAAACTGGCAATTGAAAGAATGAAAACGAAGACTTATGATATTATTTTAATGGATTTACAAATGCCCGAAATGAATGGTTTTGAAACAACAGAGTATATCCGAAATGTATTGAAATCTGACATTCCAATCGTTGCCCTTACGGCAGACGTAACCACGGTGGATGTGGCAAAATGTAGGTCAGTTGGGATGAATGACTATATAGCAAAGCCCGTCGATGAGCGATTATTGTACAGCAAAATCATGGGTTTAGTTAAAAAAATTGTACCCAAGAAAAATGTAGAAATTGAACACGTGAAATACACTGATCTCAGTTATTTGATACAAAGAACAAAGTCCGACCCTGCTTTAATGATGGAAATGATTATGTTATATTTGGAGCAAACACCACCTCTTATTTTGACAATGAAACAAAGTCTGCAAGATAAAGATTGGGCGATGTTAGGTAGTGCCGTGCATAAAATGATTCCTTCTTTTTCGATTGTGGGGTTTAATCCAAACTTTGAAAAAATAGCCAAGCAAATTCAAGAATATGCTAATTCTCAACAATTAGTGTACAAAATCAATGATTTGGTTGCTCAACTTGAAAAAGCCTGCGGACAAGCTTGCGAAGAATTGAAAGTTGAACTGGAGAGAATTAAAATTACAAAAGAATGACCCTAAAATATTTGATAGCAGGTAGGCCATAAAATGGTACATAGATGATTTGGTATTAAAAATTGCACAGATTTACGCAGGTTTAAATAATTTAAATCCGTGTAAATCTATGCAATTAAGTCCCCCGCAACCATTGGAATATCCATGTTAATTATGTCTCAATGATTACGACAACTCTATTAAAATCCTAAGTTCAATTTACTGTTGGTCGAATTCAACTTCAACGTTCCAGTTCCTCGATATTCGATATTCTTAGCACTGCCTTCACTGTTGAGCGTAACAACATGGTTTTGGTCTATAATTACCGTATCTCCCAATTGTGGTATACGAGCAATATCCCACGTTGAAACTGCATTCCAATCGCCAGTTGTAATACTAATTACTAAACTTACCGTCGCATTTCCTTGGAATTCATACGCTCCCATATCAACACGACCTCCTGTATATCTTCTTAAATTTCCACCTAAATCTAAATCTGTCAGTGAAATACTACCATTTTCTCCTCGATCAATCCCAAATGAATTTGCTTTCAAAGTATAATCACCGTTGATAGTTGGAGAAATGCCTTCTGGAATTGGTGTTACAAATTGAGGGTCATAGTTTAAGTTCCCAAGTCCTGCATAACCACCTTCAACAATACTATTCGTAATCATTGATTGCTTATCATTAAATGGTTTTGCATTACCCCAAATAATTGAGTTTTTAACCACTGGTTGACTTAATGTGTTAAATATTCCACCGCTGTAACCGCCATTTCCACTTAAAGTACAATTCGTCACCCTTGGGTTGGATGAATTATTATAAAGACTCCCAACTCCTCTATTCCCAGTAAGTAGCGTATTATTAATATTTGCATGACTATTATCTTGCAAATAAATACCTGAACCAAAGGTAGCTTGATTACCCAGAAAACTACACGCATTGATAGTTGGAGTACTGGCTTCTCCAGCATATAAACCTCCCCCTGTAATAGCTGAATTCTTCATGATTATACAGTTAATAATACTTGGACTACCACCGTTTTTCACTACAATACCGCCTCCTGCTTCAATTGCTACTGGAGTTGGAGGCCCAGTAAGCGGTACCAAACTAAGATTTGGATTAAAATTAGCATTTCCTCCCAAAATCGTAAAACCATTCAATACAGTTGCCGAACTTGAACCATTGAAGACCACCACATGATAGCTGTTATCAGTAATTGAACCTTGATTCCCAATTTCTCCGCTTAAAATTGAAATATTGGTTCTGAAATTTCGCTCACTTAAAGCATTTTCAGTTCCTGTAAAACCACCATACAAAATCACACTATTGGGAATGTTAAAGTAAATGGTTCTATCAATCGTTGTGGTCGTTTTGTAAGTTCCTTTAGCCACCCAAACTTCAACACCCGCACTTGCCGTTGCTAAGGCAGTTTGTAAATCTCCGTAAGCAGTCATCCAGGTATTACCATCTTGAACGAGTGCCGTTATTTTGGTAATATCGACAAATATTCTATTGACAACCGTTACGGTTATATCACTACTTTTAGTCGAAACACAAGTTACTGAATTGACCGTTTGCTCACATTTAGCATAATATTGCGTAGTGCTATTGGGACTTATTGGCATCGCAACTAAGTTATTTGTATTAGTTTCGTACCATTTCAAGACAAAGCCTTCGCCCGTGCAACCAGTTGAACTAAGGGTTATTTGGTCTCCTTTGTAGATAGTTGCTCCCGTTGCCACTGGAATATTAGGATTCAATACGGTTACAGTAACAACATTTGATTGATTACTAATAGCAGTAACTCCGTTAAAACTTTGCTCACATTTTGCAAAATATTCTGATGACACACTTGGAGAAATAGGCATTGA
>JAZKDE010000101.1:0-9491 GCA_040387735.1 Bacteroidota bacterium
TTTCAAAGCGATTGCGGATGAATTGGATGGTAAATACCGATAAAGAATACATGGCAGGTTTCAAATATATTGTAAGTCGAAATTTTGGTATTTCAACGCATTATGATAGTGATATGGGATTTGGTGTGGGGATTATGTTGAACTATTGAGTTATATTTTTAAAGCTAACTTAATTAAAATTGCATAAAAGGAAATTATTAATTTAGAATCATATACTTCCGATTTTAAACAATTATTCTTAAAGATATAAGGTAAAACATATCCTATATTTTTAAGAATAATCGAGTTGTATTGATAAAGATGGATTCTGTGTTTAGGGAAAAGATAAATGAATTAGCTAAGTGGAAACATCTCACCGAAACGCCTTCTGATTATGTTCAAAACATTAAGTAAATGGTTGAAATAGTGGGCGTTGACCATGTGTGTGTTGGAACAGGTACAAAAATGGCGACCCCAGCAAAACCGAATTTAACTGAAAACAAACTTGTTCGGGTAGGCGAGTAAACCAACAATGTTTGGCAAAATCAAACCAAGGGTTTTATTATGAAGTTGTAGAATCCATGCTAAAAATAGGCTTTTCAGAAAAAGAAATTGGTAAAATTGGTAGCGGTAATTTTTTGAGAATATTTGATTCTGCCACCCAGGGAAAAGCATAGTAATGTTCAAAATGAGACAAAAAAAAACTAAATTTCAAAAATTATTCCGTATTTCGTATAAAAATTCAAAATAAACAACAAAAATTAACATTCAATTTTAATTATGAAAATCAATTTCTTTTCCAAAATCATGATAGTAGTTTTATTACTATCTGTGAATTCAAGTCTTTTTGCTCAAAAAAAATGGGGTGGCATGACCCTTTATACCGTAAGAAATGAAATGGGTAAAGACCCAAAAGCGACTCTCAAAGAAGTTGCAGATTTGGGCTATAAATACATTGAGGCGGTTGACTATAAAGATGGAAAATTTTATGGTATGACTCCTGACGAATTCAAATCGTATCTAAAAAGTTTAGGTCTTATACCCATTTCAGTACACATGGGTAGCATGACGTTAGACAACGCCGATAAACTTGTAGCTGACGTTAAAGCGGCTGGTTTTAAATACTTTATAGCTCCTGTTCCGCCAATGGGAATGTTTAAATATGATGCAAAAGCAAAAAAATTAGGTATGGAAGGCACTATGGAAAGATTGGCTGAAATTCTGAATACGGTAGCTCATAAAGCACAGGCGGTTGGTTTAGAATTTCTTTATCATAACCATGACTTTGAGTTTCAGGCAAATAAAGATGGTGTTGTACCAATAGATTATTTATTGGAGAAATTAGATCCAAAATATGTGAATTTTCAAATGGATTTATATTGGGTAACTAAAGCTGGAGCAGACCCAGTGGCTTATTTCCAAAAGTACCCAGGTCGTTTCAAAATTTGGCACGTAAAAGATATGGACGAGCAAGGGCGTTTTGCACCAGTTGGCAAGGGAACTATTGATTTCGCTCGTATTCTTAAAAACAAAAAACTCTCTGGTATGAAATATTATATTGTAGAGCAAGACCAAGTTTTTGATGGAATGCAACCAATGGAAGCCCTTAAAATCAGCAAAGAAGGACTTAAAAAGTTTGGGTTTGACAAAAAATAGAATAAATCAAAACACAGAAAAAGCAGAGTTCTATTCAAGAACTCTGCTTTTTTATGACAAATACTCTATTTTAAGTCTCGAAAATCATTCCATGAAACGCCCTAAATATCTAATTTTCTACTTCCCATCCATTTAATAATCTCGGGATTTCGGTGGTCAAAAAACAGACTTGTTTTAGTATCTAAGTTTTTAATATTTTCCATGTCAGTCGCATTCAGTTCAAAGTCAAAAATGCTAAAATTTTCTACCATTCTTTCTTTACGAATAGATTTTGGAATAACGACCACACCTCTTTGCGTGAGCCATTTCAAAATTATTTGAGCGACACTTTTACTATATTTTACTGATAAAGCAAGTAATAATTCATTCTTGAAAATATCATTTTTCCCTTCTGCAAATGGTCCCCAAGATTCAATTTGAATAGTGTTTTCTTGTAAAAAGGCTTGATTGTCAGTTTGTTGACAAAAAGGGTGTGTTTCAACTTGATTTACCGCAGGGGGCGTTTCTCCACCAAACATCAATAAATCCATGATTCTATCAGGTTGAAAATTGGAAACACCAATGGCTCTGATTTTGCCTGCTTTGTAAAGTTCTTCCATTGCTCGCCAAGAGCCAAATATATCGCCATACGGCTGGTGAATTAGATACAAATCCAAATAGTCTAATTGCAATCGGTCTAAGGATTTTTGGAATGCCGCTTTCGTTTTTTCATAGCCTGTATCCTGTACCCAAAGTTTAGTTGTGATGAATAATTCTTCTCTTGCTACATGACTGTTTTTGATAGCATTTCCTACGGCTTTTTCATTCATATACGAAGCGGCAGTGTCAATTAAACGGTAGCCTGTTTCTATCGCATCAATTACACATTTTTCGCATTCGTTAGCATCGGGAATTTGAAAAACACCAAAGCCTAAGATGGGCATTTCAATGCCGTTATTTAGTTTTACAGTTTGCATTTATTGTTAATATTTATGTCGGATTAATGGAGTGCTTCTTTCAAAAAAGAAATGACTTTTGTTTTATATGCTTCAGTATCATACATTTTTCCAAAATGAGGAGCATCTTTCACGATGATTAGTTCGTTTTTTACACCTACTGATGTGAGCCAACCACTCAATAATTTTGACTGCCGATTATTCACCATATCATCTTTTTCGCCATGAAAAATCAAAAATGGCGGGTCATTTTTATCTACATAAGTCACGGGACTGGCAATTTTGGCTAAGTCTGGTCTGGCAATAGGACTGGCACCCAATAAAATTCCTTCGGGTGCTTTTGGGTCTTCGCTACTCCCCAATGAAGTAAGTTCAGAAGGGCCATAATAATCCACCACCGCTTTGATATTAAATACTTGGATTTTATTTCCCGCAAAAAAGGAGGAAATTTTGTCATTGTTGGCCAAGCCTTGAAGCGAAGCTAAATGACCTCCTGCCGAAAAGCCCATGATGGCAATACGATTCTTGTCTAAATGGTATTTTTCCGCATTATTACAAAGAAATAATAGGGCTTGATTGCAATCTTGAATCAGAGCGGGGAATTGAGCTTGTGAGGCAAATCTATAATCAATAGAAGCTACGGCTATGTTGTTATTTATTAAGGCTGAAACCGTATTTCCCATGTAGCCAATATCCGCATATTTATCGTTTACAAGCCAACCGCCACCATGAATAAAAACAACAAATGGAATATTTCCCGTGGTATTGGCAGGTAAATAAATATCCAATAAATGTTTTTTGAGCGTATCATTGTTGTAAGGAATATTGCCGTGCAATACCGTAGTATTTGGGAAAAGTTTTAGCACACGATTGTCTGTTTGACCAAAAGTAGCATTGAAAATAAAACATTGAAAAAATACAAACAGTAAGGTAAAATGCTTTGGAGACGGGTAATTTTTCAATGTAGCGAATGAGTTTTTCATGATAATTGATTGTTAGTTTAAATGTTTAAATTCACTCGGCGAATATCCCACTTTATCCTTAAACAATCTCGAAAAGTGCTGTGGATATTTAAAGCCTAATTCATAAGCAATCTCATTCACGGTCTTCTCACCTTCATAAACTTTTGTTTTCGCTGTATCAATGAGTTTATTCATAATAAATTCTTTGGCAGATTGTCCCGTTTCTTTTTTAATCAAATCGCCAAAATAATTGGCGGAAAGGTTTAATTCCTCAGCACAATATGCCACCGAAGGCAAACCGATATTTTGAGGTTTATCCGATTGAAAATAAGTATTCAATAAGTCTTCAAATTTTTCTAAAATACCTTTATGAGCAACTTCACGAGTAATAAACTGGCGGTCATAAAACCTTTGGCAATAATCCAAAAATAATTCAATATGGCTGGCTATAAGTTTCTTGCTGTGTTTGTCGATGGGCTGTTTCAGCTCAAATTCTATTTTAGCAAAGATATCTAATATCATTTTTCGCTCATCATCTGACAAGTGCAAAGCCTCATGGGTTTGGTAATCAAAAAATTTGTAGTGACTAATTACTTTGCCAAGATGCGTGCCAATCAAAAAGTCAGGGTGAAAAAGCAAACCAAAACCCATTGGCTGATAAACAACTTTTGGGTTTTCCATACTTACAAACTGACCTGGAGCGTAAAATACCAACGTACCAGCCTGATAATCATAGTAATGACGACCATATCTTATATCACCGCATACCACATCTTTCAAAATAACACTATACAATCCATATTGAAATTTGATAGATTCAACTTCACCCCAATCTCTCGGATTAGCCTTTGAATAATCAAGCACAGTTACTAATGGGTGTAATGTTTTGTGGTTATTGGCAGCGTTAAATTCGGCTATATTATTAACGTTTAGAATCTTTTCCATGTCTGTTTCTTTTGAAATGTTGCCAAATTTAAGCGTTTTGAAATAATAATATTCCACTTGATTCTGCCATCAGTAAAAATGGTAGAAATAACCGTAATTTTTATACTAAATCAAGATTAAAAGAGAGTGACCTTTGTATTCAGATATACCAAAATTCTGAAATCTTAATTTATAATATTCAATCTTTATGAAAAATAATAGTTTTTGTTTTGTCTGTTTCTTGCTGCTTTTTACCGTTTCGTTACAAGCTCAGCTTGTAAAAACAAACTATGGAATTGTTCGTGGCATTACAGAAGGTGAAGTTTCCATTTTCAAAGCAATTCCTTATGCCGCACCGCCAGTGGGTGAATTTCGTTGGCGAACTCCACAACCCGTAAAAAACTGGGAAGGAGAACTTGATGCTACCAAACCTTGTAAAGATTGTGGACAAGCTGCTTTCGGTCCAAATGCTCCAAAAATCAGCAACAATTCATCAGAAGACTGCCTTTTCTTAAATATTTGGAAACCTGCTAATGCCGTAAAAGGGGCAAAATTACCCGTGATGGTTTGGATTCACGGTGGAGCTTTTGTGTTTGGAAGTGGTTCAAGTGCCGATGTTGCAGGTAATAATTTTGCAAAACAAGGCGTAATCTTACTCACCTTCAATTATAGATTAGGGCGTATGGGCTTTTTTGCTCACCCAGCTTTAAGTGCTGAATTTCCCAACGAACCCAAAGGCAATTATGCTTACATGGACCAAATTGCGGCTCTTCAATGGATACAAAAAAACATTGCGGAGTTTGGTGGAGACCCTGAAAATGTAACCATCTTTGGCGAATCAGCAGGTGGTGTTTCGGTGCAATCGCTCCTAACCATTCCGTCAGCAAAAGGTCTTTTCCATAAAGCAATTATCGAATCGGGTGGTGGGCGTGATGGCGTATTGACTGGCAGACCAATTAACAAAGAAAATGCTGATAAATATTATCCGATTTCTGCTGAAACTATCGGAATCAATTTTGCTAAAAAACAAGGAATTGAAGGAACAGATGCCAGTGCTTTAGCGAAACTAAGAGCTTTATCTGTCGCAGATATTATTGATGGCGGGCAAGAAACCAACGGACAAGGCGGACCTCCTACCTATTCTGGACCGATACTCGATGGAAAATTAGTGGTAGAAACGGCAGAAAGTGCTTATAAAGCTGGCAGACAAAATAATGTTCCAATTATTATTGGCTCGAATAGTGCCGAAGTTCCTGCTGGCTTTGTCAATGCTAAATCAAAAGAAGAACTTCTCTCTTTGTTTGGAAATATGAAAGAAGAGGCAAAAAATATTTACGCTCCCGATACTACCCGAACATTAGCCGAAATGCTCACAATGGTCAATACCGATAAAGTTTGGGCAGAACCAGCACGTTTTACAGCCAATGCTATTACCCAAAAAGGCAATAAAGCATATATTTATTTATTTTCTTATGTACCCGAAGCGATGAAAGCCCGTTCGAGATTTGGAGCTTCGCACGCATCAGAAATTGCCTTTGTTTTTAATAATTTGAATGCACGTTGGGGCAATCCAAAAACAATGCCCGAAGACGAAGAAGTAGCCAAATTAATGAACACCTACTGGGCAAACTTCGCCAAAACGGGCAACCCAAATAGTGCAGGATTACCTAATTGGAATGCTTTTGATGCTAAAAAGAACGAACTAATTGAGTTTCAATCTGATGGAAAAGCAGTAGGAAAATCCGACCCTAAAAAGGCAAGATTGGACGTAATTGAAAAGGCTGTTACGACGGGGAATTTACATTAGAAAACAAATAATTTTAAATTTTAAAAAATAACAAACAATGAAAAAATTACTTTCAATTATTGGCTTAATGCTTATTTTGACGCAAATTTCATTCGCTCAATCCTCAAAAGACGAACAGACCGTTTTGCAACTATCTAAAGACAAATGGCAATGGATGGCGGATAAAAATGTGGATAAACTCAAAGACTTATTTGATGCCAAAGCTAAGTTTGTTCACATGAGCAGTACATGGAAAACTGACGAAGAACTCGACATTATTAAAACTGGAAACATTTGGTATAAAGAAGCCAAAGTCCATGATTCTGCCGTAGAAATGTTTGGGGAAACAGCCATCGTTTGGAACAGAATAACATTAGTAGCAAATGTGAGAGGAAATGACGTTACCACTGAATTTACCGTAACCGAAGTCTATCAAAAACAAAAGAAAGGTTGGAAATTATTGGCTCTGACATTTAGTTCAGTGCGAGATACGCATCAGATAAAGAAGTAGTAAAATCAGATTTTTAGGCACTCTATATTATGAATCAAAATACATAATATTTTTCTATATTTACGTCTAAAAAAATCAAAAATATGCAAACTCAAAATCGTCGTTCATTTCTAAAAGCATCAGCTCTTTCTGGGGGTGGATTGATGTTAAGTTTTATAGGTTTAACAAGTTTTAAATCAACTGACACTGAGATAAACACTTCATTACCAGTTGATTGGAATGAACTTAACGGTTTTGTGAAAATTACGATTGATAACGTTATCAAAATCATGTCGCCCAATCCAGAAGGCGGACAAGGCGTAAAAACCTCCATGCCGATGATTGTGGCAGAAGAATTGGACGTTGATTTTTCTAAAATCATTATCGAACAAGCCAATTTAGATACCAAGCATTTTACCCGACAATTTATCGGAGGAAGTCAGGCGATTCATCAAGGTTGGCAACCGCTACGAATGGCAGGTGCAACGGCTCGCCAAATGCTCAGAGAAGCCGCTGCTCAAAAATGGAATGTTCCAGTAGAAGAAATCAGTACCGAATTGGGTATTTTGTACCATAAAAATTCTGGAAAATCTGCCAATTATGGCGAAATGGCAACGTCTGCGGCTCAATTGCCTGTTCCGAAAGAGGTGAAATTGAAAAACGTTAAAGATTTCAAGATTATAGGCAAAAGCCAACATAATATTGATTTAGAGAAAATTGTATCGGGCAAACCACTATTTGGTATTGATACTCAAGTTGAAGGAATGCAGATAGCAATGATTGTGCATCCACCCGCTTTTGGGCTAAAATTTAAGTCGGTTCAAAACGATGCTATTATCAAGAAAATGAAAGGAATAAAAGATGTTTTTCCTATCAAAATTTTCAATGATGGCTATGAAAAAACTTTTTTCGATACCACAACCTTCAACGAAGTAGTAGCAATCGTTGGCAATAGCACTTGGGAAGTAATGCAAGCAAAAAAAGCCCTGAAAATTGCTTGGGAACCCATTGAAAATTACTCGCAAAACCGCAATATGTTAGGGCGAAAGTTGGTAGAAAATATCCCTGCTGGTTTAGAAGATTCAACCGAACATTCGGCTAAATTGGCAGAAAGATTAGCTCAACCTGCAACAATTCGTCGAAAAGATGGTGATATAGAAACGGCATTTAAAAATGCCACAAAAATAATAGAACGCACGTATAATGCTCCGTTTTTGGTTCATAATTGCATGGAACCCATGAATTTCTTTGCCCATGTAACGGATGAAAAAGCTGAATTGTCAGGTCCACTTCAAAAACCCGAATTTACCGAACAAGCCCTTTCTGCTCGTTTGGGAATGCCTTTGGAGAAAATTGACATTAAATTGACTCGCTTAGGAGGTGGTTTTGGTCGTCGTTCTTATGCTCATTGGATGATTGAAGCGTCTCTTATTTCACAAAAAGTAAAAGCTCCCGTCAAATTAATTTACACCCGTGAAGACGATATGACTTCGGGTATTTATCGCTCGACTTATTCGGCATATTATCGGGCGGCTTTTGATGATAATAATAATTTGATTGGTTTTCATGTAAAAGCAGGTGGAACGCCCGAATCGCCTTTATATCCAAACCGTTTTCCGGCGGGAGCAGTAGATAATTATTTGGCAGAAGATTTTACGATTGATTCAAATATTACCGTTGGTTCGTACAGAGCCCCACGTTCTAATTTTATGGCGGCTGCCGAGCAGTCATTTTTAGATGAAATTGCCGAAGCAACAGGAAAAGACCCCATCACTTTTCGTTTAGATTTACTGAAACGTGCCAAAGAAAAACCAGTAGGAAAAAATAACGAATATGAACCTGAACGCTTTGCGAAAGTATTGGAATTGGTCAAAGAAAAGTCAAATTGGGATAGTATAAAATCGACTAAAAAATTAGGATTTTCTGCCTATTTCTGTCACGATTCGTATGCCGCTCATGTGCTTGATTTGGACATGAAAGACGGTTCGCCAATTATCAAAAAAGTGTGGAGTGCTATTGATTGTGGTATTGTTATCAATCCCGATGCTGCCAAAAATATGGCAGAAGGAGGCATTGTTGATGCCGTTGGGGCAGCCATGTACGGAAAAATGACCTTTACCAAAGGCGTTCCAGATGCCAGCAATTTCCATAATTACCGTATGATTCGCCACAACGAAGCCCCCAAGCAAATAGAAGTTCACTTTGTAGAAAATACCTTCGACCCTTCGGGCATGGGCGAACCTGCCTATCCGCCCGTATATGCGGCTTTGGCAAATGCACTTTATAAAGCTACGGGTAAGCGTTTTTATAGTCAGCCTTTTGTTGATAGTTTGTAATTTACAACATACATATTGTTTGAAATTCGTAAGTTTTCATTTGAAAAACATTATTTTTTATTAAATTATTCATATATTTTTGTTAAATTTTAAAAGGACTAAATACAATATCATGGCAAAATATTCTCTAAAAATAAACGGAAAAACTAAACAGGTAGATGTTGACCCATCAACCCCAGTTTTGTGGGTTTTACGTGACCATCTGAATATGCCAGGCACAAAATTTGGCTGTGGAATGGCTCAGTGCGGTGCTTGTACTGTCCATTTGGATGGAAATGCAGTGCGTTCTTGTAGCATACCTGTTTCGGTAGTAGGCAAATCAGCGATTACCACCATTGAGGGTTTATCAGAAAATGGTACACATCCTGTACAAAAAGCGTGGCTCGAACACGACGTGGCTCAATGTGGCTACTGTCAAACTGG
>JAZKDE010000101.1:9591-14587 GCA_040387735.1 Bacteroidota bacterium
TACAAAAAGCGTGGCTCGAACACGACGTGGCTCAATGTGGCTACTGTCAAACTGGTCAGATGATGAGTGCGGCGGCTTTATTGAAAGATAATCCAAAGCCAACTGATGAAGATATTGATACCGCAATGAGTGGAAATATTTGTCGTTGTGGTACATATCTTAGAATCAAGGAAGCCATTAAAAGTGCCGCTCAAAAATAATTTGCGATTTACGATTAATTCAATTTACGATTAATTTGAACTAACATGGAAAATAAAAATAATAGTAGGCGTTCATTTATTAAATCTTCATTACTATCAACGGGTGGTTTGATGCTTAGTTTCAGTTGGTTTGCAGAAGCAAAATCACCTGAAAAAATAGCTAATATAAGCTTGTCTGATCAATGGAGTGAATTGACAGGATATATTAAAATTACGCCCGATAATATCATCAAAATCTTTTGTCCAAATCCTGAATTCGGACAAAACGTAATGACCTCTTTGCCGATGATGGTGGCAGAAGAATTAGATGCCGATTGGAAAGATGTGGTAGTCGAAATGGGGGTACATGACAACGTGAAATTAGGCCCACAATTCACTGGGGGCAGTAATTCAGTAAAAATGTACTGGAAACCCTTGAGAAATGCTGGGGCATCGGCTCGACAAATGCTCATCGAAGCGGCGGCTCAAACGTGGGGTGTCCCTGCCACAGAAATCACGACTAAAGCAGGAGTTTTATCCCATTCAAGTGGTAAATCGGCAAAATATGGCGAAATGGCAAGCAAAGCCGCTACCATTTCCGTTCCGAAAGATGTGAAATTGAAAGCCGTAAAAGATTTTACGATTGTAGGTAAATCAAAGAAAAATGCAGAAGGCTTGAAGGTCGTAACTGGAAAACCACTTTTCGGAATGGATTATCGGGTGGATGGTATGTTGATTGCCATGATTCAACATCCGCCTGCATTCGGCATGAAATTAAAATCTTTTGATGCCACTGTTGCCAAAAAAATGCCAGGAATTAAAGACGTTTTTAGTTTCAAATTATACGAAGATGGTTTTGAACAGGGTGGTTTTGATACCCGTTCTTTCAATGATTTATTGGTGGTTGTGGGCAAAAGCACTTGGGAAGTCATGAACGCTCGCAAGAAACTAAAAGTAACTTGGGAACCCACTGGCGATGTAAAAGATACCATGATGGGAAGAGGGGGAAAAAGAGAAGTTATTGTTCCGGGCAAATTAGAAACGACCAGTAGTCAATTGGAATTAATGGCGGAATATGCCAAAAAGCCAGCCAAAGAATTAAGAAAAGATGGCGACCCAGAAACAGCTTTTAAAAATGCGGTAACTATCATAGAACGCACATATAATGCTCCATTTTTGGCACATAATACCATGGAACCGATGAATTTCTTTGCCCATGTACAAGATGATAAAGCTTTGGTTGCAGGGCCATTACAAGCACCAGGTTGGATGGAACCTACACTGGCAAAAATTTTAAATCTCCCCGCTGATAAAATTGAAATACAGATGACCCGAATGGGTGGGGGATTTGGTCGTAGGGCGTACGGACAATATGTATATGAAGCCGCTCGTATTTCTCAAAAGCTCAAAGCTCCCATCAAATTGATATACACCCGTGAAGATGATATGACTTACGGAATTTATCGCCCAATGTACACCGCCACGTATCGGGCTGCATTGGATGCCGATAAAAAGCTTATTGGTTTTCATGTAAAAGGGGGCGGAATTCCCGAAAATCCAGTCCATGCCAATCGCTTTCCTGCTGGGGCGGTGGATAATTATTTAGCTGAAGGTTGGGAAATTCCTTCCAATATTACGATTGGGGCATTTAGAGCTCCACGTTCCAATTTCAATGCCGCAGCCGAACAATCATTTTTGGATGAAGTTGCCGAAGCAATGGGCAAAGACCCCATTCAGATGCGTCTTGATTTGTTGAAAAGAGCAAAAGAAAATCCAGTTGGCAAAAACAATGAATATGATGCCAACAGATATATGGGTGTATTGGAACTGCTAAAAGAAAAATCTGGTTGGGGGAAACCCGAAAATAGTGGCAAAAAACGTGGAGTTGCGGCGTATTTCTGCCATAATTCGTATGCGGGTCATGTAGTAGATTTGGTTATGAAAGGTGGTCAACCCTACGTTGAACACGTGACGAGTGCCGTTGATTGTGGCGTGGTAGTGAATCCCGATGCCGCAACCAATATGGTACAAGGTGCAGTAGTTGATGGGATTGGCAATTCTTTTTACGGTGCATTAACACACAAAAATGGAGCTGCCGAACAAAGTAATTTTCATAATTATAGAATGATTCGCCACAACGAAGCACCCAAGAAAATTGAGGTACATTTTGTTCAGAATGAAATCGACCCATCTGGACTTGGCGAGCCACCGTTTCCACCAGTATTTGGGGCAGTAGCCAATGCTCTTTACAAGTCAACAGGTAAGCGATATTATAATCAGCCATTTACTGTTGAACAACCGAAGTCTTAGTCATATCTAACATTTTTGCCCCGAATACAGAATTGAATATCATGCTGATTCGGGGTTTTTTCTTGATTTCTGGTTAATTCTAACCCATATTTTAAGGTCAAAGCGA
Source organism: Bacteroidota bacterium (assembly GCA_040387735.1). GTDB lineage: Bacteria > Bacteroidota > Bacteroidia > Cytophagales > Spirosomataceae > Arcicella. Next base: position 12,187 of record JAZKDE010000101.1, read on the forward strand.
CGGTGCTTTCTGCGACTTTCATTTTCTCTCTCCGTTCTGGGGACAATTTCGATCATTCTTCCTTCGATTAATAATAATGTGAATATGAAAAATATTAGTGCATAAGATGTGGGATATTTCGGACAATCGCACCTTATTCGATATTTTAAAGAATACATAAAACTTCCCGAGCTATTTAGCAACTCTCAATTTAGAATTTATGAATTACTTTCTTGAATATTGATGGTTTGTCGCATCTGTACAAGACTTTAAAGTATTAAATGGATAAATTCCTTTTTTTTTACTTTTATTGATTCTTATCCCATGAAAAAACTTTTTCCAATAATCATAATACTTTGCTCAATTGCAAAAACTTATGCTCAAATAGGCATCAGTGCTACCAATACTCCTCCAAATGCTTCCGCTATGTTAGATGTGAGTAGTACCACGAAAGGGCTTTTGCCTCCCCGAATGACATCTTTACAAAGAACAAATATTGCTAATCCTGCCGATGGGTTATTAGCTTTTGATTCTAATACACAAAGCTATTGGTTTCGACAAAGTGGTGTTTGGACGGAATTGTCCAAAGGTGGAAGCACCAATAACTACTGGCAATTGAACGGTTCAGCGGGTAATGAAATAAAAAACACCAATTCGGGGGGATTGTGGTCTGCTAATGCAACCGGTTTAATTCCCACTTCAGACGATACTTCAAATCCTCCGACTGCCCCTGTGAGTGGTGCAGGTACAAGGATGATGTGGATTCCTTCTCGGTCAGCTTTTCGGGTAGGAACAATAAATACTTATCTCGGACATCAAGCTGATTGGGATGCCAGCAATATTGGCATTAGTTCATTTGCATCGGGTTGGAATACCAAAGCTCAAGGATATGGTTCAACGGCAATGGGAGGGTATTCTAATGCAAGCGGTATTTTTTCAACCGCTTTAGGTGTAAGCACGATTGCCAGTGGACTTCATGCCACTGCATTAGGTTGGTCAACTACTGCAAGCGGAGAAAAATCCACGGCGATGGGTAGCTATGGAAGTACCAATGGACATTTAGGTTCTTTTATAATTCATGATAATATCAATGAGAATGTATTTGGTATTACCAGTAATAGTCTTGATAATCAAATGGTTATGGAATTTGATGGCGGTTTTGGTTTTTATAGCGGTGGGGCTGCTGATGCTTCAATGGGTTTTGAAAAAACCATCGGATTATCGGTCTATGGTAAGGGAATAAGAACTTACGGCGGTGGCAATATTTATACCGAAAATGGCGGTAAGATTGGGGTAAATACCGCTACGCCCAATGCCACTTTACAAGTAAATGGAGGGGTTTCAATGCCCATAAAAAGAGTAACCAGCAATTATTATGTGCAAGACGGTGATTATACAATTGTAGTTGATGCTCCATATCAAACCGTAAATATTTATTTGCCAAGTTATCTTACGAACGTTGGTAGAATAATTAATATCGTTTCTACTGGCTATGATATAGCAACCACGGTAAGTATTAGAGATGTTTCAGGTACTATAGAATATTATCAATTATATCGAGAGGTTAACGGAGGAACTTTATTTGAGGTTAGAAGGGTAACCATGCAATGTGGTGGGGCAAGTTTGGGAGGCTGGATTGACGTAATGAATAATTTTTATTCAACTTTTAGTCAATATTAGAAAGTTTATTATAAAATCCAGACTCTCAGAAAAACATTTTACCCAAACCAACCAACATGGAAAAAGCCTACAAAAATATCCCCTACGTATTCGCAGGAGCGTTACTTTTCTTATGTAGAATTAATTTAAATGCATCTCAACATGAACCTAAGAACCCTCTTATTCCCAATACTAAAAATCTTTGAATTATTTGACCGATTTGTTTTACTCAATCCTTTTAGTATTTTTATAATTCCTTCAGAACTAAAGGATTATAAAATAATTGATGCTTTTCAATTGTCATTTAATAATAAGTTTATCGAAAATAAAGGGCAAATTATGAGTAGAGCAGAAGCCATTGAAATTGATAAAAGTAGTGGAATTTATCACCACAGTAAAGAATTAGGAGACTCAAAAGCGATACTGCTCACTTTATTTTCTGTATTGAAAAAGCGTTTTTATGTTCAATTTGAAATTTCAGACGATGGTACAAATGAAGCTCACAGTTTTTATCATACATGGATAGATTTAATAGATGGAAATGGAATAGATGTCAAAAATTTTAATGCGTTAAATCCGCCTTCGACCAAAAAATACAGAATTTCATTTTTTGTAAATCCCAAAACGGTTGAATTATTTAGTTATGACCAAATTGGATTTTACCGAAACCTAAATGACTGGACTTTTTATAACGTCAAGGTTTTTATTATCGAATAATTTTAATCCCAACCAAACAACATGGAAAAATCACTTCAAACCCGAA
>JAZKDE010000102.1:0-42886 GCA_040387735.1 Bacteroidota bacterium
AATTTTCATTATCAAAACCCAGATTAATAAAATCAATGCCTTCGTAGTGCGGCCAGCCAAAATTTTGTCCGCCCGCTGTAACCGTATTTACCTCTTCTCGATTTACACTTCCGACATCCCCAACGACCAGAACACCGGGATTTCCCTCTTCGGGATGATGACCACCCGTATTGGGCATTAAGGTCATTCTAAAAGGATTTCTGAAACCTTTTGCCCACATTCTGGATTTTGCAGAACGACTTGAATCTGCATTGTAAAGAGGATTCGATGAAATACCGTCTCCATTGGCAGGATTAACTCTCAAGACTTTTCCATTGAGGGTACTATCCATTTGGCAACGATAACTTCCCACATTTTGTCCCATCGTAATAACGCCTGCATCAATGGCTTCTTGATAAGAACCCTGCGAACCAACATCATTTGCGGTTGTTGAACCATCGCCCGTAGAAACCAATAATGTTCCATCAGTACCAAAAAGCAAGCAACCTCCTCCATGATTTGTTCCTAAAACAGGAATACCATCCGACGGTGACGTTCCAATTAATATCAAGCGACTATCAGCAACAAGGTTACTAAAACTTGGCATTGCATTTTTATTGGCAGTGTACCGAGTAACCCTCACAATTGTCCCCGACTGACTGGCATCATCACCACCATCAATTCCAGTCATCAAAAAGCTTCTATTAACCGAATACATCAAATAAATATATCCGTTAGTCAAAAAATTAGGGTCTAAGGTCATTGAAACCAAGCCCAAATCTCCTGTATTCAAGACTTCATTAGAAATATCCAATAGTAAATAGCGGTTTTCAACATTATTAGCGTCAAACCGAATTGCCCAAACTTTACCACTTACTTCAATAGCATACATCCCTCCCGCTTTATCGAAAGTACTTCCAACGGTTGAGAATAAACCATTAAAAAGTCCGCCTTGTACTTTTAATTGATCCTGAAAACCAGAAGGTTGAGCAAAACTTGAAAAAGATATTGCTATAATAAAGATGAATATCTTTATTGAAAAAATAAATTGCTTTGCTTTAGCTTTCGAAAAACAGCATTTTTTTTTCATAATATTAAATTTATTGGAATATTTTAATCTCTTATTATTATTACAATCATTATCGTAATACTTTAAGCTATTACCTTTAAAAACTCTTTACATTAAATCCACTATTTTGTTCTGTATTTAACGTCCCTAAAAGTTCCAAAAACCTTACATTAGCACTATTTCCATTCATAATTGTTACCGTATGCGGAGCATTAATTCTCACACTATCTAATGCCGATGGTATTTTACCACAACTCCAAACAGAAATATCATCCCAATTACCAGCCTTCACTGATTCTACTATTGGGCAAGCCGTCAATTTCAATTCGTCTATGTAAACACTTTCCCCAAGGGTATTAGTCATTCGAATAATTACTCGTCTGACTGACTGCGGATTTCCAAGGGCATTCCAATCTACCGTAACTGGTGTCCATTTACCTGCTTGAACAGTTACAGGAACCGATGTACTCGCACCTCCTTCATTAGTAGATAAAGTTTGAACTTGCATTTGTACTGGCGATGTTCCTGTACCATATACCCAAAAAGACACACCCGCAGCATAATCGAGGGTATTGAGTGCTGATAAATAATGTCTAAAATTTAATTCCTCAGAAGCAGTTTGACCATCAATTTTAATAGAACTTACTCCTAAAAAATTTCCATCCGTATTTAATAAATCAAGAGCCGTAACGGTAGAAAAGTTATTCCAATTCGTATTTAGTCCGTCACCATAAATTAATTCATTCTGAAAATTTTGAGAGGTAGTCATTGCATTTACGGTACTACTCTGAGCAGAATAGTTTCCTGTTCCATCTTTCGTTCTTACCGTAAACGAGTAATTAGTAGCTGGCTGTAAACCTATTACAGAGAAATTAGCATTTTGAGACTCTCCAATTTTTACCCCATTTATAAATATTTCGTAATTGGCAATAGCATAATTATCCGTGGAGGCATCCCATGTTAGAAAAAGGCTGGTTGTATTTATTTGACTTACCAAAAGGTTATTAGGAACAGTTGGCGACTGAACATCAACACCCGTACAGGCAGGATAAATATTTCTGGTAAAAGTTGTTGAAAGACCTTGTAAATCTGTAACAGTTAATTTTATTTCATAATAATATAAATGTCCATCACAAGGCAAAGGAGAAATATACGCTGTACTAAATCTATTTGTACTTACTGACTCTGGATGAGTATGATTATCATGGTGAAGAATAGGTTCCCATTTGTATTGCAAAAGATTGGAGGCTGTTTCATCATCCGAGGCATACGGTTCTAAGAATATCGTTACAGGGACGGTATTGTCAAAGGTGTATATATTATCAATATTCGTTGAATCTATTTTCGGAGGAGTATTATTGACAGATACTAATAGATTGGTCGTATTTGTTTGTTCAGTATTATCTTTTACCGTTAAAACTACATTGAAGAAAGTGGGAGTTTCCGAGAGTGTAGTAAAAACATGACTTGGATTTGCTGAAGTTGAAGTGGCAGAACCATCACCAAAATCCCACAAATAAGTAAGTACACTATTTTCGGGGTCTGAAGATTGACTTCCATCAAACTGTACACTTAATGGTTTTACTCCATAAGTTACACTTTGGGTTGCTACCGCTTTAGGGGGTTGATTACCAGCATCATATTTTATTTCTCGGATATTTCCTGCGTAAGAAACATAGTATAAATAACCATTAATTGGATTTTCAGCCATACACGTTACCGTTGGTGCATTTGGTTGAAAACTATCCATTCGAGATAATTCATCTTGGCTATCCATTGTAAAAGCATGAATCCATTGTCCTGCAAAATCACCATGAAAATAACTCCCTTTATAAGTTGCTGGAAAATTATCACCTTGATAAAATATCCCTGCTGTTGAAGAATTACCATAAAAGGTAATACCAGGAATGGCATTAGAAGCAGTTGTACCGATTTGTCTCACTGTATTGTTAACATAAGCCAGAGCAATACTGTTAGTTGTTCTATAATCAAAGGCAGCCCGTCGATGCGTAAAACTCTGAGAAAACTCTGTACTTCTGTTATAAGGATATTGAACAATTGGATTATTGGACTCAATAATTCCCTCAAAACGTGGCCAGCCAAAATTTTGTCCCCCAGCAGTTACCACATCTAATTCTTCTCGAAGATAACTACCAACATCTCCAACATAAATTACCCCAGGATTTCCCATTGAAGGTAAATGTTCTCCCGTATTAGGTTTAAGGGTTATTCTAAATGGGTTTCTAAACCCAAAAGCCCAGACTCTTGATGCTGCCGAACGTGGATCTGAAGCGTCATAAAATGGGTTACTTGCAATGCCTTCTCCCGTAGCAGGATCAATCCGAATAATTTTTCCGCTCAGGGATGTCTTCATTTGGGCTCTCCACGAACCCACATTATCATTTTCATTAACATCGGGTGTATTAGGGTCATCATTTTTTAAAATCCCATCTTGCAACGCTTGTTGATAATAGGTATCAGGGGCATAACCTGCATCAGTACCATTATAAGTAGAGCTTTCTCCACAAGAGGCTATGAGCGTACCATCTGTTCCAAAGATAAGTGAACCTACGCCATGCGTTTCATGCACAATTGGAATTCCATCACCAAAGCCTGTACCTAACAAAATAAAACGGCTTAACAAATCGACCGTAGTGAAATTAGTAGAAGCCAAAGCAGTGTATCGGGTAATTCTTCCAATAGTTGCTTGAGCCCATCCGTTAGAATTCGGATTATAACTATTGGTGCCATAGTACAGAAGATGGTGTCTATCTACTTCATACATCAAATAAAAATAACCGTTTGACATAAAGTCCGGGTCAAGCACAAACCCTTTTAAGCCATGATCACCGACTGGATCTACTTCTTCGGATATATCAATAAATGTACTCCAAGTCCCATTTGAATTTCTAATTTTAACCCGTCCTTCTTTTTCCCAAACATACATTGTACCATTAGAGTCGAAAGTAATTCCATTAACTCCATTGAAGCCAGAAGCATAGTCATTATCCTGAAAATTAGAAGGCATTTGCCCAAAACTTGAAAAGGATACACCACAAATTAATAGCCATAAAATTGGGATATTGTTCTTTACTACGGTGATGTAAAATCTTTTTTTAAATTCGTAATTGTAGATATAATTATTCATTTTTATAAAATTGGAGATTGTTTAATTTTGCAAAATAATAATAAAAACTTGAGAGTTCTTCTTTGGAGGTGAGATAAATTACTCAATTATAGTATACCGAAATACACCTAAATCTCATCAACTATTGCGTTTGATAGTTTAAAATCTTAAACCTTTAAAATAATTCGAGACGAATGAACTAAATTTGTGTTTATTTTTATTTTAGAGACAGATGAAACATAAAACTCGTTGCATCATCGTTAATTAGCAAAAACCAGTTATAATGATAAATTACATCACCAAAGCAGTTACTAAACTTTTCGGAACAAAATCCGACCGTGACATCAAGGAATTGATGCCTTACGTAGAATTTACTAACGCCGAATACTCAAAACTTCGTAACCTTTCAGACGAACAACTTCGCCAACAAACGGCTGATTTAAAGGAAATTATCCTAAAAAATCTCGCTAAAATTGATGCCGACATTTCAGATTTAAAAATGGAAGTAGAAGCAAATCCTGAGATGTCAGTGGATGCTAAAGAAACCATTTTCAACCAAATTGATGCCCTCGGACTTGACCGAAATAAGCAATTAGAGGTTGTTTTATTAGAAATTCTTCCCCGTGCTTTTGCCGTTGTGAAGGAAACGGCGAGGCGTTTTACGGAAAATAAAAAATTAGAAGTGTCCGCTACCGTTCACGATAAATTTATTGCCGCTAAGAAGAAAAATGTTGAAATCGTTGGCGAAACTGCTATTTGGCACAACAAATGGAATGCCGCAGGCAATGAAATTGAGTGGAATATGATTCACTACGATGTTCAGTTAATCGGTGGGGTTGTGTTACACCAAGGTAAAATTGCCGAAATGGCAACGGGTGAAGGAAAAACGTTGGTTTCCACGCTTCCAGCTTATTTGAATGCCCTTGCCGGAAAAGGAGTCCACTTGGTTACGGTAAATGATTACCTTGCCAAACGTGACTCTGAATGGAATGCTCCTCTGTTTGAATTTCACGGACTTACCGTTGATTGTATTGACAAACACGAACCTAATACCGACGAACGCCGTCAAGCATATTTAGCCGACATTACTTACGGAACAAACAATGAGTTTGGATTTGATTACCTCCGTGATAATATGGCTCGCACGCCCGAAGAGCAAGTTCAACGCAAGCATCATTACGCCATGGTCGATGAGGTCGATTCAGTTTTGATTGATGACGCTCGTACGCCATTGATTATTTCGGGTCCAATGGCTCGTGGCGATGAACAAGAATTCGATGCGTTCAATCCTTTGGTAGCAAAGATGGTTGAGCAACAAAAAAAATTGGTACAAGACTTTTTGGTTGAAGCCAAAAAATTGATTGCTGCTGGTAATAAAAAAGAAGGAGGTTTGGCTCTTTTCCGTGCGTACAGAGGTTTACCAAAGGCTCGTCCTGTCATCAAATATCTTTCTGAAACGGGTGTAAAGCAAATCATGCAAGAAACGGAAAATATCTACTTGGCAGAAAATCAGAAATTGATGCCAGAAGCTGATGCTCCGTTGATGTTTACCATCGAAGAGAAAAGCAATCAGGTAGAAATGACTGAAAAAGGTTTGACATTCATGACTCGTATGGTTGAAAATCCCGATTTCTTCGTGATTCCTGACCTTTCGGTTGATTTGAATGCGATTGAGAAAAAAGCTGAAATTACGGAACAAGAACGCTTGATTGAGAAAGAAGCATTAATCCGTGATTATTCGGCTAAAACGCAACGTATCCACACGGTAAGTCAATTATTGAAGGCTTATACTTTATTCGAGAAAAACGTTGAATATATTGTTGATGAAAACGATGGAAAAGTAAAAATCGTGGATGAATCAACTGGTCGTATCATGGAAGGTCGTCGTTATTCCGACGGTCTGCACCAAGCTATCGAAGCCAAAGAAAGTGCTAATATTGAGGATGCAACGCAAACTTATGCGACCATTACACTCCAAAATTATTTCAGAATGTACCACAAACTTTGTGGTATGACGGGTACGGCTGAAACCGAAGCTGGTGAATTCTGGACGATTTATAAATTAGACGTAGTAACAATTCCAACCAATCGTCAAATTTCAAGATTTGACCACGAAGACAAGGTTTATAAAACTGTTCGTGAAAAATATAATGCCGTTGCCGAAGAAATTCAAGAATTAGTTGATGCGGGTCGTCCAGTATTAGTAGGTACAACTTCGGTTGATAACTCTGAATTATTGAGCCGTACGTTGACCATTCGAAAAATTCAACACAACGTCCTCAACGCTAAGCAACACGCTCGTGAAGCAGACATCGTGGCGGAGGCTGGGCAATCGGGTAAAGTAACCATTGCTACCAACATGGCGGGTCGTGGTACGGATATTAAATTATCCCCTGATGCTCGTACAGCGGGTGGTTTGGCAATTGTAGGTACAGAAAGACACGAATCTCGCCGTGTGGATAGACAGTTACGTGGACGTTCGGGTCGTCAAGGAGACGTGGGTTCTACGCAATTTTTCCTTTCTTTGGAAGATGATTTAATGCGTAAATTTGGGTCAGACCGTATCGCCAAAGTAATGGATAGAATGGGCATGGAAGAAGGCGAAGTAATTCAGCATTCTATGATTACGTCTTCGGTAGAAAGAGCTCAAAAGAAAGTAGAAGAAAATAACTTTGGTATTCGTAAACGTCTTTTGGAATACGATGATGTAATGAACTACCAAAGAAATGCCATTTATAAACGTCGTCAAAATGCACTTTTCGGTGAACGTTTAGCTTTGGATATTGCTAATAATACGTATGATGTTTGTTCGGAAATTGTACAGAATAACGCCAATTATGACGAATTAGAATTACGTTGTATTGAGATTTTGGGAATTATGCCTCCATTCTCACGAGATGAAATTGGTAAATTAAATACGCAACAACGCACAACTCGTTTGTACGACGCCGCAGAAAAGCATTACCAAGCCAAGAATAAAGGATTGATGAACAAAGTTGTGAGTTTTGCTAAAGAAGCACTTGCTCATAAATATACGGGTATGCAAGTACCAATTGTGAGCGGTGAAATGGTTTCTCAGATGTTTGCGGATGCCCAAGAAACAATTGACACGAATGGGCGTAAATTGATTCAAGAAATGGAAAAATCTATAGCCTTGAGTTTAATTGATCAAGAATGGAAAGAGCATTTAAGAGACATGGATGATTTGAAACAATCCGTACAGAATGCTTCTTACGAACAAAAAGACCCATTGTTGATTTATAAATTTGAAGCGGTAAAATTATTTGAACGTTTCTTGAGCAGAATCAACATTGATACAGTAAGTTTCTTGATGAAAGCTGATATGCCCGAAATTCAAGAAGCCGAAGCACCAAAACAACAAGTAAAGCAAGCACCCCAACCGAAACTTCAAACCCAAAAAGATGATGCGTTATCGTCATTATTGGGTGGTTTAGCTGGAGGAAGAGGTGACGAACAAGATTATCACGACCCGAGTGCTGGCCATACCGCTGAGAAAGTTGTACCACGTCAAGCCATCAAAATTGCAGACCGTAACCAACGAGTAACAGTGCAATATAGAGATGGTTCAATCAAGGAAAATGTTAAATACAAAACTGTTGAACAAGACGTTGAGAAAGGAACAGCAGTTGTGATTGCCTAATAATTTCTGACTAATCTAAAAAGCCGTTTCAACCAGAAAATTGAAACGGCTTTTTGAATTTAGGTAACTAAAAAATAAAAAATCAGCATAATTAACTAAAACCCTGAAAATCAAAAAATTAACTTATGCTATCTAAGTAATAATAATTAACCCAAAGATTTCAAAACGAGTAAGAATTATAATACGGACACTTCTATGTTTGTGAAAATTACTATCTTTACGTAATTCAGCAATAGACAATATATAATTTATGGCAAAACTTTTACAATTAAGTACTTTTGAATCTGATGCAGGTGATTTGACAGTTTTTGAAAAAATACTTCCCGGTGACATTAAACGAGTTTTTTACATTAGAGGAAAAGAAGGACACGAGAGAGGCGGACATAGACATTTAAACACTTGGCAAGCATTAGTTTGTATTTCGGGTAGTTGTAGAGTATTTGTAGATAATAATCAATTTCAAGAATATTTTGTATTAGATTCTCCCGAGAAAAGCCTTTTACTGGCTCCCGAAGACTGGCACGTGATGGATGAATTTACAGACTCGTCTATTTTATTGGTATTAGCTAATACACAATATGATAAAGATGATTACGTCTTTGAACCTTATGAACAAGTTAGTAATGTTGAAACTGATTGATATTCAATAAATGCAAATACCATTCCTTAACCTTAAAGCCACCAATCAGATTTATGAACAACAAATTTCTGAAATCATTACTCAAACTGTAACCGCTGGTTGGTACATTTTGGGAGAACGACTAAAGCAATTTGAAAATGAATTTGCTCAATATTGTGGAACAAAACACTGTATTGGGGTCGCAAATGGATTGGATGCCCTAACAATAATTTTAAAAGCTTCTGAATTTTCGCCCAATTCAGAAATTATAGTTCCTGCTAATTCCTACATCGCTACTATTTTAGCAGTTTCCAACGCAAATCTTACACCCATACCTGTTGAGCCTTTTTTAGAGAATTACTTAATTGATTATCAAGCAATTGAAAAGGTCATAACCCCTCAAACAAAGGCAATTTTAATAACGCATCTTTACGGAAAGTGCTGCGATATGGACTGTATCAATGCGGTTGCCCAAAAGCATAATTTAAAGGTTTTTGAAGATGCCGCCCAAGCTCATGGAGCAACTTACAAAGGTAAGAAAGCGGGAAATTTATCGGACGCAGCGGGATTCAGCTTTTATCCTTCCAAAAATTTAGGGGCAATGGGTGATGCAGGAGCCATCACCACGAATGACAATGCTTTAGCCGAGCGAATAAAAGCACTGAGAAATTACGGATCCAAACAAAAGTATATATTTGATTATCAAGGCTATAATAGCCGTCTCGATGAAATTCAAGCGGCCGTATTGAGTATAAAGTTACCCAATCTTGATTTTGAGAATAACTATCGTAAAATGATTGCAAGACGATATTTAAGTGAAATCAAAAATCCTAAAATTATACTTCCTCCAAGCAATTCAATTGATGAAGATGTTTGGCATTTATTCGTAATTCGAGTGAAAGAAAGGGAAAAATTTAGAACTTATCTCAGCCATAAAGGAGTCGCAACGGATATTCATTATCCCGTAGCTCCACACAAACAATTAGCGTATCATAACTGGAGTACCAAAGACCTTTCTATCACTGATAAAATCCACCGTGAAGTGGTAAGTTTACCCTTGAACTCTGCCCTAACCAACGAAGAAATTTCCTACATCATTCACTGCATAAGTGAATATTAATGATAATTCGTATCTCATTTTACCACTATCTTATCAGAATTTTATAAAATGCTTCTTTCTGTCATCATACCTGTTTATCATGGGGCTGTTACAATAACCCAACTTGTCGATACCGTACAAGAACAATTAAACGCATACTCTTTTGAGATAATTTTGGTGAATGATGGAAGCAAAGATGATTCAGAAAAAGTATGTCTTGGACTCACTACAAAATTCAACAACGTTACTTTTCTATCGTTACGTAAGAATTTTGGTGAATTTAATGCGGTAATGTGTGGGCTAAATTTCGTCAAAGGAGAATACGCCGTGATTATTGATGATGACTTTCAAAACCCTCCTTCCGAAATAATTAAGTTATTAGAAACCGCTCAAAAAGGGAATTTTGACGTGGTTTACAGTCAATACGATGAAAAAAAACATCATCAAATCAGAAATATGGGTAGTTGGTTAGTCAACCAAGTTACCACTTCATTATTCAAAAAACCCCAAGATTTATATTTATCAAGTTTCAAACTAATCAAAAAAGAAATCGTTGATGAAATCTGTCAGTATAAAGGCCCATACCCGTACATTGACGGCTTAATTTTTAATATCACCGACAACGTTGGCAAAGTTGTAGTCCAACACAATGACCGTCATCACGGAGAATCCAATTATACCGTCAAAAAATTAGCCAGTTTGTTCCTTAATATCTTGTTTGGCTATTCATTATTGCCAGTTCGGTTAGCCTTATTTTTTGGTTTATTATCCACATTTACAGCTTTAGTTATTTCTATTTTACAATTTTCTGGAATAATAAATCACCCAATAGTACTCGTTGTTTTATTTTTTGGTGGAGTACAACTCATTTCGATTGGGATAGCAGGAGAATACATTGGGAAAACGTTTTTGAGCCAAAGCAATACGCCACAATATACCTTGAAAATCAAAAAATTGAATAATGCTTAATAGCAGCGAAGAAGAATTCAGAATGATGTACCAAGCCGAAGAGAAACTTTGGTGGTATAGAATTCTTCATGAAAAAATATTACAAGAAATCCAGCAGGAATTCGCATCAAAAAAGGATATTTCCATTTTTGATATTGGCTGTGGAACGGGGGGATTATTAACTTTTTTACGAACAAATGGCTACCAAAACCTTCAAGGAATTGACTATTCCGATGCCTCAATTCACTTCTCAAAACTGCGAGATTTAACCGTTCAGAAGGTTTCTATCGACGATATTAAAACGGTCTTTCAGGACAATAAATTTGACGTAATTATTTGCAATGACGTATTTTACTGCTTAGATAAACCACAGATTATCAATGCGTTTCAGAATATTTCCAATCTTCTGAACACAAATGGACTATTTCTGTCAAACAATAATTCTTTCGATATTTTTTATGGTACGCACGACATTGCCGTTGGTGGAAAATGGCGTTTTACCTTGAAAGAGTTTCAGCAATTCTCATCCCAATCAGCCCTAAAAATTCAATACCATTCTTATTGGACATGGATGCTTTCACCTTTAGTTTTAGCTATCCGTATTTCCCAACAGATACAGTTAAAATTAGGATTAATTGATACTTCAAAATTAGTTTCAGACGTAAGCATACCGCCAAATTGGTTGAATGAAACCTTTTACCAAATCGTAAAATTGGAGGAAAAAACCTTAAAATCTGGGTTTTTCGGAAGTTCTTTATTCTTAAAAATAACTCACAATTATAAGTCAAACTTTAGTCGGTAATTATGTTTCACAATTTAACATTAGGGTCATAGTTTCTTCAAAAAATACCTTTCAAAGATAGAATTTTTCTTCAAAGAATATTCCAAAACGGCCGATTCGTCTCCGTAAGCAACTCGTTGAAATTCAAGCATATTCTTGGCATTATACACAAATGGTTTTTCAATCGTGGTGATTGGGGCGAGATAAAAAACACCTTTATTGAGATGATTTATACTGGGAACAGCATTGAGAAGGAGAAGAAAAATGATAAAAAATCCTCCCAAAGATTTCCATTTCAATCGGTCAATAATGGTAATTCCAACTAATATAGACAAGATAAAAAATGAAGGAAATGAAACTCGAATATTAAAATCATTATAAATTCCAATTCTGTAAATAGCAATTAAACAGGGAAATATTACCGCAATTTTCCATAGATTTTCATATTGATTTTTGTGAAAATTCAACAATAATCCCCAACCAATAAAATTAGAAAATGTATAAATCAAGTAAAAAAAGAGCCATGAAGATACGCCAGTTTGCCAGATAAATTCGGTGTTATTAGCGTGAATACCTTCGGTGCTAACAAAATAAAGCATTAAAGGCAAAAAAGCCCCTACTAATAAAAGCATTACTGTTAAATCTTGCCAATTTGAAGGTTTAAATAGCATTTTCAGGTTTTCAAGAAAGCAGAATACCACAAAAGGAAATAAACCAATCGTGGTTAATGGACTCCAAAACATCGTAGCAAGCAGCATTAAAAGCAGGTATTTCAAATCTTTTTCCGATGCCTTATTCCTAAAACTATCAATCAAAATACAAGCACCTAAACAAGCAGGAAGCGTATGCTGCGTTGCCCATCCATAATTTTTAACGAGTGACTGCGTAATCAATTTAAACTGATTGAGTTGGATATAATACGGCTGAAGAGAGTCTTGGAAAAGTTTAGAATCCATCAGTAATTTAATCAGTATCCAAGTATTAGAAAACAGCAACACAATAACCAGTAAAACATAAGTTTTTTTGCGGGTAAAAGTCGTAATCCACAGCAAGACAATTCCCAGTCCAATCACACTCCAAATGAAGGAAATGTAACGACAACTCGCCAGTCCAAAAACCTTCGCTAATAAAGCAGAAGGCAAATAATAGCCCGTATAATAGCAGAGAAACGTTTGTTGTTCAGCGTAATAAACGGGTAATTGGTGAGTGATTAAATCATAATATTTGTAATTATTTGCCTGAAAATCATACGTTTGATAGCGAAATTCACCAATGCCCAACATAAAATTCAGCACAATAGATAAACCAATACTTAGTAAAATATTTTGAAGAGTAATATTATCATCTATCTCTAATTGTTGTTCAAAAAGATGCTCTGAAATGGTTTTCCAAGTATAAAAAGCAATAAAAAGCACGCAAGGAACTCCAATCCACCATTGAACCCAAGTGAGTAAAAACAAAACAGAAGGGATCAGTAAGTATAAAATGGTGGCTATTTTGAGCTTTTGCATTGATTTCATCCTTGAAATTAATGTAATTTGAATCGACAAGCAAAAACCTGTTTAGACTTTATTTTTGTACCTTTGTAGTAAAATAAAATCGTTCGTGAATATGACATCGATGGTACTTACTTTTCGAAACAAATCTGATATGAAATTATTGTCAGATTTATTCAAAAAAAGCAAATTTAGACACAATTAGTTTATGACAATATTCAAGAAGATTTAGGGTTAGACCGTAGTGAAGAGGGTATTATGAATAAACTCAGTTTTTAACGATCTTAAGTTAATGACCACATCTATCATCTTCAAGGCATTCGACACCCCCAAATGGGTTTTAATTGTAGGAAGTATTTTTATTCCTGTTTGGTTTATTAGTACAATCGCAATTTTTAGTTCAAAAGTATTGCTATTGATTTGTGTAGCAATACCCATTATTATTTGGCAAACTAATTTAATTTTTGCTTCCATCACGATAAATGAGAGAGGAATTACTTATAAATCATGGTTTTTAGAAGTTTTTATAGCATGGCAAAACGTTAAATCTTTGGGAGGTATTGTACGAATTGAACGACAGTTTTTTGAAGTAATTGACCTAAAAAAATTAATATCAGAAATAAAATACAAAAGCCAATTAGACAAATATATTTATCCAGGTGAAGTAAGAAAATACCTATTCATATCAACAAAAAAAGATTTTAGCCCCAACCGATTTTCTTGGGTAAACGAACAATACATTCATTTTGAATATCGTCCAGAAATAATAAAAATTATACAAGAAAAATTAGAAGCAATAGATAGCAATGTTTGAAAATTTAAGCAGTAAAATTACCACCGCAATGCGTACCCTTAAAGGAAAGGGACGTATCACTGACGTAAACGTAGCCAGCACCATCAAAGAAATCCGTAAGGCTTTGATGGATGCCGATGTTAACTATAAAGTTGCCAAAGAAATCACCGACCGTATCAAGGAAGAGGCAATGGGACAGAAAATCCTTATTGCTGTTGACCCGGGGCAAATGTTGGTGAAAATTGTTCACGAAGAACTCGTTAAATTAATGGGTTCGTCGGTACAAGCTATTAATCTTAAACCCGACCCAGCCGTTATTTTGATTGCAGGTTTGCAAGGTTCAGGAAAGACAACTTTCTCAGGAAAATTAGCCCAATACCTCAAAAAAGGTGGTCGTAATGTGCTTTTAGTTGCCTGTGATATTTACCGTCCTGCGGCAATTGACCAGTTGAAAGTGCTTGGAGAACAAGTTGGAGTGGATGTTTACGCTGAACCAGAAAATAAAAATGCCGTAGAAATTGCCCAAAACGCTTTGGCTTACGGACGTAAAATGGGCAAACGTGTAATCATCGTGGATACAGCTGGACGTTTGGCGGTTGATGAGGTGATGATGAACGAAATTGCAGCCGTAAAAGACGCTATCAAACCTTCTGAAATCCTCTTTGTGGTGGATTCAATGACGGGACAAGATGCCGTAAATACTGCTAAAACCTTCAACGAACGCTTGAATTTTGATGGGGTTGTCCTCACAAAATTAGACGGTGATGCTCGTGGTGGTGCTGCCCTTTCAATTCGCCATATTGTAGATAAGCCAATCAAGTTTATCTCGACGGGAGAGAAAATGGATGCTCTTGATCAATTCTATCCTGACCGTATGGCAAGCCGTATTTTGGGCATGGGAGACGTTTTGAGTTTGGTAGAAAGAGCCCAAATGGCGTTTGACGAAGAAGAATCGGAGCGTATTAACAAGAAAATTCGTCAGAATCAATTTACCTTTGAAGACTTCTATTCTCAGTTACAGCAAATCAAGAAAATGGGTAATCTCAAAGACTTGATGGGCATGGTTCCGGGAATGTCGCAAGCCGTAAAAGACGTTGATGTACCCGATGATGCGTTCAAATCTATCGAAGCTATTATTCAATCAATGACTCCAAAAGAGCGTCAGAAACCAGAAATTTTAGATATGTCCCGCAAGAAACGTATCGCCGATGGTTCTGGAACAACGGTTCCTGAATTGAATAATCTCTTGAAGCAATTTGACGGAATGCGTAAAATGATGCGTATGATGAACAATGTGCAAGATGGCAAAATGAAAATGCCAAACATGAAAAACATGATGAAGCGATAACATAAATAGTAAAAAAGAGTCCGTTTTGAATATTCAAAACGGACTCTTTTTTATGAAGACTAATTTTCACCCAAAGTATCAACGTATTCCAATACCTTCACTGCTTCATCCCAATTTCTTAATTTAAGATTTTCTTTCTTACAAAAATCATTTACTTGGCTTGATTTGTCACCCACCAAACTCAATAATTCTTTGAGATTTTTTTTGAACGGGTATAGTTTTCCATCAGTTTTTTGGAGGTAATATTTTTCCGTTAAATCTATTTTTTTAGTTTTAGTAGCAGAGTTATACGGAGCATCCAAATAAATAACACCAATTCTATAACAGAGTATTTTTTGTTTTCCATCGTATAAAACTTGGTAAAAAGTATCCTTATTTTGTCTATCAATTCCTTCAAAACCATTCCGAAATTTCATTGCTCCCAGATTAAATTCATCAATTGCATTTACCACATCATAAGATTTATCGTTTAACTGAAACTCCAAATGCCCATTAATCAAGTTTAGTCTAAGAGCATTGTATTGGATAATCTTCCCAGTTTTCAGTTGAACACTTCCTTCAATCCAGTGAATGGGTAGATACGGACTTCCATCCACATCGGTATAACTATTGGACATGATTAACTTGCCGGTATTATCTTGTAGCCAGGTTTGAGAAGAATAAGCACTTTGGGAATGACTATTAAAATACATAAATAGTAGAATTACGATACAAGAGATTTTTTTCATAATTAGATGTTTTTTATTTATAGTTTTATGCCACTTACTAATTTTGGCATTTTTTTGATAAATTTAAACAATATATCAAGTATTTTTATGCTATTAAATTATTAATAACCACTGTTTTTTGAGTTTTCCGCCAATGAGTTTTATAAACTCCTCAAAACAGCATCGACAATGAGAATTAGCATCCTTTCAATAATATTCCTTACTGGATTTACTTTTATAACTACCACAGCGTCTGCTCAATATCTTTCCATGCGTGAAGAACGCCCCAAGATTGATAAAAGCATCAAAAATTTATTTCAAGTATCTGTCAATCAGGATATAAGTAGTAATCTCAACTTCAAAATCATTGTAAACAACCCAGGTCAAGAACTGCTAAATGTTAATTTGAAAGACCAAAATGGTAGATTATTTCAAGATGACATTTTCTATCGTCGCCCCAATTATTCCATGCTTTTAGACCTTGAACGACTGGAAGATGGCATTTATACGCTCTCTATTACTACTAATTATGAGTTTTTTGCGAAGCGTTTTATCATTACCACCGAAGAATTAGGTACTCGAAATGGACAAATGTACTTAGACAGGAAAGTGGAAATTATGGAAGGAACTAAGCCAGAAATCGAAAAATAATACATTCAAAATCAATCAATTAATCAATAAGTTCATATATTTGGTACTTGTATTTATTCCGCTTAAATACGGCATTATTTTATCATCAACACACAGTAATTAACAAAATTCATCATGACAAAATCAACCGCCGTGATTTTGAAGGGTGTAGCTATTTCCGCACTCTTTCTAAACTTCATTGCCCAAACCGATGCTCAGTTTATTTCCATGAACGAGCCAACTCGTAGAGAACTTAAAAGTTCTGAAAATGCGTTTAAAGTTTCTCTTTCGGAAGAAGAAAAAAATCCCTTAAATTTCAAAGTGAAGATAATAAATCCCACTCAGGAGCCTGTAAAAGCATACTTGCGGGATAGACACGGTTTTAATTTCTTGGACGAGAAGTTGCTGAGTAATGATTCCAAAATAACGATGACGCTCGAATTAGCAGCACTTGAAGACGGGGAATATACTTTTGTTATCAGAACGAAGAATGGCTTTTTTATCAAGCATTTTAATCTTCAATCGGGAGATTTGATGACAACCAAAATAAACGGAAAAGACGTAATGACTACTAATAGAGTCGTTATTTTAGGCGATGAGTAGATATTAAAAATAGATGTTAGATGTCAGAGAATACTCATATACACTCAGTTCTCTGACATCTAAAAATATCAGAAAACCATTTCAAAAACATTTTCACTAACTACCAACTTTCCTTCGGTAGCTTTTTGAATATCTTCAATACTAACGCCAGGAGCGGTTTCCAAAAGTTTAAATCCGCCTTCGGGCATTACTTCTAAAACGGCTAATTCAGTAACTATTTTTTTGACACAACCCAAGCCCGTAATAGGTAACGTACAATTTTTCAACAACTTAGACTCCCCAGCTTTATTAACGTGTTGCATTGCCACGATGATATTTTCAGCCGATGCCACCAAATCCATTGCTCCACCCATTCCTTTTACCATCTTTCCCGGAATTTTCCAATTGGCAATATCACCGTTTTCGGAAACCTCCATCGCTCCAAGTATTGTCAAATCTACGTGTCCACCCCGAATCATCGCAAAGCTTTCCGCTGAACTAAAAAGCGACGAACCAGCCACCATTGTAACAGTTTGTTTTCCTGCATTAATAAGGTCAGCATCTACATTTTCTTCGGTTGGGAATGGGCCAATACCAAGCAATCCGTTCTCAGATTGCAAGACAACATTAACGTCTTCAGGAATATAATTTGCAACAAGCGTAGGAATGCCAATGCCCAAATTGACATAATATCCGTCTTTTACTTCACGGGCAATTCGCTGAGCTATCTGATTTTTATCTAACATTGGTAAGTTTTTTAAAATAGAATGTAAAGAAACAAAAAAAGTATGAATGTGCTGTTGCACCAACAAATGAAAATCAAAAATCACGTGTTCACTTCTAATTTTTCTGAACCTTTGAAGATAAAAAGCCGTTCGATTAGTAATTAAAACTTCAAATTCCTATACTCACTCATGGACTATAAATTATTAGGAAAATCTGGATTAAGAGTTTCTGAAATCGCCTTAGGGACAATGACTTTCGGAACAGAATGGGGCTGGGGAGCCGACTATGAAACCTCAAAATCCATTTTCGATGCCTACGCTAACGCTGATGGAAATTTTATCGACACTGCCAATCGTTACACTGAAGGCTCATCCGAAAAAATGGTAGGAGAATTCATTAGCTCCGACCGTGACCATTTCGTTCTTGCTACAAAATATTCACTTTTCGACCGTAAAGGTGACCCTAATTTTGCAGGAAATCATCGTAAAAATATGGTTCGCTCTGTCAATGAATCCCTAAAAAGACTTAAAACTGACTTTATCGACCTTTTGTGGGTACACGCATGGGACGGCACAACGCCTGTTGAGGAAATGATGCGGGGCTTAGACGATTTGATTTCTTCTGGGAAAGTCCAATACATCGGTATTTCAGATACCCCAGCGTGGGTTGTGGCACAGGCAAATACCCTCGCAGATTTACGTGGATGGCATCGTTTTGTGGGTTTACAGGTAGAATATTCCCTTATTCAACGCACAGCAGAGCGTGATTTATTGCCCATGGCAAAAGCCCTTGATTTAGCCATTACACCTTGGGCTCCCTTGGCTGGCGGTGCACTATCGGGCAAATATTTGAAGGGTGAAAAAGGACGTGTACCTGATAATAGTTTGCGAATAAATGAACGTTCGCAGAAAATTGCCCAGGTTGTTGTTAATGTAGCCGATGAAATTGGAGCGACTGCGGCACAGGTTGCCTTAAATTGGACTCGACAAAAAAATCAAGTCGTCATTCCAATTGTTGGAGCAAGGTCTTTGACTCAAATCGAGGATTCTTTGGGCTGTACCAATTTTGAATTATCAACTGAACATATTGCTCAATTAGATACAATTAGCAAGATAGAATTAGGTTTTCCTCACGACTTTTTAGCTTCAGAGAATGTGAAAAATATTCTTTCGGGTGATACTTGGGGAAGATTGGAAAATCATCGGTTGTAGCATGAGAATTAAAAAATAAATCCTCCCAAGCATTTGAAATGCTTGGGAGGATTATAAATAGGCATGGAAAAGACAGCAGAATCTACAAAACCACAATCTCATCAGCATTGGACACTTCAAAATTTTGAGTCTTCAAATTTGCCGCAATTACCTCCGAAGATTCTCTCGCACGAGCAATGGCAATAACGTTTTTCTTTTCGTCCAAAATTTCAAAAACTTCCCCTTTTTCAAAGTTCCCTATTACTTTTTTAATACCAACAGCCAAAAGACTTTTACGGTTTTCTAAAGCAACAACCGCACCCGCATCAACTTGTACTTTTCCCGAAATTAAACTACCCGAAGCCAACCATTTTTGTCTGGCATTTAAAGCAACTTTTTCGGGAGAAAAAGTTGTACCATTTTGATTTTCAATAGCTTTTAATATTCCCTCTTCTGATTTCATACCAAAAATAACCACTCGTGTACCCATGCGAGTAGCCATGCGAGTATATGTTAATTTTGAAATCATACCACCTAAACCCAACGAAGATTTATCATCATTCGCAAGTCCAAGGACGGAAGAATCAACTTTTGGAATAAAAGGAATTATATTTTTCTCTGCGTCTAAAAGTCCACCAACCGAGGTACACAAAAGCAATGTTTCGGCCCCAAAACCCGTAGCAATGAGCGTTGCCAACTCGTCATTATCCGAAAACTTCAACTCTAAATTACTAACTACATCATTTTCATTGGCAATCGGAATAATGTCATTTTTCCAAAGTTCTTGGTAAGTCTCTTTTAATTGTAAGAACTGATTTCTATTAGCAAAATGGTGTCTTTCGCACAAACTTTGAGCAACTGTAATTCCATATTTTGAGAAATATTGCGTGTATTTTGCCAATAAAAGCGGGTTGCCAATAGCCGCCGCAGCTTTACGTTCGGAGATTGTTCCTTTATAATTTTGGATAAAACTTCTCCCCGCTCCTACTGCACCCGAGGAAACCATAACTATTTGATAATCAGCATGAAGAATTGATATTTGCCGAGCAATTTCTTGTAGAATATCCTCATTTAGTTCGCCCGTTTTATGCGTAATCGAAGCAGTTCCAAATTTTATAACGATGATTGGTTTAGACATTTTTGAATGAGTGATTGGGAGAATAAAGGAATGAGTAAATATTTTTTACGTTGCAAAAATACGTATTATCTTTTTCTCTACAAACGACTATCTCTCCATTTCCTACTACTCGCATTTCCTCTTTTTTATTAAACTCCAAATAAATGTTTCAAATCCACCTCCGTAAAATGACAACGTTTTTCAAGCGATTTCTTTAAAGCCTTTACGTATTCACCTCTCGGAATTTCAATCGCTCCGAAACGCCTAACATTATCATTAATAAACTGAGTATCAAGTAGTTCAAATCCTTGACTCTTCAATATTTCCATCAAATAATGAAACGCAACTTTTGATGCGTCGGGAACTTTATAAAACATAGATTCTCCGAAAAATGCTCCTCCAATACAAACACCATACAAACCACCAACTAAACGGTCTTCAATATACGTCTCCACCGAATATGCCAGTCCAATATGGTGTAGCTCGCAATAAGCTTCAATAATTTCCTCTGAAATCCAAGTTTCGTCATCCCCTTTACGAGTTGCAGCACAATTCCGCATAACTTCCTCAAAATCAGCATTAATTCTTACATCAAACGTTCTTTTATTGATAACAGGACGCAATGATTTGGGTGGACGATAAGTATCAATCGGGATAATAGCACGTGGGTCAGGAGAATACCAATAGAGTGTTCCATCCGTATCTGCCATCGGAAAAATACCGTTCATGTAGCCGTAAATAAGGTCATCAGCGGTTAGTTTATTTGTATTTATTTTCGGAGAAACAGACATCGCTTCGTCAATAGTCGTATTTATAATATAACGGCTATTTTTCTTTTAGGTTTATGTTATTTGTTAATTACCTTGAGCAAAATCACGCCAAAAGGTTTTAGCAAATGTTAAAATACTAACCAATTTTAAGCAAAAAATCGCTAAAATCCAAACTTCCACATTTCAAAAAATGCAATCTATTGATTTCAAATAATTTACTTTAAAGTTAGCGAAATTTACCGCAGAATGTATAGACTAAATCCCAGTCAAATTAAGTTATTCCAAATAAAATTGAAAAAATATATTGCATCTTCCATTTTGTTTTGGTAAACTTTGCATGATTATTCGATTTCAATCATTTCAAGGTCAAATAATTCATCAAACAAAATGACATACGAAGTAAAATTCATATCTTATTCATATCTCCCGACACCTATTTTTAGGTGTACGTTCTTCCGTAGGGTCTGATACCCTAAAACTATTCCGTCTGCATACGTAGCAGGCTTTTCTCGAAGTCATTTTCGTGTAATTAAACAAAACCTGAGGCTTATTTACTTGAGCCTTAGCAGTTTATCATCTTGTTTTTATAACTCAAAAGCAATTTTATCTAAAAATTAAAGTGGAAAAAGTATCAGTTTCTGAGGTTTTAACCAATAATTATACTGTTCAAGTTGCAACAACTGAACATTTACATCTTGCTGAAGCCATTTGTCACGAAATGGAAGAATCTGCCAAAGCACGTGGCACTGGTATTGCCAAACGTTCCCCCGAATATCTCCGTGATAAAATCAAAGAAGGCAAAGCTATTGTCGCTACCGACGATGCTGGCGATTTCATTGGATTTTGCTACGTAGAAACATGGGAACACGGCAAATTTGTGGCAAATTCTGGCTTAATCGTAAAACCAGAATGGCGTAAATACGGCGTTGCCAAAGCTGTTAAAGCCAGAGCTTTTGAATTATCAAGAACTAATTATCCCGATGCCAAAATTATCGGTATCACAACGTCGTTGGCGGTAATGAAAATTAACTCTGAATTGGGTTATGAACCAACAACTTTCTCGGAATTACCTGTAAATGATGCTTTCTGGAATGGCTGTAAATCATGCGTAAATTATGATGTATTAACTCGTACCGACCGTAAGCACTGTTTATGCACAGGTATGATTTTCGACCCAGAATGGGAAAAAAACAAAGCCAAAAGAGAAAGCGAAGCCATAAAAGAAGCACAACAGGAAGAACACGAGCCGTGGAATTTCTTGAAAGACGTAAAAGTATTAGAACGCTTAAAGTCTATCAAAGAAAAAATGTTTTTGAAAATGCAAGCCAAAAGAGCGGAGAGACAGGCGGTTTAGAAAATTCCTTGTTATTTTCCTCGCCATTGTCTGTGTCTTCACAGACGACTACGTTAATTCGATTTGGAATGGTTGTCTGTGGAGACACAGAAGACAACGGCAGTAGCTCGCAACACCAACTGAGGCAAAATTTAACATTGTCACACATATGAACTTGCAAGATATTTTACAACATTCTCACCACTTACTTGTACTACTTGTTCTATTTATTTTGGCAAAAATATTTCCAACAAATAAAAAAGAAAAAGATTACAAAAAATACGAATTAGAAGATATTGAAAAAACATACAGAAAATATCAATGGTCGCCATCAATTGCTATTTTGATAGTATTACTTATAGGGCTTGTGCTGTATTATTCATTTAAAAGTATCAATATTCTGCTACAAACCAAACCCAAAGATGCTATTTTTTATCTACGTTTTGAAACTATGCCTCTGATTGTGACAATAGGTGTCATATTTACTTTTTTAATATCAATCATGGAAAAATCAATGCTTTCTATGATGTCCAAAGAAGATTATGAGAAATTTAATATCAAATACGAATTAGAGTATGGACTTTCCTCTAATAGAGCAGAAGCTTTTGCAAAATATTGGAAGTTATTTTTTGGTTGTATCACTGTATTTTTAATTTTCTATTTTTGGAATATTGATGGTAAAATTACCAAAGATTATATTGAGTTAGGAAATTATGGAACAACTGTTAAGAAAAGGTATTCTCTAAATCAAGTCGAAAAGATACAATTCTATCCAAATCCTAACCCTGATATTGCTATTCTGGTTGAGGATGAATATAAAGTGATTTTCAACAATAGTGAAGAGTGGGACACAGAAAGTTCTGGTATAAGAGGAACTGAAAATTTATCAGAAGTTATGAAATACATTTCTGATAAATCTAAAATAAGAATTGATACTTTGATAATACAAAAAAGCAAATAACAGCGACTTTAAAATAAATTCAAAAATACCAGCCCATCACAATTTACGTGGTGCTGACAACAAAAAATGAGTAAACCAAAAGTAATCTTAGCATTTTCGGGAGGGCTTGATACCTCCTTTTGTGTAAAATATCTATCCGAAGACCGTGGATTTGAAGTACATTCTGCCCTTGTGAATACAGGCGGTTTCAGCGAAGAGGAATTGAAAGACATTGAGCAGAAAGCCTACGGTTTGGGCGTTGCCAGTCACGTGACGTTGGATGTAGTTGATAAATACTACAACGATTGTATTCGCTACATGGTGTACGGTAATGTTTTGAAAAACAATACTTATCCGCTTTCTGTATCAGCAGAGCGTGTTTTTCAAGCAACTGCCGTAGCTGAATATGCTAACAAATTGGGAGCAAAAGCCATTGCACACGGAAGTACAGGAGCAGGAAACGACCAAGTTCGTTTTGATGTGGTTTTCCAGATTATGGTTCCTGATGTGGAAGTAATTACGCCAATCCGTGATTTGAAATTATCTCGTGAAGCAGAAATCGAATATTTAAAATCAAAAGGCGTTGTTCGTGATTGGACAAAATCGACTTATTCAATCAACAAAGGACTTTGGGGGACGTCAGTTGGAGGAAAAGAAACTTTGACTTCAAACGGATATTTACCAGAATCAGCTTGGCCTACACAAGTAACTAAAACAGGCGAAGAAACGGTAAAATTACACTTTGAAAAAGGTCAATTAGTGGGAATCAATGGTGAAACAATGTCACCTGTTGAGGCAATTTGTAAATTAACTGACATTGCAGCACCTTACGGCGTTGGTCGTGATATTCACGTGGGAGACACCATTATTGGTATCAAAGGACGTGTTGGTTTTGAGGCTCCTGCTCCTTTGTTAATCATCAAAGCTCACCATTTATTAGAAAAACATACGCTTACCAAGCAACAATTATACTGGAAACAGACTTTAGGAGAAACTTACGGAACAATGCTCCACGAAGGACAATTCTTAGAGCCTGTAATGCGTAATTTTGAAACCTTCTTAGCTGATACTCAAGACAATGTAACAGGAACGGTTAATATTCATTTAGCCCCGTATCGTTATCAAATGATCGGAATTGAATCTAAATTTGATTTGATGTCATCAATTTTCGGAACTTACGGAGAGATGAATAATTCGTGGTCAGGTGATGATGTAAGAGGATTCTCGAAAATTGTTTCTAATCAGACGATGATTCATAGAAAAGTTAGTGCCCAATAATTTAGCGATTGAGTGAATTGTGATTGAGTGATTTTATTGATTAATCACAATTCACTCAATCACAATCCACAAATGATAAAAATAGGAATAATAGGCGGTGCAGGATATACAGGAGGCGAATTACTCAGAATTTTAATCCATCATCCCGAAGCAGAAATAGTTTACGTAAACTCAAAATCGCAAGTCGGGAAACCCGTTTACAGTACCCATACCGATTTATTAGGCGATACAGATTTACTCTTCTCCGACGACTTACATACCAACGTTGACGTTATTTTTCTTTGCTCTGGCCACGGAGAATCTAAGAAATTTTTAGCGGCAAATCCTGAATTCAAATCGGTTAAAATCGTTGATTTAAGTACCGACTACCGTGACCAATCGGAAGGCTTTGTGTATGGCTTGGCAGAATTACAACGTGATAAAATCCGTCAGGCAAATCATGTTGCTAATCCAGGATGTTTTGCGACTTCCATTGAATTGGCTTTGCTGCCTTTGGCTCAGGCTGATTTGATTCATGACGATGTTCATGTGTCGGCAGTTACGGGTTCTACGGGGGCGGGACAAAGTCTTTCACCAACGGGACATTTTTCTTGGAGGAGTAATAACATTTCCATTTATAAAGCCTTCACTCACCAGCATTTAACGGAAATTGGCATGGTGATTTCTTCATTTAATGGAGCAAATCCAACCGTCAATTTCATTCCGTATCGTGGTACTTTCACCCGTGGAATTATGGCTAATGTTTATACCAAATTTGCAGGAACGTTAGAAGAAGCTAAAACACTTTACCGAAACTATTACGCTGAACATCCTTTTACACACATAAGCGATTCGCCAGTGGACGTAAAACAGGTGGTAAATACCAATAAATGCTTGATTTCTTTGGAAGTACACGAAGGTAATTTACTGATAACGAGCGTGATAGACAACTTAACCAAAGGGGCATCAGGACAAGCGGTTCAGAATATGAATTTAATGTTTGGACTTGATGAAAAAACAGGCTTAGGTTTGAAATCTGTTGGAATGTAATCGTAACTCAGACTTCAGTCTGTACTACTCAATAATACCCACAAAATGCAAAAATCACTATTACTATTCCTACTACTCAACTCACTAATTTTCAACAGTTTAGGTCAAGAAAAAAAACCTTATAGTCGCAAAGGAGAATTTTACGTTTTTTGGGGATATAACCGATCGGAGTACGCAAAATCAGATATTACTTTTAAAGGTATTGGCTATGATTTTACGCTCCATAATGTCGTAGCTAACGATTTACCAATTCCATTCAGTACAGAAGAATATTTGGATATTACTCGACTTTCTATTCCACAATACAACTTTCGAGTTGGCTATTTTTTCAATGATCATTGGGCAGTTTCTTTTGGATCAGACCACATGAAATACGTGATGGTTAATGAACAAATGTCTTCTATTACAGGGCATATTTCGGCTCAAGTTTCTCAGCCAAGCATTGATGTGAAAGCAATTAATCCAGCTTACGTTGGTGATTTTGACCATCAACCATTCAAAATCGACAAGGATTTTTTGACTTACGAACATACCGATGGATTTAATTATGCCCATTTTGAACTCGACCGTTACGACCGACTTTGGAAAGCAAAAAACAATATTCAAGGCGTTGATTGGCTCGTGGGTGTAGGAGCAGGTGCTTTAATTCCACGAACAGATTCTTATTTATTTAAAGTTGGAAGAAATAATCACTTCAATTTTGCGGGCTATGGGCTTTCTACAAAAATTGGACTTCGCTTTGATTTATCACGAAGGTTTTTCTTCCAAACGGATGTGATGGGAGGATTCGTCCGTTTGAACAATGTTCATACCACTGGTAGAGACGACTTAGATTATGCTCAACAAAGCATTTGGTTTGGTCAGTTTTATGGAGCATTGGGGTACAAATTTGGAAGACATCGAGTGAAGTAACATTTGTGTCTTGTATAAACTAATTTTTCAGAATAAAATGCCATAGGCAAATAGCTATAAAATGAATCTTTTTAATGTATATCCCCTTTACGACATTACCCCAGTAAAAGCTCAAGGAAGCAAGCTTTGGGACAAAAATGGCGTAGAATATCTCGACCTTTACGGAGGTCATGCCGTAATTTCAATTGGACATTCGCATCCGCATTATGTTCAGAAACTAACCGAACAATTAAGCAATTTAGGGTTTTATTCTAATTCTGTAAATATTCCGATTCAGCAAGAATTAGCGACAAAATTAGGCGAACTTTCGGGCTATGAAGACTATGAACTTTTCCTTTGTAATTCAGGAGCAGAAGCCAATGAAAATGCGTTGAAGACGGCTTCATTTTTCAATGGTCGTAAAAAAGCCATTGCATTTTCAAAATCCTTTCATGGAAGAACAGCAGGGGCTGTTGCTGTTACTGATAATAAGTCTATCATTGCTCCAATAAACTACGACGAACACGTTACGTTTTTGCCATTTAATGACGTTGAGGCTTTGAAAGCAAACATTACCGAAGAAACTTGTGCGGTCATTGTCGAAGGTATTCAAGGCGTTGGTGGAATCAATGTGGCTTCGGACGAGTTTTTAAAAGCGGCTCGTGAAATGTGTGATAAAACGGGAGCAGTTTTAATTTTGGATTCGGTGCAATGCGGATACGGACGTTCGGGGAAATTCTTCTCACATGACTTTTCTGGAATCCGTCCCGACATTATGACAACTGCCAAAGGAATGGGCAATGGTTTCCCGATTGGTGGTGTATTAATTGCTCCAAAATTCAAAGCAAAATTCGGAATGTTAGGCACAACTTTCGGAGGGAATCACTTGGCTTGTGCCGCAGCAGTGGCCGTTTTAGATGTAATGAAAGAAGATAATTTAATGGCAAACGCAGCCAAAATGGGGGAATATCTTTTTGAGAATCTAAAAGGGATATCGGGTATTAAAGAATTGCGTGGACGTGGCTTAATGATTGGAATTGAATTTGAACAACCCGTTGATAAAATCAGAGATACTTTGCTATTTGAACATAAAATTTTCTGTGGTTACGCAGGTAAAAATACACTTCGACTTTTGCCAAGTTTAGCTTTAGGACAAGCAGAATGTGATAAATTCTTGGAAGCATTAGCTTTGACCCTTAAAAGTTAAAGACAGAACGATAGGAAATAAAATCGGGCTGATAACATAGATTATCAGCCCGATTTTATTTCTTATTACTTGTAATTTAACCATTTTATACTTCTTCTAAAATCTTAGTAATTATTTTTTTCCATACTTTAAATTCTTCTTTACTGATATTTTTATTTTCTGGAGACTCCTCTTTTTGGCTAACACCATGCAGTCTTTTGTAAGTCAAACCATTGATAATATTTTCGTTTTGCCACAAAGCAATAGTTAAATTCTCATCCTCGGAGGTTTCCCCTCGAAAATGTCTCGCTAACAGTATGTAATCTATTTTTAACATTAGAAACTACTTATGAAGTGGTATTTGACCAAATAAACCAATCACAAAGCGGGTGGTTTATCTACAATTTAATTCTTGCTTACGTAAATGAAGACTGGAAATTAATCAATAGGTAACACAAATTGATGAAAAATTCTCAAAAAAACACAGTAAACTGACAGTTGCAAGTTGGAAAAACACAAATTTGAGTAATTTAAACGTTTCAAGAATGAAACCTATGATTATCAAACACTTACCCCCTACACAAGTGCTTTATTAAGCTCAAAGAAGGGGACTCATAAAGCCCAAAGCATTTTTTTGGCAAGGGTTTTGTAATTGAGGTAACAGCATTAGCCTTTACTATATTTTGATATTAACTCAGAATGTGATTATTTTGCGTTTCTTTTGCGTTATTTTAAACGTTTTAAAAGGAATATTTACTAAATAATTATGTATTAAAATCTGTCTCCAAAGTTGCATAAACGGAAGAAGACAAACAGCAGATAACAAATAACTAACATTAAAAATGGCATTAATTACCAAAATTAGAGAGAAGTCAGGAGTGGCGGCAGCAGCAATTGCTATCAGTTTAATTCTCTTCCTTGTAGGTGGAGATATTTTCCAAGGTCGTTCACGCTTTTTTGGCGGTACGAGCGACGCTGTGGGTGAAATTGGAGGAGAAAGTATTAAATTCCCTGATTTCCAGAAGAAAGTTGAGGAATTGACTCAAAACTACACACAACAGTCTGGTCGTGGTCCAGGAGAGCAAGAATTAGGCATGATGCGTGACCAAGTTTGGAATCAGTACATCATGGATTTGGCTTACGGAAAAGAATATGAATCATTAGGTTTGGCGGTAACTCCAAAAGAATTAGTTGATATGGTACAAGGTGAAAACATTCACCCATCAGTTCGTCAACAATTTACAAATCCACAAACTGGACAGTTCGACAAAAATTATGTGATTCAGTTTTTGAAAAACTTCAAAACAATGCCAGTTGCACAACAACAAGCATGGGCAAATTTCGAGAAATCATTGAGCCAAGACCGTTTGAGAAGCAAATATGAGAACTTATTGAAAATGTCAACTTATACGACAAACGCAGAAGCTCAGAAAGAATATACCGCTCAGACTTCAAAGGTAGATGCACGTTATTTGTACGTTCCTTTCTATTCTGTTGCTGATTCTGCTATCAAAGTAACGGATTCGCAATTGGAAGAATATTTGAACAGCCACAAAGACCTTTTCAAAGGACAAAATACTCGTTCAATTCAATACGTAACGTTTCCAGTAATTCCTTCGAAACAAGATACTGCTTCATTCTATAATGACATCAAGCGTTTAGCGAAAGAATTGGCAATCACGAAAAATGATTCAGCTTTTGCGATGATGAACTCAGACGTAAAAACTCCTTATTATGCAACATTGGCAGAAATTCCAGAAGCAGTAAAAGGACAATTAAGTTCAATGGTAACTGGTGGTATTTATGGCCCATTCAAAAATGGCTCAGCCTACTCAATCTATAAATACGGTGGCGTTCAGAAAGACTCATTATTTACTGTTCGTGCAAGTCATATTTTGATTAATGCTCCAAAGACTGCTCCAGATTCAGTAAAAGCAGCAGCTCGTAAGCGTGCAGAAGGAATCTTGGCACAAATTAGAGGTGGTGCTTCTTTTGAAGCAATGGCTCAACAATTTGGAACGGATGGAACGGCACAACAAGGTGGAGATTTAGGGTATTTCAAAAATAATGGTTCAATGGTTAAGCCTTTTGAAAATGCGATTTTCGGTTTTTCAGGAACAGGTTTATTACCAGGTATCGTTGAAACGGATTTTGGTTATCACGTTGTAAAAGTAACGGAAGCAAAAACTAATACACGTTATAAATTAGCAGCGATCAATCGTACAATTGCTCCAAGTCAAACAACAATGGACGATGTTTTGCGTAAAGCAGATGCTTTTGCTTCAGCAAATGACACAAAGGATAAATTTGAGGCATCATTGAAAAAAGATAAATCTTTATTGATGTTACGTGGTGATAAAATTCAAGAAGGTGCAACTGGTTTCAATAACTTACAGAATGCTCGTGATATTGTTCGTTGGGCGTTCAATGATGACACCAAAGTTGCTGAAGTATCAGATGTTTTCCAAAATGAAAATCAATACATTGTAGCCCTTGAAACAGGTGCAACCAGCAAAGATGCAGTGAAAGTAGATGATTTCCGTGACGAATTAACAGCACGAGTAAGAGGAGAATTGAAAGCAGAACAAATCATCAAGAAATTAGGTGGTATTTCTGGAACATTGGAGCAAATCGCTCAGAAATACGGTGCAGGTGCTTTGGTTGAAACAGTAACTGATTTGACACTTGCTCAAGGTGTTTTGACAAGTGCAGGGGCTGATCCAACGGCATTAGGAAAAGCATTTGGTTTGAAAGTTGGACAAAAATCTAAACCTTTTAAAGGAGATGCGGGTGTTTTTGTAATGGAAACAACTAAATCTACTCCAGCTCCAGCAATTGCAGATTTAACAATTTATAAGAATTCAGCTAAAATGATGGCAGCACAGAGAGCATCATTCTATATCAACGAAGCAATCAAAGAAAATGCGAAAGTGGTTGATAACAGAGCTAAGTTTTATTAAGATTAATCATCTCCTAAAAAGCCTTTGTAAATTTCTTTACAAAGGCTTTTTTTATGAATTTATATTAAGATATTTCCAAAATCACTTTTTGATTTCTAAATTATCATCCGCTTCAATCAGTCGAGTCTCCCCATCTACCAAAACCCATCGGTACGCACAAGTTTCATCACTCGCACATTTTGGGCAAGTCCACCACCAATTACTATCACTCGCTACATTGATATTCATATTTCTCGCAAGACTTTCAATTGCTTGTCTCTTTTGCTTAACGGGCTCAGAGGTTATTATTTCATCAACCCTTAACAAAGTCGACAATTTATCTTCTTGAAGAAATTCAACAAATAGTTTAGGTGTAAAAATTGAAGAAACACAAATTTCAATATCTCTGCTTGTAATTTTTGCATCGCCGCAGTTTCTACATCTCCAGCCACTAATTACGTAATTGGGCGACTGACTAAAGCTTTCTTTGAGTGTTAGTTTAAATGTATTTCCCTTAGCCAGGCTGTACGCAAGTGTTTGAAATGAACCGAATACTCTGCTCTTCCAGAGGCCTTCGGTATCATTGTTACCAATAAAAATATCATTGAATGACCCCATTCCGCCGTAAGCGTGCAAATGATGTTCAACACTCTTGTTAGTTTCCCAGAGCTTTATGTCTTCCAACATCCAATTTGCCCAAAAATCTTGTCCTTCCTCCTTTAAAATTTGACCTAAAAATTCTAAAGATATTTTGTAATAATCTGTCATAGTAGTTTTGTAAAAAAGTCTTACCTTATCTCATTCTATTTTTCTACAATATTACTTCCTTCACCTTCTTTTCCCACAGAATCAGTAGTCATTTTTCTTTTTCTAAACTCAAAAGTCAAGAAATCATACTTTTAGGTTTTTTTTGAAAAAATAATTTACAATTAATACGCTGATAATCAGACAAATAGCCCAATAAATAAGGACAATCCCGATAAAATTAAAAAAAATACATAAAATTAACCTCCTCCATAAATCCAGATTAATAGCTATCCCGTATATCTACTCAAACAAAACAATACTTGAAATAATTTATAAAACGACAAAGCATTATTTATTGAATTCCTAAATTTTCATTTAAGTACAATTAATTTTTGCCAGAGCCTGAGTATAGTTTTATCATATTCCTTACTGCTTGATTTTATTAAAATTATCAAAGCAGAACTATCCAAACACTTATAATTACAAGCAATTTAATCCATTTTAAAATTTAAAGAATCATGAAAAAAATTACTATTCTCTCAGCATTATTATTCAGCTCTGTTGTTTTTGCTCAAGCTCAAATTTGTCTTCCAGGAACTTCTTCAACTTCAGTTGGAGTAGGTGTTAACGCTGGTGTTGGTGTTAATACAGGTGCATTATTAGGTGGTGTAGCTCACACAGTTGCAACCGTTACTGCTCCTATCAGTGCTACTTTAGGTACTATTGGAACTGGCGTTTCTACCCCTTGCACTGGTTGTACGACTTCAGGTCTTAATACAACATTAACATCGGTTGGTACAGGTCTTGGTTCAACATTAGTTTCAGTTGGAACTGGTACTAAATCTGCTTTAACTTCAGTAGGTACAGGTCTTAATTCAACTTTAACTTCAGTAGGTACTGGCGTTAAATCAGCATTAACTTCGGTAGGAACAGGTCTTAATTCAACTTTATCTTCAGTAGGTACTGGCCTTGGTTCAGCATTAACTTCAGTGGGTAATACAACAATTACTACTCCTGCAATTTGTATTCCTTCAACAACAGTAGTAGGTCACTAATACAATCCAAATATAGAAACTAAGGATAGTTATCGCCACTGATGCCAATTGTATCAGTGGCGTTTTTTGTAGTCCTCAATATCCATTCCACTGTCTATTATAAATTCCATTGATGGGATTAATGCCATGAAACATTTAATACTTTTATTAAAAACATTCTCAATTATAACACTGTACCAAAATCATCTCTTTGGACAAACAGTCTGGAACTTAGCCCGTTGTATTCAACACGCTCAAGCCAATAACTTACAGATTAATCAAAATAAATTAAGTCAAGAATTGGCAAATGAAAAAATTGCCTACACGAAAAAAGACCTTTATCCAACGCTACAGTTTTCGTTAAGTCCGACGATGGCCATGGGCCGTTCACTTGACCCAACCACCTACCAATACGCCACGAATGGTTTTCTTAACAACGTCATGAACTTAACAATGAGTCAGATTGTATCAGCGGGCGGAAGAAAGAAAAACACCTACGAGCAAAGTATTGTTGAGCAAGAATTAGCCAAACTCCAAGAGAAAAAAGGTATTTCAGCCATCGCAATCCAGATTACACAGGCTTATTTTCAGGTTTTACTCAATAAAATATATGTCAGAAATTCAGAGCGGCAACTCAATGTTTCCAAAGAACAATTGGACGTTGTCAATCAAGCAGCCAAGAAATCGAGTGATTTAGCCTATAATTTATTGGAATGGCAAGCCCAAGTGGTAAATGATGAGTTTTTGTTGACCAAAAATAAAAACGAATTAAAGGCCGCACAAATCGGTTTAGGAACATTATTAGCCTTACCCGACCCACTTTTTATTGACGTGGAAGAAATGAAAGAAGAACCTACCGAAATAAAAATCAATGCGAAGGGCGAATATGATTTGTTTTATAAATTGACTTCGTGGCATCCCAACACCAAAATAATGCAACTCAACCAGAAATTAGCGAGCTTGCAATTTGACGCCGTCAAAGCGAGTAGTTTACCCACTATTTCACTGACAGCGGGTGTTTCATTACCGTATTCAAGTCTTTTTAAGGAAGTTGATAGAGTAAGATTAGTCCGCAATGATACCGTTCCTATTTTTTCGGGAGGACAATTACGCTTGGCCTTAGCTCCGACCTACGATTATACTTACAAAACAACTTCGCTATTTTCACAATGGAAACAATTGGCCAGTTCGTATGTTGGCTTTCAAATCTCGATTCCATTGGTTACAGGTGGACTTCATAAGTATCAAATGAAACAAGCTTATTTTACCGTCGCCACCTCCCAAATTGCTATGCAATCTGCCCGAACGGAACTTTACAAAGAAGCCGTTTTTACGCACAGTAATTTAGAAGCCGCCATGTTACAGAAACAAGCGGCAAATAAAAATTTGGAAGTTTGGCAAAAATATTATGATTCATCAATGGCTCGTTACCAAAAAGGAGAAATTCAAGCGAAGGAATTTGAAACCATTAAGAATAATTTTTTCCAAGTAGAACAAAACGCCATCGTAGCCAAATACGATTTGATGATGAAGAAGAAATTGTATAAATACTATGCAACTGGGGATTTGGCAGTGTTAAATTAATTAATGGACGATAAAATAACTTTAGGAGGAACGATAAATAAATTTAATATTTCCCGTTCCCTCCTAAAGTGTATATTCTATTCCTAATCGAAATCAGTAACTACAAATTTGTTCAATCCAACGGATTTTTTGGACAGCTACGCCTCCTCTTTAGTCCGAACCTTAATATTCAATACCTCCACCAAAAGCGAGAATGCAATAGCAAAGTATAAATATCCTTTAGGGACAGCTCCTACGTGCGAACCCAAAATTGACACATTCGCATCGTGTGCAGCTTCAGCGATGAGCATAAATCCAATCGTAATCAAAAATGCCATTCCCAACATTTGTATCGAAGGGTGACGATTGACAAATTCGCCAACGGGTCCAGAAAATCCCATCATAATCAAAATTGAAATAACCACTGCCGCAATCATAATTGGTAAAACTTGCGTCAAACCAATCGCTGTAAGAATTGAATCAATCGAAAATACAATGTTAATAAGAGCAATTTGAATAACAACTGCCGTCAATTTATCCGATGCTGAAGTTTTTGGTTTAGCTTCAGGCTCGTGTTTTTCCAACTTCTCGTGAATTTCAGAAGTTGCTTTATACAAGAGAAACAAACCCCCAACGAATAGAATAAGACTTTGGCCAGAAATTCCCGCATGAAGCCAACCCCAATTAATGTGTGTAAAAGGCTCTTGAAGGGAAATAATAAATGACAAGCCGAATAAAAGAATGATTCTGAAAACCATTGCCAACAACATTCCAATATTACGGGCTTTGGGTTGGTCTTTTTTGGCTAATTTATTAGCAGCGATAGAAATAAAAATAATGTTGTCAATACCTAATACAATTTCGAGGAAGGTAAGAGTAATTAAACTGACGATTCCATCTGCCGAAAGTAATTCTTGAAAATTCATGCTGTTTTGGTTTATTTTTTACAAAAATATCCAGTTTGACCGATATTCAAAACTCTAAACTTTATGAACGGTCATAAAACTACTCTTCTTCTTGTAAAATCATTATGAATAGATTCTTAAAAAAGAACCGCCATTTGTCCTCAAAGTAGGTAAATTCAGGGTTAATTTGTAGTTTTGTGAGAGTTTTTATAACTTGTATAAATAAGCTATAAGTCATGAGCCAAGAAAAATAAGCTGTGTATTTAATGCTAATAATTTATCCCTCAGTTCGTTACATTAACGAACACACTGACAGATTCAAAACTCATTGCTCAAAGCTCTCAACTAAAAGCTAATCAAAAATATAAATTCAATAATGAAATTCGTCGTATCATCTTCCGTATTATTAAAACAGCTATCGGCAGTCAATGGAGTTATTGCCAATAACCCGATTGTTCCCATTTTGGAAAACTTTTTGTTCCAAATTGAGCAATCGCAACTTACCGTAACGGCTTCTGATTTACAGACAGTTATGATTACGACATTGGCAATAGAATCTTCCGACTCAGGAGCAATCGCTGTACCTGCTCGTTTATTGTTGGATACCCTTCGTGGATTACCTGACCAACCAATTACGTTCAAAATTGACAGAGAAACTTTCGGTACTGAAATTATTACTGAAAATGGTCGCTATAAACTTTCAGGCGAAAATCCAATCGACTTCCCAAAAGTACCACAAGTAACCAAAAGTCTTTCGGTTCAAATTCCTGCTGATGTGTTGGGAGCTGCCATTGCCAATACCATTTTTGCGGTTTCAAATGATGATTTACGCCCAGCAATGACGGGAGTTTACGTACAATTATCCCCAGAATACACCAATTTTGTGGCAACTGACGGACACCGTTTAATTCGTTATAGAAGAGCAGATGTGAAATCTGATTACGATTCTACGATGATTATTCCACGCAAAGCCTTAAATTTATTAAAATCAACTTTGCCTTCTGACGATACCACCGTTACGGCAGATTTTAGTTCAGCCAATGCGTTTTTTAGCTTCAACAATATCAGAATGATATGTCGTTTAATTGACGAACGTTTCCCTGATTATGAAAATGCGATTCCTCAAAACAATCCAAACGTAATGACGATTAATCGTGCAGAATTCTTGGGTTCTTTGAAACGTATCTCGATATATTCAAACAAGACAACGCATCAAATCCGTTTAAAATTAGCAAAAAATGACTTGGTTATTTCCGCAGAGGATTTAGATTACTCAAATGAAGCCAACGAAAAATTGATGTGCGATTACGACGGTGAAGAAATGGAAATTGGTTTCAACGCTAAATTTATGGTAGAAATGTTGGGGAACATCAGTTCAAACATGATTTCGTTGGAAATGTCACAACCAAACCGTGCAGGATTAATTATTCCTTCTGACAAAAAAGAAAACGAAGATATTTTATTATTGGTAATGCCAGTAATGTTGAATACTTATGCGTAGGTTTTCAGTGAACAGTTAGCAATAAACAATTGTAAGTACAAAAGGCTACGAAAAAGATTTTCGTAGCCTTTTGCATTTGTCAAAGTTAGCGTTGATAATTGGCAAGATTCTTGAAAGTGTTGAGATAAAAATATTTATCAAGTCTTTTTCGTTAATACACTAAGACACAGACACATGAAAAAAATAAGCGTATTTGCTTTTGCAATATTAGTTTCTTTAACTTGGTTATCAGGCTGCAAAACCGCTCAACCAGCACCCGTAATTACTAAAACAGAAGCAGAAGTGATTGCAGAAATTCCTAAAGAACAAGGTATTACTTTTTTTGCAGGAACACTTCAACAGGGTTTAGAAAAGGCAAAAGCAGAAAATAAATTAATCTTCGTAGATTGCTACACTACATGGTGTGGACCTTGTAAAATAATGAAAACTTACGCTTTCAGAGATATTATTTTGGGAGATTTCATGAAAGAAAATTATATCTGTTTAGCCATTGACATGGAAAAACCAGAGGGAATTACTTTAGCAAAAAGATACGGTGTTGAAGCGTATCCAACCCTTTTGTTTTTGGATAAATACGGAAGAGTTGTCAATCACCAAGTAGGTGGAATTGGAGCGGAGGCATTGTTGGCAAAAGCCGAGCAGACTGTTAGAAAATCAATGTAGCCTTAGGAAATACTTGAATAATACAAAGCCTTCGCAATTTGTGAAGGCTTTTTTTTATTGTAACTTTACACTTGGGTTTTGTGTGTAAATATTCACTCATTCACTCATTCACTCAATCACCATTGCAAGAATGAAAATATCCCTTAATTGGCTAAAACAATTTGTAGAAATATCTGAATCAGCTCAAGAATTAGACGAACTCTTGACGGGTACAGGCTTAGAAGTAGAATCAATCGAACGACACGAGGCTATCTTGGGTGGTTTACAAGGTTTCGTAGTGGGCGAAGTCCTAACCTGCGAACGTTTTGAAGTTAAAGAAAAACAATTGAGTCTCACAACAGTGGACATCGGAACGGGTACGCCTTCGCAAGTAGTATGTGGTGCGGCTAACGTAAATGCAGGGCAAAAAGTGATTGTGGCAACTGTTGGTACTACGCTTTATGACCACGCCGCAGGTAAACCAATTTTCCAGATTACGAGCAAAAAAACTTATGGACATTTATCGGAAGGAATGATTTGTGCCGAAGATGAATTAGGTTTAGGAACATCACACGATGGTATTTTGGTACTTGATACTGAACTTCCAAATGGAACACCAGCCGCACAATATTTCAATTTAGAAGCAGATTTATTAATCGAAATTGGGCTGACTCCCAACCGTGCAGATGCAGCCTCACATTGGGGCGTGGCTCGTGACATTAAGGCAAAAACAGGCCGTGAAATTACCTTTCCATCAATCAAAAATTTTAAAGTTACCAATACTAATTTCCCCATTGAATTAATCGTAGAAAAACCCGAAGATTGTCCACGTTTTTGTGGAGTTACGATTGATGGTGTAAAAGTACAAGAATCGCCAGAATGGTTGCGTAAGTCTTTGGAAACCATTGGTTTACGTCCTATAAATAATATTGTAGATATTACCAATTATATCTGTCACGGACTCGGACAACCGATGCACGCCTACGATTGGCACGCCATCAAAGGGCAAAAAATCGTAGTGAAAACACTTCCCGCAGGTACAAAATTTACTACTTTGGATGAAGTAGAACGCACCTTGGGCGAAACAGATTTAATGATTTGTAATGCCGAAGAACCGATGGGAATTGCGGGTATTTTTGGCGGAATGAAATCAGGAATTAAGCCAGAAACTACTCGTGTTTATTTAGAAGTTGCTTATTTTGACCCCGCCTCGGTACGTAAAACGGCTCAACGTCACGGCTTGAAAACGGATGCTTCATTCCGTTTTGAACGTGGCACCGACCCTAATGCTAAACTCTATGCTTTAATATATGCTACGCTTTTAATTCAAGAGTTAGCGGGTGGTGAAGTAGCTTCAGAATATACAGATTTTTACCCACACCCTATTGAAGATTTTAACATCAATGTTTCGTACAAAAATATTGATCGTCTGATTGGTAAAAAATTAGAAAAATCACTTATTAAAGATATTTTGACGGCTTTGGACATTCAAATTCAGGCTGAAAATGAAGATGGATTTACCGCAATTGTTCCTCCATTCCGTGTAGATGTAACCCGTGAAGCAGACGTAATTGAGGAAATTTTACGTATTTACGGCTTCAATAATATCGAACTTTCGGAGAATTTAGGAACAGATTTTCTTTCAAGTTTCCCTGCGAAAGACCGTGATAATTTACAATTAAAATTGTCACAAATTTTGGCGGCAAATGGTTTCAACGAAATTATTACCAACTCTTTGACAAAACCTACCTATGCGGAATTAATCAAAGCTGATTTACCGAATGATAACAATGATAACGTTGAAATTTTAAATAAACTTTCGGAAGATTTGGGCGTAATGCGTCAGACGATGTTGTTCTCAGGTTTGGAAGTTTTGGCTTATAATATCAACCGTCGCCAGAAGGATTTACGAGTATTTGATTTCGGAAAAACGTACCATAAAATCAATGATAAATACGTTGAAAAACGTCATTTAGCGATTTTCATTACTGGAAATACCGAAAATGAAACTTGGCAAATGAAATCTCAAAAAGTAGCATTTCATACACTTGCAAGTGCGGTGAATAAAGTTTTGGGAAGTCTTGGCGTGAAAAATTTTGACAGTAAACCCCTTGAAAATTCTGCAACTTTTGAGTATGGTTTGAGTTATTTGGTAAGCAAGAAAGAAGTCGTGAAATTGGGATTAGTAAAACCAAATGTAGCCAAAAAAGCAGAAGTAAAACAACACGTTTTCTTTGCGGATATTGATTGGGACTATTTATTCAAGCAATATAATGATAAGGCTGTTTTTGCTGAATTACCAAAATTCCCAGAAGTGCGTCGTGACCTTTCATTAGTAATTGACAAAACGGTAAGTTTCGACCAAATTCAGAAATTAGCTCGTAATTATGAAAAAAATCTTTTGAAGCAAATCAACGTTTTTGACGTATATCAGGGCGATAATTTGGGCGAAGGTAAAAAATCATATTCGGTAAGTTTCACCTTACAAGATTACGAACAAACGCTAACTGATAAAGTTATTGACAAAACGATGGAAAAATTGATGATAGCATTTGAAAAGGAAATAGGAGCGGTAATACGGAAATAAATTATTGCCAAACAAACTAAAAATATCGGACTTAACGTTTTAACTAAAACTCAAAAATAATAAAATGCTAAAATCAAATTTTTTAACCGCTTTATTTATCGTCTTATCAATCAGCGTATTTGCAGGAAATACTCCCGCTAAAAAAGACGGAACAATGGGAATTCAATTCTTTAAAGGTACTTTCAAAGAAGCATTAGCGAAAGCCAAAAAAGAAAACAAAATGGTCATGATGGACTGCTATACGACCTGGTGTGGCCCTTGCAAAATGTTGAAATCACAGGTATTTGTGGACAAAACGTTGGGCGATTACATGAATGAAAAATACGTCTGCGTAGCAATGGACTATGAAAATGGTGAAGGTCCAGCAGTTGCACAACAATATCCAGTGGATGGTTACCCAACACTTTACTTTTTGGATGCCGCAGGAAAAGTAAAAAAGACGATGGTAGGTGTTCCAAATCCTGTTTCAAGTGCAGCGGGAGCTATTTTGAGTTTGGCTAAAAAATTCGGAAAATAAATTATAGTCACAAGATAAAAGAGGATAGATTTTAGCGTAGTCAATTAAAAATTGGCTCTAAAATTTATCCTCTTTTATTTATAATTTCAACATTACTCTCTTCTACCAAACTTACCTTTCATACGGTCTTTTGCATCATCTTTCATCGCTTCGTATTTTGTGTATTGATCAGCCGAAAGAATTGTTTTCATTTTATCATCTTGAGCCATCACTAAATCACGCATTCCTTTCATGGCCGCACGCTTATCAGGTGCATCTCTCATGGCATCACGTTTTTGATTTAACTCCAATAACATTGGTTTAATTTGGGTAACTTGAGCAGTAGTCAAACTAAGTTCTTTTGTCATTCTTTGTAATTGATTATCAGCTCTTTGAGGTGCAGTTAAATTTTGTTGAGGACGTTCTCCGCTACCATCTTGGGCATTTGCAGTGTCAATATTGATGGCAAAAGTTGCCGCAAAAATACCTAAAGCCAATACTAATTTCTTGTTCATGATTTTGTGGATTAATATATTTATTGAATTAATTATTGATTAGATAATATATAATACGAAAGGTTTAACGGAAAAAGTAAAAACATATTTTGCAAAAATGCTTTAAAAAGCCTAATTTTGCATCACAAAGTCAAAAACTTTGTAGGGCCTATAGCTCATTCGGTTAGAGCAACTGACTCATAATCAGTAGGTGCTTGGTTCGATTCCAAGTGGGCCCACTTTATAAATAATTGATTATCAAGCACTTATATATCTATATGAGTGCTTTTTTATTGACCTGAAAATTTAGTATCACTACAAGTATCATTACAAATTCGATAGTTCACTTATTTTTGACTGTTTTTACGGCTTTCCTCCGCAAAAGAAAAGCCGTAACTAATAATTAGTTACGGCTTCAATATATTTTGATAATTGGTCTTATTACGCCATCTCGTATTTCTCTTTGAGTATCTTCGAAATATTATCGTATAAGTCAGATAACATTTTGTATTCTTCTGTGTGTTGTTCAAATATGTATTGTCTATTGTCTATTAATAAGCCATCACTATCTAAGAACGATAAAGAACAGACATAATTATCACTACCTTTTGGATAATATTTGCATAGTATAATGCCTTCATTATCCTTGAAAGTTCTAAAACAGCTTATACTGGAAGTTCCTAACCAATGCAAAACACCTACTTTTGACAAAGCTAAAATATCTTCGATATATTCTTTTATATTTTTCATTTTGGTTTCGTTAAGGTTAAATAGTCTGGCTTGATAGATTGGAGGAAATTTCTAAGTTCTATTATTTTCTTTAAAAATTCTTCTTTGTTAAAATCGTTATGTTGGTTTTCTAATTTTCTTAACAAATTGAAGTTTTCAGCAGATAATTCTGAATTAAAATAAGTAAATTTTTCTGACCATAGGTGTTCAGATTCTATTTTACAGCCAGAAAGGATTTTAGTTATTTGCTCTTTTGTAATAATCTTGCCTTCTAAGCAATTTAAACAGTTTTCCAACTCATTGGAATAGTGAATTAAAACAGCTTTCTTGCAATCTGATAATATACCTTGTATTTCCTTCAGAACAAAAATTGAGGTTAATATGTTCTCGTCTTTCGGCAATAAATCTTCTAATTTTT
This sequence comes from Bacteroidota bacterium, assembly GCA_040387735.1. GTDB lineage: Bacteria > Bacteroidota > Bacteroidia > Cytophagales > Spirosomataceae > Arcicella. Next base: position 41,355 of record JAZKDE010000102.1, read on the forward strand.
CAGTAAGCGATATTGCCCTTGTGATATTCCAACTATATAAACTACTCCTTATGCTGTCTTGATAGTTCTTTGAGTTTTCCTCAATTAATTCCGATGTTTTCTTAATTTCAATTTGTTGATGTATCGAAAATGCTAATGCTATCATTGTTATTAGCGTACCTATAATCGAAATAAAATTAACAAGTGTCTTTTCTTCAGGAGCAAAAAACATGAATATTAAACCAAAAATAATTATAGAAACAAGCACACTGATTAATAAAACGGTTTGGTCTTGTTTATTCATGCTTTATCTACTTTCAGTTTTTTACACAAATTAACACTAACTTTATTTATAATAAAAGCATTTTTCGATAAAGGTACAATCATACATCGTAAAAGTTATAAAAGATTGCAATAAATAAAAACCACTACCAGAAAACAAGGCAATGCTCGCCAATAGGGCGAACCTTATCAGACAAAGGGTATACCGGAACTACAACTTACTTATGATAACGATTTATAGGTCTGGACAATTTGTCTGCACCTACGACTACAATGTCGAACCCTGTCAAAGTGTGAAAATCTCACTACGAAAAAATTCCGATTTGCTAAGGTTGTACTAAATCGGTACTGCCTATGGTATAACTGTTGGTTACATCAGCATTTGAACTCGACTCAATGTCGAATGATAGATAATTACTATATCATTTAAATAATGATAACTAAAATATATATTTATTGCAAATATCTCAATGATTAAACCATTTCATTAGTAAAATAAAAAACACCCCCTACAATGTAAAGAGTGTTTAAATAATATTCACCTAACCACTAAAATAGTTTATCTTTATTTTATGGTACAACTTAGTACCATCTAATCCCGTCCGTTATCAGGTAGTAAAAACGCTGTTCCTTTCCCACCTGTCAAAAGCATAGTATCAAGTTCTTTATCGTCCATTACCTTATTTTGATACCTTGCTGGGAGCGCCTCATTTAATTTTTCACTAAATAACAAGCCTCCGCCCTGTGGCTCAAAGATTAATACACATGGAAAACTTGCACGGCTCAATGATTTTAAGTTTTCTTTATTGCCTTGATTGAAAATGCTATCTAATAGCTTTACTTTTTCTGTCCTATCTTTCATGTTGAAAATATGTTTTTTGTTCATTCCAAACAATACTATATTTCTGCAATAACTTTGCCCTCAATATTTCAATTTCATCAAATGAATAATTGTAAACTGTCAGTTTATCCCCATCAATGGCAGTGCGTCTTTCCCCTTTGTCTTCTACAATGTTGAGGAACAGGGTACCGCCTAAATTTAACGCTTCTAAGCCCGTCAAGTCCCTTTGATTGAAAGCCCTATTAAGAAAATCTAATTTGTTTTTTCTATCATTCATGGTCTTTTGTTAATTATCAAATCCAACCGCAATAACAAAATTGTGCTTCGTTAAAAGTTGCTGTTTTATCGTTTCCGCTTCATCATCTGAATAGTTAAATAGGGTTCTGGAATTTCCTATCATGGCAACCTCACAACGCTTTAACCCTTCATC
>JAZKDE010000103.1:0-40641 GCA_040387735.1 Bacteroidota bacterium
TTGCTGGGGAAATTGGGCAATAAAAAAGGCGACTTAAGTCGCCTTTTTTAATCAAAATCACTCCGCTATCCGTTCCAATCCAGAGCGTTCCTTCTTGGTCGTACGCCAAAGACATGATGAGATTATCTCGGTCGATTTGTTTCGAGTTATAAAAAACCTCGGAGATTTTACGGGTAATTAAGTCAATTTTATAGATTCCATTCCCTCTTGTTCCAACCAAAATATTTCCTTTGGGGTCTTCAAAAAAGCCTGATATTTGGTTTTTCTTAGGGTTTAAATTATTCTCTAACCTAAACGATTTAATGGTATTATTAGGCGAGAATTGCGTAATCTCCCCAAAATGTCCACCCATCAAAATATTTCCTTTGCGGTCTTGGATAATCTGCGAAACGTCATTAGTGGTGATTGGGCCAGATTCAACTTTTCGCCATTTGACGGTTTTTCGTTTATTATCAAAACCCAAAAGCCCATATCGGTAAGTTGAAACCCAAATTTTGTTGTCTTTCGTGGCAATAATTGAGGAAACGCTAATTTTACCAATATCACTTTTGTCATCGGCTTGCAGAAAATGAATAAACTTTCCTGATTTTTTATCCAATTTATTTACCCCACCATCAACCGTTCCAATCCATAAATTATCATCAATATCCTCAGTTATTGCGGAAATATTACTGCTACTAATGGAATTGGAGTCGTTAAAAACATGGCGATAAATGGTAAAACTATAACCATCATACTTATTAAGACCATCTCGGGTAGCAAACCAGATAAAACCTTTTTTATCCTGAAACATTTTGAGAACGGTACTTTGGGAAAGCCCTTGTTGGTTTCCGATGCGTTCAAAGCGAAGTTGAGCTATTGAAGGGAAATAACAATAGCCAAAGAAGTAAACGAAAAATATGAGTATTCGAAGTTGCATAAACCGAAAGCTTCAATACGCAATTTAAGAAGATTTCAGTTGAGATAAAAGAAGTAAATTAATTAACGGAATGATACAAGAGAAAGCTCAGCAATCGCTCAAAGGTTAAAAGTTCCTCAGGCGTTGCTCCAATTTTCAATAAGGTGTTTCGGTGTTTTTCCGCCAAGTCAAGAAATTTCTCATCGTAAACCAATTTTGCACAAATAACTCCCTTAAAACTCCGATGTACTTGATTGTAAACATATTTACAGGCTTTAGAAGGCGTTTTATTAAATATTTCGTTCATTGCCTGCAAACTATCCGATTCGTTTAGGAATGGGAAACCTTGATTGAGCAAAAATTCTTTTACAATATCACAGACATCTTCCACGTCAGGTTCGGTCATCATTTTGTATCTAAAATATTTTGCATCATTATATTTTCCAATCGAAATAACGATAGTGTTAGAATCATTCCAAAAATCACGGGTATTTCCCAAAAACTGCTGAGCGATTTGTTCAACTTGATTACTTCTACAACCAAAATTAACCTCCAGCCAAACTTCATCATCGTAAGCGGTTGCTGTAAAAATGACATTTTGAAAACCCGTTGGTGTAACTTTACGGAATTGTTTTTTATCCGCCATCAACACAAACCCATGCTTTTCAAAAAACAGGCGTAATTTCTCGTAAAGAGCAGTCTCGAATGGTTTTACCAGCATGATTTCGTAGGTTTTATCTTTGAATAATATTTCTATTAATAATTCAATAATAGAAATTTATCTCAGAATTGTTAATTAAAATTTATTATAAATGAATGGTGGATATTTTTAAAATTAAACTAAGCGTACCATATTTTGTTTTGAAAACGGATGGATTATACGTTATAGTATTCATAAATTGACCGAAAAATAAAAAACATTATTTACTCCTAAAAGATGCGATAAAATGCAAAAAATATTAATCATTTCAGATACACATAGTTACCTCGACGAACGCCTAATGCCTCACGTGGATTGGTGCGACCAAATCTGGCACGCTGGCGATTGGGGTAATGTGGCATTATCGGATACACTCGAAGCCTTTAAACCCATTGAAGGCGTTTATGGCAACATTGACGGAGCAACTTTACGACAAATTTATCAAAAAATCAACCATTTTACCTGCGAAGAACTCATCGTGGGTATGACCCACATTGCGGGAGCCCCTTCAAAATATAAACCCGATGCTTTGGAGTGCTTTGCTATTGAAAAACCCGACATTTTTGTGTGCGGACATTCTCACATTTTGCAAGTAAAACGAGATTTAAATCGTAATGGAATGCTATTTATCAATCCTGGGGCGGCGGGAACGCACGGTTTTCATACAGTTCAAACAGCGGTGAGACTAAAAATTGATGGTAAACGTATTTTTGACGTAGAAATTGTAGAAATGGAAAAACGCAACAAGATTTAGCGTAGTGATTTGTGATTTAGTGAGTTGTAAATAATCCCTCACCAAATCTCAAATCACTGAAGCACAATCCACCACTCACCATTCCCTAAATCACAATTCTCTAAATCCTTCTCATTTACATGATTTTTATCAGTTTTACAACTGATACATACGCCCTTCCACTCTGACTCTCCTCATATAGTTTTCTGACGGTTTCTATCAATTTTGCAGAAACAATTTACTACTTCATCCGATGCAAATTATCTATTTTATGATTGGTGTAAGTTTACTAATGGCTTTAGGGTTTTTAGCAGCTTTTTTCTGGGCGATGTCAAAAGGACAAAATGATGACCTCCACACACCAGCCATGAGGATATTATTAGACGATGACGTTCAAATAAACCCTGTGCCAAAAAATAATTAAAAACTTTTGTAACAATGAAAAATCAGCCACAAGTCTCCACCAATCACGAACACAAAAAGTGTAAATGTGACAAAGAATGTAACCGTTGCAAAGCAATGAAACTAATTGATTTAGAAAAGTTTAAATAATATAGCAATGTCAGCCATTAATACAAACGTAGAACATTTTGAGTACGACAATAGAATCGTCCGAAATTTCGCCCTTGCCTCCATTATTTTTGCCATTGTTGGGTTACTGGTAGGTTTACTGATTGCCACCCAACTTTTTATGCCCGCTGCCAATATGACGCAGTATTTTACCTTTGGGCGTATTCGGGCATTACACACCAACGCTGTTATTTTCGCCTTTGTTGGTAATGCCATCTTTGCGGGTGTTTATTACTCGCTTCAACGGCTTTGTAAAGCTCGTCTTTTCAGTGATTTACTTTCCAAGATTCACTTTTGGGGTTGGCAATTAATCATTTTATCCGCAGCCATTACTTTACCTTTGGGGATGAGTACCTCCAAAGAATACGCCGAATTAGAATGGCCAATTGATATTGCCATTGCCGTTATTTGGGTAGTATTTGGTATTAACATGTTTGGAACAATCTTCAAACGTCGTGAGCGTCATTTATACGTAGCCATCTGGTTTTACATTGCTACTTTCGTAACCATTGCTTTATTACACATTGTGAATTCGTTAGCCATTCCAGTTTCTTTGACTAAAAGTTATTCGCTTTACGCAGGTGTACAAGATGCTTTGGTACAATGGTGGTACGGACATAATGCGGTTGCGTTTTTCTTAACAACTCCTTTTTTGGGTCTGATGTATTATTTCTTACCTAAAATGGCTAACCGCCCTGTCTATTCATATAAATTATCTATACTTCACTTTTGGTCTTTGATTTTCTTGTACATCTGGGCTGGGCCTCACCACTTACTTTATACAAGTTTACCAGACTGGGCTCAATCATTAGGAACGGTATTTTCAATTATGTTGATTGCTCCATCTTGGGGTGGTATGATTAACGGTTTATTGACGCTTCGTGGTGCTTGGGACAGAGTTCGAGAAGACCCAAGGTTGAAAATGATGGTAGTCGGAATTACTGCTTATGGTATGGCAACTTTTGAAGGACCAATGCTTTCTTTGAAAAACATCAACGCTATTGCCCACTATACCGACTGGATTCCTGCACACGTACACGTTGGTGCGTTAGGTTGGAATGGCTTCCTTTCATTTGCGGTAATGTATTATATGATTCCGAAAATGTACGGAAATGAGATGTTCTCTAAAAAATTGATGAATGCTCACTTTTGGTTAGGAACATTAGGGATTTTATTCTGGGCAGTGCCGATGTATATTTCAGGTTTTACTCAAGGAATGATGTGGAAAGAGTTCACTGCGGAAGGAAACTTGAAATACGGTAGTTTCTTGGAAACAACGTTACAGGTTATTCCAATGTATTATTTGAGAGCTTTGGGTGGATTATTCTACTTGTCAGGTGCTTTGATTGGTGCATATAATATCTTCAAAACGATGTTAGCGGGCAAATTAATAGCCAATGAAGCCGCTCAAGCTCCAGCACTTGAAGAAGTTTATGTGGCACAAGGCAGTGATTCTTACTGGCACAAATGGGTTGAACGTAAACCGTTACAAATGTTATTCTGGTCATTAATTGTAGTTGCAATTGGCGGTATGGTTGAAATTATTCCAACTTTCATGGTTCAATCAAATGTTCCAACCATTGCATCAGTAATGCCTTATACACCATTAGAATTACAAGGTAGAGATTTATACATCCGTGAAGGTTGTGTGTCATGTCACAGCCAGATGATTCGTCCATTTCGTTCAGAAACAGAACGTTACGGTGAATATTCAAAAGCAGGTGAATTTGTGTATGACCACCCATTCCTGTGGGGTTCAAAAAGAACTGGTCCAGATTTACACAGAGAAGGTGGAAAATATCCAGACTCTTGGCATTATCACCACATGAGAGATCCAACTTCAATGTCGCCAGGTTCAATTATGCCACCTTACGAATGGTTATTGGAACAAAAATTAAATACGTCTAATACCAAAGATAAGTTGAAAGCCATGAAAACATTGGGGGTTCCTTATGATGATTATGCCATAAAAAATGCGGACAATGACTTGGCAGAACAAGCAAAAGGTATTTCAGCTAATTTGGCAAAAGAAGGCGTTAAAGTATCTTCTGACAAAGAAATCATTGCTTTAATTGCTTATCTACAACGAATAGGAACAGATATTAAGAAGGGTCAATAGTCACATATTATGTATTTGGTGCTAAGATGGAAACGGAACAGTAAACAATTGATAATCAAATTGTAACCAATCAATGTTTACTGTTTCACTTAATACTTCGGACATAATACTTAATACAATAAAAACATCAAAAGCCATGTTCAAGCAATTCTTAGATAAAATGCAGGGTGCGGATATTCCGATGATTACCTCACTCCTCATATTTTTTGTATTCTTTTTATTGGTAGGTACTTATTTATTCATCATTGATAAAAAACACCTTACCTATATGAGTAACCTACCACTCAACGAAGAACAAACTGCTATACAATGAAAAAGATATTTATCCTCCCGCTTCTATTAACATCTTACATGATGAATGGAGCAACTTTACCCAAACCTGTGCTATTAGCCACCAATTCTGGATTATCTTTTTATGAGATAACATTGGTAAGTGCTGTGTTTGTCATGTGCCTTGTTTTGTTGTTTGTAACTTACAATTTACAGCAATTGGTAAAAGCCTTAGTGCAACCTCAAGAACAAGAAAATAATGCTTACGCTGAGGCCATGCAAAACAGAACTTTCTGGCAAAAGTTTTGGAGTTTGAAACCGCTCTCGATGGAGAAAGATATGATGATTGAACACGAGTTTGATGGTATTGCCGAATTGGACAATCCTACTCCTCCGTGGTTTATGTATCTTTTCTATTCGACGATTGTCTTTGCGGTTGTTTATTTATTTGCCTTCCATATTGTTGGAAATGGACACATTATGACCAATGAATATTCAGAAGAAATTGCCGTGGCTGATAAAGCTCACGAACAATACATGAAGAAATTTGCCAATTCTGTCAATGAAAATAACGTAAAGGTTTTGACCGATGCGAAATCACTGGAAGATGGCAGTAAGATTTATATTCAAAATTGCGTGGCTTGTCACGGAGATAAAGGACAAGGAATTGTAGGACCAAATTTGACCGATGAATTTTGGTTACACGGAGGTACGACCAAAGAAATTTTCCATACCATTACCGAAGGTGTACCAGAAAAAGGGATGATTTCTTGGAAAAAATCATTGAATCCAATTCAAGTTCAACACGTAGTAAGTTATTTAAGTACATTACAAGGAACAAAACCAGCTAATCCGAAAGCCCCACAGGGCGATAAGTATGTAGCAAAATAAGATTTAGTGGAAAGTCGTAAGTTTCATAGTCGTAATACAAAATGGTTTTATAGCTATGAAAACTTACAGATTTTCAAAAAATGATTATCAGTGAAATAAATCACTCAATCACAACTCACTAAATCACTCAATTAGTTATGAAACCAGCAAAAATAGATACCACCAATTACCGTGACCACCTTTCTAATGTTACGGATTCTGGTAAAAGAATTTGGATTTATCCACGAATTGTAATTGGTCAGTTTTATAAACTTCGTACTTATTTTTCGTGGCTATTGTTGGGTTTATTATTGGGTTTACCTTGGGTAGAAGTTGACGGACATCCAATATTTCTTTTCAATGTTTTAGAACGTAGATTTATCTTTTTTGGGGTAACATTTTTCCCTCAAGATTTTCACTTGGTTGCCATTGGTTTGCTTACATTTATCGTTTTTATTATCTTATTTACGGTAATTTTTGGTAGAGTTTGGTGCGGTTGGGCTTGTCCACAAACGATTTTCATGGAAATGCTTTTTCGCAAAGTTGAAATTCTAATTGAAGGTGACCACAATGCACAAAGACGATTAGATCAACAACCTTGGACAACCGAAAAAATCTGGAAAAAAACGCTCAAACATTCTGTATTCTTGCTATTATCATTTTTTATTGCCAATGTCTTTTTAGCTTATCTTATTGGTAAAAAAGAATTGTTCGCCATTATCTTCGACAACCCTCTTAATCACTTAGTCGGCTTATTTGCCATTGCTATTTTTACCACCGTTTTTTATTTTGTTTTTGCTCGTTTCCGTGAATTAGTTTGTATTGTGGTTTGTCCCTACGGACGTTTACAAGGAGTTATGCTGGACAAAAAATCCATTGTTGTAGCTTATGATTTTATCCGTGGAGAAATTAGAGGCAAGCACCAAACTCCTGCCGAAAAAGAAGTAGCTATCAGCAAAAGTGAACCCGTTCATGGCTCGTGTATCGACTGTAAAATATGCGTTCAGGTTTGTCCAACGGGAATTGACATCCGCAATGGAACCCAATTAGAATGTATCGGTTGTACTGCTTGTATTGACGCTTGCGATGAAGTAATGGATAAAATTGAAGAGCCACGTGGGCTTATTCGTTATGCTTCAATGGAGGGAATTGAGCAGAAAAAGAAACTAAAATTCAACTTTAGAATTGCTTCCTATTCATTTGTATTAGTAGCATTATTGGGAGTTTTAGGCTTTTTGTTACTTACTCGGAATATGGTTGAAACTACCATTCTGAGAGCTCCAGGATTGATGTACCAAGAAAACGTTGATGGAACGGTTAGTAATCTTTACAACGTACAAGTTTTAAATAAAAGCTATCAAAAAATACCGATTCAATTCAAACTAAAAAACCATTCGGGACAAATTAAAATGATTGGAAAATCACTTATTGTTCAGCCTGGAGAAGTAGCAGAATCATCATTTTTTATTATAGTTTCACCAAAATCATTGCAAGAAAGTAGCGTCAAATTAGAGGTAGAAGTGATTTCAGAAGGAAAGACTATTGATGTTGTAAAAACGAAGTTTCAAGGTCCAATTGAGTAGTTTTAGCCACGAATTAGGATTAACTACGAAGACTCAAAGAAAAAGTATTTACGAAAGCATTGCGCCTTCGTGGCTAAAAATATAAACAAATAACATCATGAACTGGGGAAAATCAATTGTATTAAGTTTTGTTGTCTTTGCCTCATTTATTGGCACGATGGCGTACAAAATGGCAACTGCTAAAGTTGATTTGGTACGAACTAATTACTACCAAAAAGAAATAGAATTTCAACAACAAATCAATCGAGTTCACAATTCAACTGCTCTAAAAAGCAACAAAGCCATGACCTACTCACCCGAAACGCAAGTGTTGAGAATTGGATTCCCAGCAACGGTCAGCAAAGGCGAAGTAACTTTCTTTCGCCCATCCGACAAAGGCTTAGATTTTACTATACCCATTCAAAAGATTTCATTGTTCAATTATTCCACCGAAAAACTAACCAAAGGTTATTGGAAAGTCCAAGCTACTTGGACTGACGGTATTCGGGAATATTATTTGGAAGATGAATTGACAATTAAGTAATTTAATTAGTTAGTGATTGAGTGGATTATGATTTAGTGATTATTTGCCAACGAAATCACAATCCACTCAATCACAATTCATAAATGACAAATGAACATTCTATATTCAATCGCTTTCATGACAGGCTTGGCGGGTAGTTTTCATTGCGTGGGAATGTGCGGGCCAATCGCCCTTGCTTTACCCGTTGGAAAACTCACTTTTGTGCAAGCTACCCTCAGTAGAATTCTCTATAATCTTGGAAGGATTCTTACTTATAGTATCTTGGGAGGAGCGTTTGGCTATTTTGGAAAAACGCTTTTTATGGCAGGTTTCCAACAACATTTATCAATCATTATCGGCTTGATGATGTTTTTTTTCATTTTTCCGAACCGTGTCATTTCGTGGAGTCCATTTCAAAAAATTACCCATTATTTAACCAATACATTTAAAACAGTTTTTCCAATAAAATCACCCATTGGGTTTGTCATTTTAGGCCTACTCAATGGTTTATTGCCTTGCGGATTAGTTTACGTAGCTTTGGCAGGAGCTGCCGCTTCTTCAACTCCAATTCAAGGAGCAGTATTCATGGCACTTTTCGGACTGGGAACTGCCCCAATGATGTTTTCAGTGAGTATTTTGCCTAAATTTTTAACGTTAAATACTCGCCAAAAAATAAATAAATACTTACCCATTTACACTTTTAGTTTAGCACTTTTCTTCGTGATAAGAGGTATGAATTTAGGAATTCCTTATGTGAGTCCAAAATTTGAAAAACAGACTGCTTCACAAACCATTCCTGTTTGTCATACCATTAAAAAAAAGGAATTATAAGTTTCAGTATCAGATAACATATCAACCATGGCATATCGTTTGGTAATTGCTATTTTTGTATCTTTAATGGATAATTTTTCCAGTCATTTATGAACCCTCTCTTTAGCGAAGCCCTTTTAGAAACTGTATTTGAAGAAACTATCTCGTTCATGGGTGTGTATAATACCGTATCTGATCAATTTATTTTCATTAATCAGGTAGGTTTAAAAATGCTAAAAGTAACTGATTTAGAAGAATTTACGAGCGTTTATCCGCATGGATTCCGTAAAGATAAAATCAGTTTAACCGAACACGCAGCAATTACAATTCACCTCCAACAAGAACGTATCTGGACGGAAGATGTTCTTTTTGAGGATAAAGAAAAAAATAATTTTTGGGGAAACTTACAGGTTTCAATATTCCAGCATCTCAATATTCCTCATTATTTTATTAGAATTACGGACATTTCTTCTCGCAAAAGAAATGAGCAACAAATCAGAGATGAAGAAAATCGTTTTGAAGCCCTGTTCATGCACGCTGCCATCGGTATTATTATGGTTAACCGAGAAGGAAAAATCGTATTATCCAATCATTTTGCCGATGCACTTTTTGGGTATCCTCGGGGCGAATTAATGGGCTGTCAACTTGATATTTTGATTCCCCAAAACGTTAAAGAAAGTCACAAGAAAACCTTTAACAATTATACACATAAACCCCAAGAACGAGCAATGGGAGTAGGATTAGATTTGTACGGAAAACGCAAAGATGATTCTCTTTTCTCGATTGAAATCAGTTTAAGCCATTTCAAATCCGGTGAAACACCCTATTATATTTCTTTTATTAATGATACCACTTTCAAGAAAAAGGCGGAAACTGATTTACTGAATAAAAATCATGAAATCAAAAAATTGAATGATAGTCTTGAAAAAGAGGTAATCAACCGAACAAATGCTTTGGTGGAAACGCTAAAAAGTTTGGAGCGTTCAAAACTGGAATTGGAAATAGCATTAAGCAAAGAAAAAGAATTGGGTGAATTAAAATCCCGCTTTGTTTCGATGGCATCACACGAGTTTAGAACCCCTCTGACCGCTATTCAATCAGCCGCTTCACTTATTGAAAAATATAAGAAAGATGATGAGCAAGATAAACGAGAACGTCATACTCAACGTATAAAAGCAGCAGTTGGCAATTTAACGGATATTTTAGAGGAGTTTCTGTCGGTCGGCAAATTAGAAGAAGGCAAAATCGAAGCAAAATTAAGTACTTTTGAATTGCCCAATTTAGTACAAGAATGTATCATTGACTTGACGAGTATTACCAAAAAAGGGCAAACATTTGACTATCAACATTTGGGAAATACAACCATTTGTCTCGACAAATCTTTACTCAGAAAAATTATTATCAACCTTTGTTCAAACGCTTTAAAATTCTCTCCTGAAAACGCAACGATTAGGTTATTTACTGACAATCAAGATAATACATTTATTTTGAAAATATCGGACATGGGTATTGGTATCTCCACTGAAGACCAAAAACACCTATTCGAGCGTTTTTTCAGGGGAGCAAATGTAACAAATATTCAAGGAACGGGACTTGGTTTACACATCGTTGCTCGTTACGCCGAATTACTCAGTGGAAAGGTTTCGGTAGAAAGTGAATTAAACGTAGGAACGACTTTTACAGTAACGATTAATTTATAGTACAGCCTGCCATTTATCGTTAAGAATCTGTTTAAATTAGGTCATTAAACTTTCCCTTTCGAGTGAACGAAGTCTTTTATATGGATTCAATCTTTAACCAAAAAAGTTGAACATCAACTAACACTTACCATGAAAACAATCCTTTTAATTGAAGACAGCGACGATATTCGTGAAACCACGGCCGAAATTTTAGAACTCGCCAACTATAAAGTCCTGACCGCTGAAAATGGTAAAATTGGCGTTGAAATAGCCCAAACAACTAAGCCAGACTTGGTAGTTTGTGATATCATGATGCCCGTTTTGGATGGATATGGCGTTTTGCATATTTTTAGCCAAAGTCCTGATTTACAAAACATTCCGTTTATATTCTTGACCGCCAAAACCGAACGAAATGACCTCCGCAAAGGAATGGATATGGGAGCAGATGATTATCTAACCAAGCCGTTTCAGGAAATTGAATTGCTCAATGCCATTGAAAGTCGTTTCAAGAAATTAGAAAAACTGACAAAATCATTTAAAAATACCTTCGAAGACCTCGACCTTCTTTACCAACACGCTACCAAACACGCCGACTTACACGCACTTTCGGCAGACAGAAAAATCTCAATTGTTAAGAAAAAGCAATTAATTTATTCGGAAGGAGATGAACCCGTAAAGTTTTATTTTCTAAAATCTGGTAAAGTAAAAACCTTTCAAATTAATCGTGATGGTAAAGAATTTATTACGGCATTATACAATTCTGGTGATTTCTTCGGACACATTGCAATTATCGAAAATACCGAGTATCAAGAATCAGCCGAGGCCTTAGAAGACTGCGAAATTATTGGTATTCCAAAACATGATTTCTTAGAATTAATTACCCGTAATCAAACCGTTGCCAATCAATTCATTAAAATGTTGGCAAATGATATTCAAGAAAAGGAGAAGCTTTTAACGCAAATGGCTTATAATTCAATCCGAAAAAGAACGGCTGATGCGTTAGTGATGTTATCAAAAAAGTACAAAAACGAAAGTCAGGAACAATTTGCCATGCGAATCTCCAGAGATGATTTAGCATCGGTTGTCGGTACTGCCACCGAATCACTTATCAGAACACTGAGCGATTTCAAAGCTGACCATCTTATTGAAATAAATGGTAGTGAAATCAAGATTGTTGACGAACGTAAATTAGTAAATTTGCGAGGATAGATTTTCAAGTAAAAACGAAACGTTCATCGGTTAAAAAACCGATGAACGTTTCGTTTTAATCAAATATTCATTTTGAAATTATGATTAATTTCTACCTCGGTGGTCTGAATGTTGTCTGTCACCGTTACCAACCCCTCCTCCTCTTTGATTATTTGACCCTCCTCCGTTATTACCTCTTCCATTATCCGAAGGACTACTTGGTCTGTCACCACCTCTACCCTGCGAGTAACCGCCACCACCATTATTATTATTATCCGAACGATTAGGTTCTACATTATTGGGTCTGTCGCCACCTCTACCTTGTGAATAGCCGCCATTATTTCCCTGATTCCCTCTATTTTCATCACCACCTCTACCCTGAGAATAACCGCCATTATTTCCCTGATTCCCTCTACCTTGTGAGTAACCGCCGTTATTACCTTGACCACCCCTGTTCTCATAACCACCTCTCGAATTACCTCTATTATCACCGTCTCTTCTCTGGTTATTACCGCCATTATTATACTGACTTCTTTCTGAATAATATCTTCGAGCAATTTGGTTATTATTATTTCTATACCAACCATTATAGTTTGGACGAGGAATATAGCCTAATCTAATACTACCAAAACCTCTTTTGTCAAATCGATAAAAATCAAAACCTCCTTGGTAAAACCATCTTGAATACCCACGACGGTCGTAACCATACACATCGAAGCCATAAAAACTACGGTCATAATCATATAATTCTACTCCAACTTGACGATTGAGATACACCACATCACCCCAAATTTCTTGTTGTTCCCAACTACTAAAAATGCCGTCAGATTGATAAGCATATTCTTTTCTTTCCAAGTCTTCCAAACGACGATAAAGCATATTTGACTCATTTGGCGTAATCAATCCTCGTTGAATACCATCACTGATTCTCACCCTAATGTCCCAATGCCAATCAAAGTCATTATCGTAATAATATCTGTCATCATTATACCCCCCACCATTCGGGTTTCCATATTGTGCCAATGCCGAAGAAATAGTTACAATAACTATCATAACGGCAATCATGTATTTTTTCATTTTCTTGTTGTTTAACTTATTTGTCCATTAGAACAGAAAATTGGTCAAAGTATTATTAACGACTTGTTAATGAGGTGTTAATGTTTTGTTAATTGACAAGTGAGGAGGGAAATACCCCTAAACCAAAAAACAAAAAAAGCGATTTCAAACTGAAATCGCTTTTTACCACAAACAAATAGACTCAATCACTCCTTCACTAATTTTCGTCCACCCCAAACCATACCAAGCGAGGCAATACCTACTAAGGTAATAGAATTAACAGGCATCAAAATTGCTGCTACGACTGGCGAGAGTGTCCCCTGTATGGCAAATGTGAGACCGATACAATTATACATTAATGAAAAAGCATAACTAAATTGGATTAATTTCAATCCAAAATCACTGTAATTTAGATATTTAGGCAAGTTATGCAACTGTTCTGCTCGCAAAATAGCATCGCTCATGGGTGTAAAATTGAGCGTATCATCAGTTACTGCAATCCCTACATCTGCTTGTTTCAAGGCTCCTGCATCATTCAATCCATCGCCAATCATAATTACTTTTTTACCTTCATTTTGTAATTTTTTGATGAAGGTTAATTTGTCCTGTGGACTACAACTAAAATATAAATTTTCTTTCGACCCAAAGTATTTTTCAAGATGTGGACGTTCGGCTTCGTTATCGCCCGAAAGCAAATAGGTTTTGTATTTCGCACTCAACTTTTGAATAGTACTTTCAATACCTTCTCGATAGTAATTTGGCATCGCAAAGTACCCCAAATAGTGTTCATTAATGGATAAATGAGCAACCGAAGTTCCAATAATTGGCGGATTTGCCATTTCTTCCGAACAATTTACTAATCCACCCGAACCTAATTTCAAAGACAAACCATCAAAATCACCCGTAATTCCTTTTCCCGTAATTTCTTTAAAATTCTCAATTGTTAAATATTCATCTTGATTCAAAAGACTCTTAATCTTCTGAGCAATTGGATGGGATGAATTTCGTACTAATGACCCAACCATTGATTCTTCAAAAATTGAAAGTTGGCGTTTGCCATGAAAAATGGGTTTTGAGCCTTCAGCCGTGGTTAATGTTCCCGTTTTATCAAAAACAATGGTATCACAATTGGCCATTTGTTCAATAACTTCTCCATTTTTTAAGTAAAAATGTTGTTTACTCAAAAGTCGTAAGCCATTGCCCAATGCGAAAGGATAACTCAACGATAAAGTACACGGGCAAGCAATAATCAAAATAGCCGTAAAGGCGTTCAACATTTTGCTTGAGTCCTGCAAATACCAATACAACGCAACCGAAAATGCCAAAGTCAATACGCCAAAAGTGAAATACTTTCCGACTGCATTTGAAAATGTTTTTATCCGACTTTCCTGCTCTTTTTGGAAAGTGTCATTGTTCCAGAGCTGGGTTAAATAACTTTGAGAAACCTCCTTCAAAACCTCCATTTCGAGTGTTCCTCCCACTTGTCGCCCACCAGCGTAGAGAAAATCGCCCAAATGTTTTTGTTCCGAAGCCGACTCTCCCGTAACAAAACTGTAATCTATTTGAGCATTGCCTTTATAAAGCATAGAATCGGCGGGAATTAATTCGCCATTTCTCACCAAAATTTTATCCCCTTTTTTCAAATCACTAATTGAAACCGATGCTTCTTTTCCCAACAGCAAACGAGTCACCGCCAATGGAAAATAAGACTTGTAATCTCGCTCAAAAGAAAGAAAATTATACGTTTTTTGCTGAAACCATTTTCCAATCAATAAAAAGAAAATTAATCCCGTCAACGAGTCAAAATAACCCGCACCATTATTAAATATGACCTCGTAAATTCCACGAGTAAAAGCCACAAGAATACTCAATAAAATGGGAAAGTCAATGTTAATAATTCCTTTTCGGAGACTTTTATAAACCGATTCAAAATAGCCAGAAGCCGAATAAAACACCACTGGAATAGCCAAAACGATATTTAAATACCCAAAAAGTGTTTTGTAAGTTTCATCCTGCAAGCCCAAATATTCGGGAAAACTAAACAACATGATATTTCCCGCACAAAACCCCGCTACGCCCAACTGCGTGAGTAATTTACGGTAAGTTGGCTTCTGTTTTTCCTTCACTACATCACTCAACGACATCATGGGTTCGTAGCCCAGAGAAGTCAATAATTCAGCAACTTGTCTGAACGAAATTTCCTTGTGTTGAAAAGTAACACTAACTTGTTTTTTCAAAAAATCTACCTGCGAACGCTCAATAGCGGGATGCAAACGGTACAGATTTTCGAGTAAATACAAACATGAACTGCAATGAATTGTGGGAATATAAAAAGTTATTTTAGAAATATTATCATTCTGAAAATCAAGCAAATCATGGGCAATCACTGGATTATCTAAAAACTCAAAACGACCAATTTGCGGAGAATTTCCGCTCATTTTTTCAAGATCATAATATTGACAAAGATTATTTTCTTCCAGAATTTGATAGACAGTTTTGCAACCATTACAACAAAAATATTTTTCGTCGATGTGAATATGTTCATCAGGACATTCAATTCCGCAATGAAAACAAAGTTGTGAAGTATCGGTAGTGGTGGCAGTCATTTTATTCGTAACCTCCCCAGTTCCTCAGGTGAGGGTTTTATTTTGCTCAAAGTTCTACGCAAACCAAATAAAATAAAATGATGAATATTCCTGTATAAACTGATAAAAGTCATGTATTCATCTATGTTTCCTCATGTGGTTAGGCTAATTTTTTTGAGAATTTTGATACATCAATTTTAAAAAAATCATTGTATGAAAACGATTCTTTTTCCAACGGATTTTAGCAACAACGCCATTCACGCATCTCAGTATGCAGGAATGTTGGCAAGACGCTTAAACGCCAAAGTAGTCTTGTTAAATATTTACTCAATTCCTACGGTTTCTGAATATCAATTACCTATTGAAATAGAAAATTTCATCATGGAAAATAGACAGGAAGCTCGAAAAGACTTGCAAAATTTTACGGTAAAATTTATCGAAACTACCAACTTAGCCCCCGATCGTATCACTCAAATGGTAGAATACGGGTTTGTAGGAGACAAAATAATAGAAACTGCCAAACTAATTAACGCTGATTTTATTGTTATGGGTACGCAAGGAGCAACTAACGCTATTGATAAATGGCTCGGAACTCATACCCAAAAAGTCATGAAAGCGGCAGATTGTCCCGTTTGGATTATTCCCGAAAATGCAGCCATCAATTACCCTAAACATATTATGTATGCGGCTGATTTTAAAGAAGATGAAGTCATTGCAACGCACAAAGTTCTGGAGTTTGCCAAGCCTTTAGAGGCGACCTGCAAGGTAGTTCACGTACATGATTACTTTGAATTAAATGTTGGACATAGCGTGCGAGAAATGGTTCATTATTTAGAAAGTGAATTTGAAAACGAAGACATTTCTTTTAAACATATTGACCGTTCTGATATTATTGATGGATTGGAAACTTACATCAAAACTCACAAGCCTGATGTATTGGCTTTAGCGGTTCATGAAAAGTCATTTTTCGAGAAAATATTTGATACCAGCGTAACGAAACACTTTGTTCAAGAAGCAACATTACCAATTTTAACTTTCAAAAAATAACTCAGTCACTTGAATATTGAAAAGCCGATTGACTTAGCCATCAATTTATTTAAAATCAGCCACTTAAGTTTAACTTAATACTTAGATAAATTAGTAATTCACTTAAACAAAAATTAGTATGAAAGCTGAAAATAAAAAAATGGCAGCCAATTTGGTCGATACTTTATTGCCCAAATTTAAAGGTCTTGGTGAAAAAAGTGCTACTAAAATTATTAAGAATATTGAAAAAATTGCGGAAGATTTAGCGAAAAAATTCCATCGACTTTTAGAAGAAGATTCGGATAATAGCAGTAAAATGGAGAAAAAGGCGAGCAAAAAATTAGAGAAAGAAGCTCTAAAACAGAAAAAAGCCCTTCACAAAGCCGCAATGCAAGAGAAAATTGCAATGATAACAATTTCTCCAAAACCTCGAACAGAAACGCTAAAACCATCTACTCAAAATACACATCATAAAGCAACCGCAAATGCAACAAAAGCGGTGAAAGAAGTAGAATAATCACCCTAAAATTGAGCTAAGTTTTAGGTTTCTAAAGTCATAAGTTAAAATACCCGAGCAAATTTAGTATTTTAAGATTTCTTGAAATTTTGAAGCGGTTAATCCGTTAAAACTATATTATTTATATTTTTTATGGGGATTTTTATAATCTGGAAATTACCATGAATACCCGCAAAGGTTATTTAAACTATTTAGAAATCATCAATAAATAAACGCTAACATGAAAACGATTCTTTTTCCAACCGATTTTAGTAAAAATGCTGTTCACGCATCCGAATACGCAGGAATATTGATAAAACAGTTTGATGCCAATATCGTACTGCTGAATGTCCATTGGATTCCGATGGTGCCAGAAAATGCGATGGCTTATAATGCACAAGAAGCAATTGGAGACAGCAAAAAAGAAGCTGAAAAAGATTTAGCAAAATTTACCGAAAAGTTTGTCGAGAAAACACAGATAAATCCCGAACGAATTTCGCAAAGGGTTGAATACGGTTTTCCATCGGATACAATCGTTGAAGTTGCCAATGAAATTAAGGCTGATTTTATCGTGATGGGAACAAAAGGAGCATCAGATATTCTTGATAAATGGCTCGGTACAAATGCCCAAAAAGTCATGAAAGCAGCCGAATGTCCAGTCTGGATTATTCCTGCCGATGCGGTAATTAATCGTCCTCGAAAAATCATGTATGCGGCTGATTTTAAAGAAGATGAAATACTGGCAACCCAAAGATTTTTGGACATCGTGAAGCCCTTGGATGCTCTTTGTAAAGTAATTCATATCAATGATTTTTTTGAACAAAATGGGTCAAATATTACAGAGACGGTCAGTGATTTAAGGGGAGAATTTAAAGAAGAAAATCTCCTGGTAAGAAACATCAAAAGAGCGGATATTATTGAAGGGTTAGAATCTTACATTGACACTTTTAAACCCGATACTTTAGCTTTGGCGGTACACGAAAAATCATTTTTCGAGAAAATATTTGATACCAGTGTTACCAAACATTTTGTGCAAGAAGCCAAATTACCTATTCTGACTTTCAGAAAATAACGATTCAAACTCACTTTTAATATTATGACAACCGTCACCGACATCATCGACAATACTAAAATCCTTCGGATAATTACTGAAAGATTGGACGGTGTTCACAAAAACAACACCATTTCAAATTGGGAAATGAACCATGAGTTAATTGGTTTAATTCTGGATTTATACAATGACGATACTGATTTTGTTTACGAAAAAATGCAGAAATTTTCGATTGAAGATATTCTAAATTATTTGTTAGCAACCCATCAATATTACATTGAAAAAAAACTGCCCGAGATTGAACAGTCGATGTTGCATATTTATAACAAATACGCCGAAAGTCATCAGCTTTTAGCCAGTCTGACTATCTTTTTTAACGAGTATAAAAAACGCTTGATTAGCCATATCAAGATGGAAGAAAAACAACTTTTTCCGTACATCAAAAGGATGATTTTGGCTTCAAAAACCAACGCAATTTGTGCGACAAGTTTGGATATAAATCCTCATTTTTCAATTGAAAAATTTGTTGCCAGTCACTCACCAATTGAAGATGAATTGAAAGAAGTTAGTCGGATTATCAAGCAATATTCGGAGGGAGAAGCCGTACCACTACCCTACAAAATATTCTTGAATCAAGTCGAACTTTTTGAAATTGAGCTACGCAAACACGCCATTATTGAAGACCACGTGCTTGTCCCAATGGTGATTGAGTTAGAGAACAGGCTAAATGAGAATTAACAATTAATATAAATTTCACTCAGTATTACCCATTAACAACAAACAATCATGAAAGATACTATTTCACACTTACACGGATTATGTAAAGATTGGCTCAGAGAATTAGATTTTTATAAATCAGAAATACCATTTTTAAAAGGCAGATTAGACGAAGTTGCTTCCAAAAATACATCAAAAGACATTCAAGCTCAAGTTGACCATTTTGAAAATAGATTTTACATTATGAATAATCACTTAGATGAATTACTTCACGATGTAAAACTTAAAGAAGAATCGTTATTGGAAACGGCGGCAACTCAACCGAAATACATAAATGTAAAGATGATTGAAACCGATGATAATTTGGAAGATTTAATGGATTTTACCGCTTCCGATTTTAAAAATACGAAGAAGGAGTTTTATCAGTTTTTATCGAAGTATTTGTAAGAAGAAATAAAAAATAGCACGCTGATAAGGCAGATGTTGTAACGGAGATTAATACAGATTTTTTTATTTAATCCTCTCAATCTTCGTTACGATAGTATCTGCATCATCAGCGTGCTAATGAATCCTTAAACAATATTATCAATTTCAAAAGGTAAAGTTCTTACTCGTTTACCCATTAAATTAAAAATAGCATTACACAAAGCAGGAGCAATTGGTGGCAAACCAGGTTCCCCCACACCACCTGGAGCTTCTGAGTTTTCAATAATATGCACTTCTACTTTTGGCATTTCATTGATTCTCAGAACATTGTATTGGTGAAAGTTAGTTTGTTCTGCCTGTCCATCTTTAAATGTAATTCCGTTTTTAATCGCTGCTGTTAAGCCCATCACGATATTTCCTTCAGTTTGAGCCTTAATATTATCAGGATTCACGGTCATTCCGCAATCAATTACTGAAACTACTTTATCAATTTTCACACCTTTACCTTCCTTGGAAACCGTAATGGCATGAGCTACAATTGTTCCGAAAGACCGAGCAATGGCAATCCCAATCGCTTGATTTTCAGGCAATTTTGTGTGATAATTTGATTTTTTAGCTAAAGTTTGCAACACTTTCGTAAATCTTGGAGAATTAGCTAACATTTCTAAACGGAAAGCTAATGGGTCAATTTTCGCAGCGTGAGCCAATTCATCGGTAAAACTTTCTTGCCCAAAAGCCGTCGTTGATGAATACACCGAACGCCACCAAACGATTGGAATATTAGTTTCAGCTAAGTGAAAACTCAATTTACGATTTTCAAAATCGTACGGACTATCTTCAATATTTGCCGTTTCTGAAGCCCAATCATCAGGAGCATTTTTCAAAGGATTTTTGAATACTTGATGTTGAATTGAACTTCCTACAATCTTATGATTATGAGCAACGACTGAGCCTTTAGCATCTAAACCACCTTCTAAAACCGACAACATTCCCGGGCGGAAAGGCCCTTGAGTGGTGTCATCTTCCCGAGTCCAAACAACTTTTACGGGAGCATTTATTTGTTTCGAAATGTGTAATGCCTCCATTACGTAGTCGTAATAAGCCTTTCTACCAAACGCTCCACCCATAAATGGCACGTTTACTTTCACATTTTCAGGTTTGATTTTGAGATATTCAGCCACTTGTGGAATCAGTCCATCAGGCCCTTGAATCGGAGCCCACAATTCTACTTTATCCCCTTGTACCCAAACGGTAGCATTTTCGGGTTCCATCGGAGCGTGAGCCAAAAATGGTGTTTGATAGGCTGCTTCTAATTTTTGTGAAGCACCTGCTAAACCTTTCGCAAAATCGCCTTTGGTATCGCCTGTATAAATTTCGCCTGCCGTTTTTGACAAATTTTGAAGGTCTGCAAAGTAGCCATCACTTGATATTTTATTAGAACCTTCACTATCCCATTTAATTTTTAAAGCTTTACGTCCTTTATTGGCAGCCCAATAATTATCCGCAACTACCGCAATAGCTTCAACGGTTTTATGAGGCATTGCACGTTCGGTTTTCAGTACAAACTTCACCCCTTTAACTTTCATAGCTTCAGAACCATCAAAACTCACTACTTTCCCAAGCATCGTTGGTGAATGTTCAATGCTGGCGTATAACATTCCAGGGACAACAGCATCCAAACCAAAAACAGCCGAACCATTTACTTTAGAAGGAATTTCTGGACGAGGAACTGATTTGCCTAAGAGTTTAAAATCTTTGGCATCTTTCAGTTTTGGTTCTTTTGGAACTTCCAATTTTGAGGCTTCTTCAACTAATTCACCGTAAGTAAATGATTTATTAGTAGGCTTATGAATAACCTTTGCATTTTCGGCAAAACATTCACTTACAGGCACTTGCCATTTTTTAGCAGCTGCCGTAATTAACATTTCACGCACGGCGGCACCTGCTGTACGCATGGGTGTCCAACGAGTACGAATAGAAGACGAACCGCCTGAAAGTTGCGAGCCGTACTTACCCTGTCCGTCCGTATTACGGATTTCAACTTGGTCGAGGGTAACTTCTAATTCCTCCGCCAAAAGCAAAGGAAGTGATTGATAAGTGCCTTGTCCCATATCAGGACGAGCGTTAAAAAGCGTGATTTTGCCCGCATCATTAATTAAAATGTACGGATTCAACTCAAGCCCTAAGGCTGCGGCATTGGTGGTATCAATTTTATGAACGGTAGTTTCAGATTTACCAAAAGATGGCATTGAAAAACCTATTGCCAACAAAGATGTGGCTTTTATAAAGTCTCTGCGAGTGTTGTTTGTCATTTGAGTTGTGTTTAAACGAATTCCTCCGTCATCACTAATTTATACTCTTTAATTGAATGGCTATTTTCGTAAAGTGTTACAGGCTCTAAGTCAAAAGGGGATATTAAATCTTTGTCCAAAATTTTCATTGAAACTTTTAGATTCACCCATTTCAAAGTACCTTCTTCACTCACCAAAGCATATTTTGAAAATATCAGAATCCTTCAATCTATAAAAACTTCTATCCTTTTGGGAATTACAAATTCTTCTTCAAAATCATTAACCCTAACTTCTACTATGTTCCAAAGACAAGTAATTTTAAAGGGTTCAATCTTTAAAATCTGTGTGATAAATGGAACCCTATTCATTATTTACTTCCCAGTAGAATTACCACCATCTTTCATCAATTCAGCCGCACGGTGAATGGCTTGGCGAATACGAGGATAGGTTCCACAACGACAAATATTTCCCGACATCGCTACGTCAATATCATCATCGGTTGGATTTGATTTTTCTTTCAATAATGCCACTGCTGACATGATTTGCCCTGATTGACAATACCCACACTGCGGAACTTGAGCCTCAATCCACGCTTTTTGTACGGCGTGGTCGGTATTCGTTGAAATGCCTTCAATCGTTGTGATTTTATTGGTTGCCTTCAAAGTCGAAATCGGCGTTGAACACGAACGCACCGGCTGACCGTCAAGGTGAACAGTACAAGCTCCGCACAGAGCCATTCCACACCCAAATTTTGTACCTTTTAAGCCCACATAATCACGAATTACCCACAATAAGGGCGTATCGGCATCTGCATCTACGTTATATTTTTTCCCGTTTACGGTAAGATTATATTTTGCCATTTTTAGATATTGATTTATGTCCTAATGATTTGTCTATCAACGTGTTGATTTGCTATATAAAAGTAAAAAATAAACTCATTTGTTCAAAATTAATTCTTTTGAGTTGCCAGCAGTATTTAATTACCACTCAGGTGTAACTCCTCCACGCACTCGTGAATTAAGCGAAAGTCGAATGGCAAATTGCGTATTTTTTAAACCATTATTTGCTTGTGGAATTCCTAAACTATTATAATTAAAAACTGCTTCCACTCGCATGATTCGTGCAATACCATCAATGCCATAACCAAATTCAATGTTATGAATATTGTTATTTGCTGTGTAAAGATAATTAGCAAAAATATCCTCTCTCATTCCTAATCGGCGAATAGGTGAAAGTTGGGTCAATGCAAATTTTCGTAGCCCGACCATCGTCATTATATCAACGTAAGAACCATTGGTTGAATAAAAATATTGGTCAATAATTTTCTTACTTACCCCCCAAATATAATTATCGTAAAAACCCACCAAACGATGCGTTGTAAGGGCATTACCAATCGAAATCATATTATTGTTTCCATTAAAGTGCTTAAAATCAGCAAAAGTCATATTTTTAGCACTCAAGAATGTACCCACTTGGGCAATATAATTGAAGTTACTATTGATACTCAAAGGGAAATTATGCGTAATTCCCAATTCAATCGTATGAAAATCCATCTCACTACCTAATACTTTTGGAATCGCTCCACGGTATTTGAAAGTAATCAAAGGAGAAGATGAAAAATCTACCGAGCGAATGTTATTACGATACTGTTTTTTCAAACCTGGACGATAATTGAGTTGAAAACTGGCAATTACCGCATCATTAGGTTTAAATTCCGTTGCTCCAATTTCTTGGCTTTGAGGGAAGTTCGGAATGTATGAATTCCCTCCGAAATCAACCCAAGAATAATCCGTCGTATTTTGCAGAGGATAACGTCTCGCCCACTCAATCGACGTTTTTATTCCCAATGTATTAGAAAAACGGTCGTTGTAACTAATATTTATAAAATCCTTCTGATAAATTTTAACGAAATTTTTCTTCAATAATAAGGTTGAAAGTGAGTTCAAATCAAAGGCGATGGGCGTATCTACATTGTATTGCGACACAAAACGACCACCAGAAATACTAAAATCTTCTTTTTGTGTTTTCCAGCGAATTTTCAACATTCCCATCGAACGTTTTTGGGTTACTGAATAACGCCAAGTTGGGTCAATTTCCCACCAATCATAACGATTTTTTCGATAACGAAATACAGTTCCAGTATTCAATACAAAACCTTCGACGGTATTAAAATTGAAGTCCAACAAAGGAGCTTTATAGTAAATTTCATAAGGATAATAGCCTCGGTGGGTACTTCCCCAGAAAAAGGAACGACTAAATAAAACGCTACCAATCCCAAATTTCTGATTGGATTGACGGTAAGTAGAGAACTCATCTGGTTGTAAAGGAAGGGTATTCTTACTTTTAGAAACGATTGGCAAATCGGGCGTAAATACCTGAAAATCAACCAATTTTCTTAATTCATTCCACAAATCGATCTTTTGTTTATCCGCTTCAGGGGATACTTGTATTTTGTCATAACGTCTCAAACCTGACGCAATATTGGCATCACTCCATTGATTTTGGAGATTTGTTCCCATAGCCGACATCACTTGCTTGAACTGCTGAATTTCAAAATTTCGTTCTTGTATATTCACGATTTCGTGGAATGTTGTTTCGGCAGGGCGTTGGATTTTCTTCGCCTCATCTGAACTCAATTTTTGGTAATTCCAAACCTTCGCTAAATATTGATATTCACCAACAAACCCCATTAACGTTCCAGAAGTTTTGATACTAACTTTCTCAGGTAGCCACTGTTCTAAATACTGGGCGTATTGAATATTGAAATGATAATCAATGGCGTAGTTCCGAAAGGTTAAATCAAGCTCTTGAATAGAAAAATCCTTATCAGTTATTGCAATTGTACCGCTAAATACCTTTTCATCATTATTATTTTTCGGACTTACTTTTATCTGATAAATCTTAACACCATTATTTTCCGTAATTTTTAGTAATTTAAAGTCATAAAAATGAAATGCTTTCGAAGAAATTGGTGAGATTGCACCTGTTCCTAAAACCGACTTATAAAAATTAGGGTTTATAAATTTATCAGGACGTTCATGGTCTTTGAAATTATTCCTAATAGCCTGATAATCAAACAAATATCCATTATTATCATTTACCAAAAACTTAGCATAAGATTCTGATTGATAAGTTAAACCTTCTTCTACTCCTTCTTTAACCAAAAGGGATTTCCAAATATTGGGAATTCTCGTCCACTTACCAGCATTTTGAATGAAAGTTTCCGCTTGATAATTTGCGTAAGATTTATCATGCGAAGGAGCAGCCTCAATTGCTTTTTGAACAATTACCGAAACCTTAACAGAATCCTCCGAAAATCCACTAAAAGCCTGTAAATCAAAGGCGTATAATAAGAATATAAATAATAAAAATCGTTGAAGCATCTTTAAGTTTTGTTTCAGTTTTGATGTGATTAGGTGGGCAATCAGAAAAGACTATAAAATTACGAACAAACATCGAGAGTATTATTTCGTAAGCATTATTTCTTAGATTCAAACGCAGCCTAATCTTGGAATCGTACTAATCTAAGGGAATTCTAATGTGATTTTAAAACCATAAAAATAATGCCGCTGTTATAACAACAATCCATTTTGTATCATTTTCAACCTAAATAATAAACTATGCAATCCACTCAGTTAAGCCTTATTGTCAAGAAACTGACCGAGTTTTACGGAACCGAATTCGATAATTTTGCCAATCGTTCGTCTTTTTCAGAAGTAAAACAATATTCTTCTGAAGATACTCATACGTTTGTGAGCGACCTTATTGAAACCGCCCGAAAACAAAACTTCTTAATCATTGAAAACTACTTAGCTAAGTCAGATTTTCAAGCATTTATTCAAGAAAATGACCATCCAATTATCTTTTTCAATAAAGAAAATGTCATTCTGGCGGGTCGTTTACTCAAAAACAGGAAACCGTTTTTTTATCAAATAAGTGATAATCAAAACTTTGAAGAAATCTCAGAAAATACAACGTTCAATCCGAGAACAATTGAGAATAATCCTGATACCACTAAGAATGGGAAAATCAGGTTTTTAACTGTTTATCCCCTCGAAAATATTACAGATAAAGAACCCATCGAGCATCTTTCTCCACTCAAAAGATTATTCAAAATGCTCCGAAATGAGCGAAAAGACATTGGGTATATTTACATCTATGCCATCGTAGTCGGAATAATGAGCCTTTCCTTACCTCTTGGTATTCAAGCAATTATCGGCTTAGTTTCGGGAGGATTAGCATTTAGTTCGGTTTATGTTTTAATCGGAATTGTAATTATTGGCGTAATCGTTTCGGGCGTGATGCAAATTTACCAATTGACTTTGGTAGAAGTGCTTCAACGGCGAGTTTTTGCGAAGGCCGCCTTTGAATTTACGTATAGAATCCCAAGGGTCAAATCAGAATCACTTTTGGGTTCTTACGCTCCAGAATTGATGAACCGCTTTTTTGATATTGTCAACGTTCAAAAGGCTCTACCCAAAGTTTTAATTGACATGACGGCAGCCATTATCCAGATTCTCTTCGGGATTATTTTGCTTTCACTTTATCATCCATACTTTATTGCCTTTGGTTTTTTGAGTGTCGCCATCGTTATTTTAGTAATTTATTACAACGCTCCCAAAGGTATGGAAACCAGTTTAGCCGAGTCAAAATACAAGTATAAAGTTGCTCAGTGGTTAGAAGATATTGCCCGAACCTTATACGCTTTCAAATCGGCAGGTTCAACCAATCTTCCGATGCAACGCATGGATTATTTGGTCAATAATTACCTGAAATACAGAAAAAAGCACTACAAAGTACTATTAAATCTCTACGGAAATGCTGTGTTCTTCAAAGCATTTATTACGGGTTTATTATTGATTTTGGGGACAACTTTAGTGATTGACCGTCAGATTTCATTGGGTCAATTTGTAGCTTCTGAAATCATCATTGTTTTAGTAGTCAATTCAGTGGAGAAATTAATTTCGGGAACAGAAACCGTTTTTGATTTATTGACCGCCATCGAAAAAATGGGTCACGTAACCGATTTACCTTTGGAACGCCAACGTGGTTTAAAGGTTGACTTTCACCAACAAAATACGGGATTAGCTGTCAAATTACAAGACCTCAGTTATCGGTATGCCGATGGAACAAAATACGTTTTGGAAAAAATCAATCTTGAAATTCAACCCAATGAAAGTATTTGTATTACGGGAACAAACGGTTCTGGAAAAGAAACTTTATTGAAGATTTTATCCGCCATTTTTACTGATTTTGAAGGGGCAATTTCTTACAACAATCTATCTATCAGAGATATAGACTTAAATTCAATTCGTGATGCTATTGAAAGAAATTTAGCTACGGATTTGATTTTTGACGGGACACTCTTGGATAATATCGTGATGGGACGGGCGGGAATTACGCTTTCTGATGTGCAATGGGCATTGGAACAACTTAATATGAACCTCAATATTGCAGAACTAAGTGACGGACTTAGCACGGCAATGGTTGCGGGTGGAAAACGTTTTTCAGAAAGTTTTATCGCTAAAATTTCGGTGGCTCGTTGTGTCGTAGAAAAGCCTAAATTATTAATGGTTACGGATATTTATCGAGAATTGCACAAAGCCGAAAGAATGAGTGCTATTGCTTTTTTGACCGATAAGCAAAATCCTTGGACACTATTGACGATTTCAAACGACCCAATGATTATGGCTGCCTGCGACCGTGTAATTGTCATGAATGAGGGAAAAATCACCCTTGAAGGAAAATATAAAGACCTAATCAAAAATCCTCTTTTTCAAGAAGCTGTTGATTGATGCTTGGCGTTTGATGTTTGTTTTTCGATGTTTGGGAAAAACGATGAAAATCTAATACCGAAATAACAAACATCGAACTCCTAAAATCAAACATCGAACCCCGAAAATCAAACAAAAAACATCGACATTAAAATATGCTAAATATATCAAAACAAAGCGTCAGTAAGGCAGTTCACGAAAATTTTGAATTGCATTCTCTCAAAACTTTACACACACCTCGCTCCGCTTTAATTCTGGAACGTTGGCTTGTGGCAATCGGGCTTATTTTATTGGCTACGCTCTTTTTGCCGTGGCAACAAAATGTTAATGGGAAAGGTGACGTTTCGGCACTTACGCCCAAAGACCGTCCCCAAAATATTCAAAATATTATCTCAGGAAGAATTGAAAAATGGCTCGTTCGTGAAGGCGATTTAGTACAAGCAGGCGATACACTTTTGGTAATTTCAGAGATGAAAGACGACTATTTTGACCCCAATTATCCGAAACGTTTACAAGAACAATTACTCGCTAAAGGCGACGCCATCAAAAGCTACCAAACAAAAACTCAAGCTCTTAATAATCAGATTATTGCCTTGCAAGAAAACAATAATTTTAGTTTACAAAAAGCTCGTAATAAAGTTAGTCAAGGTTATTCAAAAGTAACTTCTGACAGTACGGATGTGTTAGCGGAACAAGTGCAAGTAAATATTGCCCAAACTCGTTACGACCGTGGGGAAGACCAATACAAAAATGGCGGTTTAGTTTCATTGAGCGAACTGGAATCCAGAAAATTAAAGTTGCAAGAAGTACGAGCAAAGTATATTTCAAATCAGAATAAATTAGCCATTTCTCGACAAGAATTAATCAATGCCAAAATTGAATTAAATTCAATCAATGCGGAATATTCGGAGAAAATTGCCAAAGCTCAATCCGACCGTAGTTCAGCACTTTCTTCATTAGCAACGGGCGAATATGAATTGTCGCAACTGCAAAATAAAATTACTAATGTAGATATTCGTCGAGGACAATATTATATCAAAGCACCACAAGAAGGTTATATCGTAAGAGCATTAAAAGCAGGAATTGGTGAGACAATTAAAGAAGGTGAATCCATTTGTACGCTTCAACCTGCCGCTCCCGAAATGGCGGTTGAAATGTACGTGAGAGCAATGGATGTGCCTTTAATTGAACCTGGACGGGAAGTAAGAATACAATTTGAAGGTTGGCCATCGTTAGTTTTTTCAGGTTGGCCATCAGTAACCGTCGGAACATTTGGGGGAATTGTAAAAGTCATTGACCGCATTGATAATGGCAATGGCGAATACCGTCTTTTGGTTGTCCCAAAAATTAAAAAAGGCGAACAACCATGGCCCAAACAACTCCGCATGGGTTCTGGCGTAGTGGGTTGGGTGATGTTGGAAGATGTACCCGTTTGGTATGAAATCTGGCGACAATTGAATGCCTTCCCTCCTACTTTGAAAAAAGAGCCAAAAGCAGCTTTGAAACAAAAGTAGAAACGTTTCCTAAAAGGCCTAAAACCTTCAAATAAATATAAAACGGAATTACAAAAACGTCCTAAATGCTTTATAATTCCGATGTGAAATCACGATGAAGACGTTATAGGCAATGTCTAAAACCTTCAAATAATATAAACACATAACTATGAAGACGTTGCAGGCAACGTCTCTACTGTGTATGAAAAAAACAAAAAATATCTTAAACGTTATTTTTCTAACGTTACTTTCAAACATTTCTCTCAAAGCTCAAACTAACTTTGGTTACGAAGATTTCAAAAGTTTAGTCCTTAAAAATCACCCGACCGTTAAACAGGCAAATCTATATCCAAATGATGCTGAAGCTGAAATTATGCAAGCTAAAGGAGCTTTTGACCCAAAGCTTTCTTCCAATTTCGACCGCAAAGCATTTAAAGGCGATGATTATTACAACCGTTGGGAAAACGCCTTGAAAATCCCAACTTGGTCAGGCATAGATTTTAAATTAGGTTACGAAAATCGAACTGGCAAAAAATTACTTCCCGAAGAGTCCAGTCAGTTATTGGTAGCAGGTTTGAGTATTCCGATTGGGCAGGGTTTAATTATTGATGCTCGTAGAAATACTTTAAAACAAGCTCGTTTGGCTAAAAATTATGCCGAAGCAGAACGCCAAAAACTCATCAATTCGACCATTTATTACGCCGCCAAAACCTATTGGGAATGGTGGTTTTCGTATCAACAATTACAATTAATTAAAGAAGGTTACGATTTAGCAGATAAACGTTTTGTGGCAACTCGTGAGCGAGCAAGAATTGGCGAACAGGCCACCATTGATTCCGTTGAGGCAAAAATCACCCTTCAAGACCGCCAAGTTGCTTTAGAACAAGCTCTTATCGACCTCCGAAATAACCGTTTAGCCCTCTCAAATTATTTGTGGAGTGCCAACGAAACGCCCTTAGAATTGCCCGAAGATGCCATGCCACCCTTGGCAGGAATTCGTAAAGTGGATGATACGGTTTTACAATCTTTAATCAACCAAGCAAAGTCACAACATCCTGAAATTCTGAAACTTAACGTAAAACTCGATCAATTACAAATTGAAGAACGATTCAGAAAAGAGATGTTAAAACCGATTTTCAATGCCAATTTTAATTTTATAGCGGACGGCTTTACTTCAAAGGCGATTTACAATTACGAAAACTCATTTTCAACTAATAATCATAAATTGGGGTTTGAATTTGTGATGCCGTTATTTTTAAGAAAAGAAAGAGGAAAATTACAGCAAATTCGCATTAAACAACAATCAACAGGATTTGAGTTAAATTTAGCTCGTCGGGAGATTATGAACGAAGTTTATGCCGCTTATAATGACGTTCGGAATTATGAAAAGCAGTTGAAAATTCAAGAAGATGCAACCAAAAATCAAGACCTTTTGGTGAAAGCCGAACAACGTAAATTTGACATTGGAGAAAGCACGCTTTTCTTGATAAATTCCAGAGAAAGTAAGTGGATTGAAATGAAAACGAAGGTCGAGTCTTTGAAAAGTAAATACGAAAAAGCATTGGCAAATTTGGCTTATATGGCTGGTTTGACAGAGATTTTGTAATTTTACAGAAAAAACTTATCGAAAATCCACAGAAATATTCATTGTCAGAAGCTGAAAAGGACTTCATAAAAGCTCATCAAAACGATGAAGTAACGACTTTACTTTTACAGGCGAAAAAATACCCAAATCTCAATATTCCCAATTTGGTTTTACAAATTAAAGCCCGACAAAAAGCCAAAGTAAAACTACCAGAATGGTCTGAAAATGAAGGAATTGTATTTCCAAAAATACTTTCGGTAGAACAATGTTCCTCAGAAATTACCGCAAAATTCAAAGCAAGTTTAGTAGACGGTGAAACGCTCATTGACCTCACAGGAGGTATGGGCGTGGATATTGCGTACATGAGTAAAAACTTCAAAAAAGCTTTTTATAATGAACAAAATACTGATTTACTGGATATTACAAAATATAATTTTGAGCAATTAAGTATTGAAAATGTAGATTTTATTGCGGGAAATTCGGTAGAAAATATTGAAAAATTAAATACCCATTTCTCGTGGATTTACCTCGACCCACACCGTCGAGATGATACAGGAAGTAAAGTGGTAAGATTACAAGATTGCGAACCTAATATACTATCAATCAAAGATTTACTATTTGAAAAAACGGATAACATTCTCTTAAAAGCCTCTCCAATGTTGGACATTGATTTAGCCATTTCAGACTTAGGAAATGTCTCTCACGTCTATGTCGTAGCGGTTGAAAATGAAGTTAAAGAAGTCCTATTTCATTTACAGAGAAATGAAGTGCATGAGGCTCGTTTGCACGCTATTAACCTTACCAAAAATCATCAAAATGAACTCATTTTCACCAAGTCACAGGAGAAAAATGCTACCATAAAACTGGGTTCTCCACAACAATTTTTATATGAACCAAACGCTGCTATTTTAAAAACTGGAGCATTCCGTTTTATAGCACAACACTTTGATTTACAGAAAATTGCACCGCATAGTCATCTTTATACTTCGGAGGAATTAGTAGAAAGTTTTCAAGGAAGAAGTTTCAAAATTGTGGCGGTTTGTAAATTGGATAAGAAAGAAATTTCAAAGCATTTAACGGAAAATAAAGCCAATATTACCATCCGCAATTTTCCTTTGACAGTGAAACAAATCAGAGATAAATTGAAATTATCGGAAGGTGGAAATGAATATCTTTTCGCAACAACCGATGCCCAAAATCAGAAGATCGTGATTATTTGTCGTAGGACAGGAAGCTGATAAAGTCTTTAGAAAGTATTAGGTATTAAGAAAGTCAATCCTAATGTTTTACTATTTATTTCTTAATACTTATGACTTGACACTTCCTTGTCCAGATAATGGCCAATTAAAATTCCAACCAGATAAGAAACTAAATCACTCCACAAAAAGCCAAAGCCAAAAATCAGACCACCCAAACGATTTTGACGAATAGAATCAATCCATTCTGCGTGATATAACTGACTGATTTCGATGAGGAAACAAACAATAAGAGCGTACCAAAATGCACTTAATTTTTTAGAGGGAAATAACATTCTAAAACCGAAATAAATCATCATCGCCCATAGAGCATCGCCCACGTAAAGTTTCATAAATTCAGTGCCAAAAGTACGAGTTGCCAAGCCAATTGGAATGAGAGATAATGCACAGAGAAGGTAAATAAGCCTATTTTTCATCATTCGGAATAATCTTTTTCATCAAATAATACAAAGGTAATCCGCCCAAAAACAAGCCAATGGCCATTGGTAAATTCTCCTTATTACTAATCAAAGCACTGACCGCTACCAAAGTATAAGTAACAATAAAAATAGCCGGAAAAAGCACTTTTCCAAAGCCAATTGTATAAAGATTATCGGGTGTTTCGAGTATTTTTTTACGCAATAAAAATATCGTAAAAGCCGAAGTAATCATCCCAATTGAATCACAAAACATCACGTAATTCAACAATTCTTTGAACGAATCGGCAAAGAAAAGGAACAAAATCAAAAAGCTGACGTAAACTGTTAGAGCAATTTCTTGCACTTGTGATTTATCATTTTGCTTACTGAAAAACTTGGGTAAAACGCCATCCTCCGCCATTGCATAATAAACTCTCGGATTGGTCAGCATGGAAGAATTAACAAAAGTTAATACCGAAATAAATAACAAAACTGACGTAACTTTTGAACCTGTTTCTCCAAAAAATACCTTCGCCAAATCAGAGGTTAAAGACGCAGAATTTGCCATTCCGTCCATTCCCAAGACTTTATAATACGCAAAATTGATTGCCAAATATAAAAACATCACCAAACCACAACCGATAAAAATGCCTTTGGGTGTATTTTTAGCAGGATTTTCAATATCCGTTCCAAAATTTATCGTTTGCTGATAGCCTCCATACGTAAAGAAAATCGGAATAAAGCTGAGAGCTAAAGCCTTAAAATAATCCATCGTTTCCCAATGTTCGCTCGTCAGATTAGTAGAAGCTTTGGGTGTTGGATGATTTCCAAAAATGGTCAAAATCAACAAGCCCATCATCACAATTTTTATCATTGAAAGCACATTTTGCGTCTTAGCTGAAAGTCGAATTCCGATAAAATTAATGGCGTACAAAACAGCAATCGTTGTGATAGAAGTGATTTTGATACCCAAAGGATTTTGCAAAGATTCAGGCATCAAAACGGGGTTGATATATTCTGCCCCAACCATTGCCACAATGGACACCGCCCCAGCGTTGGAAATTACCAACATCCAGTTTACCATAAAAGCAAAAGCGGGGTGATAACAGTATGAGAAAATCTTGTAAAAACCACCTTTCACGGCGTATCGTGAGCCAATTTCTGCGTAAGTCAAACCGCCTAAAAAGCTGATTATTCCGCCTAAAATCCACGCTAAAAAGAAAATGGTGGGCGTTTGTGCCGTTTTGGCAACTTCTACGGGATTTCTGAAAATCCCCATGCCGATGATTAAACTCACCACGAGCATGGTGGTATCAAAAAGGTTAAGTTTGTTTTTGTGGCTCATATTTGTTGATGAAATTTCTTCTAACGTAAATTAGAAATTAGCATTAAGAAATCATAAATTTGAGTAAATAATTTATTCCATTTAACCGATAACAAAGGTCAGCCTTATATCATCAAAATGAATTGGAAAACCCTTTACACCAGCAAGCGACTCGGTGACGAAAAGAAGTACGAAACCGAGAAATCTGATCCCGTTCGTAATGCTTATTTACGTGATTTTGACCGTCTTATCTTTTCTTCTCCTTTTCGAAGAATGCAAAATAAAACGCAGGTTTTCCCAGTTCCTGGTCCAATTTTCGTGCATAATCGTTTGACACATAGTTTGGAAGTGGCATCAGTTGGACGTTCTTTGGGAAAAGCCGTTGGCGTAAAATTATCGCAAAAATATCCCGAAGAATCCGCTGATTTTCATGAGTTTTATCGCTATGATTTACCGACGGTGATCGCTACGGCTTGCTTGGCTCATGATATTGGCAATCCCCCTTTTGGGCATTCGGGAGAATCAGCAATTCGTAATTATTTTGATAATCTTTCGGGAGAAACCAGAGACACTTTAGAAGCTGAATTAAGTGAAAATCAACTCAACGACTTCCGAAAATTTGAAGGAAATGCCAATGCTTTTAGAATTTTGACCAACGACCAAAACGGGCATAAATTGACTTATACCGCTATTGCGACTATCGTAAAATATCCGACTGATTCGACTAATGGCTTTAATAAAGAAACGGAACAAATTGGCACGAAAAAATCAGGCTTTTTTGATTCTGAAATTGAAATTTACCGAAAAGTTGCTGATGAATTGAACATTAGAGTTTTGGACGATGAACGCAACATTTACGCCCGACATCCTTTCGTATTTTTGATGGAAGCCGCCGATGATATTTGTTACCGAATTATTGATTTGGAAGACGCTCACCGCCTCCGAATCTTGACGGCACAACAAGTCATTGATTTACTTTTACCTTTTTGGGAAAAAGACGAGAATATGTATAATTACATCAAAAACGACAAATTACACCGCATCGACGACAACAACGAAAAGTTAGCTTTCTTACGGGCAATGTTGATAAATCTACTTTCTCAGAAATGTACAGAAGCGTTTTTGGAACATGAAAAACAGATTTTATCGGGAGAATTGAATAAGTCTTTAATGGATATTTTGGACGCTCATACGCTTGCGTGTTTGAAAAACGTAGATACAATTTCAATCAGTGATATTTACAATCATAAATCAGTGATTGAAATAGAAATTGCGGGTTACAACGTAATTGGGGCATTATTAGACGAGTTTATAACGGCAGTTTTGCATCAACAACGGCCAAAATCAGGGAAATTATTGCAACTTATTCCCAAACAAACCAATATTCAACAAGGGGAATTGTACAACAATATTCAAATAGTCGTGGATTTTGTAGCAGGGATGTCCGATTTGTATGCGGTGGATTTGTATAGACGGATTACTGGGATTACAATTCATTAAGTAACACAGACATTAGTCTGTATTACTAAAACAAACTCGTTTGATAATTTCCTAAAACCTTAGCTTCATGTTCTAAAAGCCATTTCTTTCGCCATAAATCTCCGCCGTAGCCAACCAATGAACCGTTTGCCCCAATTACTCGGTGACAAGGAACGACGATGTTGAATTTATTGCTACCATTTGTTGTTCCAACGGCACGAATGGCTTTCTCGTTTCCAATTCTGCGGGAGAGTTCTAAGTACGAAATTGTTTTTCCGAAAGGTATATTTTCCAATTCTTCCCAAACCGTTTTTTGGAAGTCGGTGCCTACGTGTTTAATCTTTAAATCAAATGTTTTGCGAGTGCCGGCAAAATATTCCTCAATTTGTTGAATATACGCAACAATCACGGTGGGGACATACTCAGTTTCTACCTTCCTCGGACTGGGTTTCTTTTGAGCATCTACAAATAAAATTGAAGTCAAATATTCTTCGGTAGCAGAAATTTCCAACTCGCCCAACGGAGAATTTATATACTTTGTAAAAATGGTTTCTTCCATTATTTTTGGATGTGGAGTTCCGATTTATATTTTACGCAATTTGCAGATTTTTTCACATATTTCTATTCCGTATCTTGCGATTTGGAACATTAACCCCCTTTCGCATTTCAACGTGGTAATGCAAAAAATTAATTTCATGACGTACAAAATCCCAATTCCCCCCAATTTTTCATTTCAAGAATGTCTATGGTTCTTAGATAGAAATTATGATGATTGTCTGCACGTTATAGGAGAAAATTTTATCAGAAAATTACTCCTCATTAGAGGAGAGCCAACGTTGATTTCCATTTCTGAAAAAGACAAAAATCTTATCATAAATGTACTCCAAGGAAACAATTCTGAACAGGAAATAATAAATTTTGTAAAAGATTGGTTTGATATTGAACGTGATTTAACGCCTTTCTACGAACACTTATCCCAAGATGAAAACCTACAATATATGGCAACAGATTACAAAGGATTGCGTCTTTTGGGCATTCCTGACCTATTTGAAGCCCTTTGTTGGTCAATAATTGGGCAACAAATTAACTTAACATTTGCTTATAAACTCAAACGAAGATTCACCGAAACCTACGGAACAAAGCTGACTTACGAAGATACAGACTACCATATTTTTCCATCAACAGCAATCATCGCCAATTTAAAAGTTGAAGAATTATTGCCCATGCAGTTCTCAAATCGGAAAGCAGAATATCTCATAGAAATTGCCAACCAATTCGTGAAAGGGCATATTTCCAAGCAAATCCTTTCCTCTCAGACAACTCAAGAAGCCATCAACACCTTGGTAAATATTCGAGGAATTGGAGAATGGACAGCTAATTACGCTTTAATGAAATCACTAAAACGGTTGGAATGTATAACTTATGGAGACGTAGGTTTATATAACGCATTACACCATACGAAGGGGTTTCCGAAACGTCCAAATCGGGAAGAATTAGATTCTTTTTTTATCAACTTTAAAGATTGGGAAGCGTACACTGTTTTTTATTTGTGGCGAAGTTTAGCGAGTCCAAAGAAGGATAAACCGAGAATTTAAATATTTACACAGCTTTTTTTTAGTTTTATTGAAAGTTTGGCACGGCATTTGTCAATACATAATTATCCAAGCAATGCCGCCACAAAGTATGGAGTCGGAAGACAAAATCCGAAAAAAGTAGTAAGCCAGCCAAGCAAATTTTGGCACGGTAATTGAAAACAAGTTATTTAGATTTCTAAACGAAGATTTCTAATTTTAATTGACAAAAATCCAATCTTTTTACCGCCATGAAGAGAATTTGGGTAAAGCTAAGGAGTTTGAATTCTCCTGATTTTTTCATGAGAATTCAAACCAAAAGCCTCGATATAGCTGAACCAAATCTATGAAAAACAACAGTGGCGGAATTCAAATATTAATTCCTTTCTCGCAGTATTTCTCTGCATATTTACCACCGTATTTTACATTTTTTTGATTCTGGAACAAAATTTCTGATAGGCAATTTCTTTTGCCAAAACAAAAATTATCACCTCAAAATACTGTTTAAACACCGTATTTCTGTGGATAAAAAATTTCCCCGGAGTGAGCATAAATTTAAAAATGTTGGCGGACATTTTTGAAGGGCGAGCTTCGGGAAAGACCTTACGGGGAGGAAAGTTTTGCACGCTGAAATGTGTTGGCGGACGCAAAACAGATGAGCAAAGCTATCAATTCCACATCCGTATTAGCGAAGGCAGTGGAGCAGATTGGTTCGGCAAGTTGGCGGACTTAATGAATTCAATTCTCCACTAAACCTTTGAATTTAAAAGAAGATAAAAATCAAAAATATAATCCTTACTTACTTAAAAATTTAATAATCCAACCCATAATACGACCCTGTTAAGTCTCAACTTTTCAGGGTTTTTTTGTGTAACTTTGTTGTGCCACAAAGGCACTAAGACACAATAATTTATGTACAAATTTTTTACATTTTATTTAACCTTAAATT
Source organism: Bacteroidota bacterium (assembly GCA_040387735.1). Taxonomy (GTDB): domain Bacteria; phylum Bacteroidota; class Bacteroidia; order Cytophagales; family Spirosomataceae; genus Arcicella. The sequence continues at coordinate 37,400 of JAZKDE010000103.1, forward strand.
CGGTTATTATTTTTGCTCAAACTGACACAACTACGACCTCAAAAGAACTCGAACCTGTCACTATTTCTTCTTCAAGATTTATCACCAAAGATATTCAAACCCCCCTTTCTATTACGGTAATCGACCAATCACGATTACAAATTGGGCAATCCAAAATTTCTATTTTTGAATCTCTTGGAACTATTTCTGGCGTTTTTGCGATGAATTCTGAAAATTTTGCTCAAGATTTACGCATTTCTATTCGAGGTTTTGGAGCGAGAGCCTCTTTTGGAATTCGAGGAATAAAAATCATTATGGACGGTATTCCAGAATCAATTCCCGACGGAACAGCAAAGGTTGGCAATTTGGACGCAGGCATGATGGAACGCATGGAAGTTATCAAAGGACCCGCTTCAGGACTTTATGGTAATGCTTCGGGAGGTGTAATTAGTATTTTTTCGGAAAATGCGAAACAGAACTTTGCCGAATTTCAAGCAAACATTGGTGCTTATGGTTTACAAAGATACCAGTTTAAAACAGGGCAGGAAGTCGGGAAATTCATGTATTTTATCAGTGCCTCACGTTTGCAAAGTACAGGCTACCGTGAGCATAGCAGTTTAGAACGTAATTTTTTGAATGGAAAATTAATTTATCATTTTACTGACAAAAATCGTATTACGCTCTTAGCCAACTACATAGACAGTCCAAAAGCCGAAGACCCAGGGGCTTTGACTCAAACAGAAATTGATAAAAATCGTCAGCAAGCCCGCCAAGTAAATGTCACATTTGATGCATCAGAAACCTTCAAACAAAACCGATTTGCCCTAATTTACGACCATACATTCAGCGAAAAGCATCAAATAAATGCCCGAGTATTTTATCTAAATCGAGATTTTGCCAATAAACAGGCACTGCAAGCGAGTGGACAAATTGCGTTTAATCGAGATTTTGCAGGTGGTGGTTTTAATTATCAATTTTCAACTAAAGTTTACCGCTTAAAAACTGGATTAGACCTTGAAAACCAACAGGATAACCGCCAAAGATTTGATAATTTATCAGGAGAAAAAGGGACATTAAGACTTAATCAAATTGAAGAATTTAGAAACGTAGGCTTATTCCTTTTACAAGAATTCTCCTTAAATACTAAATTTAAAATTTCATTAAATACTCGTTTTGATGATGTTCGATTACAGATTACGGACAAATTCCTTTCGGATGGCGACCAATCTGCCACACAATCATTCCAACGGTTTAACCCAATGTTTGGATTTTCGTACGCTCCTACCCCTTCGCAATCAATTTTCACTAATTTTTCAACCAATTTCGAAATGCCTTCTTTAAACGAATTATCCAATAACCCGACAGGCACAGGCGGTTTTAATCCAACGCTAAATCCACAGAAATCAAGAAATTTTGAGATTGGTTATAAAGGTATTTTAAGCAAGAAATTTAGAGCTGACCTCTCTCTTTTTTATATTGACGTTGAAGATGAAATTGTACCGTTTCAACTACCAAATCAAGTTGGAAGGACATTTTTTAGAAATGCAGGATTATCAGAAAGAAAAGGAATTGAGTTGGGTTTAACGTATAAAATCAAAGCAGGACTTACGACGTATTTTAACTATACATATTCAGATTTTCAGTATAAATCCTACCAAACTACGGCGGGAACATTTAACGGAAATATTCTACCAGGAATCCCTAAACACAATATTTACGGAGAAATCAGATATTTTCCTCACATGGGAATTTACGCCATTGCACAAATACGAAGCATCAGTAAAATTTACGCAGACGATGCCAATACAACCATAAACAATGGTTATGTAACAGTCAATTTGCGAGTTGGTTACAAGAAAAATATTAGTAATTTTCAGATTGAACCTTTTATAGGTGTGAATAATTTATTGAATGAAATTTATAATGCCAATGTCCAAATTAATGCCGCCGCTAATCGCTATTTTGAACCGGCCTCGGGTAGTTTTGTTTTTGGAGGAATAACTGTTAGCATTGGGAAATAAGTAGGAACGATTTATTTGATTTACAATTTACGAATTTTACAAACTGGTTATCAATTCAAAATTCGTAAATCATAATATATAACTTGTAAAATCAAAAAATCTATTACCTTTGCAATCCCAATTACAAAATGGGGACGACCGGTATTGACAGCATGTGCAGGTCGGTAGTAAGCACGTCGGGAGTTGGCCTTGACCTCCCGTAAATAATCAGACTAAACAAACAACTGGCAATACTCAGTATGCCATGGCAGCTTAATTCTTAATTGAATTTCGTTTTGAGTAGTCTCAATTAGATTGTGACTATTCGCCACCTCCCACTCAGCTAAACTCTGCCGTTGAGATTTGGGGGGACGCTTCGCAGAGTCGAATGTTGTGATTTCTCTAAGCAAACATTTAGTACAGAGAGGATAAGGATAGAAAAAGGTCAGGCTTGAACCCTGCCTATCTCGAAAAAATAATCAAGACTAAACGTGTAGAAAATTATCGAGTTCCTTGTCTGGACGAGAGTTCGAATCTCTCCGTCTCCACACTCACAAAAAACGATTGTATTGAAAAATCCCTCAAAAACATTGCGAAATGTATTATTTGAGGGATTTTCTTTTTTATTGGCACTGTTTCAAAACACTTATTTTTGGATATAATACACTTAAAAGCGACCCAAAAGGTGACCCAAAAACAATTATATGAAAATACATTTCAAACTTCTACTTGATAAAATTGATAAGGATGGTCTTTGTCCGATATTTATTCGTTCTAAACTTAATGGAAAAGAGTTTAAGTATTTTACTCGTGAGAAGTGTTTACCCAAGGATTGGAATGCTGAAAAACAACAAGTAAAACGATCTTCTCCTACTTACAGAAATATTAATGAATGCTTAGAGAAAATCAAAATGGATATTTCTCATTACCTACATCACTGCAAAATCTCAAATATCACTCCATCTGTTGAAAGTGTTAAAAATGCACTATCTCCAAAAATAGCTGAGAATAAGAAGACGAATACGGAAATGTTTTTTGAATATTATTCTTTATTCCTTGAATACCTGACAAAGAAAGGTGCGAAGGAGTCGAGCATAAAACATTATGCGATTACTCGAAATCACCTAAAAAAATGAGGGCGTGAACTTACGGTGAATAATTACACAGATGGTGTACATAACGAATATCTTGATTATCTCCGTAGCCTTAGAGATTATCACCCTAATCATTTGGATAATCAAGGAAGGAATTTGAAGACTTTCT
>JAZKDE010000104.1:0-46728 GCA_040387735.1 Bacteroidota bacterium
TATTATCTCCATCATCTCCCGCAAAATACATATACCATTTTCCCTGTAAAAAATGTACTTCAGGAGCCCATAATTCTTTAGAATACATTGTTCCCTGCGGAGGCGTCCAAATCGTTTTAGATTCTGCCGTTTTGAGGCCAGCCAAGTTTTTAGTTTTCCAAATCTTGAGGCTTTTCTGGGTGGTATGCGTGTAGTAGTAATACCCATCTTTGTAGAAACTGTATGGGTCAGCACCAGATGGCAAAAGAGGATTTGTAAAAACCCTCGTTGAAGCATTTTGTGCATAATTTGAAGAAAGGGAAACGCATAGCATTACCCAAAAAAGTAATATTTTTTTCATAGTAGAGACGTTGCCTGCAACGTCTTCGTTTGTAAGACATTGCAGGCAACAATTTTCATTATAATAAATTCATTGAATAATCCGAATTATACGTTTCAGCAACATTTCTGCTTTAATAATTTTATCCAACAAAGACGTTTCAGACAACGTCTCTACCGTTATTATTCTTCTATTAAATCCTTCTCGCCAACCTGTTGTCTCCACATGGCATAGTATAAACCTTTGTTTTCTAATAATTCTTCATGAGAACCATTTTCTACGATTTTGCCTTTTTCCAACACAAAAATATTGGTGGCGTGCATAATGGTACTGAGACGATGGGCAATCACGATGGTTAAATGCGTTGTACCTTCCGAAACTTCACGGATGGTTTCTGAAATCTCTTCTTCCGTCAATGAATCTAAAGATGACGTTGCTTCGTCAAAAACTAATAAATTCGGGTTACGTAATAAAGCTCTGGCGATACTCAAACGTTGTTTTTCTCCTCCCGATACTTTTACGCCACCTTCTCCGATGATGGTGTCTAAACCACTTTCAGCACGTTCTAAAAGCGTATGACAAGCAGCTTTTCTTAATACGTCCAAACATTGTTCATCAGTTGCCGTTGGGTTTACAAATAATAAATTTTCCCGAATTGTTCCCGAAAATAACTGCGTGTCTTGTGTTACAAAACCGATGCGTTCACGGAGTTGGTCGAAATCAATTTCGTCATAATTATGTCCATTATACAAGATTTTCCCTTCCTTCGGACGATAAAGTCCTACCAATAATTTCACCAAAGTAGATTTTCCCGAACCTGATGGTCCAACAAAAGCAATGGTTTCTCCACGTTGTGCCTTAAAATTAATTTTACGCAAAGCATCTTTATTAGCAGATTGATGTTTAAACTTAACATCTTGAAATTCAAGGGTATCAATACTAATAACTGGATACGGATTTTCGGGTTTTACCTCCACTGGAATTTTGAAAATATCCTCAAAATTTTGGAGTGAAACTTCTGCCTCACGATAAGTATTTACAACGTTTCCAATTTCTTGAAGTGGTCCAAATAAGAAGAATGAATAAATATTGAGCGAGTAAAACTGCCCGAATGTGATTTTATTTTCATAAATCAAATAAATCAAAACCAAGACCATCATTGCCCGCAAGAAGTTCACAACCGTTCCTTGCACAAAAGACATTGAACGCACGTAACGCACTTTTTTGAGTTCTAATTTTAGGATTTTCTTAGTCGTAGCATTCAATTGAGCAATTTCTTGTTTTGCCAAACCTAATGATTTCACCAACTCGATATTGCGTAAAGATTCGGTTGTTGAACCTGCCAAACCCGTTGATTCTTTCACAATTTGAATTTGAATCGTTTTGATTTTCTTACTTAAAACCGAACTAATCCACGCAATTAATGGCCCCGTTACCAAGAACAAAGGTAAAATCATCCAATGCACAGAGTAGGCGTAAACCGAGATAAAAATCAAGGCAATTCCCGATTGAAAAAGGATATTTATCCCAACGGTAATGATTTTTTCAACGTCTGTTCTTACTTTTTGAAGTTTCCCCAAAGTCTCGCCCGACCGTTGGTCTTCAAAGGATTCGTAAGGCAATTCCAACGAATGACTAATACCATCAGCGTATATTTGAGCACCAACCCGTTGCGTAACAGTATTGATGTAATAATCCTGAAAATTTTTGGCAACTCTACTCACAAATGCTACCCCAATCGAAGCACCAGTAAGTGGTAAAATAGCGTACAAAAACTCTTGAATCGTATGATTATCAGCTCGATAGACGGTTGCTACATCATCAATAATTTTACGAAAAATGAAAGGGTCAAGAAGAGAGAAAATCTGATTAATGGCTGCCAAAGCCAATGCTCCAAAAACGGTTGACCGATACTGTTTGAGGTAACGTAGTAATATGTGCATAGGGTTATTATTCGTGAATGGTTGGTTATTTTATGCTTTAATCGGTAAGCGGCTAACGATATACAATTAGCAAAAATTACGCTTACTGCTTAAAGTCTATCAACTAAGGCTTACCGCCTAAAGCATATTAATTTAAACCCCAATCTAAAAAATTAAGTTCTTTAATTCAAGAGGAGTAAGATGTTTCGGAGAATTTTTCGAGGAATTTTCACTAAATTTGAACGAGTAATCTATAATTTCAAAATAATGAAAAACGTATTAAAAATCAGCGGATTAGCCCTCTCAATCATCTTTTCATCGTGCGATAGATTGAGTAATTCGACCGAAAAAATTGGTGAAACGGCGGGTGATATGGTGAAGGGAATAGAAACAGGAGTAAAAAAGGCTCGTGCTATCAATGTAAGTTACACCGAATCTTTATCTACCAAAGGAATTACCAATGGAAAGGTTACGCTAAAAAATGACAAAGACGGCGGAACGGATAAATTGCTGAGTATTTATCTAATTTTCTCGAAGAGATTTAAGGGTAAAGTATTGGCAAAAGCCTACGATAATCAGGGTCTGGAAATGGGTAGAAGTTCCGTAAAAATTGATGCTCACGACGGTGATGCAGGTTTTTACGATTTTCGTTTTGACAAAAGAACAAACATCGACCGTGACGGAAAGATAGTTTTGGAATAATATTTCGATGTTTGATTTTCGTTTTTCGATGTTTGGAATTGAAAATTAAATGATTGAAGTCCAGACATCAAGCCTCGACCTCCGAATATCAAACATCGGAAACCTGAACATCAAAACACAAATACTTCATGAGCAATAAAACAAAAACAATCATTGCACCAAGTTTAGAAAGCATCTACGAAGCTGCCGAAAAACTGCGTGGAATAGCCGTACACACGCCTTTGATGGAAAATTTAATTCTTTCAGAGCGTTATGAGGCAAATATTTTCTTGAAAAGAGAAGATTTACAAATTGTCCGTTCCTACAAAATCAGAGGAGCGTACAACAAAATGTCGAGGCTTTCTAAAGCTGAATTAGACAAAGGTGTTGTTTGTGCTTCTGCTGGCAATCACGCTCAGGGTTTGGCGTATGCTTGCCACAAAATGAAGGTAAAAGGAGCAATCTTTATGCCCACAACCACGCCTAATCAAAAGATAAAACAGGTAAAAATGTTTGGTCGGGATGATATTGAAGTCATGATGGTTGGCGATACTTACGACGATGCCGCCAAAGCCGCCAAACAATATTGTGAGGAACATCACGCCACTTTTGTTTCGGCATTTGATGATATTGATGTCATTACGGGACAAGCCACGGTTGGACTGGAGATTTTCAGAGATGCTGATTTTAAAATTGACTATATAATCCTTGCCATTGGTGGTGGAGGCGTGTCTTCGGGGATTTCTACGGTTTTTAAACAACTCTCTCCACATACCAAAATCATTGGTGTTGAACCTGCGGGAGCGGCATCTATGAAAGCAAGTATTGATGCAGGACACGTCGTGGAATTGGAAACAATGGATAAGTTTGTGGACGGAGCAGCAGTAAAAAGAGTTGGTGATATTCCTTTTGCTATTTGTCAGCAAAACCTTGACGACATCATTATTGTTCCCGAAGGCAAAGTTTGTACCACCATTCTGGAATTATACAATGAATCCGCCATCGTAGCCGAACCCGCAGGAGCTTTGACCATTGCAGCTTTGGATTTTATGAAGGAACAAATCAAGGGTAAAAATGTAGTTTGTTTGGTTTCTGGGGGGAATAATGACATCACTCGCACCGAAGAAATCAAAGAACGCTCTTTACTTTACGAAGGATTAAAACATTATTTCATGGTGCGTTTTCCGCAACGTGCAGGAGCATTACGCAACTTTTTGAATAACGTTTTAGGGCCAGACGACGATATTACTTTCTTTGAGTATCAGAAGAAAACCAGTCGAGAATCAGGACCTGTTTTATTAGGTTTAGAACTAAAAAACCGAGAAGATTACGCCGCTCTCATCGAACGTATGAAAGCAGAAAACATTGTTTATCAAGAACTTAATGAACAACCCGATTTATTTTCGGTGTTGGTTTGATTAAGTAACACAGGCTTACTGTGTTACATTTACGTTTCCTAATTCCCAATCATTATGCTCAACGTCGCTCTTATTGGTTTTGGTTTATCGGGTAGATATTTACAAGCTCCCTTTTTTGAAGCCAATCCAAATTTCAACCTTAAAACGATTGTTTCAAATAGTCAGAATCCGAAGGAATATTTTCCAAATGTAAACGTCGCCCGTAGTTTAGACGAAGTTTTGGCGGATTCAGACATTGATTTAGTCAGTATTTGTTCACCCAATTCAACGCACTTTGAGTACGCTAAAAAATCATTATTAGCAGGAAAAAATGTGTTGGTCGAAAAACCTTTTACTGCCACTATCGAAGAAGCCGAAGAATTAATTGCTTTATCTAAAGAATTAGGAAAAACCCTAACAATTTTCCAAAATCGCCGATTTGATAGCGATTTTATGACCGTTAAGAAAGTGGTTGAAGGTGGGTTTTTAGGAGAAATATTGAATTTTGAAATTCATTTTAACCGTTTCAAACCTGTTTTGAATGCTAAAAAATGGAAAGAAGTAGTCAGTCCTGCCAACGGCATTTTGTACGATTTAGGTTCACATATTATTGACCAAACAATTGTACTTTTTGGTGTCCCGAAAAGCGTTTGGGGGCAAACTTTTACCCAAAGAGAAGGTTCTGAAATTGGCGATGCGTTTGATATTCGTTTGGATTATGGCAAACTTAAGGTAACACTAAAATCAAGTTTATTAGTCCGTGAAGATTCACCAAGATATATTATTCACGGGACGAAAGGCTCATTCACAAAATACGGCATTGACGTACAAGAAGACCATTTAAAAGCAGGAATGCAACCATTAGATGCAGGTTTTGGAATTGAACCCATTTTGCAAATGGGCATTATAAATACCGAAATGAACGGTTTGGTTTTCAGAGGAACAGTTGAAACGGAGAAGGGAGATTGGAGTTTGCTATTCCAAAATATCTATGATGTAATTGTAGATGGCAAAGAATTATTTATCAAGCCAGAAGAAGTATTGGAACAAATTAAGATTATTGAACAGGTAATCGCTAATTAGTTTTGGGCATAGTTTTAGCCATAAAAATAAAACGGAACTAACTATTATTTGTCTTTCATAGTTAGTTCCGAAACAAAAACTATAAGCTACGGCAATTTAGCCGAATCTTTTCTTGCAATACTATCAGATTTTCCTCTCGTGTATTGAGACGCCTTGATGGCTACAATACTTTTTTTCTTCTTCTCCAATTCCTTTTTTACCTCCACATAAATATTTTTCAATATTCCAGGGTTCATGATGTAATACCGCAAACTACGGTTGAAATTGACCGAATCTACACCGTACTTTTTCAGAGCCGTCACTTTCATTTTTTGGTAAACCAACAACGACGAATCCGAATTACCCAAATGTAAATCATTTACCTGCGACTCCAAAACGTGAATATCGGTCAAAATAGGAATCATCTTGTCTTCGGCAATTAAGTCTTTGGGCTTATTATCCGAAGTACAGGCAGTTAGCCAGAATATCAATAGAATAATTCTTAATCTCATGTTTCAAATTTACAGCGAATTTGGGTAGATTTTGTATTCTTAAGAATTTTTAAGACTTTTCTACCCAACTCTTGGACAACGTTTAAATTCCTTCGTTCTGTCAAAAAGAAAACGGTAAGTGATGTATTCTTTATCACGAGTTGTACCCAATTGAGAGACGAAACGGTTCATTTTCGGGTTAAAATCGCCCACCCAATTCATGTCAATTGTTTCATATTGATAATGCGGATTGTCACGTCCAGCTTGACGAAAACGTAAAGCAATTGCCGATTCGATTCCCTTTCCTTGAAAATCTGGAACAACGCCAAAAATCATTCCGCAAGTACGAGTAACCACGCCACGCATCAGTAAAAGAGCAAATTTAAGTTTTTCATACCAACCAAATTTACCATTTAAATGCTTGACAATTTGATTAATATCGGGAATAACGATAAAAAAGGCAATCGGACGCTCACCTGCGTAGGCAAACCACGTCAGTTGTTCGTCAATGATAGGTTTCATCGTTTTCACCAAACTCTGAGCTTGTTCCGAACTCATAGCTTTTACCCCTGGAAATTTTGCCCATCCTTCATTAAAAACCGTTCTGAAATCCTCTCCGTATTTCTCCAATTTATTCTTTTCGATGTGCCTAAAATCATAGTCGGGGTTGGCATAAACCTTACGAGCTTTATCCTCGACAGTATCCGCCACCGATGCCGCTCTAATTGGCGAAACATAAACATATTGTTGGAAATAATCCTTGAAACCGTAATTTTCAAAAAATGGAATGTAATAATCTTTCGTCCAAGCCATTTTATAAGTTGGTTCATATTGCCAACCTTTGGTCATTAAACCCCAAAAAGCATCACGTTCGCCAAAATTAATGGGGCCGTCCATCGCTTCCATGCCTTTTGAAGCCAACCAAGATTGACAAGTATCAAACAATAAAAAAGCGGCTGATTCATCTTCAATACATTCAAAAAAGCCCATTCCTCCCGTTGGTTGGTCTTCTTTCGTAGCGGTTTCGTGGTTGATAAAAGCGGCTACACGTCCAATAGTTTTCCCTTCTGAATCCTGCAAAATCCAACGAATGGCCTCACCGTGTTTAAAGTATTTATTTTTGTTTGGATTAAACGTATTCTCAACATCTTGGTCGAGCGGACGAATCCAGTTGTTATCCTCAGCGTATAATTTTACGGGTAATAAAAGAAATTCTTTTTGAAGTTTTTTATCGTCAGCGACTTCTAAAATGGTCATTATGGTTGGGGATTTATTTTTTTGTAAAGATAGTGGATTTTGATTTTAGAATTGCCTTACAAATCCAAGAGCATTTTAGCCTATGTTAAATATTTAAATAAACTCCTAACAATCGCTTTTATACCAATTCTCCATTCCATTACTTGATTTAGAAGTCATAAAAAAACAATTCTACCATTAACTAAATCTTACATCCATTAACTAAATTTAGAAAGCTCAATCAGTCAAAATTTTACTAATTTGGACAAAGTAGGTCGGATAAACATCCGATAAGGCAATAACTCTTTGAATTTATCGACTATTTTAGTGTAAGAAAACCAATAATTTAGAAATCATGCAAGCACTTTCTCCCAATCTCCAAAGTCGTTATCAATCCATTGATTTTTTACGGGGAATAGCCGTACTCGGAATTCTTCTGATGAATATTCCAAGCTTTTCTTTTCCGTCTTTTCCATATCAGCATTTTACCGACTATACGGGTATCAATTATCGTTCGGAAATCTTTGTGACCGTCTTTTTTGAAGGCACGATGCGAGGTTTATTTTCAATGCTTTTTGGGGCGAGTTGTATGCTTATTTTATCAAAAAATAATGATGTAAATTCTATTGATATTTATTACCGAAGATTGCTTTGGATGTTTCTTTTTGGGCTTTTCAATTTCTATATTTTACTCTGGGATGGTGATATTTTGTATTCTTATGCCATCTGTGGTTTATTCCTTTTTCCATTTCGAAAAGTAGAAGCTAAATATTTGATTATTACAGGATTAGTATTGTCATTTTGGCTTTTTGGAAGAAGTGCTTATCGGTATATTGATCAACGAAAACCTAAATATGAAGCCTATAAATCGGCAATGACGGATTCTTTAAAACTCCACAAAAAGTTAAAACCTAAGCAAAAAGAAGATATAGCAGCATTTAAAGAAATGTCTGCTTGGATGAAGAAAGATACCGCCAAGATTAATACTAACATTCGGGAGATGCGAGGCAACTACAAAACGATATTTAATAAAAGATGGAAAGATGCTGACGAATACCAAAAATGGACGCTTTATAACCCAAATTTTTGGGATTTTATTTTGATGATGTTTATCGGTATGGGCTTTTTTAAATTAGGTATTTTTACCAATAAATTAACGACTCGACAGTACGGCCTGATGACTTTAATTGGCTATTCTTTGGGGCTTTTTATGAGAATTCGTTACGTAAATTCCTTTTATTATGATGAAAAGGGTTTTGAAAATTTCTTTGAAACTTATACGATTCCAACGGGAGCATTTTCTGATATTCAACGAGTGATGATGACCGTCGGACATATTGGATTATTGATGCTCGTTTACAGGTCGGGGGCGTTTAATTGGTTGGTCAAAATTCTCTCCAAAGCGGGGCAAATGGCTTTATCCAATTATTTACTCCAAAGCATTCTCTGTGGTTTATTTTTCTACGGATTTGGTTTCGGAATGTTTGCCAAATTACAAATCTACCAAAACTATCTTTTTGTGATGTGTATTTGGGTTATTTGTTTGATATTCAGCAATACATGGCTTCATTATTTCAAATTTGGCCCCGCTGAATGGCTGTGGAGAAGTCTGACTTATTGGAAAAAGCAGGAGATGAAGCGGTAGAGAAATTAATGGTAATTTGAAGGTTCAAGCGAGGACGCTTGAACCTTTTTTATTTTTGATTCAAACAAACTCAAGGCAATCTTTTAAGAAATCCGCATTTTGGAACGAAAATCATCTCTTTCCGTTATACTTTTATTAGTTTTGTAGAATATTAAAAATTAACGATAGACTGAATGCAACCATTAAAAATATACAATACCCTCAGCCGAGAAAAAGAATTGTTTACGCCTTTAAACGCCCCACACGTGGGAATGTACGTTTGTGGACCAACCGTTTATAATTACGTTCACTTAGGCAACGTCCGTACTTTTATGACTTTCGATGTTCTCAATCGTTATTTGACGCATTTGGGTTATAAAGTTCGTTATGTCCGTAACATCACAGACGTTGGGCATTTGGTGGGCGATGGCGACGAAGGAGAAGACAAAATCGGGAAAATGGCGAAGTTGGAACAACTTGAGCCGATGGAAATTGTGCAACGTTATACCAACGATTTCCACAAGGTTTTGGAACAATTCAACTTTATTCCACCAAGCATTGAGCCTTCAGCTACGGGACACATTGTTGAGCAAATCGAAACAACTACAACTTTATTGAACAAAGGTTTAGCCTACGAATCTAACGGTTCGGTTTATTTCGATATTGCCAAATACAACGAACAAGGTGGTAATTACGGTAAATTATCTGGTCGTATTTTGGAAGATTTATTATCAGAATCTCGTGATTTAGATGGTGTTGGTGAAAAACGTAATCCACTCGATTTTGCCCTTTGGAAAAAAGCAGCTCCCGAACATTTGATGCGTTGGAATTCTCCTTGGGGAGCGGGTTTCCCAGGTTGGCATTTAGAATGTACTTGCATGAGTACCAAATACTTAGGCGATAGTTTCGATATTCACGGGGGTGGAATGGATTTAAAATTCCCGCACCACGAATGTGAAATTGCTCAAGCCAAAGGAGCAAATGGTCGTGAACCCGTTCGTTATTGGATGCACTCGAATATGTTGACCGTAAATGGTCAAAAAATGTCTAAATCGCTCGGAAATTCTTTCCTTCCTGCCGAACTTTTTGCGGGTACACATCCGTTGTTAGAACAGGCGTATAGTCCAATGACAGTGCGTTTTTTCATGTTGCAATCGCAATATAGAAGTACGCTTGATTTCTCAAATGATGCACTCAAAGCTGCTCAAAAGGGCTATAAACGTTTGATTAATGGCTTAAGAATCATTAAAAATATTGAATACGTAGCGGATGATTCAGTAGCGATTGACCAAAAGCAAATTGCTGAAATCGAAAAAGGAATTCAGAGTTGTTATGATGGATTGAACGATGATTTAAATACCGCCGTTGCCATTGCAGGTTTATTTAATCTCTTGAAAAAAATCAATCAATTGTACATGGGGCAAGTACAAACAGCCCAAATTGGCGAGGCCGCATTCAACCTTTTGAAGGAAAAATTTGTCGCTATCATAGAAGATATTTTGGGAATTTTAGAAGAACCAAATAATTCAATTGAAGCCCTTGCCAAAGGAATGTTATCACTTTACCGAGAATATAAAGAAGCTAAACAATACGACAAAATCGACGAAATTAGAACTTATTTCAAAGCTAATGGCTTAGTAATCAAGGATATGAAAACTCGTATTGATTGGGCTTATGAAGAATAAGTTGTGATTTAGTGATTGGTGAGTTGTGATTTATCATCGGACTCAAAAATCACAACTCACCAACTCACAACTCACAAATAATTACAAATGAGAACACCCAGCTTAACGCCTATTGTACGGGCAATTATCGCAATCAATATTATTGTATTCATCGTTCAATCTATTAATCCTCAATACGATAGAATGATTGTTTCGCTTTTTGGTTTGCATTATTTTTCATCTGACCAATTTAATCCTATTCAATTGGTCACTTATATGTTTGTTCACTCTGGAATTGGGCATATTTTTGGAAATATGTTAGGTTTATTTTTCTTAGGGCCAATTTTAGAAATGTTTTGGGGTGAAAAACGATTTTTAACGTTTTATCTCACAACGGGTATTGGAGCAGGTTTACTTTATATGGGTTTAAAATATTATGATTTTGCAACACTCGAAGCAGTGTCAAAAGCATACATTCAAAACCCTGATTTTAAGCAATTTGAGGGATTAATTCAAAAATTTTATTCCGAAGGTATTCCACCAAATGTATATAATTTATTAGAAAACTCAAGCAATATTACCCTCAAAGAATCTGTATTAGTTATTGAGCAAAGTCTTAAAAGTGTTTTGGATACACCCATGATTGGGGCTTCTGGAGCCGTTTTTGGTGTAATGGCAGGTTTTGCCCTACTATTTCCAAATACAGAATTAATGCTTTTTCCAATTCCGATTCCCATAAAAGCGAAATATTTTGTAACTTTCTATGGACTATACGAAATTTACTCGGGAATTCACAAAATGCCTGGGGATAACGTAGCCCATTTTGCCCATATTGGAGGAATGATATTTGCCTTTATTCTGATAAAAGTCTGGGGCAATAAACGAGATAGTTTTTATTAAATTTGCTGTAACAAATATTAGGTAATTTATCATAAAACTTAATTATAATATTTGGTAACATTATGTGTATCTTTTCGTTGTTAACAATAACCGATATTCAACGCAAAACACCATTACTTAATACTTAGGGCATAATAATTGTTACATTTTCCTAACACAACAAATAAAAAAATGAGTGGGATTTTAGATGACTTCAAAGACGCTTTCGCCAAGCGAAACAACGGTTTAATTCAACTAATTTGGTTGAATGTGGCGGTGTACGTAGTCATGTTATTGTGTCTGATTACACTGACAGTATTTTTCAAAAAAGCTGATATTTTCGAGAATATACTTTCTTATTTTAGTCTTACACCCGCTATGGGAACGTTCCTATTTCGTCCGTGGACTATACTGACTTACGCTTTCTTTCACTCCGTTAATCCGATTTCCCATCTATTGCCAAATATGTTAATGCTTTACTGGTTTGGGGCAATTATTCAGGAATTTTTAGGGAGTCGTCGGTTAATTAATTTATATATTCTGGGAGCATTCTTTGGTGGAACATTAGCATTGATTGCCTTCAATTTCCTGCCATATTACCAAGTTGCTATTAACACAACTATTATTGGTGCTTCGGGAAGTGTGATGGCAATTGTATTTGCAGCAGCAACTTTAATGCCTGATTATACTTTCTTTTTGTTTTTAATTGGTCCAGTTCGTATAAAATATATCGCCTTTTTCTTCTTTTTGATTTCATTAGCAGGAGCTATTGGTACAAATGCAGGAGGAGGAATTGTACATTTAGGTGGTGCTTTATTGGGATATTTATACGTGAAACAACTTCAAGCAGGTAGAGACTGGGGAACACCCATTGATGTAACCATTGAGTTTTTCCAAAACATCTTCAAACGTACCGAAAAACCAACAATTAAAGTTGCTTATCGTCAAAAAGAATCAACTTATAGCAGTACGCCTGCGGGTGTGGGTAATGGCTATCCAGATGATGATGAAGTAGATGAAATCTTGGATAAAATTTCACGTTCGGGTTATGAAAGTTTGACCAAAGAAGAAAAACAAAAGCTATTTAAAGCTTCTCAAAAGTAATTTCCACACGATATTAGACAATTATACGGTACCTTTTCCCATAATCTAATCGCTTTTATATTTTGAATTATACAGAAGTCGTCCCCAAAAGACGACTTCTGTTAGTTAAGCAGAACGCCTTTCCCTTTTTACTTTAATTTCAAGTCTTTCCAAAGTCTTCAATGGTGTTTCATAAAAGCATTATGAGTAATTTTAACGAAAGAACACAAATACATGAACTCCGAAAGTATTACTCAAGATTCAGTTCCTCAAATCCGATGTGGTTGGGTCTCAGATGACCTCGCTTACATACATTACCACGACCACGAATGGGGCGTTCCATTACACGATGACGATAGATTGTTTGAATTCTTAATACTTGAGGGTTTTCAAGCAGGATTGAGTTGGATTACCATTTTACGGAAAAGAGAGAATTTCAGAAAAGCCTTTGATAATTTTAATGCCTTAAAAATTGTTAAATATGATAGCAAAAAAATTGAGGAATTAATGCAGAATGCAGGTATTATTCGCAATCGTTTGAAGATTACAGGGACAATCACAAATGCCCGATTATTCCTCGAAATCCAAAAGGAATTTGGTACGTTTGACAAATATATATGGCAATTTACTGAAGGACAAACCATTGATAATCAACGAAATACTCACAGAGACATACCCAACAGTACTGCTGTATCGGATGCAATGAGTAAGGATTTAAAAAAACGGGGTTTTAAGTTTATCGGAACAACTATTTGTTACGCTTTTATGCAAGCAACAGGTATGGTAAATGACCATATTATAAATTGTATTTGTTATAACCGATAAACTGTCCTAAAAAATTGGCACGGCTTTCGTAACTTTGCATACATATAGGAGAATGGATAACGCTAACATATATAATTAAAAATAGCAAAAAACTGTTATCTCAAAATAAAACTCCTCTAATTAAATACAACTCAATGAATCCACGTATCGTCATTATTCCCACGTACAACGAAATAGAAAATATTGAAGCCATCATTCGTAAAGTTATGAGCCTTGAACCAGCTTTTGATTTACTGATTGTTGATGATGGTTCTCCCGACGGTACAGGTCTTAAAATAAAAGAATTACAAACAGAATTTGGTACAAATCGTTTACACTTACAAGAACGTAAAGGTAAATTAGGATTGGGAACAGCTTACATTCACGGTTTCAAATATGCTCTGGGGTTGAACTATGAGTATATTTTTGAAATGGATGCAGACTTCTCTCATAATCCAGACGATTTATTAAAGCTTTACGATGCTTGTGCCAATGGTGCTGATATGGCTATTGGCTCACGTTATATCAACGGAGTGAATGTGGTAAATTGGCCAATGAGTCGAGTTTTGATGTCTTATTTTGCGGGATATTATGTGCGATTTATTACGGGTATTCCAATTATGGACGTAACGGCTGGATTCAAATGTTACACCACTAAAGTACTGAAAACCATCAATTTAGATTCTATAAAATTTGTGGGTTATGCATTTCAAGTAGAAATGAAATTCACGACTTGGAAGTATGGTTTCAAAATCGTTGAAGTACCAATAATCTTTACTGACCGTACAAAAGGGCAATCTAAAATGTCTGCAAATATATTCCGTGAAGCTATTTTAGGAGTAATTCAAATGAAATGGAATAGCTTTTTTAAAAAATACCCAAGAGTGTAAAATGACCTACGAACACATCAAAGCCATTCATATCATCTTCGTAACCAGTTGGTTTGCAGGGCTTTTCTATTTACCACGCCTTTTTGTTTATCATACCGAAGCCAACACAAAACCAGATTTGGAGCGTTCAATTATTCAAGAACAATTCAAAAAAATGGAAAAAATTCTGTTCAATGCCATTATGGTTCCTGCCATGTGGTTGACAGTTATTTCAGGAATAACGATGATTTGGTGGACTTGGTGGGATTCTTTCTCAGCTCATGGTTGGTTACACATCAAATTGAGTTTTGTGGTAGGACTAATAATTTATCATTTTTATTGCCGAAAACTGATTGCAGAATTACGTCAAGATAAATTTAGATTTACAGGTTTTCAATTACGACTTTTCAACGAAATTGCAACCATTTTCCTTTTCGCTATCGTATTTTTAGTAGTACTAAAAAACTCAGTAGATTGGATTTGGGGTATTTTAGGGCTAATCATTTTCGCCGTAGTCATCATGTCAGCAGTAAGAATTGTGAAGAAAATTCGAGAGAAGAAATAGATATTATCTAATAAAAAATCCTCTTCAAATCAATTTGAAGAGGATTTTTTATTAGTGCTGCATCCTAAAACTATGTGATTACTTAATTCAACAACAACTTCACATCTTCTGCTTTTTGCTGAATTTTCTTAGTTCCTAAAATGGCTCTAACGGCTTCGGCAATTCCTTCTGGGTCGAAACCACATTCACGATGAAGTTCAATTTGTTCGCCATGTTCAACAACTCGGTCAGGAATTCCCAAACGTTTTATTTGAGCCGAATAATCATGGTCTAACATAAATTCTGCTACCGCTGAACCAAATCCACCTTGAATACAACCATCTTCTACCGTAATTACTTTATCATAATTTTGGAAGATTTCGTGTAACATTGCTTCGTCTAAAGGCTTCACAAAACGCATATCGTAATGGGCAGGAGTGACACCTTCTTTTTCGAGGATTTTACAAGTTTCAACGGCATAATTTCCAATGTGTCCAAGTGTTAAGATTGCCACATTTTTACCGTTTTTTATTTTTCTACCCTTACCAATTTCCAATTTTTCAAATGCCGTTTTCCAATTTGGCATCACACCTTCTCCACGTGGATAACGAATGGAAATACAATGTTTCAAATCCTTGAAGTCATCTTGTGAAACGGTAAACATAATATCACGCAACTCCTTTTCATTCATCGGAGCAAAGACAATCATATTCGGGATACAACGCATATATGCAATGTCATACGCTCCGTGGTGCGTAGGGCCATCAGCACCCGCAAAACCCGCACGGTCGAGACAGAAAATAACGGGTAATTCCTGAATCGCTACATCATGAACAACTTGGTCAAAAGCTCGTTGCATGAACGTCGAATAAATATTGCAGAAAACCGTCAAACCTTGTGTTGCCATTCCCGCTGAAAAAGTTACAGCGTGTTGCTCAGCAATTCCAACGTCAAAAGCACGGTCGGGCATAGATTTCATCATCAAATTCAACGAACTTCCAGAAGGCATTGCGGGTGTAACACCCATAATTTTGGCATTTTGTTCGGCTAATTCAACGATAGTATGCCCAAAAACATCCTGATATTTAGGAGGTTGTGGAGTTAAATAAACTTTCTTCTTGATTTCTCCCGTAATTTTATCAAATTTCCCAGGTGCGTGCCAAAGGGTTTGGTCTTTTTCGGCAAGAGCATAACCTTTTCCTTTCGTTGTAACGCAATGTAAAATTTTAGGGCCTGGAATATCTTTCAAATCATTCAAAACCGTTACCATATATTCTACATCATGTCCGTCGATTGGACCAAAATAACGAAGATTTAATGATTCAAATAAATTACTTTGATTGAGTAAAGTTGCTTTCAGTCCATTTTCAATTTTAGAAACAATATCTTGAGCAGATTTACCAAATTTGGACATTTTGCCTAACAAATTCCAAACTTCATCTTTCACACGATTGTACGTATGAGAGGTCGTAATATCCGTCAAATATTCTTTTAATGCCCCAACATTGGGGTCAATCGCCATGCAATTATCATTCAAAATAATAATCATGTTGTTGGGAATATCCCCTGCATGATTCATCGCTTCAAATGCCATTCCTGCTGTCATTGAACCATCGCCAATAATTGCCACGTGTTGACGGTCTTTTTCGCCTTTGTACTGAGAAGCTACCGACATTCCCAATGCCGCTGAAATTGACGTAGAAGAATGTCCTACCCCAAAAGCATCATATATACTTTCTTTACGTTTTGGAAAACCCGAAATACCTCCGTAAAGACGGTTGGTATGGAATTTATCTCGTCTGCCCGTCAAAATTTTGTGTCCGTAGGCTTGATGTCCAACATCCCAAACTAATTGGTCATTGGGTGTATTGAAAACATAGTGAAGTGCCACCGACAACTCAACAACGCCCAAAGAAGCCCCAAAGTGTCCCCCAAAAACGGAAACATCGTCAATAATATACTGACGAAGTTCATCACAAATTTGGATTAATTCCGAGCGGTCTCTTTTTCTTAAATCTTCAGGAGAGTTAATTTGAGCCAATAATTTGCCAGGAGTGATTTGCATGGGTTTCAATTGTCGAAAAGTGTAAAGGTATAACTACAAATATTTTCAAAATGTTTGAATTCTAAGTAGTTATTGATTGACTAAAACTGGTTTTTGCTGATTTTTAGAAAATTAGCACTGGGGTCACCAATATTATTATACAAATTTACGAAATTTTTCTGAGGAAGTGTTAAAAGCATAATGGTCAAGTATTAAACACTCGACCATTATACTTTTAAAGTATGTTTTTAAGACCCTAATTTAGTCCACTATCAATCCATTTTTTAATGATTAATACTTCACAATCAGTGAGTTTTGCCCCTTTGGGCATTCTTGGAGGGTTTCCGCCAAAAGGAATAATCTGGTCGTACAATTCACCGCTATTAGCCCAAAATTTAATATCGCTTATATCTTCTAATTTCACGCCTCCCGAATGTTCCTTCGTGCTGTGACAAGATAAACAGTTTTTATCCAAAATTGCCTTTACATCATTCTGAAACGTAATATTAGCAGTGGTCTCCGCCTTACAGATAGGCGTAGTTTCTGGCTGACTATTTTTGCAAGAAATAATCAAGGCAACTATAAGAAATAAATATGTTGTTTTCATTTGCTTCGTTTTAAGAGAAAAACAGAAAAGCCGAGACCATGAATCTCGGCTTTTGCTTTATTACACCAATATGAAAATCCGTTTGGACTTTCTCCCTGCCGTGGCAGAGAGGAAATCCCTCAATACGGTTTCACTGTTACCCATTCATGGTTTTTTTTGTCGTAAGCTAAGTGTTCATCTGGCCATTCAATATATTGCTTCATCGGAATTTGCTTATTCAAATTTCCGTTTTTGATAAGTTCTTGGAATAAATAATTACCACGCTCTTTCACAATTTCTTCTTCTAAATGTGGTGTATTGGCTACTTCTTCAAATTCGGTTGGCATCAAGGAATTGGGTGCTAATTTAAACTTCCCAAGAACTCCTCGGCGAAACTTAGGGCTACCACCAACTGGACGAATTAAGAAAAAATAGTTCCAGCCATCTTGGGCTTGGTAATAATTTTGGAGGTTAAACCTCGAAAGACTTTGCGTGTAAAATCCTCTAAATTGAGGTTGAAATTTTGTTTGATTGGTTGCCTGAGGGGCAGGTATATAGAGGTAAGTAATGATATTAGTCAAGAGGCTATCTTTTTGATTTTCAGTAAAATAATCACTAAAATCAGATTTTTTAGATTGACAGGAAAAGAGCGTTAATGTGATAAGTAAGCCTAAAAGTATATTTTTCATATTGGTAAATTTAAGGGAATTAGGTTGGAGAAATTAGGGGTTAGATTTTCTTTTGTTTTCAGAACTAAAACTTAACCCCTAATTTTTCTAATACCTATAATTTTTATTTTACGTAAACAACAGTCTGTGGACTAAATTCTGCCCAAGTTGCCGTCCAGTCTGAATCTTTGAAAGCTCCGATATAATCAGTTTTATCAAAGAAAGCTGGCAACGTTGGTAAAGTCGCTGATAATAAAGCCGCTCCAGTTCCTAAAACAAATGTTGGTCTTCCAACAGCCCAAAGGTTGTCATTCAAGCCCGTTGTTTTACGGTTATCTAAGATTTTATTTCCTTTCAATCCAATGAACCAATCCGTAGGTTTTTTAGTACCAATTAAGATAGCAGTTGCCGCTGTGTTAGCTTCGTTATCACGTACTGGCGTTCCTTTTGGGTTATAAGAAATTGAACCACCTGTTCCCCAGAAATTATCACCCCATCCTTCAATTCCTGCTAAAACTACATTTTGCAAATCAATATCTCCTTTGTCTGCATTTCCTTTAGCATCACCCAATTGACTATCAACATAAACACCCCAAGGATAACCTGTAATGAATGTATTGTAGATTTTTTGTTTATTGTTTCTTCTCAATTGAGCTCCGTGCTGAAACTGAGTACTGATAGAAGTCTCTCTTGCTCCTTTAGCACCAATAAGTGACATATTCGCAAAAATCGCTGAAGTAAATGGTGTTAAAGCCGCACCAGTTGCGTTGTTATCACATTCAAATCCATTTGAACCAGATTGGTCAGCAATCGTTGTTCCACGAATACCGATACCGTATTGAACATATCCTGAGAAACCATTATCTGTATCAAAATCATCATCAAGACCTTTGTAAGCAATTAAGTGTTTACAGTTAACTGTACCACCAAACCATTCGAATGAGTCATCAAGACCGAAAGAAGCTTGTAAATAATCTACCACTGTTGCAGAACCAATTGATCCGAAAGTGAAAGAGTTTACTTCTTGGTTAGGGTTAATTGGAATACCTGCAAATTCAACACGAACGTATTTTAATGAACCAGAATTGTCAGCAGCATCAGTTCCACCGTGGAATGCACCGTAACCACCTTCTAATTCACGGTCAGCTTCAGCTAAGTTATTTGGAGCTTGTCCACACAATACTAAACCACCCCAGTCACCAGCTTCACGCTCACCTGGAGCTCTTTCTGAAGTCATAACAATTGGATTCGCCGCTGTTCCGTTTGCAATAATTTGACTACCTCTTTGTACAATCAAAGTACCTTTTGAAGCACGGTCACCGATAATAAGCGTACCCGCCTCAATCGTCAATACTGTTTTCTTAGTAATTGCACCTTTTGTAGCTTCTTCACCAACTCTTACAAAACCAACTAATTTATAAATTTTG
The DNA here is from genome assembly GCA_040387735.1 of Bacteroidota bacterium. Lineage (GTDB taxonomy): Bacteria > Bacteroidota > Bacteroidia > Cytophagales > Spirosomataceae > Arcicella. Next base: position 19,301 of record JAZKDE010000104.1, read on the forward strand.
TCAGCCGTCCAAGTAATATTACCTGCAGCAAGACTACCCGCTGGAATTGTTACGATTGTTTTTGCTGGTACTGCCGAAACAGTTACAGGAATTGTTGTTAAAGTAGATGTCTGATTTTTATTATCAACCACTTGAACCGTAAAGTTAATAATTGACCCAGTTGGTAAACTTTCAATTGTATAGTCTTTTGTATAACTCAAAGTTGTTTGTCCTGTTCCAGTTACCGCATCAAATGCAGCACCATTTTTCAATACGTTTACTTGTTTAATTCCTTCTGGAGCATTGATTACAGCAGTAATTTGCAATTTTGTACCAGCGGTACCAGATAAAGCTCCTGATGTTGTGACAGTCGGAGCTGGTCCAACTACTTCATCTTTCTTACAAGCATTAAAAACAAATGCCATTGAAAGTAATAGGGCGATAGCTTTGATAGCTTTCATGTTAGTTAACTTCATTGTTTTTTTAGATTACGATTTTAATTTTAGTTATTACTTATCTGTTAATAGTCACTCGAAACAATATCATTTATGCATTAATTTATTGATAATCAACATCTTGATTAATTATCTCAACTATTAATCAGTTCCTAATAACTGATGTCTTACTTTTTCTGGAATGTATAAACAACACCTAATGAATACACGCTACCTGGTGAATATGACTGAATAGTTTGGTCATTATTTTTGTCATAGTTTCCATCCTGATTTCCATCTTGAAGGATAAGTGCTTTTTGGTTTAGAATATCAGTAATTCCACCTTTTACAATAAGATTCTTGGTAATTCCTTTTGAGAAAGTCAAGTCTAAAATATTACGTGGCATTTCGTACCAGTCTGGATACAAAGCTCCAAAGTTGTTACCTACTGCATAAATACGCTTACCGATAACATTATAAAGAAGATTAATTTGAAGTCTATTTTTCTGATTATTGTAGTTCAATCCACCATTAATTACGTAAGGCGATTGTCCTTGCAACGGACGATTATCTGATTGATTGGCTGCGATGTCTGGATTTAATTTAACACGACTGTAAACTAAAGTAGCATTAAATAAAAGACTAACTTTATTCAAAAAGTTGTTGTTTGTAACTGATTCTAAAGATTTACGAATCTCAAATTCAACTCCTGTGCTAAAAGCTGATTGAGCGTTAGCAAAGGAAACATTCGGGTTGGAAGCACTCGTAAAAACAACTTCGATTGGCGTTGTAAAGTTTTTATAGAAAGCTGCAATACTAATAATCTCCGAAGGGGTTGGATACAATTCATAACGGAAGTCAAAATTATCAACATTAGCATTTTTCAAGTCAGGATTACCCGTTACCACACGATTCAAGACGAAATCATAGAAAGTAAATGGAGCAATTTCACGGAATTCAGGGCGATTCAATGTTTTTCCGTAAGCCAATCTCAACAAAGATTTTTCTGAGAAATTGTAAGTCATATTCACCGAAGGAAGAATATTTGTTACATCTAAATTAGGACTTACCGCCTGTCCGTTACGGTTATCAAAACCATTTAATCTCTGAACGTTACTTTCTACACGTACACCCGCAATAACATTAAACTTTTTAGAGAAAGAATAATTTCCCGAAGCATAAACTGCTAAAAGGTTATTGTTGGCGGTATAAGCATCACTTTTATTCGTTTGCTCATCAATCTTCACACCGTTGGTAGTATTGATATTTTGTTGAGCGAAAATCTGGTCAATTGGCAAAGCTCCAATATCAAATAAGGAACTATTTGATTGGACAAAACCTAAGTTACGAGCGGCAAAAGTACGGTCTTTCTTTTCGTAATAAACACCTGCTTTCAACTCTAACTCTTTGTTAGTTTCAGCAGTTGCTCCTTTTTTAAGGATAAGTTTCTGTACAAGATTTACACCACCTGTGATTGCTTTTTCATCCAAATTAATATTAGTTCTTCCCAAGTTAAAAGTCTGAACTGCTCCTTGAGGAACTACTAATTTACCGTCAGAACCATATCTAAAACGCTTGTAATCTGGCAATTGATTAAATGATTGATTATAACCAGCAACCCAGTCAACTTTTGTTTGTCCTTCGTTAAACGTGTGTCTTCCTAATAATTGTCCCGTATAAATACCACGGTAATTTTGGTTGAAAGACTCAATTTGCCAATTTGCACCATTTTCAAAACCTTTACGGTCAATAAACTGTGCGTTACTCAACTGGTTATATAAGTTTTTAAATTCAATTGTATTATTATCGTTTAATCTTACGGCCCAGTTGTGCAAAACTCCTACTCTAATGGCATTTGTATATTGTTGGTCATTAAATACTGAAAGTTCATCGGCTTTGCCAGTTCTTTCGATATTAGAATAACCAAAATCATTTTGGATTTTCGTATAATTTGTACGAGTATTTGAGTAATTGATTGCTGTTACATTACCAATTCTTACACTTCCTAAATCTGTTTTAAAAGCACCTGTGATGGCAAGACGTTGGTCGGGAATGGCATTTGATTGAACAGGAACCCATGAGTTTTTCAATGACTGTCCAACTTGCTGTAAACGTTGTGGATTGGTTACTGCAATATTTTTCAATTCGTCGGTTGACGGGAAGAATTTAGGCAAATCGCTAAAACCATCGTTAAAACCTGTCCAAGCTAAATTACCAGCTTGTGGCGTGAAGAATGTTTTGTTGGTTGTTCCATCACGGTAAGAAGTTCCGTAGTCAACCGTCAAACTGTTTTGGTCAGGAATAGTCTTTGTAAAGATTTTCACAACACCACCCGCAAATTCGCCAGGTAATTCAGCAGCGGGAGATTTGAAGACCAAAATACGGTCAATTTGATTAGAAGGAATAATATCGAAAGAGAATGAACGAATGTCAGACTCCATACTTGGCGTAAATGTATTGTTCAACATTACCGTGTTGTAACGTTCGTTCAAACCACGGATATTGATAAAACGGTCGCCAAAAATAGTTACTCCTGGTACACGTTTTACAACTTCAGCAGCATTACGGTCGAGCGTTTTACTAATTTGAGCGGCAGAAATACCACTTACAATTTGTTGAGCGGCTTTAATTTCAGAAATAACAGAGACTTCTGTATTTGTCAATTTCTGACCGATAACTTTAACTTCGTTTAAGGTTGCTCCTTCTTCTTCAACAAATGTGTTGACTTCCGTTATTTGGTCGGCAATTATTTTTACGTTTTCAACAATCTTTATTTTATAACCAACAAACGAAATTTTCAATTTATAGTTACCAACTGGCACACGGCTGATTGAGAAAAAGCCATTAATATCAGCGGCTGCTCCTTTATTTAGTCCTTCAATGAAGACCGTTGCTCCTACCAAATCTTCTTTGGATTTAGCATCTTTAATTGTACCTCTTAGTGTACCCTCTTGGGCGAAAGTGAAAGAAAGTGAAGTGAATAAAATAAAAATTGTACTAAGTAATTTTTGCATCATCATATTGGGTTGTTTGATGATGCAAAATTAGGGTGGTAGTTTAACCCCAATGTTATCGTACTATTATGCTTAGGTTATGCTTATGTTACCGTAATGTTAAGACGATAGGATGGATTGAATCATGAGGTAGAAAGTATTCACACCTACGGCCTCTTACCTACTCTTCCTTATTATTCATCAAAATGATAATGAACTCCAAAAATAAAGGATGCTTTATTTGAAAATTGTCGGTAAACGGTTCCGTCTTTTTGTTGCCAAAGAAATGACTCCCCTGGCTCTGCAACCTTGAAATACGTTCCTTCACCAGTAACACTAAAACGATCACTGATCTGAAAAGCAAATCCAAATTTACCCGTCAACAAATAAGCAGGAGTGGTATAAGTATCAGGAATTTCCTTTAACGTATTCACTAAACCACCAACGGGAGTAACCGTAAAAAAGCTCAAGCCTGCCCCAAAACCAGCGTAAGGTTTTAATCTCCAATCGGTGGGGTACCATTCAAAGTCAAAAGTAAAAGGAACTTGTGTAATCGGAACGTTATTGGCACTGGTTTGTCCTTGAAAAGAATTATTCATTACTCTAACACTCATGCCCATAGCAAAGTGATTGGTTGGAAAATATTTAAAAGTCAATCCATTCGTAATTCCTCTTTGTTCCGATGCAATTCCTTTATTATCGCCAAAAGGTATTAATGCTCCCGTTTGAAAACCCAACGTAAAATGTCCAACTGCATTTTGAGAAAACATCAGCGAAGAACCCGATAACATAAAAATTACTAAGAATGAGACACTTTTGAAGGACATATTATTGGTTTTTATTTATATCGGTAAAGTTAATAAAATTCTATTTAAAGTATTCTCAATTAAACTAAAACGCAACACGATTGAATAATTTTCAAGGTAGAGAATAGAACTATCAATGGCCAATCTGAAAAATAGTTAAATTATTGATTATCAAATATTTGAATATTTTGGTTAAATATTATTTATCCTACTTGATTTTAAAAGCTGTATTTCAATCTTAATGTTACATTCCGTCCAACTTCATCCGTAAAATATCTAAAGCGGTTTAAGTATTCACGATAAGCCAAATTAAAGGCATTATTGACACTCAACCCAACATTAATTTTTCGAATTTTCATTCCTGCGTCCATTCGCCATACGCTATACGCTGGCGGAGGCGAAACAAAATCACTATTGGCTTCTACACGAGTTTGTTCTGCTACCAATTGATTGCTTATACTAAGGAAGGATTCATATTTTTGAAATGAATACTTTAGTGTACTTTCTAAGCGGTCTGTTGGAATATTCACCATAAAAACATTATTCCGAATATCTTTTGCTCGTACCATTGAATATTTCTCGGTGATCGATAAATGCTTGGAAATCGAATAGTTAATTGAAAAATCTACGCCCGCAAACCGAGCATCAACTTGAGTATAATCAAAAGCAGGAAACGCCCCTCTCACGGTGAGAACGGTTTGTAAAATCCCATTTTCGGAACGAGGCTTTAGGTAAATGAAATTATTGATGTAATTGAGATAAGCCGTTAATTCAAAACTCACCTTTTCTTTTTCATAATTAGTTGTAAAGGATAAATTATGGGCAACTTCGGGTTGGAGATTGATATTTCCTTTTTCGTAAGCGGCGGCTCCGTGGTGAATTCCATCCGAAAATAACTCGTTCATATTTGGCGAACGCCACGCATTAGCTCCATTAAATCTAAAACTCAGGAAATCATTTACTGTATAATTTGCCCCTAAAGTCGCTGATAAATTGTTGAAATTAAAGGAATTGTCAAAATACTGTCCCGCTGTATTTAATCCAAAAGCCTGAGCATTTCTAAAATCATAACGAAGTCCCGTTTCAAATTCCCAACGATTTGTCAAATAACGTTCAATCAAGAAAACTCCACCGCTAAAAACCTGATAATTCGGAATCAAAACCGTATTAATCAAAGGTTTACGTAATTCATAAGAAGACGAAAGGTTTTCTTGATACAAACCACTCAATCCAATTGAACCACTAATTTGTTTGAAAATAGGTTTGTGTTCCAATAAAATTTCTCCTGTATAAGTCGTCAATTTAAAATTAAGCGTATTCAGTGTTTTATTGCCACGCAACGCATCGTATTCCAAACGCCAATCGTACTGGCGACTCAACGTAAACGTCCATTTACCCAAACCTTCATCAATCAAAAAACTTTTAATTTTAAACAGGTTATGGGCTAAATCCTGATTGGGGCGGTTGATGGTATAACTCGATTCGGATGGGGTATAAATCTCATTGGGACGTGAACTTTCGATAGCATTTTGCAAATCCGTCAAATTCCCGATGTGCGAGCCTGCAAAAATTCCCAATTGCGTATCAAAATAACTAAAGAATAAATCCGCCCCGAAATGTTGTTTTTTATAACCCAATGACAAAGAAAAATTTCGCTCTTGAACACCCGTATTTGCCATGAAATAATCGGCCGTTTTCATATCACCACCCCGCTTATACGTTCCTTGTAAACGCCATGCCAAGCCAGATATTTTTGAGATTCCACCTTCAATAATTCCAGAAAAAACGCTCATTCTACCATTTGACAAACCAACAGAATTAATTTCTCCGTGAATGGCCGCAGAATCTGGTAATGGGTCAGGTTCAACCATAATTACCCCTGCAATGGCATCTGAACCGTATCGAACACCCGCTGCACCTTTAATGACAGTTAGTTTTTTAGCAACGAATGGGTCAATTTCTGGGGCGTGTTCGCTTCCCCATTGTTGTCCTTCTTGTCGGATTCCATTATTTAGAATCAAAACCCGATTAGAGTGCATTCCGTGAATAATGGGTTTTGAGATAGAACTACCTGTTTGTAAAGTAGTTACACCAGCAATAGATTTCAGCGATTCACCTAAATTTTGTCCCCGAGTTTGTTCCAATACTTGGCCTTCCAGCGAATTCTTGGTTTGAGTAAGATTTTCAATCTTTTTCCCAGCAACAACAACTTCCTGCAAATGTTCATCATTGTCTTCCAACGAAAAGTCTTCGTTGTGTTCTTGGGTTAAGTTCACCACAACCTCAACTTTTTGAAAACCAACGGCTTGACAAATAATCGTATATTTTCCTTGACAAAGGTTTTTGAAATTATAGATTCCATTTCCATCAGCGAAGGTAGAAATATTAGTGCCTTTTAGATAGATAACCGCCCCTGGAACTGACTGGTGAATGTCTTTTTCGTGTACAACACCTTTAAGCGTACAAGTACACACGGGGGTTTGGGCGTATGAAGACAACCAAACTGATAACATTATCGTAATTATTGTAAATAGTCTTTTCACGAATGAATGATGAAGTTTTAGGAAAGCAATTTACAAAAAAATATTAGAGAAATTGCATTTTATGCAATATTGTTGCATAAATAAAGCCTTTAAATCTTTCAATAAAATGTTTAATTAAAATAAATTATAGTTAAACAAAGTTTAAATAAACTAAACTATATACAGATTAAAAAAAAGTTTATACAAAGCACGTAAAAAGTAAAATATAGCCTAAAAAGGACAAAAATGAGCATTTTTAGGCTATATCAATTACATCAAAAAAATAATTTTATATTTTTTGTCTAATTAATTTGGAAATTTGTTTAACAATAAACTATATTTGTTAAACAAATCACCAACAACACTAATACCATGACAGCCTTAGAATTTACATACCACATTGGAAAGGTTTCAAAGTCATTGAAGCCTTTTGCCATGAAACTCACCCGAGATTATGAAGAAGCGAATGATTTGTTACAGGACACATTGTTGAAGGCTTTCACTAATCGAGATAAATACACAGAAGGAACAAATTTAAAAGCATGGTTATATACAATCATGAAAAATACTTTCATTACCAATTATCAAAGAATGGTGAGAAAAAACACTTTCATTGACACTTCTGATAATTTGCACTTTATCAACTCAATAGAAAGCAGCACTGATAATGAAGCAATTAGTGCATTTGCGATGAATGATATTAACAAAGCAGTAGGACAGTTGGAAGACGCTTATAAAACGCCTTTCATGATGCACTTTAGAGGTTTCAAATACCACGAAATTGCGGAAAAATTAGATATTCCAATCGGAACCGTAAAAAACAGAATTCACATTGCCAGAAAAGAATTAAAAGATAGATTGTATATGTATGCGTACTCAAATTAGTTGATTTTAAGGGAGAGAATGTCCTGGAGTTTAATTTCATCAACAAACTCCAATCGACTACATCAAATTATAAATTGGTTATCTAATTAGCCGTAAATTTTAATTGATTAGTTTTTTGGTTAACAGAAGAAGGTTACAAAAAGTCGAGCAATGCTCGGCTTTTTTGTTTTTATGACCCCGTAAAAGAATATTCTGCTTCGCTGAAATGTTTATGATTATACATTTTCAACTTTCCTCTGTGGTTTATTGGAAGCATTATATAATTGGTCTTTTGTTTTATAACCTTACAAATCGTATTTTTATTAATTGATCATCACTCACTAAAAGCAAGCAATAATTTCATGAAAAAACAAATTACAACACTCCTCCTTTCAACGACGATTTTCACCTCAGCATTTTCTCAAAAAGTAATCCAACGAGACCCCGTTATTGAAAATATGGTTTCGGAAGTTAACAGCGATAGTCTAAAAGCTCATATTTTAAAATTAGTAAGTTTTGGCACTCGTAATACACTTAGTACAACCACTGATTCACAAAAAGGAATCGGAGCAGCACGAAATTGGGTTTTGAGTCGTTTTCAAGAATTTGCCAAACAATCAGAAGGACGAATGACCGCCAAAATTGACGCTTGGACATTAAAACCCGATGGCAAACGAGTTGATACAGAAGTCTCAATGGGCAATGTCATGGCAACTCTCAAAGGTTCTGACCCAGCCGATGACCGCATTTTCTTAGTTTCTGGACATATCGACAGCCGTGTTTCAAACGTAATGAACCGTACTGCTGATGCACCTGGGGCAAATGATGACGGTTCGGGAACGGCAGCCGTTATTGAATTGGCAAGAGTAATGGCAAAAACAAAATTTCCTGCAACAGTGATTTTCTTGGTAGTCAGTGGTGAAGAACAAGGACTTTTAGGGGCTGAATACTTAGCGAACAAAGCTGTTGAAGAAAAATGGAATATCGAAGGAATTTTGAACAATGATATCATGGGTTCAAATAATTCAAACGAAACAAATATAATCGACAACACCAGAATTCGTATTTTTAGCGAAGGATTACCATTTTTTGAATTAGATAAAAAAGCATTAAGTATTCGTAATTTTGGACAAGAAAATGATGGGAAAGCCCGTACTTTGGCTCGTTATGCAAAAGAAATCGGCGAACGATACGTGGATAATTTGGAAGTCGTAATGGTTTACAGAAACGACCGATTCTTGCGTGGTGGCGACCATACGCCTTTTGTACAGAAAGGGTTTCCAGCGGTTAGAATCACGGAAATGAACGAAAATTACGAGCATCAGCATCAAGATTTACGTATCGAAAAAGGAATAAAATTTGGCGACGTTCCCGAAGCAATGGATTTTGAATATCTCCGCAAAAACACAGCGATGAACTTAGCCACACTTTCAAATTTAGCGAAAGCACCCGCAACAGTTCAGAACTTAACAATTGATACTAAAAATTTAACCAATTCAACTACCTTATTTTGGCAAGCCCCAAAAACTGGAAAAGTAAAAGGTTATTACGTTTTGATGCGTGAAACCTATCAACCATTTTGGCAAAAGAAGATTTTTACCACCAAAAACGGAATCGTCCTTCCCTACTCAAAAGACCATTATTTCTTTGCAGTTCAGGCAGTTAGCGAAGACGGAAACGAAAGTTTACCAGTTTTACCAAAAGTAGGGATGTAGCACGGCGACCTTTCCAGTGATAAAAAAGCTTGACGATATGAAATCGTCAAGCTTTTTTTACCCTAATCATCATTACGAACTGTATCTACAACAATCTCCACTGAATCCTTCGCAACGACAACTTTAGGCATTTCCGTAGGTTTATTCGTCTTTAAATTATTAATTCTAAGATTAGCAAACTCCACAAAATTGCAATCTGCCGTTGGCTTTTTCATCGCACCACAAGCTCTGATATATTCTTCGTAGTAAATTAAAGCCATAGCTTTATCCTTCTTCTTTTTTTCATATATTTCAGCTAATCTAAAAGTCGCTTTTGGGCGAGAATTAACTAAATTTTCAAAGCGATGAATCGCAGTTTCTATTTGCCCTAATTTATCTGAAACATCAGCAAGACCTAATTCATAATCAGTCAATCGGTCAGACTTTCCCAAGTCGATAGCAAGGTAGAAATTATCCGTAGATTCTCGCAAAACATCAACATTATTTTCAGTGGATTTCAACTGAGCGAATGCCAAACCTGCTCTTACATTTTCAGTATTTTCGCCATTCTTTAGAAGTCGTTTAAAAACAGCGATTGACTGTGAAATGCTATCCATTTGATAAAAAGAAGTACCCAGTAATCGTTGGTAAAAACTTGTAGAATCACCTAAAGTCATTGTAAATAACAAATCACTTCTAACACCTTTAAAGTCAGATTTTCTATATAATAATCTACTTCTCAAATGTCTCATTTTAATAGAAGAGCTATCTAATTCAAAGCCTTTTGTAATCAAAGGTTCAGCTAAGTCGTCTTTCGAATCGTTCAAATATAAGTTGGCTAAACTGACAATGCTTTCAATATCTTTATCGTCAATTTCAATGGCTTTTTTAAGATAAGAAATACCCAATTTTGCCCGTTCCATACGAGTATTGATTCGAGCTAATTCTTTTAAATAAAATGTATTTGTTGAATCAAATTTATTTAACCTTTGGAAGGTTTTCAAAGCCTCTAACAAATTGTAATCTTTTTCCGCAATTGTGGCAATTTGCAATAAAATTTCTGGAGAATCTACATTCTTTTCTAAAGCAGAATAGTACATTTTTTTAGCTTGCAACAATCTCCCTAATTTGAAATTACAAAATGCCTGTTTCTGTAAAACTTCCACTTGCGTACTGTCACCAATATTTAGTTTTTCTAATAGAGATAATGCTTGTGCGTATTGCCCTTTCTGCATTAAATCATTGATGGAAAAACTTTCATTCTGAGCAGATATTTTTACCGAAAATGAACATAAAATACTAAGGATAATAATGTGAAGGGTTTTCATAATTGAATAGATTTTAAGTATAAACTAATTTTTTAGGTGAATGTACTAAAAATTCAGTTAAAGTACAAATGAGGGTTTACAAAAGAATTTAAGCTACAAAAAGCCCATAAAATTCCCCATAAAACAGCATTTTTCTGTTGGAACGAATTTATTATATCCTTTGGTACATAAGTTTAACTATCTAAAAACCAAAGACATGACAGCTCAGAAAAATAAAAAGACAGTCGCTCCAACTTATATTGAACAAAATGGAGGGGAAACTCCCAATAAAATAATTATTCAGCAAGCAGAAAAAACGTGGGATGGGCCATTAGGAGAAGCGATTAGAAATGCAGGAACGGGGCAAGGTTACATCGAACCAGAAGCTATTCCAAGACCCGAAACTGTGGAAACAGGAAATCAACGACCTTTAAATAATCCTGATGAAGCACAACCGCAAACACAAAAACCAACGGTAATTCAACAACCCGTAGCAGCTGCGTTTGAAGCGATAAATTCAGAAGAGGCACAAGAAAAAAGTATTGAGCATTCGGAGGAAAATAATGTTAGTCACAAAAGAGGTTACAATGAACCAAAAGACGAATAAAATGGTGAGTTGACTTATTATAAATACCTTTCCAGAGAGCAACGGCAAATTAAGTCGTTGCTCTTTTATTTTAATTATTCTAAGGAAAACTATTGATTTTTTGAATTATTATTAAACATTTCAAAGATTGGGTGTAATTTCAAGTATTAATTTTGAAATTCATGCCAATTATCAAATCAGTCGAATATCAAGCTCCATTTTGGTTACCAAATGGGCATTCTCAAACGATTTTCCCTTCTGTTTTTCGCAAAGTTGAAGGTGTAAATTATGTGCGTGAACGGATCAATACACCCGATGGTGATTTTTTAGATTTGGACTTCTCTGAGCATGAATATTCTCATCAATCACCTATAAAATCACTCATCATATTATCTCACGGTCTTGAGGGAGACTCAAACCGACAGTATATTACTGGTATGGTTAAAAATTTCAACGCAAACGGTTTTGACTGTTTAGCTTGGAATTTCAGAAGTTGTTCGGGCGAATTAAACCGTACCCGAAAATTTTATCATAGCGGAGCAACTTACGACTTAGATACAGCCATAAAATACTGTATTTCAAAAGGTTATTCAAAAATACACTTAATTGGCTTCAGTCTTGGAGGGAATTTAACCTTAAAATATTTAGGAGAAAAAGGGCAAAATCTTTATCCAGAAATTCAGAAGGCAATCACTTTTTCAGTACCTTTGCACCTTTCAAGTAGTAGCAAAAAGATTGGTTGGCTTTATACCAAGCGTTTTTGTAAGTCCTTGAATCAAAAGGTTTTGGCGAAATCTCAACGTTTCCCCGAATTCAACATTGACACTTCAAACATCACGAAAATCAAAACGTTAAAAGATTTCGATGATAAATATACTTCACAACTACATGGATTTAAAGATGCCGAAGATTACTACGAGCGTAACAGTTCGCTGTATTTTTTGGATAGCATTAATATCCAGACGCTAATCATCAATGCACAAAATGACCCTTTTCTCTCAAAGGAATGTTTTCCCTTTGAGCAGATAAAACATTTAGAAAAAGTCTATTTCCAAGCCCCAAAAATGGGTGGGCATTGTGGCTTTTATCCAGATGATTATCAAGGCGTTTTATGGTCGGAAAAGCGGGCTTTAGCTTGGATTTTAAATGAACAGCAATAAAAGATTCAAAAAATAAATGTTAACCAACACAGCACAAGAAATTATTTACGTCATTGATTTTGACTCAACTTTTACAAAAGTAGAAGGACTTGACGAATTGGCAGCGATTGCCCTCAAAGGTCACAAAGACCGTGATAAAATCGTGGGTGAAATTAAAGCCATCACCGACAAAGGAATGGCTGGCGAAATCGGTTTTGCCGAATCGCTCAAAGCACGGGTTGCCCTATTACCCGCCAATCGTTCGCACGTAAGTGAATTGATTGACTTTTTGATGGGTAAAATCTCCGATTCATTCGCTCGTAATGAAGCATTTTTACGTGAAAACGCCCCTTCGGTTTACATCGTTTCGTCTGGTTTCAAAGATTTTATTGTTCCTGTGGCAATGTCGATGGGCGTTTTGGAAGAGAATATTTACGCCAATACTTTTGTTTACGATGTCGATGGAAACATTACGGGTTACGACGAAACTAATCTTCTTTCGCAAGATAAAGGCAAAGTAAAACTTTTGCAATCGCTTGATTTTGAGGGTGATATTTATGCTATTGGAGATGGTTATACTGATTATGAATTGCGTGAATCAGGTTTGGCAAATAAGTTTTTTGCCTTTACCGAAAATGTTTCTCGTAAAAAAGTAACCGATGTAGCCGATGAAGTGGTGGCTTCCTTTGATGAGTTTTTATTCATTAATGATTTAAACCGAGCTCAATCTTATCCAAAGTCAAAAATCAAAGTTTTACTGCTCGAAAATGTTCACCCAAATGGTGTAAAAGCCTTTACATCAGAAGGTTTTCAGGTAGAATTATTAAAAGGTGCTTTAGATGAAGACGAATTAATTGAGAAAATTAAAGGCGTTTCTATCTTAGGTTTACGTTCAAAAACCAATTTGACCAAAAGAGTTTTGGAGCATCCAAACTCAAGCCGTTTAATGGCTGTCGGAGCATTTTGTATTGGTACAAACCAAATCAATTTGGACGAATGCGAACGCCGTGGTATTGCTGTTTTCAACGCTCCTTACTCAAATACCCGTTCGGTAGTAGAAATGGCGATTGGTGAAATGATTATGCTGACTCGTGATATTGTGACCAAATCTAACAAAATGCACGAAGGAATTTGGGATAAATCTGCCAAAAATTCATACGAAATCAGAGGTAAAAAATTGGGTTTGGTAGGTTACGGAAGTATTGGAACGCAAATTTCAGTCATTGCCGAAGCTTTGGGAATGGAAGTTCACTTTTACGATGCCGTCGATAAATTAGCCTTAGGAAATGCTAAAAAATGTAAAACTTTAGAAGAATTATTAAACATTTCTGATTTTATTTCCCTCCACGTGGACGGCCGTAAAACCAATGCAAACATCATTGGCGAAAAAGAATTTGCTCAAATGAAGGATAACGTAATTTTCGTCAATCTTTCTCGTGGACACGTCGTGGAAATTCCTGCTTTGGTCAATGCCTTAAAATCTGGCAAAGTTTGGGGAGCAGCTGTGGACGTATTTCCTTACGAGCCAAAAACAAATGACGAAGAGTTTATTAATGAATTACGTGGTTTGCCAAGAGTAATTTTGACTCCTCACGTGGGCGGTTCAACCGAAGAAGCTCAGGCGAATATCGGCGAATTTGTACCGAGTAAATTATTGCAATTCATGAATAATGGTAGCACTTACGGTTCTGTAAATTTCCCAGAATTGCAATTACCACCTTTGGAAGATGCGCACCGTTTATTGCATATTCACCAAAATGTTCCTGGAATTTTAGCGAAAATTAACAACGTTTTTGCCAAATACAACGTCAATATTAAAGGTCAATACTTGAAAACAACCAACGAAATCGGCTACGTAATTACGGATATTGCCAAACAATATGCGGACGAAATTGTGGAAGAGTTGAAAGATATTGATAATACCATTAAGTTTAGAATGTTATATTGATCTAAAAGAAGAAACAAAAAAGGCTTGTAACTCTACAAGCCTTTTTTGTTTTTCTAACCCTCCTTCCAAATTTCAACCGTATCTTTGTTGCTGCTTTAAATTGAGGATTGAGCAAAGTATTTACTCAACTCCTAATTCACTAATTATTTCATTAAAAATCATGGGTGATTTAAAAATAAAAAAAGAAGACATTATTAGGGCATTATCGACTGTTCAAGAGCCTGACTTGAAACAAGATATGATAACCCTCAATATGATTAAGGACATCGAGTTGGGCGTGGGTGAAGTTCGCTTTACGGTAGTTTTAACAACGCCAGCGTGTCCATTAAAAGAACGTATTCGCAAGGAATGTACCGAGGCTATTCACACGCACGTGGATTCAGATTTGAGCGTCGTTATCAATATGAGTTCCGACGTTACGTCTTCACGGATGGGTGGCACGTTGCTTCCCGACGTAAAAAATATCATTGCGATTGCTTCGGGTAAAGGTGGCGTTGGTAAATCTACGGTGACTGCCAATTTAGCAATGGCTTTGAAACAATCGGGAGCTAAAGTAGGTATTATTGATGCGGATATTTCTGGACCTTCTATTCCTGTAATGTTTGGGGCAGAAGATATGCAACCAATGGTGCATCAGGTAGATGGAAAGAATATGATTCAGCCTATCATACAGTACGGAATTAAGATGATTTCGATGGGTTTTCTTGCACCACAAGATAATCCTGTCCCGTGGAGAGGACCAATGGCAACGCAGGCTTTACGCCAATTTTTTAGCGATACGCATTGGGGAGAATTAGATTATTTATTGATTGACTTACCTCCAGGAACGTCAGACATTCACCTTTCTTTGGTACAATTAGTACCAGTTACGGGGGCAGTTATCGTGACAACACCACAAAAAGTGGCTCTTGCCGATGCTACCAAAGGATTAATGTTTTTCCGTCAGCCACAAATTAATGTACCAATTTTGGGTGTAATCGAAAACATGGCATATTTTACGCCCGATGAATTGCCTGATAACAAATATTATATTTTCGGAAAAGACGGCGGTAAGAATTTAGCAACCAAGTTTGAAACGGAGCTTTTGGGCGAAATTCCAATTGTACAAAGTATCCGTGAAGCAGGTGATGCTGGTCGCCCTGCGGTGATGGATGAAGGCGTAATTGCGGATGCCTTCCGTGAATCTGCCAATTTATTAGCTCAACAGGTTGCCATTAGAAATGCTACAAAAGCTAAAACAACGGCTGTGCAGGTAAAAGTATAATTTTTGATATTCGTTTTTTGATGTTCGATGTTTGTGAGTTATCTAAAAGACATCGAACATCAAATTACGAACTACAAAATAACTTCATTCTTCAAATCCTCTAAACACTTATTACACAGACAACCTCCGTCATATTCCCATTCGGTAATATTGGCAATATACTCCGTTTCGGCTTTGGTCAGAACGGCCTTCATACAGTCGCATTGCAAGATGTTATTGACCTTACAAACGAATATTTCGCCACATCGTGGGCAAGAATCGGGAGCGTGTTTTTCCATTTTATTTGAATGTTAAGCCATCGGAATCAAATCGGTAAAAAAGTAGGTAGATGTTAAATCATCACCGTCTGAATTTTTGAAATGATAGGTTTTATCAACGGTTTCTCCCATGTCAAATTTAATGGGACTTTTGAAATAAGGCGTTTCAAAAACGAAAGTGTGAAATTCGCCATTTTCTCCGCAAGGGTCAACCGTTTTGGGTAAATCTTTGACAAAATCACGGTCGAGAATTCTTCCGCAAAATGATTTATCAAGTACATTTCCATTGACGGCAACGATGATTGTTTTAAAACCTAAATCCCAAAATTCATCCAATAATTCAAAAGAAGGACGTTTCCAGATGGGGAATATGCCTTTCATACCCACTTCCGCCAATCGTTCTTCTCGATGTTTTCGCAAATCTTCCAAGAAAATATCGCCAAAAATGGAGTATTCAATTCCTGAATCAACCAAAGGTTGCATGGTTTCCGCCATTTTCGCTTGGTATTCTTCCATCGAAACAGTTTCTGCCAAACGTAATTTTACCAAATTAATGCCAATATTTTCGGCTTGTTGGTCGAGCAATTCTTCCCGAACGCCGTGCATCGAAACTCGTTTGAAAGAATCATTCAAGGAAGTTAATAAATGCTCAACTTCGTATTCTTTATTTTGTAAAATATGGTAAAGTGAAAGGGCAGAATCTTTTCCTCCCGACCAATTCATTAAGGCTCTTTTTTGCATTTAAAGTAGGGATAACAGAAATAATATTTATTGGAAATAAAATTTGGTCTGATGCTCACGCACCAGACCAATAAACAGGTTAGAGGAAAAAATAATTTTATTCAACCGAAATCTCATCGAAAATGGCATAAACTTTATGCTTCAACGATTCGGGAATTTTGAAGAGTGTAGGGTGAAATAATGCTGCCAAAATTTCGATACCATTTACTAAGGTCGAAGCACTTGGTTGGGTAAACAAATCATAATCAAGGATATAAACCGATTTATTTTGAACCGCTTGCAGATTCTGCCAACCATTTTTTGAGGTTAATAGGTGTAATTCTTCCAGACTTCTTTTGGTTTCAAAACCACAAGGAGCTATGACTAAAACTTCGGGGTCATATTTTACTACTTTTTCCCACGAAGTCACAATGCTATCTCCCGAAGGATTTCCCAACATATCCGTTCCACCAGCATACGCAATTTGATGCGGAATCCAGTGTCCACAGTTATAAATTGGCTCAATCCATTCCATCACCATCACTCGCTTCGGCAAAGCCCGATGTTCTCGGAGTACGTCAATGGCGGTATCGATACGATGTTGAAGTTTCGCCAAATAATGAAAAGCGGCTTCTTCTCGACCCAGTGCCGAAGCAATTGTGATGGCTGACTGAAATACATCAGTCAAGCTTTGGGGTGTTAGTGTAATGATAATGGGTATTTTTTCAAGATTATCAATAACCGCTTGCGTGCATTTGGTGTCAATTTGGCAAACCTCGCAAACGTCTTGCGTAATAACAATATCAGGAGCGATTGCCTGCAATTTGTCTTCTTCTACGTAATAAAGGCTTTTTCCTTGGGCTTTTGAAGCGGAAAAAATACGGTCAATTTCTTCACTCGAATAGTCTTTTCCTTCCAATACGCACCGAACTAAAATATGTTTATCAGCCCGTGATTTCTCGGGACATTCAAAAGTTACGCCATACAAAAGGTCTTGCAAACCCATGTCGTAAATCATTTGCGTGGCGGCAGGAAGGAAAGAAACAGCTTTCATTTTTTTCGATTTTTGTTATTCGTTGTTTGGTCTTGATGTTCGATTTTCGATGTTTGTTCCTCAATTATCGGAGAAAAACCGAACAACGAAAATCGAATAACGAACATCGAAACTAAGCTAATTTTGGAAAACGTACTTGCAACAATTCAAAGGCACCAAACATTAATCCACTATATGCCAATGTCCCAACCAAAAAGTTTTTCATGTACGGAAATCCTTGAGTTAAACACTGCACATAACCAGCCCAATCACGGCTTAATGGAAGCATGGTTCTTAAATCCGTTCCGCCACCAATCCAAACGGTTGTATCCGCTAAAATCCAATGTGAAACCGAGGCGATAATTGCCGCCAAAACCACATTTTTAACATTGATTTTTTGAAGAATTACTTTTCCGAATAAAACGATTAGGGCAAAAATGCCATAAATCCAGTACCAACCCTCATACATCGCTCCGTATTTTCCTTGGTAAATGATTTTGTTTATCACCAAATCGCTCACTAAAAGCGTGAGAATTGGCAAGGCAAAAGCTTTCCAACGACTCGAAAAATACGCTCCGCCAAATAATCCCAACGCACCAATCGGTGAATAATTGGCAAAAGGTGTTAGTTGCGAAGCATTGGCAATTCGTAATAAAGCGATTGCTAAAATGAAGCAAAGCAAAGTCAAAAATCGGGGATTTAATGTCTGTTTCATGATTTTAATATTTTCACGATTAGCTAATCAATTTTATAATTTATTTGAATAAAAAGCCTTCTGGGCCAATGCCAGCCTTTAAAGAATCAATTAATGTTCCATTGGCTTGGTAACGAAAAACGTAACCTGCTTGCTTGAGTGATGGGGAGAATCCTCCATAAATATTCCCAGTATTTGGGTCGGTACTTAATCCAGAAAACACTTTATTAATGACAGGCTTGGTGGTTGAAATACTTGAATCATTGATGCCAAAACTGTATGTTTCTCCTTTTTGCTTATAATTATCAGCAGCATCAGCGTAAGAATAGGCAAATAAAATAGCCGTTTTTTCTTTATTGAAAGTAAAACTTCCCGCCGATTTTATGCTACTTGCTGAAGCAAAAGCAATGCGGCTTTCCACCACTTTCGAACTCAAATTAAATTTTACAAATTTTCCATCCGCATAAAACCATACTTTTCCATTGGCATCCGAACCAATTAATTGCGGTTCATAACCAATTTCTACGGTTTGTTTAATAGCATCAGTTTGTGTATCAATAATTGAAATAGTCGTGGCTTCGCTATAAGTTGTAGTGGCTACAATTGCTTCATTTCCAATAACCAATAATTTGTTTGCACCTTTTTGTACTGCAATTTTCTTGGTTACTTTATTAGTCGTTAAATCAATGACCAAAACGTATCCAGGTTTGTAAGAATAATCAGTATTAAAAGCATCCCAACACGTTACGTATGCTTTATTGGTTCCTGCTTTTACCACGTAGCGAGGATTTTCAAGGTCACTCGAAGGGATTTTTGCCACTGATTTAAAAGTACGAGCATTCACAATTTCGATTGCATCTTTTCCTGCCGTAGCATTATCTACCAAAATAATTCCTTTGCCATCTACTTCGGCATAATCACTCACGCCACCTGCCAAAGAATTTACATTTTCTATTTGAAAAATATCAAAACTAAGAGCCTTTGTCGTTGCATTTATCAAACTAATTGAGCCATTATTATCAAAGAAATTTCCTCTGTTTATCACAAAAACACCAGTATCGTAAGGTTGAGAAGGTTCTGGTTCGGAAGTTGATTTACAAGCATTTAGCCCTAAAATTAAAGCGGAAACGGCTAATGAACGTGTATAAATAGTATTAAACTGCATTATTGTATTGAGTTATATGAATGAAAATTATTGAATTTTATTGTTTGAAAACATTTCCCGAAAACACCAAACCCATAGAAAAACTACGCCCCGGCATCGCATTTTTTCTAACGCTTGGATAAACGGTATCCGTCAAATTATTGACTTGAAAAATAAGATTACTTTGAATTTTGCCGAAATGAATTTTGCCCGAAACCGTACTATTTACGATAAAATACGACGGAAATGGTCGTCCTGAATGGTCGAAAGTAATGAAGCGTTCGGAGTTATAAAGCCCTTGAATATTCAACGACCAATCGCCTTTGCCTATATAAGCCGTTCCCGTAAGCGTATGCAAGGGAACGTAAATTAATTGCTTGCCAATAATATCAACGGCATAAACATCATAGACTTTTTGCTGAGTGGCATCGGTATAAGCATAAGTTGCCGAAACACCTGCTAACGTTTTGTCTTTTAGATATTTAACGCTACCCATAATTTCAAATCCTTGACTTAACACTTGCTGTAAATTCTCTACTCGATAGCCTTTGTCTGGATTCCAATATGTCCAATTATCAATCAAATTATGATAAACATTTACACCTAATGAAGCATTGAGATTCGTAGAAATAACTTGTTTCCAATTCGCTCCAATTTCCTTGTTCAATCCGCTTTCAGGCTGAATATTGAGATTGCCCAATACTTTCCAATAGCGTTCGTTCAATGTTGGCAAACGATAACTTTTAGCAATGTTTCCTGTTAATTTAATTTGTGTTTTTTCGTTTGAAATTATCGCATATTCTAAACCAAAAGATGGTGTAAACGGAGCAACATAACGAGTTGAAAACGCCTGACGAAGGTTTAGCGAAGCGGTTAATTTTTGGGTAAATTGTTGGCGTAATAAAGCAAAAATATCTTGTCGGCTTTCGGTGATTGAGCCACCACCGTAACCATCAACTTTGGCTACGTAATGCACAAATTCACCGCCAATTCTCAAGGAAGTTTGCTGGAAAGAATCTTTCTTTTTTATGGAAAATTCGTGTTCGGCACGAGCAATGTATCTGTCTGTTTCTGAGTGACTTGGCGTTAAAAAATCGCCCGTTCCGTAATCCAAAATATCTTTAACAAAACCAGCTTTTACGTTGGTATTGCCGAATTGATAAGCTGATAAAACACGGTAGGCTTTGCTTTGCGTAATTTCCCGAAAAACAATCACATCGGGTTGAATGGCCAATTTATTATCGGTCAACCAAATATTTAAAGAAAGCATATTGCCATTCTTTTTCTTCAAATATAAATCTTGAATAAATCCTTTTTGGGCAGTTTCTGATGGCTCAATTGGATAAGTTATGCCTTTATTATCGGTCCGTTCGGTTGCGTTAAAATGATTATTGAATTGGCTTCCATATAACAAAGTTTTACCCGAAAATTGTAAGCCCGATTTACTGACCTTTACAAATCTCAAACCCATTTGTCCATTATAATTATCAAAACTCCCGTACTGACCGCCAATGGTGAAATTCGTGCCTTTTTGTTTCCATTTCGGAACGGAACTCAACAAAATACTTCCACCAACCGCATCTGTCCCTACGCAACTGGCGGCTGAACCGTATTGAATTGACATTTCGTCGAAACCCAAAACTGGAACGGTAGAAAAATCCGTTTGCCCCGCCATTGGGCTATTGATATTTAGTCCGTTCCAAAGTACCGCCGTGTGCATCGCCGAAGTTCCACGAAAAGAAATGCTCGTCAATTGTCCAGAACCGTAACTTTTAAAAGCAATTGGTGATTGAAATTGTAAGAAATCGGCTAAGGTTTGGAATTGAAATCTGGCTAAAGTGGCCGAATCTATTTTTTGCACTTTCAAACCCGCCATAAAATGTTCCGTCGCAAAACCCGTAACTTTTACTTCATCAATTTGCTTGTTGGCAATTTCTTGGGCGTAGCCAAACACGGGTAAAACCAAACCCAATAATGAAAATAAAATTCGATAACGTACAGAATACACGACAAAAGACATAACAAAAATTCGTTAAGCCTTGACCGACGGAAGTACCGCTGAAATTGACCAAGAAAATAAAAAGAGAAATTCTACCGCTCGATTGTGTTCATCTTCCGTAAACAAAAACCAAGAATGATTTAATGGCAGGTCTCCTGACTCGTTTTATCATTACCTAAACCTTCCCGATTTCAGTTACCAGTTATCAGTTACCAGTTATCAGAAATTAATTCTGTTTACTGTTTACTGTTCACTGCCAACTGTTTCCAGTGGTTATTGAAGAATGGTATGACTTTATAAAACTTACAGTTGCGGGGACAGTATCGGCTTTGAACCGATTTCCCTATTAAGCGTTAAATTCGTTTGATAACGAATAGAAAGCACCATAAACTGTTGCAAAGGTAGTGGGAAAATTTAAAGATTATAATGTATCACTGGATTTTTTCCAGTTAGATCTCTTTTGAACGAATACTTGCAGTTCACACGGGAAGGACTCCCGTGCTACAGTTTACACCTCCAATCTAAACCCGACTCCATGAACATTGGTTAATTTAACGCTTGGGTCTTGACTGATATATTTACGAAGTCGAGTGATGAAAACGTCTAAACTTCTGCCTTTAAAATAATCGTCGTCTCCCCAAATGGCAATTAAGATTTTATCTCTCGACAAAGTTTCATTTTTATGTTGAACCAAAAACTCCAGCAGGTCGGATTCCCTATGCGTTAGATCTTGAGCTTTTTCTTCAAAAATGAGCTTTAAATTTTTGGTATCAAAAGTATATTTTCCGAGAGAATGAACAGCAAGCGGAACATTTGACTTCTTACCTGTTCGCTTCAAAATAGCTTCAATTCTAAGAATTAGTTCTTCGATACTGAATGGCTTGGTCAAATAATCATCCGCTCCCAATTTCAAACCCTTGATGCGGTCTTCTTTAAGAGATTTTGCCGTTAAAAAAATGATTGGTACATCACTTCCTGTGCTACGAATATACTCCGCAAGTGTAAAACCATCCATTTCTGGGAGCATCACATCAAGAATATGAATATCGTATTGATTCTGTTGAAAGGCTCTTTGTCCTGCTTTTCCTGTGGTTTGGAGGTCTATTTCGTAGCCTTCTTGTTCGAGATTGTCTTTTACTACAAAACCTAAACTATCGTCGTCTTCAACTAATAATATTTTTGTCATTCGGTTTTTATTTGAATATGTTTTCGATTCTGGAGAATCGAGATACATTTACTTGCTAATTTAGCGGTTTTAACGAATATTTACAATTCATTCGTTTTTGGCAATAGCTAAATTTTAGCTATTACGCTCATTCAAGATAATTAATCAAAGGTAGGATAAACTACCTTTGCATTCATAATTAATAACTCATCATTTATCATTACGACGTATGTTCCAGTTAGACCCCAATAAAACCTACCATAAGAAATTGTATTCAAAGGCGGTTATTCGTTTTCAGGATTGCGACCCACTCCAACATTTGAATAATGCCAAGTATTTCGACTATTTTTTCAATGCCCGAGAAGACCAAGTTGCGATGGTTTATGAGTTTGATTACAACGATTATTTTGTCCATAATCAGACTTCTTGGGTAGTTTATAATCACCAAATTGCGTATGTTTCATCGGCAAAAGTGAGCGAGCGAGTGAAGATTATTTCATCGGTAATTTATCATAACGAAAACACACTCGTGACTGAATTTGTCATGACTGATGAAGATTGCCAAACCGTTCGGGCAGTACTTTGGACAACTTCAAAATACATTGATGTTCGTACTGGAAAGAAAACTAACCACCAACCCGAAGTAGAAAATTATCTCAAAGTAATTTGCGTAGAAGGCATTGATTTTGAACACATTACCTTAAACGATAGAATCAAAACAATTAAGAAAGAATTATTAGAAGGGACATTTATTACCGCCATATAAAACAAAACGCAAGTTTCAACCTATAAATAAGAGAATTGCAGGTTAAAATCCTGTACTACGTCCAAATTTCAATCAATGCAGGCACAAGAAATATTAAAACAGTTTTGGGGATACGACACCTTCCGACCTTTACAGACTGATATTATTCAGTCGGTAATTGATGGTCGTGATACGCTCGCTCTTATGCCAACGGGCGGAGGAAAATCCTTGTGTTTTCAAGTACCTGCGTTGATGTCAGAAGGCATTTGCATTGTTATTTCGCCTTTAATTGCCTTGATGCAAGACCAAGTAGAACAGCTTAGAAAGCGTGGCATTTCGGCGATTGGCATTTTTTCAGGAATGCACAAAAACCAGATTGATATTGCCCTCGATAATTGTATTTATGGCGATATAAAATTCCTTTACGTTTCGCCCGAAAGATTGCAGACCAAGATTTTCATTGAAAGAACTAAACAAATGAAAATCAATCTATTGGCGATTGATGAAGCTCACTGTATTTCGCAATGGGGCTATGATTTTCGTCCGCCTTACATGAAAATTGCGGAATTTCGGAAACTCATTGCTCCTGTTCCCATGGTTGCTTTAACGGCTACGGCAACCGAAGAAGTAAAAATGGATATTCTTGAACGTTTGGAAATGGCAAATCCGCAAACCTTTCAACAGAGTTTTGCGAGAGCCAATTTGTCGTATTCTGCCTTCAAAGAAGACGATAAAGAAAGACGCTTGATGAAGATTTTGCAGAATGTCCAAGGTTCGGCGGTGGTGTATGTTCGCAACCGCAGACGTACACAGGAGATTTCAGATTTGTTAAATAAATATAATGTTCAAGCCACTTTTTACCATGCAGGATTGAATGCGACCGAACGCACCAAAAGGCAAGAATCGTGGATAAAAAACCAAGTGCGGGTGATTGTAGCAACAAATGCTTTCGGAATGGGAATTGATAAACCCGATGTGAGAACTGTGGTACATTTGGATTTACCCGATACTTTAGAGGCTTATTATCAGGAAGCAGGGCGGGCAGGGCGTGATGGTGAAAAGGCTTATGGTGTTGCTTTATTTAACCAGTCGGATATTGATGGTTTGGAGAAAAATGTACAACAATCCTATCCGCCCATTGAACTCATCCGACGAGTTTATCAATGCTTGGGAAATCTTTTTCAGTTGGCAGTTGGAGCGGGAGAATTTGCCAGTTATGATTTTGATTTGGTAGAATTTCAACGTCGTTTCGACCTCCCTCCTACCGATACCTATTTTGCACTAAAGATTCTTGAAATACAAGGATTCATTCAACTTTCAGAAGGTTTTAAGAATACTTCAAAAATTATGTTTATTGTGGATAATCGGCAATTATATGACTTCCAATTACGCAATCCGAAGTACGATTCTTTTATCAAATTATTGCTCAGAATGTACGGAGGAGAACTTTTTGGGACATTTTTGAATATTTCAGAAGCCAATATTGCCAAAGCGTATTCAATCCCAGTTAAAGAAGTGGAGGCTTGGTTATTAGTTTTAGAAAAATTTGATGTGCTGATTTACGACAAGCAAAAAGATAAACCACAACTAACTTTTCTGACGCCCCGATTTGACCTTCGAGAATTGCCTTTACAGGAGTTGGAAATTAAAAATCGGAAAGAAAGAGATTTACAGAAAGCCAAAGCCGTAAAGCATTATATGGAGCATTCTAACCGTTGCCGAACGCAATTATTATTAGAATATTTCAATGAAATAACGGATACAGAATGCGGCGTTTGTGATAATTGTTTGAAGAAAAAACGTCAGAGTAAAATTGAAAATGAAGACAACATTTCGGATAATATTATTCGCAAAAAAATAAAGGAATTATTACAAAACGGCGCAATGAGCTTGCAACTGATTACGCAAATTATGCAACCTTCTAATCAAGCCAAATTTCAAGCGATGATTCGAGAGATGATTGCCAATGAGGAAGTTCGATACGATGATGAAGGAAAATTGGTGTAAATTATATTATTGTAGAGACAAGGCATTGCCTTGTCTCAATAGCATTCGTAAATAATTTTTATTGCCTCAGACAAGGTAGTGTCTTGTTTATACCCAAAATCTACTCATAAATTCCAGCCGCAACTTTCTCCGTAATAGCCTTTGGAGCAATCCACGCTAAGAATGCACCCAATTTATTTACAATTCCTGGAATTACTTCGGTTTTACCCGCAAACATGGCATCAATCGCAGTTTTAGCTACCTCTTGCGGAGTCATTACCACTTTTTCAGCCGCTTTTCGGGCTTTTGCGGGAATATCTGCACGATCATTGAAGTTGGTATCTGTAGCCCCTGGACTTACGCAAGTAACCGACACAGGCGAATCTTTCAATTCAAATTTTAATGCTCGTGAAAAATTCAAAACAAAAATCTTAGTAGCCGCATAAATTGCCATTTGGGGTAATGCTTGGTAGGCTGTTGAACTGGCAATATTCAAAATATAGGCTTGTGAGTGACGTTTCAACATCGGTAAAAATACCTGACACATTTCTGTCAAAGTAATCATATTGAGGTTCATCATATCACGGTTTTGCTCAATCGTAAATTTTTCAAAACTCCCTGCCAAACCATATCCTGCATTATTTACCAAAACAGATACTTGATAATTATTTTGTTCTACCCATTTATAAACAGAACGTGCCACATCTGAAGTCGATAAATCTGTCGCCAAAAAATTAGCTTTTACGCCATATTTACTTTGTATTTCTTTTGCAACCTCTTCCAACTGACTGGCAGAACGTGCAATTAATAGCACATCAAATTTCTTTTTTGCTAATTCAATGGCAATTTCTTTACCAATGCCTTTACTTGCTCCTGTGATTAGTGCGTACATATTTTTGGTTTGATATTATTGATATTTTCAACGCTTATTGATTAAATGTTGAAAATTGATAATTATTTTAAAACCCCCAAAATTAACAAAGCCCTACCAATTGGCAGGGCTTTGAGTATTGAAAAGTTTAAATTTATTTTTTTGGAGTCTTCACTGGAGCAACTGGTGTTGCAGGAGTTGCTGGTACTGCCGATGCAGGATTCAACAAAACTTTCAATCCATCAGGGTCATCCGTTTTAATTGCAACTGCTTTATCAACGTATTCTTGAGCTTTTACTACATCTTTAGTGATACTCAAATGATAACCAGCTAAATACTTATAAGCTTCGTATAATTGCTCTTTGTTGGCTTTTGCCATATCCACAACTGTCAAAAACTTCTCGTAGTGAGGAACAGCTAACCATTTTGTTCCTGTAAAGTCAATATAACTATTTGTTCTTGCACGGTACAAATGGAATGGCGCAAATTTGTCATTAATAGCAATTGCCTTAGCGTACATTGAATCTGCTTTTAAACCTTGGTTATATCTTCCAAGTGTATCTTCTCTTGGCGTATAAGCTGTTACAAAATACTGAGCCATTCCTGCATTGTACCAATCTGTACTGGTTAATGTTTGTTTCTTTTTAGCTTTCCATTCCATCGATTTAGTTGCATAATCAACAGCTTTTGCATATTTTTTCTGAGCATATACAATGTTGTACATGGTAGCATTATGGTTATTGATCGTATCTTCTGGAGCTGATTTTTCGTAATAAAGAATCGCCAAAGAATCTTGCTTCAAGCATTGGTATCCCTTTGCAAAATAAACATTATCCAAATAATAAGGCTTAACACCTGCTTTAACCATTTTCTCTAAATTATCAATTCCTTCTTGACACTTTCCTAATTCAACTCCTGAGTAGCCTTTCATTCTGTAAACATCATTATCTGTGGCTCCACCTGCTTCTGCTTTTGTCGTAAAGTCCATTGAACCTTCATAATCCTTTGCCAAGAACAACAATTTTGCTGTTTCTAACAAGATTGGGGCTGTTGCTTCTGCTCTATCAACATATTTTCTAAACAATTTAGAAGCATCTTTATATTTTCCGAAGATGATATAATATTCCCCCATACGTTTGTAGTAAGGAGCAAAAGATGAATCAGTATCATAAGCACTTTGGTAACTATTAATCGTAAACTGATAGTTTTTACCTCTCAAATAAACAACTCCCAATCTGATATAAGCTTTAGCCGTTTTGTTAACTAAAATAGATTGTT
>JAZKDE010000105.1:0-1937 GCA_040387735.1 Bacteroidota bacterium
GTTTCGACCGAAGAGAAGAGTTTGAACACGCCTAAAAATCGGGTGGCAGCTACGTTGAGTTTCCAAAACTTAATGGATAAAAAGCTCTATGTAAATCTTTCAATGCGTGCAGTAGAAAGTTTTGATTTCTATTCTGGAAGTCAAATTGGGACGGAAGCGGGAGCAGGAAAGCGTGGCGTGGTAACGGCAACTTTAGCGAACGGCTCAAAGGTAAATTACCTAAAAAACTTCGATTACGGCCCATTGGGAGGATTCACAACATTTGATGTAAGCGCTGGATATATGTTGTCCAAAACTTTTACCGTTGGTGCTGCCATGAGTAACATTTTCAATACAAAACAACGTGAATTTGTGGGTTCCCCATTAATCGGGCGTTTGTTTTCAGTTGAATTAAAAGCTCATGTTCCTTATAAAAAATAGCTCAAATAACGAATGGTTTGAATGATAATCTATCAGAAAGTTCTTCATTCAAGCCATTCGTAAATCGTCATTCACAAGATGCTCAATATCAGTCAGTTATTAACCCGAAACGCTCGTTATCGTCCCAATCATTTGGCTTTTGTTTTTAACGAAAAACGGCTCACTTATTCCGAGTTTAACGCATCGGTTAATCAACTTTGTCACGCTTTTTTAGCCATCGGAATTACCAAAGGAAGTAAAGTTTCAACCTTATTGCCCAACAGTTTTGAACTTTACGAAACCTATTGGGCGTGTGCCAAAATTGGAGCCGTTTGCGTACCCAATAGTCCCATGCTTCGTGGCTCTGGATTGGTTAATTTATTGAATGATTCTGATACCGATTTGGTCATTTCAAATCAAAGTTTGATGCCATACATTGACGAAATTAGGCACGAATTGAACGGCAAAAACTTTTGGCTAATTGATTCAGAATCTGACAATTATTTCAATTATCACCAACAAAAGGAATCTAAAGACAAAACAGAACCACCAAGAATTGAAATTCATCCCGATGATCCGTACAATATTATGTACAGCAGTGGCACAACGGGCTTGCCAAAAGGCATTGTTATCAGTCATCAAGTGCGGGCTTTGTACGGTTCTTTGTTTGCCAATTATTTCAGAATGACTCCCGAAAGCATCGTCATGCACTCAGGTTCAATCGTTTTCAATGGTTCATTTTTGACCTTAATTCCAGTAATGTTTGTGGGTGGAACGTATATTCTTCTCGACCATTTTGACCCTCACGCCGTTACTGAAGTTATTAAAAATGAACAAGTTACGCACACAATCCTTGTTCCGTCTCAAATTGTTTCTTGCTTAAATTTGGAAGAATTCAAACAAGAAAATTTAAAATCATTAGAATACATTTTATCGGTTGGAGCTCCACTCCTACTCGAACACAAAGAAGAATTAGACCGCCGAACACCCAATGTTTTTTATGAATTATACGGATTAACCGAAGGCTTCATGACAATTTTGGATAAAACCGAATTTCGTAAAAAAGCAGGTTCCGTTGGGGCAGCGCCGCAATTAATGGAAATCAAAATTGTGGATGATTTTGGCCAAGAATTACTCGAGGGTCAGATTGGGGAAATTGTCGGAAAAAGTCCGCTATTGATGACAGAATATTATAAAAATCCAAGCAAAACTGCCGAAGCTATTAAAGATGGCTGGCTCATGACGGGCGATGTGGGTTATTTAGATGAAGACGGCTATTTGTTTTTGACAGGACGGAAAAAAGATTTAATTATTTCGGGCGGCGTGAATGTGTATCCCATTGATATTGAAGAAGTTATCGCTCGCCATCCTGCCATTCAAGACGTATCCGTTTTTGGCGTAAATCACGACGAATGGGGTGAAACACCGATTGCGGCAGTCATTCTAAAAAATGGATTTAGTATAGAAACACACCAGATTAAAAAGTTTGCCAATGATAATTTAGAAGCACGTTATCAGAAAGTAACCGATGTATTTTT
>JAZKDE010000105.1:2037-26977 GCA_040387735.1 Bacteroidota bacterium
ACTGAGGTATTCCCAACGGTTCAAAATTCAATAAAATCCGCTAAAATAAGTGCCATAAATCCTGCTACTTCGCAACTGACAACTCATTTTCAAACGTGGTTAAACAACAACGGTTACGGTTCTTACAACTTTCCGCAGGGGGCAGGGTTTAGTTACGGCGGTAAAACATCCGACACAGATGCTCCTGTAAATCAACCCGTTATATTTATTCATGGAAATTCTGACAAAGCCGTTGGCACCAGTACTGGACAAACGGGTTGGACACACTCTATTAATTATTTCACCGCAAATGGCTATAAGAGTTCGGAAGTTTATGCCATTACCTGGGGACCTTCCAACGCACTTTTATCGGGACAACAATACCACAGCAAAGAATATTTAACCCGAATCCGCAAATTTATTGAAGCCGTAAAAGCCTATACAGGTGCTACCAAAGTAGATATTGTGGGTCATTCGATGGGCGTAACCTTAGCCAGAAAAGCCATTAAAGGAGGTGCCGCAAGCGATTTATTAGCGGGTGGAAATTATAATTTAGGCTCGCCAATTACTTACATAGATACTTTTGTGGGTATTGCTGGTGCAAATCAAGGACTCACTTCTTGCTATTCTTCGGGAGGCTCTACGCCAACTTGTGCTAATACAAATGGGTTTTATCCAGGTTATTTAGTGGGATTTTTTGGGCCTTATGGCGTATCATCTTTCTTGACCGAACTCAATTCAAATACCGCATCGGAAGGGACTTATAAATACAGCATTTGGTCGTCAGTAGATGAAATCGTACAATTTGGCTGTATTGTTTACGGTACAAATACGTGCAGAATTCCCAACCAAACGGGCGAAAAAAGCTTTTCAAGTATTCCTTATGGGCATTTTGGCGTAAAAGATTTAACACCAGCCATTCAATTAAATATGGTTAAAAATCATAATCCGATTTAATGTAGGTATTAGAATTTAGGCTTTTCAAAGTATTAAAAATGGGTATTTCAACATGATTAGCAAAACCATTCAAACCAACCATATTAACCTTCATTTTTTAGATTCTGAGTCCCCAGGACAAACTGTCATTTTAATGCACGGGCTTACCGCCAATGCTCGTGCTTTTGACGGTTTATTGAAAGAAGGATTAAGCAAAAAATATCGCATTATTTCCGTCGATTTACGGGGAAGGGGGCAAAGTGACAAACCCAAAGAAGGTTATACGATGAAAGACCACGCCCAAGATATTTTGGGATTAATGGACGTTTTAGGTTTAGAAAAATGTATCATCGGTGGTCATTCCTTTGGAGCTTTATTGACTTTTTACATGGCTTTTCATAATGCAGAACGCATCGAAAAAATGCTTTTACTGGATGCGGCGGCACGTTTACATCCACAAACAAAGGAAATGTTAATTCCCGCTTTGAGCAGAATTGGACAGACTTATCCTTCGTTTGAGGCTTATCTTGAAAAAGTAAAATCGGGTGCGTATATGACTTATTGGGAAGACACGATGTTGAGTTATTATCAAGCTGATGTGCAGACCAATGAGGATGGAACCATTACCCAACGTTCCACACCCGAAAACATGACCGAAGCCATTCTAAAAGGTTCGTTCGGTGAGCCGTGGCTGAATTATATAAAAGCCGTTGAACAACCCGCTATTTTATTAAATGGCACCATGAATTATGCGTTAAATGCTCCGCTTTTACCCAAAGAATTTGCTTTAGAAACCGTTGAATTGATGAAAAATTGCCAATATCAAGAAGTTTGGGGCAATCATCAAACCATGCTTTACGGACAAGGGGCGAAGGATATTGTGAAAGGTATCGAAGATTTTTTGGGCTAATAATTACTACATTAAAGATTCATTTCCAGAAAGGGCGTAATTTTGCATTTTATCAAAATTATGCCCGCAAATACTCACTTTTCGTTCAAACAATTTACTATTCATCAAGACCAAACGGCGATGAAAGTAACCACCGATGCCTGTATTTTGGGTGCTTACACTAATGTGCAAAGAGCGAAAAAAATCTTGGATATTGGAACGGGAACTGGGTTAGTTGCCATGATGCTTGCCCAACGTACCCATGCTCAAATCAATGCCGTCGAAATAGAAAAATGTGCTTATAATCAAGCTATTACCAATATTCAAGAAAGTATTTTCAAAGACAAAATTAGCGTTATTAATACCTCAATTCAATTATTTTCTGAATTTCCAGAACACCAAAAACAATACGATTTAATTATCAGCAACCCTCCCTTCTTTCAGAATCACTTAAAAGCAGAAGAAACAGCTCGAAATAATTCACTTCACACCGATACGCTTTCATTTGATGATTTAATCCATTCCGTTTTACGGTTAATTTCCTCCACTGGCACATTTGTTGTCTTATTACCAGCATACCAAAGTTCTGTTTTGGCAACTTTGGCTATCTCAGAAGGTCTTTATCCACACAAAAAACTTACGATTAGACATCGAAAAGGGAGTAAAATATTAAGAATTATTACGACCTTTGGACAAGCAAAACAAGAGATTGAAAACCAAGAATTGTTAATCAAGAATTCTGATGAAAGTTATTCGCCTGATTTTCAGGCACTTTTAAAGGACTATTACTTGATATTTTGATTTTGGTAGGACTTAGGTTTTAGTTGTTAGGCATTAATGTTATACTATAGCAAGCAAAATTAATTACTTACAGATACTTGAAACTTTCTAAACTTTTGTTAAATACGCACATAGCCTACTGCTTAAAGCAAAAACGCATTAAAAATGTTAGACATATCAGTCATCGTACCACTTTATAATGAAGATGAATCATTGCCCGAACTTGCCACTTGGATAGAACGAGTAATGAACGAAAATAAATTTACTTACGAAATCATTTTTGTCAACGATGGAAGTCGTGATAATTCTTGGAAAGTTGTCAAAAGCCTTTCTGGGGAAAATACAAATATTAAAGGGATTTCATTTAGTAGAAATTACGGTAAATCGGCGGCTCTTCACGTGGGTTTTAAAGAGGCAAGCGGTAAGGTCGTAATTACGATGGACGCTGACCTTCAAGACAGCCCTGACGAAATTCCTGAGTTATACAAAATGATTACTGAAGACGATTATGACTTAGTATCAGGCTGGAAACAAAAGCGTTTTGACCCGATTACAAAGACCATTCCGACAAAACTTTATAATGCCGCAACCCGCTCAATGTCAGGAGTTTACTTACATGATTTTAATTGTGGACTAAAAGCTTATAAAAATGAAGTTATCAAAACCATAACGCTTTACGGAGAAATGCACCGATACATTCCCGTAATGGCAAAATGGAATGGTTTTGAGAGAATTGGGGAGAAAGTTGTACAACATCAGGCACGAAAATACGGCACAACGAAATTTGGAATAGAACGCTTTTTGTACGGATTTTTAGATTTACTATCTATTACTTTTGTCCAAAAATTTGGCAAACGTCCGATGCACCTTTTTGGCGGTTTTGGAATACTGTCTTTCATGATTGGAACAATAATAACCTTGTATTTGATTGGAGATAAAATTTATGCCATCGCCAACCATTTAAAATTTAGAAATGTAACCGATAATCCACTTTTCTTCTTGGCATTAGTTGCCATAATTATTGGTGTTCAGCTATTTGTTGCAGGATTTATCGGGGAATTAATGACTCGAAATTCAGATAAAGCTACGGATTACCAAATTCGAGAAGTAATTTAAAGCGTAAATGTGGAACAGGTTTAAAACCTGTTGATGAATATTTTGGTACAAGAGATAGGTTGGAAGCCTGTCCTATTTAATAAATAATTGTAAATGAGTGATTTAGCTTGGCTCGGAAGAACCAAATTATTAGTTGGAGATGATAGACTCCAAAAATTACAAAATGCCCACGTTTTAGTCGTGGGACTTGGCGGTGTTGGCTCTTTTGCCGCAGAATTTATTGCTCGCTCGGGCGTAGGAACAATGACTATTGTCGATGGAGACGTTGTTGATCCATCCAACCGAAACCGTCAATTACCCGCCCTTGCTACCACACACGGACAACCTAAAGCCGATTTGATGGCTGAAAGGTTATTGGCAATCAATCCAGATTTAAAATTAACCTCCATCCGTGAATTCCTCTCACCAGAAGCCGCCGAGGAGATATTAAGTAGTCAACTATTCGACTACGTGATGGATTGTATTGACTCCATTACGCCAAAATTGACCCTTTTAACAACCGCTCACCAAAAAGGCTTGCGAATTGTTTCATCTATGGGTGCAGGAGGAAAAATTGACCCTACAAAAATCAGAACGGCAGATTTGTTCGATACCCGTGAATGCTATTTGGCTTCGTTGATGCGAAAGCGTTTACGTAAATTAGGAATCATTACGGGAATTAAAGCAGTTTATTCAACGGAGAAAATGATGGAAGAATCATTAATGCTAACTGATGGTTCAAACTTCAAAAAATCAGCTTATGGAACAATTTCCTATATGCCCGCTGCTTTTGGTGGCGTGTGTGCATCGGTGGTTCTAAGAGATTTATTGGGCTATCCAGTAGAAATGGAAAAAAAATTAAAAGCTTTAGCCGCCCGAGAGAAAAAACAAAAGGAAGTGGAAGCAAAGAGAGCAAAGGGGAAATAATTCGGTTTTCGATGTTAGATATTCGGAATACGCTAAAACTAACATCGAAAACCAAACATCAAGATTACGCCAATGGTGGAATACGTAATACTTGACCTGGATAGATTTTATCAGGGTGTGATAACATCGGCTTGTTAGCTTCAAAAATCACTGGGTATTTCATCATATCACCATAATATTCTTTAGCAATTTTAGACAAAGTATCACCAGAAACAACCTCATGATATTTTGCTTCTTCAGCAGGTTCAGCTACGTTCAATTGGTTATCAACCACTTTCACGCCTTCTACGTTACCAACTGCCAATGCAATTTTCTCTGCATCTTCTTGTTTAGCAACTTCTCCTTCTAAAACCACAGTATCGCCAGCAGTTTTCACAGTCAAAGAGTTGTAAGGTAAACCTAAACTCTTTACGTGTGCCAACAATGCACTTGCTCTTAGTGGTTCAACTTCCGCAGCTTTAGCAGGTTCTACCTCTTTGTGTCCTCCGAAAACTTTTTCTCCGACACCCTTAAAAAATGACATTAAGCCCATAATTGTACGACAGTTTATTGTTTAAAGTTAAAAATTAGAAATAATAGCAAAATAATAAAGAACAAACTTAAAACGGGTAAAATGTTTTTTAGTCACCTATTATTCTCTAAACATCTGCTCAAATGTATATTTTTTAAAAATTCCTTCAAAATTTAGAGCGTAATTTTTTCATTAGCTTTTTCTTCTTCCAAAAATAACTCTTGGAGCTTTTTTGTAATTCGCCCAACCTTTCCTTCGCTAAACATCTGATTATCAGTCTTTGTAATAGCAACTATACGTTTTGTACTACCAGTAGTAAAGACTTCATCCGCCTCCCAAAACTCTTGAACGGTCACATCTCTTTCTTCTACGGTGAAGTAATTTTTGGCAAAATTCAAAATATGCTTCCTCGTAACGCCAAATAATGCTCCATCAAGTGGGGTAATAATTTTTTCGTCTTTTACGATAAAGATATTACTTCTCGATGATTCCGAAATTTTACCGTCTCGGTGATACAAAACGTCATCTGCACCACGAGCCTTCATTTCCTTCAATGCTCTAATGGGGACAATATAGTTCAGCGTTTTTATTTCTGGAATCTCTCGGCGGTATTCCATCGACATTAATTTCATACCAATATCGGCAGGTTTAAATACAAATGGTTTTCCAGTAACTATCAAATTAGATTTCTCGGCGGGAGTATAACCATCTTCTGAATAACCTCCCGTCATAATCATTTTAACGCCCAAAAGTTCTTGAGGGTTTAGTCGAATAATTTCCAAAATAATTCCCCGCAAACGTTCACGAGATTCAGGAATGGGAAGTCCCATTAAACGAGCTGAATTTTCAAAACGGTCGAGATGGTCTTCGATAAAAATCGGTTGTCCATCAATAGCACGGAAGAAATCAAAAATCCCATAACCTCTCATTAATCCAAGGTCAGAGACGTGAAGTTGAGCTTTTTCAGCAGGGAGAATTTCTCCGTTGAGGTAGATAAATTCAGTCATATTCTTACAAACGAATCTCCAGATTCGTGAATATTTACGCTAACAGACGAATCTGGAGATTCGTTTTATATTTGTACCAATTTCACCTTTGTCTGAAAAGTACTACTGGCACTTCCTCTGTATGTTCCGTGTACAGGCGTAACCATTTCTGAAATTGCCGATGTTCCTACTGGAACGTGTTTTCCCGATACTAAGCAGTTTTGGGTTGGGTCAAATCCACGCCAACCTCCTCCGGGTAAATATACTTCAACCCAAGCGTGCAAGTACTGCTCTTCGTCGGGATTTTCGGCATGAGTGGCAAAATAATAACCACTCACAAATCTGGCAGCAATCCCCATTACTCGGCACATTGACATAAATAATACCGAATAATCACGACAAGAACCTGTTTGACTTAGCAAGGTGATTTCGGGGGAGTTGGGTTGCCCTTCTTCTCTAATTTCGTAAGCAAAACCATTGATAAAACGATTCAATTCAGTCAAAAAGGAAGTAGTATTCCAATTTACATTTCCCGCAATTTGTCGAGCCGTTTGATCAATTAGCGTCGTAATTCCATCTTTTGTTAAATACGGCAACAACATTTGTTGCAATCGGTCATTGTATTGAATGGGTAATTGGCTATTTTCAAAGGGATGATAAACAAATGACAAAGGGTTAAACTCCGTAGTTTCAATGATGGAAGTTGCCTTTATTTGAAGTTTTTTTGAAGGTTTGCTAAAAAAGATAATTTGTTGAGTATTATCAGTAGCATCAAGATTATTGGCTAAAAAGTCGGGTTGTGGGTCAATCTCAAGTTGATATGACTTTAGGGCGAGTAAAGAATTTTCCTTGGGTTGCAAATACAAATAATGCGGCTCTAAATGAACCGCATCAGAGTATTCGTATAAAAGCTCATGCTCAATTTTTAATTTCATTTTGCTTAAAATTAAGCCCCCAGAACGTCTTGTATCCACTCAGTCTGCAAACTATCCACTGAAGACTTCATAAGGGCATTCCACTGCTTGGTAACACCTTCCATTTGCTCTTTTTCTAAACGATGTTCAACAAGGTGAAAAGTATTTTTATGATATACAATAACATCAATCGGATAATCAACATCGCTGGCACTTACCTGAGTGGCATCAAATGAGAGAAAACCCAATTTCAAGGCTTCTTCGATGGATGTATTATAGGTTAATGTTCGGTTCAATAGTGGTTTACCGTAATTTGAATTCCCAATGATTTGATACTTTAAGCCTTCGTTAATTTCAATCCAATTCCCTTCTGGAAAAATCAAAAAAAGTTTATGCTCATCGTCTTTTTCCATTTGCCCACCAATGATGGAATGCAAATTAAATTTATAGCCTTCTTCTTTTAAACTTGCTTTATCCTCTTCGGCAACCTTCCGCACCATCTCAGCAAAAGCATTGACAGCTTCAAACATATAATCAAACGTGAAGCCTTTTTCTTTCGTCAACTGGTTAAAATAGATAATAGATTTATCTCTAATTGACCGTAAACCTGCCGTCATAATAAACAACGAATGATTCCCGATTTGATGGGTTGAAACTTTCTTATTCGAGTAAACTTCTGTTCCCGCTGTTATTCTGTTATCGGCAATAGCAACAAGACCGTCTTTAACTTTAATTCCTAAACAATATGTCATTTTGTGGTTTTTGGATTGGGGATTGAGTATTAAGTATTAGAAAAAAAATGTGTCATTTTAAAATCTAATACCTTACACCTAAGACCGATGAGGTTACAAAAGTAAAAAACTCATCATTGATTAACCACAACATTCATAGATTCTTCTTCAAGAACTGGTTTTAAATCAAAATAAGTCTTAAAAATTGCAGCACCAACGGCATTATTTTTTTCCTGAAATTCGTCTAAATATTGGTGTAATCCGATTTTAAATATGTCTTTTACTTCGGTAAATTCTACTTCTGAACGCAATCTACTCAAAGCCTTTTCGGCAGGATTTGAATATGAATTGGTAATGGCTGTTCCTGAAATTTCGTATAATGACAATTCTGCCTGGCGAATACAGTGCATTACTGAACGGGGAAATTTTTTATCTAATAACAAAAAATCAGTAATGGCAGTTGGGTTAACAATTTGATATTGCTGACGGAACATATTATAGGCACTTACCGATTTTAACACGGCCGACCAAAGCAACAAATCAAGTGGTGAACCTACCGCATCAATTTCGGGTAAAAGGGTAAAATATTTTACATCCAAAAAGCGAGTTGTTTTGTCGGCACGTTCTAAAAGTCTTCCTAAACGTCCAAAATGCCAACCTTCTCCTCGAGTAATTGTAGAATCTACGATACCATAAAATAATTGGCTTCCCGATTTAATATTTTCTAAAAATCCTTGATAACGAGCTAATTCCCAAGATTTACTTTCGGCGGCGGCATCTTTGACCGTCCAATAAATCTGATTAACGTACTCCCACATTTCCCGAGAAATACTTTCACGAATAGTACGTGCATTCTCACGAGCTTCCAATAAACACGACAAAATCGAGTTAGGATTTCTAACATCAAAAGCCATGAAATAAAGAACATTTTCACGAGTTGGAGCATCGTAATATTTCTCAAAAATGTAATTATCTGCCGTAGCAACAATTAGTGGTTTCCACTGTTCTGGAACATTGGGCGGTAAATCCAAGGCAAGATTGAAGTTTACCGAAATGAATCGGGCGTAATTATCGGCACGTTCAATGTACCGATTCATCCAATAAATCGAATTTGCAACTCTACTAAGCATAAGATTAAGTTTTAAAAATGCCTGATTGTGATTTTTATAAAATTAGTCGAAAAATCTATTTATCCAATAAAATAAAGTTTTTTATCTCAATAAAATCAAAATTATCCAACAATAAATTGTTTGCTTTATTTTCTATCCGTTTACTATTTCATCAATCTTACCAACAAAATTTCTATTGCCAAAAATATTAAAGCCGCTATCAAGAAATACTTCCAAAGAGCAACACCAAAGTTTTGGTCTTTGAAGGTTTTCACAAAATCAGCATCATCTATTTTATCAAAAATCTGAACGTTTTTATTGCCGTTGAAAATATTTTTCAGTTCATCAACGCTATAAAAGTCCATCATTGATTCTTTATTGTCATGATTAAAAGCGACTAATCTTTCTACTTTCCCATCCAAAACCAACTCGTAATATCCAGATTCAATCGACTGATTATCGGCTAACTGATTGGCTTTAGGCAATTCAATAGTTAATTGCTTTCCATTCAAATTTTGAACTGGGATAATTTCCAATTTCCCTTTTCTAAGTTTAAAAGTTGCTGTCTTCGGAATATCGTCCACTTCTACCGTAAAAGTATTTTGTTCAAACGAATAAGCGGTTGGTTCTTGACGCACGCTCAAAGCCGCAATTTTGTACATAATTGGTACAAAAAGAGCATTACGAGCGAAATCTCCAAACTGAGCATCGAGCGGAGAAGCAACCAAATACACTTTGCCTTTTCCTGCATTAGAAGTCGTCAAAAATGGTTGACTATTTCTAAAATTCAAGAGTTTATCGCCAAGGGCTTGCCACGTCAAAACACCTCCTTGATTTGGCATTTGAAGCAACTCCTTTTGGGTAGAATCATCAAAAATATCCACAAAAAACGAGGAGGTTTTTACGGGTTCAGCCAAAGGTGTAAAATCAGCTTGCGTAATTGTCCTTGCTTGAATTCCACGAATATTAAACGAACTCATAAAACCATTATAACTCTGTAAATCAGGAGTTTGCGAAGGAATTACAAATAAACTACCACCCGCTCTCACAAAGTCTTGCAAAGCTGTTTTAATACTTCCATCAATATTTTGTACGCCTTCTAAAACCACCAAATTTGCCGTTTTGAATTGCCCAACGTCAACGTTGGAAGCCGAAAAACTTCTAAATGCAAAAACGCTATCATTATCAAAAACGGTCGGGATATATTTTCCCGTCGAGGCTTGTCCAAAAAGGTGCAAAACCTTAATAGTTGGTGCTGCATTTAAAACAAAATAATAGTCGTTATCAAAAGTAATTGGCGTGTCATCGAAAGAAATTCGAGCCTTTTTGAAACCTTTATTTTTAACGGTAAACGAGAAACTGGCAATCGTTGAAGACTTTGATTGAATACTGGCAATGGTGGAAGAAACTTGCGTTTCGTCAATAAAAAGCTTTACTTGAAGATTTTCAACGGCTCTTTCTCCCGTATTGAATAGTCTCACGGTCAATTGATTAGCCGACATTTCACGTACGAAAGGCGTACTCATCCAAACAGAATCCACGAAAACATTTTGCAAAGCCTTCGCTTGTACGGGAACAACAAAAAGACGAGAAGTTGAATCAAGTTTCAATTTTGACAAATCGCCCGAAGTTGATTTTTGAAAATCGGAAAACCATAAATATTGATTTCCTCCTTGCGAATTATGCTTTGAAGCCAAATTCGCCTGACGTTTCAGAATATTCTCAAAAGTGCGTGGCGTGTGCGTAAACTTAATGGTTGTTGTTCGGTCTTTGATTTGTTGTGCATTTCCAACGCTGTGTTCATCCGACGAAAAATCATTAGTAACTAATTGTAATTGAGAACCTTGTGGAAATGCCGTCAATAATTCTTCAACCTTTGCAATGGCTTTATCCAAATAAGTTTTTTTGTCTAATTCATTTTGCATCGAAAGCGAATTATCCACATAAATACTCGCTACACCACCCGTTTTTACACCTTTTCCCGACTTAGAAGGCAGAAAAGGTTGAGCAAATGCCAGCACTAAAGCCGCAATAAATGCCATACGAGCCGCCATAATCAGCAAATGTTTTAATCTGCGAAAAGATGACGTAGTTGTATTAACTGCTCTCAAAAAAGCCACATTCGTAAACATGACTTTTTTAGTCCTACGGAAGTTGAACAGGTGAATGATAACGGGAATTGACAAAGCCAAAAGTCCCCAAAGAAAGGTTGGAAATAGAAATTGCATATTTTATAAATGCGTTATTTGTAGTAACAAAGATAAACGGAAAATGGGATAATGATAAAATTGTAACAATTTGTCAAATTGGTAGAGACAAGACTCTGCCTTGTCTAAGATCAGAAAATTAGACAATGATTTAAGCAAAACAATATCAAAATTTGAACTATTAATTAAAGTAAGGCAATATCAATCAGGTTCAATAACTATTCCAGTTTTATACGACAGAAAAAAATCGTATTCCTAATAAAAAGAATACTTCAAAATTGCCTTAATAATAGTAACATTTGTTAATTTTAAAAAAATAAACCATCTCACTATGACTCGTAGATTTTCTTTATTTATCCTTGCCTCTTATTTGTTTTTTGCCTGTGGACAAAAAAATATTCCAACCCAAAAAACCTCTGCTCTTTTATCTACTTTCATTGCCCAAACAGGCATTAAAGCCGTACAAACTTCCGATGATTCTTTGTTAAATAAAGCTAAACGCTGGCAAGGTTCGGGAAATTATCCTGGCGTTGATGCTTGGGCAGTTTTTGTTATTCCCGCAGGGACAAAATTATACGGTGGTTTGCCTGGACAATCGGAATTTTATAGCGTTGAAAAATCATTGTTGGACGTAAATTACGACAAAGTTAAATATTGGGGAAGATTGCAAGTTAGCCCCCACCCGACCTTTGGTTTTCGTCCGAAAGTGGGCGAATATACCGTTAATACTAATATTAAAGTGGCAGTTTCGTTAACTTTAGCAAATCCACAGCACGGCGAAGGTGGAGCTTGGCAAGTATTTGTCAATGATTACGCTCAAAAAATAACCTTTATCAAAGAAATTCCTTTAAAATAATGGAAAAAGTTTCAGTAGAAGATTGCCCCGCTTGCGACCCTGTCAATAAATTGGTGAATGACTTATTTGAGCAAGGTTTTGTCATCGTTGAAAAGCAAGTGGAAGATTATCATTTTCACCAATTATATATTAAACTCCAAGGAAATATCAACCTTTTAAATTCATTTTCAGCAGAAGGTTTTTCAAAAATGGATAATAAATATATTTGTGATTGCCACTGGACAACCGTTGAAATAGCGGACAATTCCTCTTTTTTAGAGATGATGTAGGGCAATTTTAAATAGTACTAAGAATTCAAAGGGGTCAAATTTTGCTCTTATGGCAGATTTCGGGGCTTCATCAGTATTTGATTGAAAATATCAATAACAGCAGTTAATTTTGACAATTGAAAACCACGATTCATCAATCATGATACCCAATATGAACAAATTTATTTTATACGGCTGTTTACTTACGGCTCTTCTTTTTTCTTGTAAAACTTCGCAAACATCCAGCAAATCGGCTACAAATAAAGTAGAAATTACTTTTCTACACGTAAACGATGTCTATGAAATTTCACCTTTAGAAGGTGGAAGAGTAGGCGGAATGGCCCGTGTGGCAACTTTACGGAAAGAATTACTCAAAAAAAATCCGAATACCTTGACTGTTTTAGCAGGTGATTTCTTGAATCCTGCTCTTATCAGTACCTTCAAATACGAGGGTAAAAGTATCAAAGGACGACAAATGGTGGAAGCCATGAATGCCGTTGGTTTTGACTGGGTTGGTTTAGGAAACCACGAATTTGATTTAGACGAAGTAGATTTACAAAAACGCATTGACGAATCTAAATTCAATTGGGTGACGACCAATGCTTTGCAAAACAAAAATGGCAATTTAGAACCCTTTGGCAAAATGGTAGATGGGGTAAAAGTTCCTTTTCCTAAAACGGTAATTTTAACTTTTAAAAATGCCCAAGGACAGTCAGTCAAAATGGGAATGTTTTCGGTGCTTTTACCAGCTAATAAAAAAGATTACGTTTATTACGGAGATTTTTTTGAAACAGCCGTTAAAACGTATGATTTACTAAAACCAGAATGTGATTTTGTAGTAGCCATCACGCATTTGAACAAGGCGGATGATGCCAAATTAGCAGAAATGCTACCCGATGTAAAGTTATTAATGGGCGGACACGACCACGATAACATGATTGAAAAAGTGAAAGGAGTAACGCTTGCAAAAGCAGATGCCAATGCTAAAACGGCTTACGTACACACCATTTCTTTCGATGTTAAAACCAAAGAATTAGTAGTAAATAGCGATTTACGAAAAGTTGACGAAAGCATTCCGCAGGATTCGGCAGTGGCAGCAGTTGTGAAAAAGTGGGACGACATTATGGACGTAGCCCTCCTAAAAGTAGGTATGAGCAGAAACGATGTTGTGGCTCAATTAACAGAACCTCTGGATGGACGTGAAAGCACTATGCGAAATGGCCATACAAATTTGGGAGATTTGATTGCAAAAGCGATGACAGCGTCCGCTTCAAAACCAGTAGATTGTACAATTTTCAATAGCGGTTCAGTTAG
Source organism: Bacteroidota bacterium (assembly GCA_040387735.1). Classification (GTDB taxonomy): domain Bacteria; phylum Bacteroidota; class Bacteroidia; order Cytophagales; family Spirosomataceae; genus Arcicella. Next base: position 15,520 of record JAZKDE010000105.1, read on the forward strand.
GATTGACGACCAATTATCGGGAAAAATCACTCAATTGGACATCATGCGGGTATTGCCTTACGGTGGAAAAGTCGTTGAAGTTTCGTTGAAAGGACGTTTATTGGAAAGAATTTTAGAAACAGGTGTGAAAAATAAAGGAAACGGAGGTTTTTTACAATGGGATAAAATCAGTCACGACGAAGCCAAAAATGAATGGTTAATCAACGGTAAATTATTGGACGTAAATCAGGATTATTACATCTCAATTCCTAAGTTTATGATGGAAGGGAAAGAAACAAATCTTGCGTTTTTGACCTATCAAAACCCTGATGTTTTGAAAGTTACGGAATCGGATGAGAAAGATACAAATGACATCAGAAATGACGTGAGAAAGATTTTGATCGCATATTTGAAAAGTAAATAATCGTTAATTTGTAATTTAAAAGAATTAAATTTTAACGAAATTACCAATTTCAGCATTTTATCAGAAGGCTGTTTCTGAAATAAAAGTAATAAAAAATCCCTCACTTGAAAATTAATTCGGTGAGGGATTTTTAGTAGAACAGGTTTGCAACCTATTAACTATTTTTTCTTCTTCAAAACTGGCGTTACCACTGGCAATTTAGCGGAATAGTCAGCAATTGCTTTTTCAATCGCTGGTTTCACGCCTGCAAATCCTGGGTCATTTCCACCCAAAGAAAGTGCTTTTTGAGCCAAAGGCAAAGCCTCCGCATAGTTTCCTAATTTACTCAAAATCTGAGCTTTAGTCCAAACATTACGAAAAGTTTCAACTCCTGCAATTGACGTATTTACCAATTTTAAAGCTTGGTCTAATTTACCTTTTCCCGATAAATAATCCGCTGCTCCACGCAAAACATTTGAATTATCAGTTGCCACTTTATTGATATTTGCTTCAATCATTTTAGTAGTTTCAACCATGAATGGAGCAACGATTTTTTTATCTGCCCAATAAATATTCATGTTTGCTGTACTGTCTGAAAGGTCAGTAAAGTCAATCGTAAACCATTCCGCTTTTGTAACCGAAGAAGGCTTAACGGGAATACGTAAAGCGTCTTTTTCCTGTGAATAAGATTGCTCCGAAGCAGTAATATCCTTATTGAAAATCAACGTCCAATCGCCCGAAGTAGGGATAGAAAAAATAGAATAAGTACCCGCTACTAATTTTTGACCACCTACCATTACATCATTTGAAATAGTAATTTGAGTAGCACCATTAGCACCTGTACGCCAGATTTTATCGTAAGCAACAACCCCTCCAAAAACATCACGACCTTTTAAACCTGGACGAGAATATTTAACCAATACATCAGTTGTACCGATTACTTGTGAAACCGATGCTCCTGGACTCGGTTGTGGTAAACGAACTTGGGCAGTTGCCGAAATAGAAATACTTGCTAAAATGGCAAGGAATATTTTTTTCATGATTTTGAATTGTTAACGTTTCATCAAATTTAACAAGTTTAAATTTAAAGTGTTCAGATTTTTGACGATTGGATGGTTTTTCGAGACTAATTTGTAGTTTTGCTTTAAGATTTACTCATCCAAATATTAGATTTACGTTCGAATCGGGAAAAAGAAAAGTTAATATTAAATCCCATTTCCCAATTTATTTACAGAATTTCACCATCTTTAGTTTAAAATAAATGCACAGAAATAGCCTCCTCCAACTACTAAAAAATCATCAACCCTCTCGCTCGCAAGAAATTCAATTTAAGGAGCAAATGATTACCTTCGTAACAGAAAATCTTGATTGCTTTGAACGTTCATTACTCATCGGACACGTAACAGGTTCGGCTTGGATTGTGGATAAATCTCGACAATTCACTTTATTAACCCACCATCGAAAGCTGGATAAATGGTTTCAAACGGGTGGACATTGCGATGGAGATTCGGATGTACTGAATGTTGCCATCAAAGAAGCAGAAGAAGAAACTGGACTGAATCATGTTCACGTAATTAGTCCCAATATTTTTGACATTGACATTCACGAAATCCCCGAACGAAAAGGGATTCCGACGCACTTACATTACGACGTAAGGTTTTTGTTGGAAGCAGATATGAACGAACAACTCAGCGTATCTTCTGAATCAACCGATTTAGCTTGGGTCGCTATTTCAGAAGTCCATAAATTAAACAATAGCCAATCAATTATGCGAATGGTGGAAAAGAGTGAACTTATAACTACTACTGATTGAGAAGATAAATCCGCAATCCAAAATCAATTACGGCATTTCAATTCTAAAAAATACAGGAATTGCGGGTTTTTCATAATATTCTCGTGCTTGCTGAATATTATCAACGATATCCATTCCTTTGATAACTTCGCCAAAAACTACGTAATTCCCGTTGAGTTTACGAGCTTCAACTTCATTTGTTACGATAAAAAATTCCGTGGGAGATGACGCCTTTTCGGGATTTCCTTCGTCATAACGAGCCATTGCGATAGCACCACGTTTGTGAGTAAGACGGGGATTATATTCGGGTGGCACGAGATAATCTAATTGGTCTAAATATTCCCCGCCACCTTGAATGGCAGTTTGGTAAACAATTCTATAAAATATTCGACTTACGTAATAGCGAGATTTGACCAATCGAATAAAATTGGCTCGATGAAGCGGTGTTTCAGCGTAAAGCTTTATCGTAATATCACCCTGTACCGTTTCTATAACTACTTTATCTTCAGGGTTCTCCTTTCCATATTCGGTCAAAAAAGTTTTGGGGTCTTTATCGAATAATCGTAAATCTTTTTTGCAGGAAAAAAAACTAAATGTTGAAATTAACAATAAAAGAGAAAGCGTTTTTACGTGCATGAGTTGCAGGAGATAATATAAATTTATGTTTGGTTTTCAAATCCTCGAAAGTTAAAAAACTTTCGAGGATTTTCGTTTACATTCCTGCTAATTTCTGTAGATCAACTGCTTTAATGGCTTGCTTCACAGCATCAACTTCTACATTTCTCCCTTCGGCAGTTACCAAAAAACGCTCATTAACACCCGCCATAACCGTACTTTTTTTCTCTTTTTTCTTGACATCTTCCCACGCTTTTATACCACTTACTCCAATATCAACCGCTCCAACATGCTCCTGGTCATTATCCACCGAAAAACCCGAAGCAATCATGGCAGTTGCGGCACCAAAAGCTGCGTACGAAGCACTATAATCCATAATATTCACGGTTATTTCAGCATCCCCATTTTTATAAACTTGCGACGCCGTTGAATACGACATTCCTGCCATATTCACGGATTCACCCTTGGGGTCACCATCTTTGGTGTATCCAGAGATACTCGAAGGAAGCATTTTTTGCAATTCGGCGTAAGGCATCGAAACAGTATCACCTTTTGCACGCCGTTCTTCCATCTTGTTGGCCGATTCTTTCATGCCCTCAGCATAATTTTTCAAGCCTTCAGCAGCATTTGCGGCTTCTCGAGCTTTTCCGCAGGAGAACAGTAGTCCCACCAAAAGGAATAATAAGGTTAGTTTTTTCATGGATATTTGTCAGTTTATTTTTACTCAAATTCCCATTTTTTTCCGAAAAATACTTTACCGTTTGCTAATTTTTCAAATCCACTTATTAAGTACCCTTTACCAGAGAAAAGGGAGATTAGATATTATCGGCAATGATAAACTACTTCCAAACAAAAAAGCCTCTCCGAGATTCGGAGAGGCTTTGACTATTTAGTATGTTAATGAAGAAGGTAATCTCGGATATTGTACTTCGTAATCATCAATTGGTTTGGGTTTATTAAATAAAGCTCTGAAAGTATCAGTCATATAGAAAATATCCTCTACTTTGCTACGAGCCAAACGCATAAGATAATTATTAAGCCCGTTGTGAATAGCATGGGCAAAAATATTACGAAGCATCACTAAATCGCCTTCGTGTTCACAAAAATTCTCAACGGTGTACATCGCAAAACCTCGGTCGCCATCTTGAGCATTGTATAAAACCAAATGAAAATCTCTTCCGTGAATAACTGAAATCACTCTATTCTTGGAATAATCATAAAACATATTGTGCGTATCAACCAATAAATCAAGGATTTCTACTTCATTATTCGTTATATTTAGGCTTTCTGTAATAGTCTGAAACTGGTTTGTTATAGTCATTTTAGTAAAATTTTACGTTGATGTTTGAGTACTTACACTCATTATTTACTTAAATTTTATACATAAATATAACAATTCAAAGTATTTATAAAATTATTTTCAAATGACCTCATTCAGTATAAAATACGTAAAAAATCAATTTTAACTAAAATTTGTATTTGTTGAACAAACAGGTTTACAATAAATTTCGGGGAAAAAAGTGCAATTTTCAAGACTATGTTTTAGGCGAAATTGTTTTCGATAAAAACATCGTTTTTTCTCAAAAACAATCATATTAACAACCCCATTTTTCCAAAAAAATAGTTTTCAAGCGTATTATTCATCATTTTCATACAAGATGGGGTTCGGTTTGAAAAATAGCGATTAGGCTCTAAAAACTGTGAAATTGTTAAAAAACAGCATCAATTATCAAGAATCAATATTTTCGTCTTTTCTTTTTAAGGTTTCGTCTCATTCTCAGAAAAAAGTCAAAAACATCCCTTAATTTAGATTTAGTAATCAACAAATAAACTTGTTCGTTGTCCGATACGAGTGGTTCTCTTATCAAGATTGTAAAGGCAGATAACGAATATTAGATAATGTAAAAATTCGGAATTTAGAGCATCTTAGAAATGTTCAATTTATACCAAATTAAAATTATCGGGTTACATTTCATCATAATACTAAAAAATTTAATTGAGAAGTTTAAAGAGGTTTCACAGCAAAGCCACTCCGAGATTCGGGGTGGCTTTCTTTTGTTCAAGTAAACTATCTTTCAACAAGTTTCGTTAGGCTTTCAAATGAATTAATAATAAACTAAAAACAATCATGGAAAAAATTGCTCCTATTTACACCGCAGAAGCCACTAATACGGGTGGACGTAAAGGTCACGTAAAATCATCAGATGGAATTTTAGATTTTGACGTTTCTATGCCTGCCGCTATGGGTGGACACGGTGGAAAAACCAATCCTGAACAATTATTTGCCGCAGGTTACGCTGCGTGTTTTAACGGAGCCGTTGGTGCGGTAGCCAAAGGAAGAAATATTGCAGATGCCGAAATTACGGCTAAAGTCTCAATTGGAAAGGATTCTACGGGAGGTTTTGGTTTAGCGGTTGAACTTCACGGTAATTTTCCAAATCTTTCAAAAGAAGAAGGGATTCAAGTAATGGAAGATGCTCATCAAGCGTGCCCGTATTCAAAAGCTACTCGTGGAAATATTGAAGTTTTGCTTTCAGCGAATTAAGAGAAGAAAGTGAGAAAAGAATAAATGGGGTAAAGCTGATGATTGTATTTTGGTTTTGCCCCATTTCCGTTTAATATGTTTTACCTAAACAACATAAAAGTCCCTTTATATTGAAAATCAGGTCTATCGGGAAAGGGATTGATTTTATAAACATACATACCTTCGGGAAGCGGTTTATTATTATCTGTACCATCAAATGGAACGTAAAAGCCTTTTGAATAAAAAACGATGTTGCCCCAACGATTATAAATTTGAACTTCAGTATTGGGATAAACTTCTATTCCCTGCAATTCCCAAAGGTCATTCATTCCGTCAGCATTGGGCGTAAATGCCGAAGGAATATAAACAGGTTGATACACCACAACATTAATAATATCTTTGCCTTCACAGCCCAAAGTAGTCTTAACCGTAAGCGTATATTCAGTCGTTTGTGTTGGATTGGCAGTTGGACTGGCTAATATTGGATTGTCTAAACCAATAGTTGGCGTCCATAAATAAGTCATATTTTGATCTACGAATCCCTTTAAAATAATACTATTCCCTTTTCCTAAAAGTATGTCAGAACCTAAGTTTGGTTTGGGATAATCTTGGATAACGACTTCCTGTTCTGCACTTCCTTTCAAGCAAGGTAATGAACCATCTAATTGGTAAAAAATTTTATGTTTGCCAAAACCCAGTTTTTTATAATCAAAAATCGTAGCAAATACTCCGTCAATCGTAAACGCTCCTCCCGACGGTATTCCTTTTAATGGAATGCTTGGAAATTCAGTTCCGCAAACGGATGGAATTAGGTCGGTTGTTACGGTTGTGGCATTAAAAAATTCAATTTTTACAAGAGGAGAAAGACTCTCACAAGTTACATCATCAGTAATTTTTAGCTGAAAATCACCGCCTGCACCGACATCTAATTTATTTAATGAACCTACTGGATTTCCTGCTAAAAACCATTCGTATTTTTTCATTCCTGCGGGAGCAGAAAGCGTTGCAATATCTCCTTGACAAAATTGCGTTTTACCCGTATTCGTCGTAATAATTGCCTTTGGGTCAGAAACAATAAATGTTCGTTTTTCAACTAAACTCGGACAACTACCATTTTGAGCTAATTCATAAGAAATTTCATGTTTACCAACACCCGCAGTTGATGGATTAAACGTTCCCAAATTGGTATCCGTAATTCCAACTCCTTTGAATTTTCCACCCGAGGGTGTTGCTACGAGATTTTTTGGAGGTATTGTCAAACCACAAAAAGGTGGAAGAGAATCAATTTTGACTGTCACCGTTGAGGTATAATCGAGATTATAGGGAAGAGATTTTGAACTACAACTATTACTATTCAAACTGTTATCAACCACTAACAATTCGTATTTACCTGCATTTTTAGCCACCAATTTTACGGCTTCATTTTGTGGTACAACAAGTTGTGTATTATTAAAACTCCAATAATAGAAGTAGCCAGTTTGAATCGCTGTATTTAGGATAATTGAATCTCCTTGACAAATTTGAGTAACATTTCTACTTGGTGTAATTACGGGTATTGGGGGACTTGACAATCCAATAACATTAAGAATATTGGAAATTTTAACTACCCCATTTATATCTCTAACTGTTAGGCGATACTGACCTATTTCATTATGACTAATACTACTCGAAGTTTTGCCAGTGAGAGTTGACCACCCTGTTGGAGCTGGACGTAAAAACTCCCATGTATAATCTAATATATCAGGTTCTGAACAAGATAATCCAATTTTTCCACCTGGACAAATACCTGCTCCATCCTTCACTATGGTAATACTTTGAGCATTAGTCACCCAAGTAAAACTCAAAAGGAAGATGAAAAGTAAAAAAAAATTATGGGGTATAAGTTTAGGCACAGTTTGGATATTTTTCTGTTAAAAACGAAAAGTTTTACTGATTGGTGATTAGAAAAATATACGTAAATATAAAGGGTTGAACGATTTTTGTCAAAAAATGTTGCAGAATAGGTAATAAAAATAGCCCTTCATCATTCAGACCAAGGGCTATTATACATTTAACTTATGCAAAAATATTTCTCAAATCAGAAAAAAGAATCCCTCAACTCGGATAAACCCAATTTCCACGATAATCTCTTCTGAGTAATTTATTAGCATCTGGGTCGTTGAGGATAATTTCTTTTTCACCATCCCAATCAATACTGCGGCCTAATTTCATGGAAAGATTACCCAATAATGCCAAATTTGAAGAACGATGACCAATTTCAATATCAGAAACAGGACGTTTGCCAGTTTTGATACAATCCACAAAATTTGCCCAAAGCTCTTTAATATTTTGACTATCAGGCTCATGTAACGTTGGATTTTCGTGAATAATTGGTTGGTTTTTATTGGCAGGATAAAACGTCCAACCGTCTAACCAACCCATGTGAAAAGTACCCTCTGTTCCGTAGAAATAACAACCAACATTGGTTTTTTCGGCTTCATTGGCAGCAAAGAGTCGATGTTCCCATTCGAGCGTAAAATCTTCAAATTTCCAAACTGCTACTTGGTGGTCAGGTGCATCGGTACTATCTTTTTTGATGGCTCTTCCACCCGTTGAGAATATTTTTTTAGGATATTTTTCTTCCGTCCACCACATTACTTGGTCGAGCCAATGAATCCCCCAATCACCCAATTGACCATTGGCAAAATCCATATACTGTCGAAATCCTTTGGGGTGAATACCTGCATTATAGGTATGTAAAGGGGCTGGACCACACCAAAAATTCCAATCTAAACCTTTGGGCGGTTCAATTTCGGGTAATTTTTCACCCGCACCTCCGCCATAATGGACAAAAGCTCGCACCATACCAATTTTCCCAGCTTTTCCCGATTTCAAAAAATCCATTCCCGACATATTATGCGGAGAGACTCGTCGATGCGTACCCACTTGCACGGTACGATTATATTTACGAGCGGCATTAACCATTGCTCGACCTTCCATAACAGTATGTCCGACGGGTTTTTCGACGTAAACATTCGCTCCACTTTCAATCGCCGCAATGCAACAGAGAGCGTGCCAATGGTCGGGCGTGGCAACAATAACAATGTCTGGCTTTTCCTTTGCCAACATTTCCCGATAATCGTGGTACATTTTGGGTTGGTCAGAACAGAGTTTACCCACCTCCTCACGAGCTTTTTTGAGTTGGTTTTCATCCACATCGCACATCGCCACTACCTTTGATTCTCCCGATTGAATGGCACAGCGAAGAATATTCATTCCCCACCAACCCGAGCCAACCAAAGCTGTTTTGTACTGAGTAAAGTTATGACTCAAAGCTGGCAAAATAGGTAAAGCTGAAAATGCCAAACTGGCAGCGGTGGATTGAATAAAATTACGTCTGTTCATGGATAAACTCGGTTTGGAATTGTTTTATAAGCCAATAATACAAATCATAGTTTTGGAATTTATCCTGTTTTAGAACGGAGGGAATGTTTTACGACAAATTATAATTAAAGAAAACTATTTTAAGTTTCATAATTTACTTTGAAAGACTTCGGCGAGGTTTTGAACCTCGCCGGCGTTAACAACCTAAATCAAAATATCATTATCTATAAAAAAAGAAAGCCCTCAGACCAATGGTCGAGGGCTTTACATACGTGGGTTAGGGTTAGTCTTCGCTCGCATTGAAAACTTTTTTTCCTTATAATCCCATTTTCACTTTTTACTTATTATCTTTTTAGAGGTTAGAAAAAATAGAACTTAAATATTACAGGTTCCATTTTCTCACCTCGTACCTAATTACTTTTTCGCACTTTTCGTTTTAATGATACCATAAGGTATACATTTCGCTTCTCCACATGAACATACAACTTGTTGCATTGTTACGGTGTAATCAGTGTAACAATTATTGGCATTGAATACACGTACTGTGTATTTCGTGCCTGCATTTGTACTTGGATTAGCAATACCAGATTTAATAATTCCATCCGTTGGAACGTCGATTGCGTCTGCGTATTTCTTAGTTCCTGTGTAAGTGCTTCCTTCAACAATGTCGTATTTCAATCCTGTAAATGTTCCTGCTAAGATAACTTTACCGTCATTCTTAGGCGTATCTTGGTCACAAGTTGAAACTTGAGCCGTTGCTGTAATACCCGTTGGTTTTGGATAAACAATCAACGTTGCTACGACTGTTGCTGTACAACCATTTCCTGTAACTGTTACCGAATAAACTCCTTTATCAGTTAATTTAACATTCAGCAATTGTGGGTTCTGCGACGATGACGTGAAACCATTTGGACTTGACCATAAGTAAGTTAAACCACCTGTTACATTCAAGATTAGGTCTTGACCTTCACAAACTGGACCACATACTGCGGTTGGTGTAAATCCTGGTGTTACGGTTACTTTCGTTGTTGCTTCACAACCACCTTCTGTTTTCACTAATACTGTGTAGTCTCCTGCAGTCGATACATTTACTTTCTGAGTTGTTGCCGTAAATCCACTTGGTCCAGACCATGAGTAAGTCTCACCATTGGTTACCTCTTTGTTGACAGTCAATTCAGTTGAAGCTGATGTACATAATGCAGTTGCTCCTGAAATCACTGCTAATGGTTTAGCTGTTTCTGTTACGGTGAATTTACCTTTCGAGATACAACCTGTTACATCTGTGATAGTTACATCATACGTTCCTGCGGTAGCTACTTCGATACTCGAAGTTGTTGCTCCACCTGTCCATAAGTAAGTTGCTCCTGTTCCACCCGTTGCAGTCAAGGTAGCTTTTCCTCCATTACAGAAAGTAACTGTTGCCGTTGAAAGCGATGCTGGTGTTACCGTTATCGTTGTCGTTGCTGTGGCTGTACAACCTGCGTTTGAGATTACCGTTAAAGTATATGTACCTGACTCAGTTGGTTTAGTTACCGATGGAGATTTTTCTGTTGAAGTAAATCCACTTGGTCCAGACCATGCGTAAGATTTAATACCTGTTGTTGCGGTTGCATCACCCGTTAAGGCAGTTGTTCCACCTTCACATACTATTGCACCACCTGCTTGGATTGACAAGTTATCGCCAACTACTTTAATCGTTCCAACTGCACTACATCCTGCATTTGTTACTGTTACTTGATAAGTTCCTGCAATTACATCTACCGATGCAGTTGTTGCAGAGAAGCTATTAGTTCCAGACCATGCAAATGTTCCTGTACCATTGGCAGTTAAAGTAACTTTTCCACCTGAGCAAGTAACGGTGTCACCTGTAATTTTAACGGTTGGGTTATCTTTAATTGTTAAAGTAGCCGTTGCCGTTCCGATACATCCACCTTCAGTTGTTCCGATTACGGTATAAACTTGTTGAACCGACACCGTTGGATTTGCTCCTGTGGCTGTGAAACCATTTGGTGCTGACCATGCGTAAGTTACACCACCCGTTGCCGTTAAGGTTGTTGTTCCACCTGTACAAACTTCGTTAGAAATAGCTTTGATGTCTGCCGCCGCTTTCGGAGTAACTGTTGTTGTTGCTGTAACAGAACATCCATTTGTTGTTCCGATAACCGTGTAAGTTCCAGCTTCAGAAATCACCAACTTCGCAGTAGTAGTTGTGAATGCTCCTTTTGGACCAGTCCACGCATAGCTATCAGCTCCGCTTGCTCTCAATGTATCCGTTGTTCCTGCACAAATTGATGCACTTGATACTGTGATTGTTGGTATAGCTTTCACTGTTACACTTGTCGTTGCTGTGCCTGTACATCCACCTGTTCCTGATACCAACACTGAGTAAGTATAAACTCCTGCTGTTGTTGGTGCGGTTACTGATGGATTTTGTTCGGTTGAACTAAAGCCTGCTCCTGTCCATGCGTAGGTGTTACCTGAGCCACCTGTTACATTCAATTTATAACCATTGCCTAAACATACTGGTAATACTTGCTCAATTACTGGATTTGGATTCGTGTTCTCAACTACCGAAGTCGTTGCGGAAGCAGTACATCCATTTTTCGAAATTGTTACCGTGTATGTTCCTGCTTTAGATACTGACACTTCTTGCGTTGTCGCTGAGAAGTTGTTATCGCCACTCCAAACATAGCTATCATCCGTTTCGGTTACTTTCAGTGTTCCAACTGTTCCTGCACAAATTGTTGCACTTGATACAGTTATCGTTGGTACTGCTTTCACT